>CP054179.1:1311494-1967241 GCA_015709615.1 Gammaproteobacteria bacterium | reverse complement strand
GAAAGCGCAAGGATTGGTCATGCCTGATGCAGCGATCACGCCGTACGCCACCCCAAGGCGGTTGGCGGTGCATATCGCCAATGTCGCGGCGCAAGCTTCCGATCAAGCGGTCACGCAAAAACTGATGCCGGTCAAAGTCGGTCTGGATGCCGCAGGTCAAGCGACACCGCCGCTATTGAAAAAACTCGCCAGCTTCGGCGCCGATGCCTCGGCAGTGCTGCAACTGAAACGCGCGATGGACGGTAAAACCGAGACACTGTTTTTGGATACTGTGGTGCAAGGCACGCTGTTGACCGACGGGCTGCAAAAAGCGTTGCAGGACGCGATCAGCCAGTTGCCGATTCCGAAAGTGATGACGTATCAACTGGCGGATGGCTGGCAAAGCGTGCATTTCGTGCGCCCGGCGCATTCGCTGGTGGCGCTGCACGGCGCCGATGTCGTGCCGGTCAGCGTGCTCGGCCTGCAAGCCGGGCGCGAAACGCAAGGGCACCGCTTTGAAGCCAAAGTCAATCCCATCGTGCTGCACAACGCTGACAGTTACGCGCAACAGCTGCAAACCGAAGGCGCCGTGCTCGCAAGCTTTGCTGAGCGCCGCGCCGAAATCGCGCGCCAGCTCGCCGTAGCCGCTGCGAAAGAACATCTCACGCCCATCGACGACGATGCGCTGCTCGACGAAGTCACCGCGCTGGTCGAACATCCGAACGTACTGGTTGGCCAATTCGACGCCGAATTCCTGCAAGTACCGCAGGAATGCCTGATTCTGACGATGAAAGCGAACCAGAAATACTTCCCGCTGCTCGACGCGCAAGGAAAGCTCGCCAACAAATTCCTGCTGGTATCCAACATCCGCCCCGCCGATCCCACGCAAGTCATCGCCGGTAACGAACGCGTAGTGCGCTCGCGTCTGGCAGACGCCAAGTTTTTCTTCGATCAGGATCGCAAAAAAACGCTGGAATCGCGCTTGCCCGAACTGGATAAGGTGGTTTATCACAACAAGCTTGGCACGCAAGGCAAGCGCATGTTTTATGTTCGAAATATCGCAACTGCGATCGGCCATCAATTGAATGGAGATGCCCTGGGTGATCAGGCTTATAAAGCTGCTACGTTAGCCAAGGTGGACCTACTGACCGGCATGGTCGGTGAGTTTCCCGAACTGCAAGGCATCATGGGGCGCTATTACGCACAGCACGAAGGCCTGAGCGACGACATTGCATTTGCCATCGAAGACCATTACAAACCGCGCTTTGCCGGTGACGAATTGCCGCGCAACCCAGTGGGTGTTTGCTTGGCATTGGCAGACAAACTGGAAACCTTGGTAAATATGTTCAAGATTGGCGAAGTGCCAACTGGCGACAAAGATCCGTTTGCACTACGACGCCATGCACTGGGAGTTATAAGAATTTTAATCGAGGAAGATTTGTCACTCGAATTAGACAAATTGGTGCAGAAGGTAATTGGAATAACTGAAGATGAAGATATTCCAGAAAAATGGGAAAGCTGTTCACCTGATTTTATGCTGGAGCATTACCATATCTTGTATCAAATACGTCAAGAGTTGTTAGTATTCGTTTACGAACGTCTCACTAGCTACTTACGCGACCAAGGCTACACCGCGCAGGAAGTCGATGCCGTGCTCAGCCTGAATCCGCAATTGCTTAGCGACATTCCCAAACGTCTCGCCGCCGTGCGGGCGTTTGCCGCACTGCCGGAAGCGGTCAGTCTGGCGGCGGCTAATAAGCGGGTCGGTAATATCCTCAAGAAATCCGAAGGCGATATCAGCGATAGCGTCGATACCGGTTTATTGCAGGAAGCCGATGAGCAGGCGCTTTATCAGGCGCTGCAAGCTATTCAGCCAAAAACCGAACAAGCCTTTGCCGCCGGTGATTACACCGCTTCGCTGCAAATGCTGGCAACGTTGAAAACGCCGGTCGATACGTTTTTCGATCATGTGATGGTGAACGTCGACGATGAAAAATTGCGCAACAACCGGCTGGCGCTATTGGCGCAACTGCATCGCATCATGAATCGTATCGCCGATCTTTCCAAGCTGGCAACCTGATATGAAGCTGATCATCCTCGACCAAACCGGCGTGATTAACGAGAGCAGTGGCACGTTCATCAAAACGCCGGACGAATGGATTGCGATTCCCGGTAGCCTGGAAGCAATCGCACGCCTGACGCACGCGGGGTATCGCGTGGTGATCGCCACAAACCAATCGGGTATCGGGCGCGGCCTGCTCGACATGGCGACGTACAACGCCATCAACGACAAAATGTACAAAGCGGTCAATCACGCGGGCGGGCGCATCGATGCGATATTTTTCTGCCCGCATACCAACGCGGATAAATGCAATTGCCGCAAACCGGCGACCGGGTTGTTCGATGAGATCATGCAGCGTTACGGCGTCAATCTGAAAAATGTCATGGTAGTCGGCGATTCGTTGAAGGATTTGCAAGCGGCGGATGCGGTTGGCGCGATTCCGGTGCTGGTGCTGACCGGTAACGGAGAAACAACGCGCGCGGCCAAGGAAATTCCCGCACATACGCAGATTTTCGCCGATCTGGCGGCTGTTACCGACGCACTGGTTGGAGAAGAATAAGCGTGGCATTTCTTCGTTCAGCGTTGTACATGCTGCTGCAAATCATCATCACGCCACCGTATGCGTTGCTGACGCTGGCGTGCTTTCCGCTATCGCCGCATAACCGTTACCGCGTCACTTCGAGCTGGACGCGTATCATGCTGTTTCTGTTGTGGCACCTGTGCGGCTTGCGTTACCGCATCATCGGCGCGGAAAATATCCCAAAAATCCCGAGTATCGTGCTTTCCAAACACCAATCGGCGTGGGAAACGCTGGCGTTTCAGGAAATCTTTCCGCCGCAAGTGTGGGTGCTGAAAAAAGAGCTGCTGCGCATCCCGTTTTTCGGCTGGGGCTTGGCGATGACCAGTCCGATTGCGATTGACCGCAGCGCCCGCAAGAAAGCGCTGGAGCAAATTGTCGAGCAAGGCAAGGACCGTTTGCAACAAGGCTTCTGGATCGTGATCTTTCCCGAAGGCACGCGCATCCCGCCCGGACAGCGCGGCAAATACCGCATCGGTGGCGCGTGGCTGGCAACGCATACCAATGTGCCGGTCGTGCCGGTGGCGCATAACGCTGGGGAATTCTGGGGCAAAAACTCGTTCGTCAAACACCCCGGCACCATCACCGTCAGCGTCGGCCAGCCGATCGATCCCACTGGTATGGAAGCCGGTGAGCTGAACGCGCAAGTGGAAGCGTGGATCGAAGCGGAAATGCAGCGCATCAACCAGATCAATCCGCAGCAATCCTAGCCGTGCCGCCGCAAACCGCCACGCAAATCGCGACACTCGGCGGCCAAGATATCCCCTACACCCTCACTCGCAGCCGCCGCCGCTCGATCGGCCTGCAAATCAGCCAGCACGGCCTGCGCATCAGCGCGCCATTGCATACCCCACTTGCATATATCGACAGTGTTTTGCAGCAAAAAGCCGGTTGGATCACGAAGAAGCTCGCGCAATGGCAGGACAAAAAAAGCCTGGTGCTCGACTGGTCGTTGGAAACTACCTACCCGCTGCTCGGCGAACCTTGGCGGATTGCAATGAAACCAACCGGCGAACTCGCAATGATCCGGTCATTCGATCAGGAATTACCACAACCGCTCACCATCGAACTCAACTCCCGCCATATCGAAACCTTCGTGATGAGCTGGTATCAACAGCAAGCGATTACCTGCTTCAAGCAACGCATCGAACTTTACGCACCGGAATTGGCAGTCCCCACTCCACCCTTCCGCCTATCCCAAGCTAAAACCCGCTGGGGCAGCTGCAACAGCCGTGGTCTTATCACGCTAAACTGGCGCTTGATCCAACTGCCATTGCACTTGGTCGACTACGTCGTCGCCCACGAACTCGCGCATCTGATCGAGATGAATCACTCAAAAGCGTTTTGGGAGGCGGTGGGGAGGGTTTGTCCGGGGTATCGAGATGTACTGAAAGAGCTAAAAAAATACGATTAACTCGGAAAACAGAATTTCTATATAAAAACACAAATAAACTGAAATCTTTTTAAATTGAGGCTTCAAAGAATTGAGCATTTATTACAATCTTTACTGCGATGAATCTGGTGTTCACGACAAAAGGACTTTTTACCTAGGTGCACTATGCTGCACTCCTGAACGCGCTGAAATTCTTAAAACAAAAATAAATGTTTTCAGGGATAAACACTACTGTTATGGGGAAATGAAATGGTCTAAGGTGTAAGAAATCTCAGGGTTGTTTACAGAGAGGTTGATTGAAATAAGCGTTGAGTATTTCATAAGGGGTTGCGTTATACAAACTCTTATGGGGTTTGACGGTGTTGTAGAAGTTAATGAAACGGACAAGTTGAATACGTCGGTCAGCAGTGTCTTTAAAACAGAATTTGTTGTGCCACATGTCCATGAGCGTGCGGATCACGCGCTCAGCTTTCCCGTTGGTTTGAGGACGATTGACACGAGTAAACTTCTGACCGATACCGTGTTGCCTGCAAGCTTTGACAAAAGCATGATCGTCAGTTCCTTTAAATTCCGTGCCGTTATCGGAATAAGTGCAATCGATTTGATAAGGACATTGGGCAACAGTAGCGATGAGAAAGCAAGCGGCGCTGTATTGAGTTTTATCGGGGAAGATATCGGCATATAATTCCCTGGAGAAATCATCGATGGCCACAAACAGGTACTCGCGAGGTTCATTGGCAGACTGTCCTTTCAATAATGGAAGCCGCTTGGTATCGAGGTGAACGAGCTCGCCCGGATAAGATTTGTTATAGCGCTTCGCTTCACGCTTGAGACGTTCCTGGATGGTTTGCTCTACTTTAGCCAAACGTTTGAGGCCATACTGCAGTGTCTTGAAGCGCTGATTGGTACTGCTACGCGGAGTAAATTCCTGGAGTCTGGCTCGTTTCAGTACGTCATAAATCGTTGGCCGGCTGACGTGAAAGTATTCTGCCAGCTGAACTACCTTCCACAGCCGGGTTTGATACAGCCGCCAGATTTCCTGACGATCCAATAATGTTAAACGAGTGCGTTTGTGTATGTTCATCTACAGTATTCTCCTGAATACTGTAAACAACGCTAGAAATTCTTACATCTAAGGTTTCTAGACAGATGCTCTCTGTATACATCGAATTTTCAAATATTTTCTTGGATGCCCCTTATACACGAGTTATTGTCATGCAGGTGCAAAAAGGAGAAAGCTGGAAAGAATGGGCACCAACTGAAGAACAAAGATTTTTTAAAACTTACTATATTTTCTTGCGCCTGAATACACTTCCCTACTATAGGTATGGCATGTTTATGGATTATAAGGATGGGAAATCATATCGGTGGTCTTCTCTTCAATTTGCACTAAACAACGCCATCAAAAGGGATGGATTCTTTATAAAGCAAAAATGGATCCATACCTTAAAGCCTCTCAATTCAAAAGAGAATAGTCTGATACAGCTCGTAGATGTCATCATGGGAGCATTAATTTCAAACGCATCAGCACCACATAAGCAAAATCTTTCCGAACATGTTAAATGCTATCTCAATTCTAAATCGCATTCTGGCAAAGAAAAGATCAAGAAATTTGTTTGGTCACCCAAAATCGATCTGCGATTTTAGTCAGCAATGCGGAACAAAATCATCGTATACAATGATAATAAAAGTAACATAATGTCATTCATATTTTACTTTCAGCAGTAAAAGTAATATAAAAGATTGGGTCTTAGGAAGTTAAAGCGGGTTTAAACGTAACAATTTAAGAATTTCATGATAGAGATTATCACGGCGATGATTAAAACGAAATTCGGTTTCTTTCAAGTGCAGGTAGAAAGTATGTTCGGGCACACCATTGAACTTGGCCAAACGTCTTTTAGCAAAACTCCAGAAAGACTCGATACCATTAATATGCCGCTCGCCACTGGCAAACTCATTGTCACCATGGTGAACCCTGAAGTGCTTATCAAAGCCGATATCGACCAATCCGTCATAACCACGCCATCCATCGGAATGGATTACGGTATCGGGCGCTACATGCCCACGGATAATGGCTTGCAATGTCGCTTTAGAGCAATCTGGAACAATCTCTGTATAAACTTTTCCTTGGCGTTTAAGCACACCAAAGACTATTGTTTTGCCATAAGCGCCCCGCCCCCTTTTACCCCTGACTCGCTGGGCACCAAAGTAAGACTCATCAACTTCTACAGAACCTTGCAGAGGGGATTCAAGTTCGCAATTCTGGGCAATTCGCTGTCGTATTTTAAGATAAATGGTATTGACGGATCGGATAGAAATGCCGGTCAATTGGGCTGTGTCAGTAGCAGTAAAATCCATCGAAAAACATCGAATAAGTTGCCTGAATTTTGCTTCTCTGATTCGAGAACGAAAATAGTATCTGTTTTTAGCATTCATCTCAGAAAGTTAGCACACTTTAGTAAGTGCTTAACTTCCTAAGACCCAAAAGATTTTATATGTTACTTTCTTTCCGCATGAACATGCCATGACGATTCAACTTGAGCAGTATCAGTCCGGTCACTTCCAGAAAGGTTATGAATACCGGTATTTCCTGCCATCCACGATTAACGATGAATGGGTGTGGCAAATGCCGCAGATAAATCTGTTGCTGGAGAAGGCGGCGGTCAAGCTCGGGGAACTCAATTCATTTGCGCGCTTAGTGCCGAATATCGATTTGTTCATTCAATTGCACGTGACCAAGGAAGCGGTGATTTCCAGCCGTATCGAAGGGACGCAGACCAATATTCAGGAAGCGGTATTGCCCGAATCGGAAATTCTGCCCGAGCACCGTAACGATTGGCGCGAGGTGCAAAATTACACGCAGGCGTTGAATCAGGCAATCGACCATTTACAGACATTGCCTTTGTCGTCACGTTTATTAAGACAAATGCATGCGACATTGCTGCAAAACGTGCGCGGCGAGCACAAGCTGCCCGGTGAGTTTCGTACCAGCCAGAACTGGATCGGCGGTCATAGTTTGGTGGATGCGGTGTTTATTCCTCCTCATCATCAGCATGTCAATGAATTGATGAGCGACCTGGAGCAGTTTTTGCACAGCCGGGCTATTCATGTTCCAGCATTGATCCGCATCGCGATCGCGCATTACCAGTTTGAAACCATACATCCGTTTCTGGATGGCAACGGGCGTATCGGACGGCTATTGATTACGCTGTTTTTGGTGAGTGAGGGGATTTTGGAAAAACCGTTGCTTTATCTTTCCAGCTATTTTGAGAAGGACAAAGGATTGTATTACGATAACTTAATGCGCGTGCGTGAGAAAAGCGATATGTTGCAGTGGCTTAAGTATTTTCTGGTCGGGATTGAGCAAACGGCAACTTTGGCAGTGAGCGCCTTGTCCCGCATCATTAGTTTAAAAGCCCGCTTAGAGCAGAATCTGCAAGCGAGTTTCGGGCGCAGAACTGCAAGTGCGTAGCGCTTACTGAATGCTTTGTTTACGCAACCCGCCATCCGCATCGAAGAAGTTCAGCAAATCTGCGATCTCAGTTACAAGGCGGCGAATGAATTGGTTGCGCAAATGTGTGAACACGGCATTTTGCACGAGATCACCGGACAAAGCCGTAATCGCGTGTTTGTTTTTGCTGACTACTTGGCGGTTTTTAGCGATTAAGAAAATAAGCAGACTTGCAAAAATTTTATATGCTGAGTTTCGATAATCAGCAAAACTCGCTGTTTTGATTTACTCAGCTCCCTCCCCAACAATGATATGATTTGCCCCTAAATGTAAACCCATTGCTGGAGAAATCATGCGTGACTCTGAACCTCAATCAGGTTTGAATTTTAATTTCATCGTACCTATCGCGATGCTGGTTGTTTTATTGCTTGTGCCTTTTTCGTTCAATGCGCTGATGCATATGCTGATGTCCAAAAAGCATGTCAATCCGGTGATCATGAAGTTGCCGGTGGATAGTACCGTGATCACGATCCCGTCGGCGGTGAAACAATACGAAAGCTTTGAGGTGACGCTCAATCTGGAGACGAAACATCTGGCCAAGTTTGTCAACGAGCTTGTTGCGACGGCATCCGAGGGTACCGGAATTCAAGGAATCAGCGGTGTGGTATCACCCGACATGAAGGCGGAAATCGCTGGTGACGATTTTGAAATCGACAGGCTTGGACCGCAGGAGCCGTTGTCGGGCTACAAAGGTATCTCAAGCTGGCGCTGGCGCGTGACACCGCAATCGTCCGGCGAGCAGGAGCTGAGCTTCCAGTTGCATTTGTTGACGCAAAATAATGCGCAGACCGATACGAAGGTGCTGGGTCTCGCCGAAGCGCATGTTTCCGTTCAATCAAACACAATGGAGTGGGTCAAGCGCAACGGACTCTTGGTTACCGTGCTACTATCCGCGCTCGCTGCGGTTCTGTACGGATTGCGGCGGCGTTATATGCGGCCGTGATGGCGCCGCATTTTAAAACCCAGGCAATTTCTGGGACCGCTTGAAAAAATAATGGATGATCCTTATATTGCATTTGAAAGTGTATTTCTTGTAACTGTGACTTACGCAATGTGCTTTTTTAATCGATAAGGAGAAATTGAGTATGGCTATTACACGTTATGAACCCTGGGGTCTGTTGAGTCAGCTGCAAAGAGAACTGGATCGAAGCGTTGCCGAAGGTTCCACCGCAACCGCCGAATGGGCGCCTGCTGTGGATATCAAGGAAGAAGCGGACAAATTTGTCATTCATGCGGATATTCCCGGTGTTAAACCGGAAGAAATCGATATCAGTATGGAAGATGGCGTGCTGACCATCAAAGGTGAAAAGAAATCGGAAAGCAAGACCGAGAAGGAAGGCTATAAACGCGTTGAACGCACCTATGGTTCTTTCTACCGACGCTTCAGCCTGCCGGATACCGCCAATGCCGAGGCGATTTCCGCATCGTCCAAGCACGGCGTGTTGGAAGTCGTGATACCGAAGCGTGAAGCGGTGCAACCCAAGAAAATCAATGTGACCTCGGCTGAATAATCCAATTCGGGTTGCAACGTCATTATAAAAATGGAGCCTGCGGGCTCCATTTTTGTTGATGTCCGCTTTTGCCAAGCGGGAGAAAGCGTGACACAATGACGCTCCTTAATTTTTGTTGAACTCGGAATCAAAAATCGATTAATCCCGCAGACAGTTTTGTTCAACTTTAGAATCCCCCCGATGCCGCTCATTACACTGGAAAACGCCTGTTTGGCCTTTGGTCATCATGCCTTGCTCGATCACGCCGATTTGCAATTGGATCCGGGCGAGCGGGCCGGTTTGATCGGCCGGAACGGCGGCGGCAAATCAAGCTTGCTGCGTGCGTTGGCGGGCGAGATCAAACTCGATGACGGCAAGCTGTGGCGCGCACCGAACATCAAACTGGCCTATGTTGCACAGGAACCGCTGCTAAATCCGTCGAACACGGTGTATCAAGAAGTTTCCACCGGTTTGGGCAATATCAGCAGGATTTTGCTGGATTATCATGCCATCTCGCACGCTCTGGGTGAAGCACCGGAAAATACCGAAGCGCTGCTGCTGCGCATGCAGGATCTGCAAAGTGCTTTGGAGATCGAAGACGGCTGGAATCTGCAAGCAAAGATAGAAACGGTAATCGATAAGCTGAATTTGCCCGCGGATACATTGATCGAGCATCTTTCCGGCGGCTTGAAAAAACGTGTCGCGCTGGCGCGTGCGCTGGTGATTTCGCCGGATGTGTTGTTGCTGGACGAGCCGACCAATCATCTGGATTTTTCTTCGATCGAGTGGCTGGAAGGTTTGTTGCAGGATTTTGCCGGCAGCGTGTTGTTTATCACGCACGACCGGCGCTTTCTCGACAACGTGGCAACCCGCATCGTTGAGCTGGATCGCGGTCATTTGCAGTCATTTTCCGGCAAATTCTCGGATTACCAGCACAAGAAAGCGGAGATGCTGGAGGTCGAGGCGATTCATAACCAGAAATTCGATAAATTCCTGGCGCAAGAAGAAGTCTGGATCCGCAAAGGCGTCGAAGCGCGACGCACACGCAATGAAGGCAGGGTGCGCAGACTGGAGGCATTACGGCTGGAGCGCGCAGCGCGGCGGGATAAGGTCGGAAAAGCGAATATCAGTCTCGATGCCGGTGAACGCTCAGGGAAATTGGTCGCCGAGCTGGAGCATGTCAGTAAAAGTTATGGCGGCAAAGTGATCATCAAGGATTTCTCCTGCCGCATTATGCGCGGTGACCGGGTGGGATTATTGGGGCCCAACGGCGCCGGCAAGTCGACGTTATTGAAATTGATTCTAGGCGAGATACAGCCGGATTCGGGCGCCATTCAGCAAGGAACCAAGTTGGCGGTGGCGTATTTCGATCAGATGCGCGAACAGCTCGACGAAGAAATGATCCTGACAGATACCATCAGTCCCGGTTCTGACTTTGTCGAGATCAACGGCAAGCGTAAGCATGTCATCAGTTATCTGGAAGATTTCCTGTTTCCGCCGGAACGTGCGCGCTCGCCGGTTAAATCGCTGTCGGGCGGCGAACGCAACCGGCTGTTGCTGGCGCGATTGTTCACCCGCCCTGCCAATGTGCTGGTACTGGATGAGCCCACCAACGATCTGGATATTGAAACGCTGGAGCTGCTGGAAGACTTGCTGCAAGATTATGCCGGTACGTTGTTTCTGGTCAGTCACGACCGTGAATTTCTGGATAATGTCGTCACACAAGTAATTGCATTTGAAGGAAATGGAAAATTATGTGAATATATTGGCGGTTATGAAGATTGGATACGCGCAAAACAGTTTGAAGATAATATCCGTCAGCAAAAAATATTATCAAAGCAGTCAGAAGTTTCACCAATCAGTAGTTCCAAAGCGCCAAAGGCTCCTCGGCCTAAAAAACTGAGTTACCAGGAAGCGCGTGAGCTGGAAGCATTACCCGGTAAAATCGATGCGTTGGAACAAGAACAGGCGAACATTACTTTGCGCTTGAGTCAACCGACGATTTACCGCGATTACCCGGATGAAGCGAAAGCATTGCAAGCTCGCGTTACGGTGATTGAAAAAGAATTGACAGATTGTCTTGCAAGATGGGAAGAATTAGAATCGAAATCTGTCGAAAAAATGTAGCCCCGATGGTAATTTCCCCATAAACAACATGGACATGCTTGCACTTATTCATTGACCAAATCGGGTACATCGTTTAAAGTTCAACTTTTGAGAGAAGGAGGCGTATATGAAACAAAAATTGATTATGAATTTATTACTTGCCATGGGCATGCTTATGGCATTCTCAGGGATGACTCAAGCAGCTGGAGATGCAGCAGCAGCAAAAGATAAGTTGTCAATGTGTGTGGGCTGTCATGGAATCCCGGGCTATAAAACCGCTTTTCCGTCGGCTTACAGTGTTCCAAAACTGGGCGGACAACATGCGGACTATATCGTTAAAGCATTGGAAGGTTATAAAAACGGTACACGCAGCCACCCAACCATGACAAGTTTAGCTAAGACATTGTCTCAACAAGATATAGAAGATCTTGCTGCATACTATTCTAAAAATTAATTGAGTCATTTACGCAAGGAACGAATTATGAAGAATTATGTAATTGCTGCATTAAGTGGTGCAGCTTTGATAGTTTCCGGCCAATTGATGGCTGCTGATCTCGACGCAGGCAAAAGTAAAGCAGCTGAAGTTTGTGCTTCCTGCCACGGCGCTGACGGTAATAGCCCTGCGCCTAATTTTCCCAAGATCGGCGGGCAATATAGAACATACTTAGAAAAAGCACTGAAAGATTACAAATCCGGTAACAGAAAAGATCCTGTCATGGCGGGAATGGCTGCCAATCTGTCACCGGCGGATATTGAGAACCTAGCTTTTTATTATTCCAGCCAGCCAGGTACTTTGAATTCAAACAAATAATATTTATTTGAGCCGACAATAGACACAAAAACGGGATAAACACCAGTCGATGGTTTTATCCCGTTTTCATTTCAGTTGATCGAGCTTAGCCGTTTATCCAAGCAGTCGAAGTAGATGGCAGCATCCGGTGTGGATTGCGAACGCTGTGCTTGCCATATCATTTCCGCCAAACATTCCATCATCTGGTGTGCTGCGGCGTGTTCACTCCCGCTATGTTTCTGCAAACGGGCGAATCGCTCGCAAATTCCAATCGGCTGATTAATCGACAATTGTTCCTTGATCGCCACATGCATGCTCATGTGCAAGAATGGATTAGTACCGCCCATTTCCGGTAGATAATCCTGATCCAGAAAGCGCTCGGGATCGCTGAGAATGTCGTGATATTCCGGGTGCAACAAAATGACCTCAAGTGCAATCGTTTCAATGCCGGATAATATTTCCCGCTGACGGTATTTGCGCCAAGTTTCAAAAAATAATTGCCGCGCTTGCTCTCTCGATGGTTTAAACATGGTGTGATCAGTGTTCAAAATTTTTGTCTTTGAATTCACATAGGTGATTGATTATACAAATCGCACAAGCCGGTTTTCTTGCTTTGCAGATGTAGCGTCCGTGCAGAATCAACCAGTGGTGCGCATCATGCCGGAATTCTTTTGGCACTGCTTTCAACAGCTTCAATTCAACCTCGAGCACATTTTTTCCGGGGGCGATACCGGTGCGGTTGGCAACACGGAAAATATGCGTATCGACCGCGATAGTCGGTTCACCGAATGCGGTATTCAGAATGACATTGGCGGTTTTACGCCCGACACCGGGCAATTTTTCCAGTTGCTCGCGCGTACGCGGCACATCGCTGTGATGCTGCTGTATCAACATTTGGCAGGTTGCCATAATATTCTTCGCCTTGGTTTTGTATAGCCCGATACTTTTGATGAATTCGGTCAAACCGGCTTCCCCCAAAGCAAGAATCTTTTCCGGTGTATTGGCTTGAGGAAATAATTTCCGCGTTGCCCGATTCACGCTTTTGTCGGTTGCCTGCGCCGAAAGAATAACCGCGATCAGCAGCTCAAATGGGGAATGATATTCCAACTCGGTTGTGGGATGCGGATTGGCTGATTTCAGGCAAGCAAAAATCTCATGGCGCTTAGTTGCGTTCATGGGATTTTGCCGGTGAATGATTAGGGGTTGCCCTGTTTCTAGCCGCCACGGCGCGCTGGATCGCGGCTTGAACGATCGCCTGCTTGCGCTCATCTGCGGATGTTCGATTTTTCTCTGTTTGTGCAACGGGTTTGTGCTTCGATTCTGCCTTAGCGGCATGTTTGTCACGCTCCAACCGCAACAACTGGAATTGGTGACGGGCGCGTGCGTTATCGGCTCCTTGTTTCTTACGCGTATCATGCTTGTTTTCGTCAACAGGCACCAAGCTGATGCAATCCATCGGACAAGGTGCGATGCATAATTCGCAGCCGGTGCACTCCGCGGTGATGACGGTATGCAGTTGTTTACCGGCGCCAACGATGGCGTCGACAGGGCAAGCCCGGATGCAAAACGTGCAACCGATGCACAGTTGTTCATCAATCCAGGCGACAACTCTGTCAGGCCGGAAAAAACCGTGCGATGTATTCAGCGGTTTGGGCGGCACACCTAATAACTGCGCCAATTTCTCAATACCTTCCTGACCACCGGGCGGGCATTGATTGATATCTGCGCGCCCTGCCGCGATGGCTTCCGCATAGGGTTTGCAGCCGGAAAAACCGCATTTACCGCATTGCGTTTGTGGCAACAGCGCATCGATTTCCTCTATCAGCAACTGATTCATTTTCATTCGATTTCTATGTTTCGTGCCGGGCACAGACTACCCGGGCGATTTCCTTGACCAGATCCGGGCCGCGATAAATCAAGCCGGTGTATAACTGTACCAGGCTTGCGCCAGCCACCAATTTTTCTTGTGCATCGTCCGCCGACATAATGCCGCCGACGCCGATAATAGGAATAGCACCCTGTAGCGCATGATGAAGTTGACGAATGACTGCCGTAGCGCGTTGCGTCAATGGTGCGCCACTTAGCCCTCCGTTTTCCTGCGCCAACGGCAAGTGCTCGATGCCTGTGCGCGTAATCGTGGTGTTGGTGGCAATCACGCCGTCGATGCGATGTTTTATCAGCAGTGCGGCAATAGCTTGGATTTGCGTTTCATCCAAATCGGGCGCGATTTTGACCGCCATCGGCACATATTTTCCATGCCCCTGCGTAAGCTTGGCCTGTTCGGATTTCAATTGCTCGAGTAACTGATCGAGCGCATCGGCAGCTTGCAATTGCCGCAGATTCTGAGTATTCGGCGACGAGATATTGACGGTCACATAGCTGGCATAGCGGTAAATTTTCTGGAGTCCGATCAGATAATCTTCCACTGCTTTTTCCAGCGGGGTATCGAAATTCTTGCCGATATTGATGCCCAGTATGCCTCGATAAGCCGAGCGCTTGACGTTCTCCACCAGTTGATCCACGCCGTGATTATTGAAACCGAGGCGATTGATAATCGCGCGTGCTTCGGGAATGCGAAAAATGCGCGGTGCCGGATTGCCCGGTTGAGGCCGCGGCGTAACGGTACCAATTTCAATAAAACCGAATCCGAGCGCAGCCAATGCGTCCAAGTGTTCACCATTCTTGTCCAACCCGGCAGCAAGCCCGACCGGATTGGGAAAACTCAGTCCCATCACATTGCGAGGCTGACAAGGAATCGAAACGGCTTTCAATAATCCAAGTTTTCTGGCCAGCTCTACTCCGTTAAACGTAACGCGATGCGCGGATTCGGGGTCAAGCTTGAACAGCAGTGGGCGAAGAATTGTGTAAAGCATGCTGGGGTTTTATTTTGAATAAGGTTCGCCGATTTGAAGCGATTTCATGCAAGAATACTGTTATCCAGCACGACCCATTGATTGTTTATCAGTACTTCAAGCGGCTGGAAATTGGCTTTATAGCGCATTTTCCGGTTTTCTTTGATCCAGTAGCCCAGGTAAAGGTAATCTAAATCATGTTTCCGGCATTGTTCGATTTGCCACAAAATGTTGTAAGTGCCGAAACTCGCATGTGCAACCTCGGCATCGTAGAAGGTATAAACTGACGACAATCCGTCCGGCAGCAAATCGATGATGCTAACCATACGCAGCTGTGTTTCTTCATGAAACTCGACCAATTTGGAATTCACATGGCTTTGCAGTAGAAAATTGTGATACTGCTCGCGGCAGTCATGATCCATGCCACCGCCAAAGTGACGTTTTGTTTGATAGCGTTGGTAGAGCGCATAATGCGCCGCTTTGTAGTGCAGCGGATGGACGGTGGCGGTTAAATGCTGATGCTGCTTCCAAACACGGCGCTGCGCGCGTTTGGGGGTGAAGGCTTTTACGTCAACCCGCACGGAAAGGCAGGCATGGCAATGTTCGCAGCAAGGGCGGTAGGTGTAATGGCCGCTGCGGCGAAAGCCGGCTTGCACCAATTTCCCATAAGCTTGCGCATCGATGAGATGCTCCGGAGTAACGACCTCGGAACAAGCCAATTTATCGGGCAAGTAGCTGCACGAATAAGGATTGGTGGTATGAAATTTAAGCACAGGTATCTTCAATTATTCGATCCGCGTACGAACAAAGTTCCATTTTTTGCCCGGTTTGATTCCGGTGATTAGGGCATCGAGTTTTTGACTGAATTCCGTTCTTGAAATTTCCCGCGCACCCAATGACGCCAAATGACTGGTTCTAACCTGACAGTCGATCATGCCGAATTCCCAGTATTGTAGCTGTTTTACCAGGTGTACGAAGGCGATTTTTGAGGCATCCGGCCGGCGTGAAAACATTGATTCGCCGAAGAACACTTTTCCTAGCGCCACGCCATAGAGCCCGCCGGCCAGTTCGCCATCGACCCAAGTTTCCACGGAATGCGCCAACCCCATTTCGTGAAGCACGCTATAAGCCGCGATCATTTGCGGGTGTATCCAAGTTCCGGTTTGTCCCGCGCGCGGCGCGGCGCAAGCCTCCATCACTTCGGTAAAGCTGCGATCCGTGTAAATGTGATAGTGGTCTTTTTTGAGTGTCTTGCGTAATGACCGGGAGATTTTTATTTCGGCAGGAAACAGCACCATTCGGGGATCCGGACTCCACCAAAGAATCGGATCGTCTTCATTGAACCACGGGAAAATCCCTTTGTGATAAGCCGCGAGCAAGCGCTGCGGCGAAAGATCCCCCCCCACAGCCAATAGCCCGTTGGGCTCGGTAAGCGCATTTTCCACGGGTGGAAACAGTATGAAAGAGCTCATTCTGGGAATCATTTTTTCTATCTGTTTAATTCATCGTTGATTTTATCAAGCCGCCATTCAGGGCAACATGTGTCATTTATCCCAAAATAGTTGTATTTATACAGACCATTACAGGATATATATCACGTTATTTATAGATAAATGTCCCGTTTTGTGAGATTGTTTGAAATTAATTATCCCGTCCGCAAGCAGCGGGGTATTCACTGCGTTCTTCAATCAAGTTGACGCAGATCAATGTTGCTGCAAATCTTTTTTTTTATGCTGTGACGGTTTTGAAGTCAGCTAAAAAAACCAAACCTCTAAGGAGAATTATATGAAGTATTTTTTGCAAAAGGAAAAATTAGCCCTCAATTTCATTGCCGGTTCGCTTTTGACCGCTTTTACATTGGCTGCACCTCAAGTTGTGGCTGCCGATGCAGCGGCTGAACGCATCAGACTTCTAGAGCAAAGACTGCAAGCCATTCAATCGGAACTGGAAAAAGTAAAGTCCGAATCTTCACGGGCGGTACAAAAAGTAAATACGATTGAACAAACCACCAATCAAACGGTGCAGAAAGTCAATGATCTCGAAGAGAGAAAAGCGGCATTGGTAGAGAAAGTAGATCCTCTTACACAACGCATCGGCACGGACGTGACAGAAAAAAATCGCATGCTGTTTTTCCGTGGCGGTTTTGCACACATGATGAACCATCGCAACGGTGTAACCATTCAGAGTGAAGTCTTGCCGATTGGTGCTCAAGACCAAGCGGATAAACAAGGCTGGTATGCAGGCGCTGGTATTGATTGGGGTCTGACAAGAGATATGTGGGGACTTATGCCGAGAACAACCGTTTTTGCGGAACTGATGTTCGAGTATAAGCAATTCGGTGCTCATGTTTTGGGTAACGGTGCTGTCGGCAATTCGCCCAGTATGTTAGCCGGCGGAGCACTGAATCCGATTAATGTAACGGTTAGTCAATTTACAGTATCAGCATCACCGAAAATCAAGTTTTTTGAAGGCTCCAAACTAAGACCGTGGGTTATTCCAGCAGGCTTTGCTGTGCATGTCATGAGTCCTCCTTCTGAATCCATTACTTATATAGTGCCAGGTGTTCAGTTCGGTGCTGGTGTCGATTACAACATTTGGAAAGATTTCTTCATTGGTATCGATGGCCGCTATCAACTGACTGCCGGTAAATCCGACGGTGTCAATTTAAGCGGTATGACAGCCGGCGGTTATTTGGGAATTGGGTTTTAAACACTTTAACAAGAACGTGAATAAATTAACGACCTGATTAATACTCCCTTCTAATTCTCGATCACTTTTGCTCGTTCGCAGCCAGAAGAGTATGAATGCGGAACGAAGCCTTCACACCTCGTTATTCGTTTAGCGGGGTGTTTTTTTATGAGCATTTTCCTATTCCCAATACCGTTGCAGCCGCACTTGCGCATTGGTCAACGTAGAACTAGAGTGTTTTCTTCGTCGTTTGTTTGAGAACGACCGGCTTTCAATTTCAGTTCGATCAAGCTGATCGATGAAAACGCAACTGCCGGTTTTTGCCGGCAGCTGCGTTCTTGATTAATGCCCTACGGGATTTTTCTGTGCCTCTGTGAGGCCGGCTTTCCATGCTTCCGGCAGGTTTTGCACCCAACCGTTATAGACATTAGGAATCGCCAGTACACCTTGGCCGCCGAATCCAGGCAAGCGGCTGACCGTATCGTCAATAGCCGTGTTTCCGCCGGTCACGAGCGGAACATATCCGGCGATGGCAGCATCGCTGATGTTGCCGTCGCCATTCGGATCCGTATCGACTACGATAAGCCGGTTGGAGAATTTGCTCGTGACATAAGCGTAGTAACCACCGCCTTGCTTGGCACCGAAGTTTGCGCCATGACAACCGGGATCGCAGTCCAGCATCGCGGCGATGGTATCGGTTACGGTATCAACGACAACAATTTGCCCGCCCATCGAAGCGATGACCATAGACTTGCCGTCCGGAGCAACCGGTGTCTGAATTGGCAATACGCCGACGGCGATTTTTCCGTTGCCGTCATTGTCCGCAAAGGTTCCGGTAATCGGGTTGTAATCGGCAATGAGGTTGACGGTTTTCAACAAATTGCCCGCCCCATCCAGCACACTTAAGGTGTGATGTAACAGATTGGTCGCATAAATTTTGCTCGAATCCGGCATCATACCGATGGCAACCGGGTGCGCGCCGGGCACATTGTTGCCTGTGGGGGTTCTGGCTTCAATGCCGCCATTGCTGCCGTAAATCCCGACATCACCAGTGCTGATATTCGGCGTTACGATCTTGCTGCCGTCCGCGCTGATCCAATGTCCGTGCGGATGAGCCGTGCTTTGTCCGGCGGCTTGCGTAGGCAGTGCCTTGAAGACATAACTGGAGCCGGCCGGCATCATCATGATGCTATCTTCGCCGTTGTTCGCGACCGTGACATCGTCGGTAGAAGGTAACGTCATCACATGAGAAGGCGAAAAACCTACCTGGATGTTTTTGATCAATTTACCGTCGGCATGGTTAATCAAGGTTAATTTATTATCAAACCATTGGGTCTGATAAACGATCGATTGATCCCGGTTGGTCCACATGTTATGCGGATTGTTCATGTTGATCTCGGGTAATGCGATTTTGCGTTTAACAGTCCAATCGCTGGCATCGACTACCGTGATGGTGCCCGGTTTGTATTTTCCGGCGGTTTTCTCGAACTGCGTATTAACCCATACTTCACCCACGCCAGGCACGATTGGTTTAGAACCGAACGCAATCGGCTGATCGCTATTCAGCACCGCGGATAACGGTGCTGCCAACCCGCCACTGATGATATTACCGCTACTGCCGACAGGAAGAGGGTTGCCGGAGATTCTGACCGGCAGCGTTGGAAACTTCACGCTCCATTGTCCGGTTGAATAATCTTGCCAATTATCCGGCGCAGTGGCGATGAAAAACGTTTTCAATAACCGAACTGCAAGATCGGTGCTGGTCGGCAGCCCTTTGATGCCGGTCACCAGATCGATTTTATAATCGGCGGCCGGATTGCCTAGATCAAGACCTACAGTATCAGGATCGTCGACGATGACTGCGGCAAACATGAACGGATGTACTTTACACGTAAAGACGTACAGGCCCGGTGTGTCGAGTCTGACAATACCACCGCCGCGATACGCAGTGGTTTGGTTGAAAGGCATGTGGACCGCGCCTGAAGGCCACAGCAGCGAGCTGATGGTGTGTACGCCGTTGGTATCCGACATGACGAAGTTAACGCTGCTGCCCGGAGCGATGACTTCCAAGGATTTGGTTTTAATATCGTAGGGCAGTCCAACAATAGCGTCTCCGCGTGCGCTTCTAAACCAGCTGGCAGGTTCATCGCTGACTTCAAATGTCACCAAGCCGGGTTCGTCTTTAGGACCAAGCAGAATTCGTCCGTATGGCGATGCGCCGACTACACTGGCGCCGCTGCCGCCAACTGGCGCGACTTTGAAGCTGCCGTGCATGCCGGCTTCCATGTGTGAAACCAGATGGCAGTGATATTGCCAATCGCCCGCACCGACGCCGCTGCCCGCTTTGACGGTGAAAGAATGAGTATCGGTGCCGTCTTGCAATAATTTGACGTCGATGGCCGAATTGGTACCGGTTTTAAACCAGCGATGTGCGTGCAAATGAAAAGTATGGCCAGGTCCAATCGATAAAATATGGAAACGGACGATGTCGTTTTCTACTGCGCCGGGATTCGGATTCGCCCAGAGCGGTTTTTGCGTTGTGCCATCGCTGGAGATCTCGGTACCCCAAAAGGTTGAGCCGACCATAAACAATACGAACTGTTTATCAATGTCCGCCTGCGTTACCGGAACGGTAGCGCCATTGTCATCGATATACCGGTCGATTGGTCCGCTGGCGGGATCAACAATCAGCGCACCGAACAAACCGAGCATTTCCTTGCCGTTGCCATGGTAGACGAACGTACCGGATTTGTTGGCATGGAAAGTATAGTTTTGCGTTTGCCCTGGCAGTGCGTTCGCGGCGCCTTTACCCTTGTTCTGCAAGCCGGGCACGCTAAAACCAACTTCGGCCGATGTGGTGTTGGTCAGTGTTACATTGATCGTGTCGCCCTGTCTTACGAACAAGGCCGGCCCTGGAATTACGGCTTCGGCATCGCTACCTAAGGCATAAGCCAGTTGACCGTTCGGCAGGGTTTTGGCTGTGATATTGAAACTTTGCACAGCCGCTAGCGCCATCGGGGATATCAGCACAGAAATGGCAAACAGCATAAGCGCTGCTAGCATCGGGACTGGATTCTTAATCCCAAAAATATTTTTACTCATAGTGTCATCCTTATACTTGGGTATGTTTTTTCAAGTAATTACTTGACGATAAATTGACCGGTCATACCCATCAATTTGTTGGAGAAGTTGTTATCAACGTATTGCGTGCTGCTTTTAGCTTTTACGGTAAATACGTGCTTCTCGAGCGGGCCGATTGCGGCTTGATCGATCAGGTTGCGCGTTCCCGGGTCGAACCATTTATAGCCGTTCAATGAAAAATTGTGGATGTCGGTACCCAATGCAATCAGATGAAATCTGACATCGCTGTTTTTGGTGGCGGATAATGATGGATTAACACCATGTTTCGATTGCTGTTTGCTTGCGCCATCGATTTCCATGCCCCAGAAAGCATCGTCACCGAGATAGAGCACATACTCCTTGGCATATCCGGCGGAACCGGCGGGATTAACGATGATGGCACCGAACAGACCTTTGGTTTCGGCGCCATTATGGGTTTCAAAATTGTGATCGTGATAAGCCCAGGTGCCTGCCGTTCCAGGCGCTACATTCCACTTGTATTCGTAAGTGGTGTGCGAAGCTTCCAAGCCATCGCCCGCGCCTTCGTCGTCGTGATTGTTGATCACTTTGAGCGTGCCGTCGCTGAGAATGTCGTAGTGGACGCCGTGCACATGCACGCTGACTTGTTTGCTGATACCGGGGGTATGTGTAAATGCGCCCGGAATTGCGTTTTCCAGCGTTATATGAACAACATCGCCTTCGGTCAGCACGATCGTTGGTCCGGGAATGGTTGCATCAGGACTGTAGCGGCCGGTGATGTCCGCGCCATCAACTATGTGGCTTAGCATCTTGTATGCCATCAATTTATTGCCGAATCCGTCGTTGCGCGTTTCTTCCGCGGTTAAACGTATGATGTGATTGGCTGCGGAACTCTCTGCCACTGGCAGAAACGACATTGCGGATACAAGACAGATTGCAGCAAGCGATTGTTTTAACAAAGCGCCGTTTGGCATCGCCACGGAATCCCCGGGGGATTCCTTGATATGCCACAGTTGATTGGATTGAAACATCATTATAAACACCCTCCTTTGTGTGAAAAGTGCACCACAAATGGAAAACGCGTAAGAAACATCCTGCAAATGAATGCCTGTGAACTTACGATTTTTTTGTGATGCACGATTTGGTCAATAGATTGCAAAAGTTGATGATTGCTTTCTATTTATCATTAATGCGGGCGGGATTTTATCAAATCTATTTTCGGCAAAATAGATGTCATTTGACTTTAAAATGCAGCTATCTTTCAGCTATTTGTCATCATCATTCTGGAAAAATGTCCCGAACAGATAGGATTCCTTAAAGTAGTTATACATAGGCGCTTTCAGGCATAGCTCTATTTGCTTCTTTACGCCGATTTTCCTATAAATAACCGAGAGTTGATTGCGTACGGTTTTTTCCGTAACCAATAATTGCGCACTGATTTCTTTTGCCGACAAGCCTTTGCAGGCCAGATAGGCGATATGGCGCTCGCTATCGCTTAATTTGGGTTGCTGCTGCGATAAGCGTCCATCCACCGGCATTTCTGTGGACGAATTCGAATTAAACTGCGCTTGCCACAGCAGTTTGGTCACATTGCGATCAAACCAGATTTGACCTGCATGAATGGCAAAGATGGCTTTCAACAACAAATCGGATGAGTGGTGCTTACTGATAATGCCCATCGCGCCGGAACGAAAGGTTTGCAGATGCGTTTGTTCGCTGTTTTGGTGAGAAAAAGCCAGCACCTTGCTTTGCGGACAGGCGCGCAGTAATTTGGAAATATGCTCAGCATAGTGGCCGCCGCTCAACTGCAGATCCATCAGAACGACATCCGGCTTGTGCTGCGCCGCCAATTTGAATAAGTCTTCGATTGAGCTGGCTTCCGCCACAAGACGGATTGCCGAATGATTCTCGAACAGTGAACGCAAACCCATGCGAACAAGCTCAAAACTTTCAGCCACCAAAAGGCGTATTTTTGCGTGAGACTCCTCAACCATGATTTTTCGTGTTTTTATAAAGTTGTATAAAACCCTCGATAAGGAAGGGTTGAATTATTCACGGAGCCCGATCGGGAGCAATTGTAGTCTCGCATTTATGCGAGACTTATTATGTATAAATAGATTATCGAGATTAATTATTCTATCTATTTAATTTGGTGTAAATTTTATCAAATTTACAGGCTGACAAACAGAAGGCATTTATCCCAAAAAAATGCCATTTTCGAAATTTTCTCTGACAAAATGTCCCGATTTTGTAGGATTATTGGAAGAATTTGAATTGATAGGTTTTCAGACATAATTCAATTTACTTCTCCGCACCGATTTTTATACAATTGATTGCAAATGGTTTTTTTTGTAATATCGAATTGCGAGCTGATTTCCACGGCTGATGAATCTTGGCTAGCCAGAAAGGCGATGCGGCGTCCGCAATTGCTGAATTTAGGTTGAACCGAAAAGCTGCTAGTGCGGTATGCGGCTCAGGCGTGGTGGCGTCTCGGTCAAACCAGGTTACACCGGCGTGAATCGCAATGATGGCTTGTAACAGCGATTCAAGAGAATGGTGTTTGCTGATATAACCGGCCGCTCCGGTGCGAAGTGCAAGTGTTTAACTTCCGAAGATCCAAAAATTTTTAGCTATTGATAAATTTCAGAACCCACTGTCATAAATCATGAAATATTTTTATTAAATATCATTATTTTCGCAACGATCAATAAATTGAATATAAATGATTTGTCGTAAACTCCAAAAATAAATTTTTTCACAAAATAAAAAATTTTAAAAATAAGCAAAATCCTTATTGCAATAGGGATATTTTATCGACAAAATATGCATACCCTCAAAAAAGAGGGATGCATATATATATGAAATTAATTAAATTTAGTGGTCTTAGAATTTAAAATAAGGAGTAATAATTATGAAATTCGAAATGAAAAAAAGCCACATTTCAACAGCAGTAGCGCTGGCCATATGCGGTACATTTGTTACGAGCGCGCAAGCTGCGCCAGCTTTTCTTTCAGACGGCGCCGGTACCGCTACTACGATTGCTGATGCCGGTTATTTTCAACCAGGTGGTGTCGGTCTGAGTTACTTGGGAAGGGAATTCGTTAACTGGGATACTTTAGCCTCCAACTATACGCTTGAGGCCAATGGAGTAACTGTCGCAGTAGGCGATGAAGTAACACTCAGCAATCCATTTACTTCAACAACCTTTGGGCCTATCGGCGGCCCGATATCAGTCACTACGAATTTAGGTGGTGTTGTTGGCGGTTGGGGTTTTCTTGAAACAGTCAGCATTACTGCGCCTGGCCATGTTTCCGTTATGGTTCAGTTGACGAACTTGACCGGTTCAGTTGCTACAGACGTGCATTGGGGCGTTGGCTTTGATCCGGATCAAGGAAGGGGAGCTGGTCTGGGAAATGGCACGTTCAATGTCATTAACGCGACAGGCACGAGTGATTCCTCGGTTTCGGCATCAACTTCCGATGGAGCAATCATCACATTAGCAAATAATACAAGCGCAGGGGCATTTGAGATTCGGCCTTACGTTGATCCACTTGGCTGCTGCAGCCCTGTCAGTCCTGGTTTAATGTTAGCTACGGCGCAAGCAGCTGGTAGTTACGGATTTGGCGATAATTCAATCAACCTGGCTTACAATCTCGGCACTATCGCTAATAATGATTCAGTTAAAATCGGTTATGAATATATCATGGCCGTTCCAGAACCAGAAACCTATGCTATGTTGCTGGCAGGTCTTGGTCTGATCGGCTTCTCGGCACGCCGCCGTATCAGCGCCTAAAGCATCGCTTTAGCTCGCTAGAAGAACCGCATTCCCAAACCGGAATGCGGTTTTTTTTATTTTCTGCAGTTGAGTTGATCGCGAATGGATACTCCGCAAAGCGACAAAATCAAGCGAGCATAATCGATTCATATTAAAATCGCGCTTCTTGTAATTTCCGAATCAAAACTATGCATCCCATGTTGACCATCGCGGTGAAAGCCGCGCGCCGCGCCGGCAGTATCATCAATCAAGCATCCAAAAATCTGGATTTGCTCACGGTATCGAAAAAGTCGCACAGCGATTATGTCAGCGAGGTGGACGGCGCCGCTGAAGCAGCGATTATCAAGGTGTTGCAGGCGGCTTATCCCGATCATGCGATTCTGGCGGAAGAAAGCGGGCAACAGGGTGATCATGAGAACTCCGAATATCAGTGGATTATCGATCCGCTCGACGGCACGACCAATTTTCTGCATGGATTTCCCAAATATTCGGTTTCGATTGCGCTTAAGCATAAAGGTGTGCTCACTCACGCGGTAGTTTACGATCCGAACTTGAATGAATTGTTTACCGCCAGCCGAGGCAGCGGCGCTTTTCTGAACGACCGCCGCATTCGTGTCAGTAAGCGCACCAAGCTGGACGATTGCTTGATCGGCACCGGCTTGCCGTTCCGCGATCTGACACACATCGATGCTTATTTTGCCATGCTGAAAGACCTCGTGCCGCGCATCGCCGGAATCCGCCGTCCGGGATCCGCCGCGCTGGATCTCGCATACGTCGCTTGCGGCCGTTACGATGGTTTTTGGGAAATCGGTCTGGCGCCGTGGGATATGGCCGCCGGGTGTTTGTTAATCACCGAAGCCGGCGGTTTGGTCGGCGATTTGCAAGGCAATGAAACGCAACTGGAAAGCGGTCAGATCGTGGCGGGCAACCCGAAAGTTTTCGGGCATTTGCTGCAAGTGATCGCGCCGCATCTGACACCCACACTCATCGAAGCGCAGCAAGCGGCAAAATCTTAGGGAAGCTCTGAAAAACTACTGCGCTCGGTCATGCTGCGTTGAAACCAAGCTCAAAATGCTCATTTACTTATCGTAAACCCCGCTTTTTCGCCTGATTTCGCCTTGCCTGGCCGTCGCTCGCTACCTTTTTCAGAGCTTCCTCAATGACCGGAGTCATCCGGTTGCTCCAACGGCAAGTGCTGATTTTCACCGGACTCAAGTAGCGATTTCATCTCTTCCAGCGGCGGCAGTTCGTCGAGTGAGCGCAGATTCAGATCGTCGAGAAAATGCGCGGTCGTGGCCAACAGCGCCGGTTTTCCCGGCACATTGCGGTGTCCGACCTCCTCAATCCAACCACGGGATGTGAGTGTTTTAAGCACCGAACTGGAAACGCTGACGCCGCGGATTTCTTCGATATCGCCACGGGTGACCGGCTGGCGGTAAGCGATGATGGCGAGCGTTTCCAGAACCGCGCGCGAATAGCGCGGCGCTTTTTGCGGCGTCAAACGCTCCAAATACGGTTGCATGTCCGCTTTGGTCTGGAAACGCCAGCCGCTGGCCACGTTAACCAGTTCCACCCCGCTATCGCGCCATTGATCCCGGATTTCCTTCAGCAAATTGGTTAATACTGCAGCGCTTAATTCATCATTGAATAATTTTCGCAATTCGCTGACGGACAATGGCTCTTGCGTGGTGAACAAGGCCGCTTCGAGAATTTGCTTGGTTTTACCGGGACTGAGCGAATCGAGTGTATCCAGCGGGTGATAATCAAGCGGCGTCAATGGCTCGGACATAAATCATTGCATCATCGGGGGATTGTGAAATTTCCAGCAGCAATTCCTTGGCCAGTTCCAGAATGGCCAGGAAAGTGACCACCACTTCCGCAACCGTAGCCGCGGGACTGAATAGATCGTAAAACTCAACTTGCTGACGCCCGCGCAGGTCGCGCAGCACTTGACTCATATACGCGCGCACGGACAGGGTTTCGCGCTTGATCTGGTGGTGCCGGTTGACTTTTGCGCGCGCCAAAATTGCAACCCAAGCATTGCGCAGGTCGTCCTTATCGATATGCGGCAGTTGCTCTTCGTTTTTTTGTTCGATCCAAACCTGGACGACACTGAAGTCGCGCTCGGCTTGCGGAATTTCATTCAAGCGTTCGGCGACTTTTTTCATTTGCTCGTATTCCAACAAGCGCCGCACCAATTCGGCGCGCGGATCACGCTCCTCACCTTCCGGTTCCGCTTTAGGAGCCGGCAATAGCATGCGCGACTTGATTTCGATCAGCAAAGCAGTCATCAGCAGGTATTCAGCCGCCAGCTCGAGCTGATCGACGCGCATCATCTCGACATACGTCATGTATTGCAGCGTAAGCTCGGCCATCGGAATATCGAGAATGTTCAGATTGTGCTTGCGGATCAGATACAGCAGCAGATCAAGCGGGCCTTGGAAAGTATCCAAAAAAACTTCCAGCGCATCCGGCGGAATATACAAATCTTGCGGGATTTCCAGCAGCGGTTCGCCGCAAATCCGGGCAACCGGTTGAACTGCCGCAGTATCAATGGCCGAATTCATGGCCGACCGGAAACCGACGAACTGCTATGAATAATTAAGCCCCATTGCTTCGCGGATATCACGCATGGTTTCTTCCGCCAGCTTGTTGGCTTTTTCGCAGCCATCGGCGATGATGTTGCGCACCAAAGTCGGATCCTCTTCGTACTTTTTGATGCGTTCATACATAGGCGCTTGCTCCGCGAGGATTTTATCGATCACCGGTGTTTTGCAATCCAGGCAGCCGATTTCGGCGTTCTTGCAACCCCATTGTACCCATTCGCGGGTTTTGTCGTCGGAATACACCAGATGGAACTGCCATACCGGACACTTGGCCGGATCGCCCGGATCGCTGCGCCGTACCCTTGCCGGGTCGGTCGGCATGGTGCGCACTTTTTTGCGGATGCTTTCCGGATCTTCGCGCAGACTGATGGTGTTGTTATACGATTTAGACATTTTCTGGCCGTCCAGCCCCGGCATACGCGAGGCTTCAGTCAGCAATGTTTCCGGTTCGGCCAGAATCATTTTGCCGCCGCCTTCCAGATAACCGAACAAGCGCTCCCGGTCACCCAGACTCAAATTCTGTTGTTCGTTCAGCAACGACCGCGCTTCTTCCAATGCATTTTCGTCGCCCTGCTCCTGATACAACGTGCGCAGCTCGGTATACAGTTTGGATTTCTTCGATCCCAGCTTTTTGATTGCCGCTTCCGCTTTTTCTTCAAAGCCGGGTTCCTTGCCGTAAATATGATTGAAGCGGCGCGCGATTTCACGCGTGAATTCCAGATGCGGTGCTTGGTCTTCACCGACCGGAACCAGATTGGCGCGGTAAATCAGAATATCCGCGCTTTGCAGCAACGGATAGCCAAGAAAACCGTAGGTACTGAGATCCTTCTCGGACAATTTTTCCTGCTGATCCTTATACGTCGGCACGCGTTCCAGCCAGCCGAGCGGCGTCATCATCGACAGCAGCAGATATAGCTCGGCATGCGCCGGTACTTTGGATTGAATGAACAGAATCGCCTGCGACGGATCGACACCCGCGGCCAGCCAATCGATAACCATGTCCCAGACATTTTGCTCGATGATTTCCGGCGTATCGTAATGGGTTGTCAAAGCATGCCAATCGGCGACAAAAAACAGGCATTCGTATTGCTGCTGCAACTTCACCCAATTCTTTAATACGCCATGATAGTGTCCCAAATGCAGGCTGCCGGTGGGCCGCATGCCGGATAAAACGCGATCAGCAAACATGTTGATGTTCCAAATGTAAGAGGTTGTTAGATGTATAACCCGAAAATCGACACAATGATAATTTTAACCCACAGAATAACCGGCCCGATCACGGTACTCAAAATACCGCTGAATAACAATACCAGCAATATCATGAAGCCGTAAGGCTCAATCTGTGAAAATTGGTATGCCCAACGATGGGGCAGCAAACTCATGGTCATGCGGCCGCCATCCAGCGGCGGCAATGGCAGCAAATTGAGTACCATCAGAACGACATTGATCTCGATTCCGGCGATCCCCATCAGCGCCAATGGTTTGGCGAGGCTGCTTCCCGGCATGGCAATGGCCAGTTTGATCATCAACGCCCAAAAAATCGCCATCAGCAGATTGGCACCGGGTCCGGCAGCAGCGACCCACAGCATGTCGCGTTTCGGGTGGCGCAGATTGGCGAAATTGACCGGCACCGGTTTGGCCCAGCCGAACAGGAATCCCGCGCCGACGGTCAGTTTGCTCAGAACAAACAGCGATAGCGGTACCAGGATCGTGCCGACAGGATCGATATGCCGCGCCGGATTGAGGCTGATGCGGCCGGCGCTGTAAGCGGTGAGATCGCCGAATTGCTTGGCGACATAGCCGTGCGCCGCTTCGTGCATGGTGATGGCAAAAATCACCGGTAACGCGTAAATGGCAATGCCTTGAATGATTTCATCCATGATCGATTCCAAACGGTTCGAGATCGCCTCTGCCTGGCCGCACCAGTGCGGGCACATCGGTGGTCAAGTCGATCACGGTAGTCATGTCGATGCCGCAGGAACCGGCGTCCATGACCAATTCCACCTGATGTTCCAAGCGTTCGCGGATTTCTTCCGCATCGTTCAGCGGAAATTCGTCTCCCGGCAATAGCAAGGTAGAGCTGAGCAGCGGTTCATCAAGTTCTTCCAGCAACGCCTGAACCACCGGATGACCGGGAATGCGCAAACCGATGGTGCTGCGTTTCGGGTGCTGCAAGCGCCGCGGCACTTCGCGTGTCGCCTGCAAAATAAACGTATAGCTGCCGGGCGTTGTCGCTTTCAGCAAACGGTACTGGCTGTTATCGACCTTGGCGTAAGTGGCGATTTCCGCCAGATTGCGGCATACCAGCGTGAAATGATGGCGCTCGTCCACTTGCCGGATGGCGCGGATGCGCGTCATCGCATCTTTATCGCCAATATGGCAGCCCAACGCATAGCACGAATCGGTCGGGTACACGATAATGCCGCCGCTGCGCACGATGGCGACGGCCTGCCGGATCAGGCGAATATTCGGGGTGTCGGTGTGGATGGAAAAAAATTGCGCCACGGCGGAAATCGTCGGAAATCAGCGTGTCAATCGATCAGTTCGGCGTTGACGGTGTTTTTCCAATGCTGCCAGACAGGGGTACAGCCGAGCGGAAATTCCGGCAGTTGCCCGAGATCAAAATGGCTTTCGCCCGGCCCATGAAAATCCGAGCCGCAGGAAACCAGCAAATTCCTGCTATTAGCGTGCTGCGCGAAAAGCTGCATTTGCTCCGGCGTGTGGCTCGACGTCACCACTTCGAGCGCCGAACCGCCGAGTGCGCAAAATTCGTCAAGCAGATCGTTCAGCACGTTTTTACCCAGATCGTAACGCCCGGGGTGGGCGATGACCGCATGTCCGCCGCTGCCGCGAATCCAGCTCAACGCGTCGCTGAGCGGCGCCCATTCGTGCGGGGTGTAACCTGGTTTGCCTTTGACCAGATATTTCTTGAACACCGATTTGACGTCCTTGGCATAACCTTGCTCCACCAGAAAACGAGCAAAGTGCGTGCGGCCGATCAGACTGCGCACGCCGACAAAAGTGTAAGCGCCTTCCAGGCTGCCTTGAATACCGATTTTTTCCAGTTCTGCGGCGATGTTGCGGGCGCGTTGCGCACGGCCGGCGCGCACCACCGCCAAACCCTCGGCCAGCGGGGCGTAATCGGGATCGATGCCCAGCCCGACGATATGCAAGGTACGACCGCGCCAACTGACGGATATTTCCACGCCGTTTATAAATGTGATACTTTTCGCTTCAGCAGCCCTGCGCGCTTCCGCCAGGCCTGCGATATCATCGTGATCGGTTAATGCGAGAATTTCCACGCCGCGTTCGGCAGCGCGCTCAACCAGTTGTGCCGGTGTCAGTAAACCGTCAGAAATTGAAGAATGACAATGTAAATCAATATTGAGCATGAAAATCCGTTGCGCGAAGCGGGACACGCATCATAACAAATAACCGCATTGAAGAGAAATTATCGTGCCGGACGATGAAAAATCTTGTTAGTGCCATGAAAGTAAAACGTTTTACGAGGAATCCGAATGAATATGTTGTCGACTGTCCGCGATCATCTTTCCGCTGCGCCGCACCGCAGCCTGTTTCTGGCCGGCGCGCTGCAAGGCGTGCTGACCGTGTTGTGGTGGATCTTCGATCTGACCGGGCGCTACGGCATCGCCGGTTCGATGACCGGTTGGAGCGTCGCACCGACCTGGGCGCATGCGTTTTTGATGATGTACGGTTTTTTCCCGTTTTTTATTTTCGGTTTTCTGTTCACCACATACCCGAACTGGATGAACGGTGAAAAAGTGAAGCCGCAGGAATATGTCACGACCTGCTTGCTGATGGCAGGCGGCGTAGTGCTGTTTTATGCCGGTTTACTGACGCACAAAGCGATCAGCATTACCGGTGTGGAATTGATGCTGAGCGGCTGGGGCATCGCACTGTACGTGTTGTTGCGCATTCTGCTGACTGCACCAGCAGAGGACAAGCGTCACGCCCGCGTTACCAGTGTCGCGCTGGTGATGGGCTGGCTCGGTATGCTGGCCTATTTGGTGTGGCTGGTGACCGGTGCCGTGCTGGCGCTCGATTGCGCGCGCGTTGCAGGCTTGTGGTTTTTCCTGCTGCCGATCGTGCTGACCGTGTCGCACCGTATGATTCCGTTCTTCTCCAGCCGCGTGCTGGAAAATTACGACATGGTGCGGCCGTTCTGGATGCTGTGGCTGATGCTTGCCTGCATCGCCGCGCACGGTTTGCTGCAATGCTTTGAACTGACCGGCTATCTGTGGCTCGCCGACTTCCCGCTGGCCGGTTGCGCGCTGTATTTATCCTACCGCTGGCAATTGCAACGCAGCTTTCAAGTGAGCCTGCTGGCAGTGTTGCACATCTCATTCGCTTGGTTCGGCGTGGCTATGGTGCTCTACGCCGTGCAGAGTTTGGTGTATTTAGCCTCCGGCAATTTGATCTTGGGCCTCGCCCCGTTGCACGCACTTGGCATCGGCTTCTTCTCCGGCATGATCCTCGCCATGGCGTCGCGCGTCACCCTCGGCCACTCCGGACGGCCACTGGAACTCGACCGCTTCACCTGGCTGCTGTTCCTGGGCTTCCAAGCAACCGCCGCAATCCGCATTCTGGCCGACCTCATCCCGGCGGTTGCGCCGATGTTCTACGTGCTGGCGGCGCTCGTTTGGTTGAGTTGCTTTGGATTATGGGCGGTTAAGTTTGCGCCGATTTACTGGCATGCGAGAGTGGATGGGAAGGCGGGTTAATGATAAGTGACTGTCTTAGTATCGGTAGTGATTTAATTGGCAGGCTAGAATAGTTCTCGATGAATAACACGAGGTGATTTTTGGAAGAAAATGATGATTTAATAAGAAAAACCTTATGGGATGATTACGATAATTCCAAAGATTATCCGGATCAAAGGCCGCTTCTTGCTCACTATACTTCAATATCGACGATTGAAAAGATCATCAACAGTAATGAGCTCTGGCTTTCTAATCCGTTGTTTATGAATGATTGGGAAGAACTTCGATTTGGTATGAATGCAGGAGCTGATAGCTTTCGAACAAGTCGATTAATTGCGAATGCTTGTGGATCAACTGCAATACACAGCACTCTTATACAAGCTTTCGATAAAATATTTCATAGATTCGCCAATGATCATGCTATCGATACCTACATCCTGTGTTTTTCTGAGCATGATCCCAATGATGCAGACGGACTTCTCTCAATGTGGCGTGGATACGGTGAAGTTGGAAGCGGTGCTGCTCTGGTGATTGATACTTCAAAAATTAATACGAATGCGATTGAAGATATTCCACTTTCGATTGGTAGAGTTCACTATGCTACTCAAAACGAGAGGATTTCTTGGATAGAAAATAAAATAAAGGATTTGACCCATTTAATAAATATGCTTCCAAAATCCCAAAAGGTCTTTGAGTTTATGGCTCAAATCTGGTTTGAGAGACTTTTAATGTTTTCCTTGTTCACGAAGCATAAGGGTTTTTCAGAAGAACAAGAGTGGCGACTTGTATATGTGAAAGAACGCGATCCAAAATTTATTTTTTCTTCATTTTTAAGTTATTCGATCACTTCTCAGGGTGTGCATCCCAAATTAAAGTTAAGGCTTTCTGAATTTAGTAAAGCTTCTGATTTACTACCAGATTTTAATATCGCAGATCTAACGGACCGTATCCTACTGGGGCCAACTATATCATCTGAATTATCAGTACAGTCATTCCGCCGTATGTTTCGCTTAACTAGTCATCACTTGCTTGTGGATAAGATAAGAGCATCTACTATCCCTTTTAGGCCTTGAGCTTGAATTTTCGGATTTATTTGATAAGCTTAATTATGACTCATCAATAACAATCATGGAGTGAGGGCCATACCATGATAATGACGGTTGAAGTTTTTCTTAATTCGCACATAAAAGCAAAATGACCAACCCCGACATCCGCTGGCAGCAACGTTTTGCCAGTTACCAGAAAGCCTTATTGCAACTGCAAGGCGCGGTCGAACTCAGTTCGCAGCGCGCACTTACTTCGTTGGAAAAGCAAGGGGTGATTCAGGCATTCGAGTTCACGCATGAATTAGCCTGGAATATGTTGAAGGATTTTTTGCAGGATCAGGGCAATCAAAACATCAAAGGCTCAAAGGATGCCACGCGGGAAGCATTCAAAGTTGAGTTGATCGGCGACGGCGAGCTGTGGATGGCGATGATTCAGAGCCGCAATATCTCGTCGCATACGTACGATGAGCGTACCGCCGAACGGTTGGTGGAGGTGATCATTCGCGATTACTACCCGCTGTTCGTTGCGCTGAAAACGGAAATGGAAAAATACCGGCCATGACCGGTGAGTGGCCATTCGGCTTATCGCCTGCGACACTGGAAAAACTCAACACTGTGTTTGCGCAGCACGACGCTATCGATTCGGTGTTGATCTACGGTTCACGCGCCAAAGGAAATTTCCGCGCCGGTTCCGATATCGACTTGACCATCAAAGGCGATGAAATTTCGTTCACCGAGTTCATGCAGATCGAAGACCAGATCGACGATTTGATGCTGCCGTATACCGTCGATTTGTCGCAGTATTACCAACTGGAAAACACCGATCTGGTCGCGCATATCGACCGGATTGGAGTAGCCATTTATAACAAAAAGGATGGTAAGCAATAAGCAAAGGGTTGCCGCGATACATCAGTGCCGGAGCAAAGCAGAGTTTTTATCCCACCCGATACACTTCCTCATGATTTCCCACATTGACCAGAATAATTTCCTTCTCGGTGATTATGATTTCCAGCGTGATGCGGTAACTGAGATTGATCGATACCGAATGCAATCCGGTCAATTTGCCTGAAAGTGCATGGATTCTCAGCGAAGGGTGAAAAGGGTTATGGCTGAGTAGTTCCAGCACCTTGCGGTAGGGTTCTTTTAATTCCGGGTGTTTTTGCGCGAAGCGGCGCGCGCGCTTTTTGTAGCTATCGGTGAAAATGAGCGTATAGCTCATTTGTTGAAAATATCATCGACGTGCTGATCGACCGTATCCTTACTGAATTGGCCGCTTGCCATGTCCTGCCGCGCTTCGTGTAGCGCGGCTTCCAGTTCCATTTCCCGCAAATAATGGTATTGCTCGATTTTCATTACGACATAGCACTCTTTGCCGCGCACGGTGATGATGTCTTCCGTTTTATCCGTCAGACTCTCTTCCACGCAGGCGATCCCTTTGGTTTTTAGATCGTTGGCTGTAATCATGATTAATCGTATTCTTAATAGTGCTGTGAAATATACGATCGATAGGTGGATGTGTCAATGCACACTGGGAATATCGGAAAATAATAATGCTTATTCAAGAAATAATGTTTGAATACTATTTTGTTGCGTTTAGGAACCAGGCGCTATTTGAAGGTTTCGGATCAGAAGCTGCTAATTTAGGATGAATATCATGGATTTTTACTGCATGCGCCACGGGCGCACGAATTACAACGACCTGGGTTTGTGTAACGACGATCCCGGCAGGAATGTGTATTTAACGGAAACCGGCATCGCGCAAGCGCAATCGGCGGCGCACGGCCTGCGGGGTGCGGTGTTTGAGCGCATCCTTGTTTCACCGTTGCCGCGCACGCGCCAAACGGCGGAGATCGTAAACCAGTATCACGCTGTGCCGATCGAGGTGCATGCCGATTTGGCCGACATCCGCTCAGGGTTCGAGAGCCAGCCTGTGGCGGACTATTTTGCCGCGATCAGCCACGATCCGTTGCGGGCGCGCGTTAACGGCGGCGAGTCGTTGCTCGATCACAAGCAGCGCGTGTTGCGCTTTATCGATTGGTTAAAAACGCAGCCGGATGAAGCGTTGCTGGTCGTCGCCCATGAAGAAACGCTGCGTGTATTTATTTCCTATTTTGAAGGTGGCATTGCGGATTCGCAATTGCGGGATCTGCATGTGGGGAATTGCGAATACCGGCGCTACGTTTTGTGCCGCTAGTTCGGGTTTCACCGATTCAACGCGCCAGCCAGCCGAGTTCTTTTGCATGCAGGCTTTGGATGTACAACTGGTCGCGCGTTTCGGTCACGGCGGTGGTTTCCGGGTAAGCGCCCGTGGGATCTTGTAAATCGTCGAGCACTTTTCCTTCTTCGTTAAATGCGATCACATGACCGTAGGCCTTGGGCACCGGCCATAATGCTCGCGGTAGACGCAGCGTGACTTGACGCAAAAATGGTTTATCGCTCATGGCATCGATGATCGGGTTGCGCGGCTTGGCGAAGCCGAGCCAGATCTTGCCGTCGAGGCCGCGCATGAGGTTATCCGGGTAGCCGGGCAGATTGTCGAGCAGCACGGCGGCTTGTGGCGAGCCTTGCGTGACATCGAGATTATCCGCGTTGGCAGCGATTTTCCACACGCGATAGCGGCCTGTTTCGCTGACAAACAGAGTTTGTTCATTTTGCGACAGCGCGATGCCGTTAGCAAAACTCAATCCTTGGGCGACGATGCGCACCGTTTTGTGGGCGGGATCGTACTCGAGAACACGTCCGGTCGAGGATTGTTCCATGATGTCGAGAATACTGGCTGCGAAAGTGCCGCCCCATTCTTTCGGCGCAAACCGGGTTGAAGCATCGGTGAAGTAGATTTTGCCGTTTGCCGCGACCACGACCGCATTGGCGTAACGGATCGGATCGCCATTGACGGCATTGGCCAGAACGCGAATGGCGCGATCCGGCCCGATCGACAACAATCCTTTCATGGCGTCGGCTGCGATCAGGTTGCCGTCAGCATCGAAGTCGAAGCCCAGCACGCGCCCGCCAGTGTTGACGAACACTTCCTGCGCCGTACCGCCGGGGTTCATGCGCACGATATTGCCGCTCGCCATTGCGGCATACAGCTTGCCATCGCGCGCCAGCGCCATATGCTCCGGCCCGGTTTCGCCATGCAGTGCGATTAGTTGAATATCCGCGAGCCGGTTATTCGCTGTGTGCGGGCCGGTGTATCCCGGCGCAGCGGGTGCTTGCCAGCTCACCGGCTCGACCGGTACCGGCCAAAAGCAGAGATACACAGTCACGGCCAGAGCGGCGGCGGTAAATATCCAGGCGGTTTTTTTCATCTTTCAGTCAGTCGCAAAATGTGAGTGAATTGACACAAAGCGCTATTCTGGCATTTCCCTTGGTTGTTCATACAAATTTCTTCCGGACGATACACTTCCCAGCATCCGCACATCCTGCCATACTGCAACCTTATGTATCCACAGCATTCCAGCCATGCCTGCGTGCAGAACTGGAAGCTCGGGCGGAGAGAAATTGACAAGGGGAATTCCATGACGCAGATCACTGACATTATCCATCATGCCGGTCATTGGCTGGAGCAGCAGCAGGATAAAGAATCCAAGGGATGGGGCGAACGCCGCGGCAGCCATGTCAACGTGCTGAATACCGCCGAAGCGGTGATCGCGTTGGTCGACAGTGGCGTTTGCCATGCCGGTTCGGGATCGATTCGCGGCGCGGTCGACTTTCTGCTGAAACATCAGACGCTGGACGGCCCGGATGCGGGTTCGTGGCCGCGCGAGCTCACCACCGACGAAGGCGAAACCATCGACATTCCCGATTTGGTGCGCACCACCTATGCGATTCAAGCGCTCATCAAGGCCGGCAAGGGCATCGACGAGCAGCCGCTGCGATTGGCGCTGGTTTGGCTGCTGGGACGCAGAAATGAAGCCAGCAAAGGCTGGGGGTATGCGCGCGGCAAGCCTGACGCGCTGATGCCAACATGTTTTGCGCTGATGGCTTTGCTGGACGCGTACGATGCCTATCCCGGCGCTTATCAGAGCGAGCTCTTGCAAAGTTTGCAGCATCTGGTGGAGGTCTATTACAACGGTGGCGGCGACGATGTGCGCGGTTCGTTCGGCGCGCCGGGTTCGCTGCAAGGCATACACACGATTTATGCCGCGCTGGTGTTGCAAATCGCGCGTAACAACAATTTAAGCCGTTACCTGGAACAGGAAAAACAGGCGATCGAATGGCTGCTGCGCAATCCCGATGAAGCCATCCGGCTGCGCGAGGAATGGGTGGAAATCGATCAAACCGGCGTTGGCGACGGCCAGACCGGCGGTTACGGTTTCATGGTAATGACCGATACTTTGCTGATGAAGCTGCTGCTTGGCTCGGGAAACATCGACGACAAAAAGAGCGCACTGGCACACGAGGCGATGCACAGTCTCAAAGACAAAATCGATGACAGTACCGGTGCTTTTTACGGGCCACGCTTATTTTCCTGGGCGACGTCGAAGGCGCTATCGGCGCTGGCGGTTTTGCAGAAGCACGCTGGCGCGGAATATCCCGATCTCCCGGCGCGCGCACCGGAGTCCCGTGCCGAATCCGGACGCTGGAAAACCGGCCCGGTGATCATCGGGTTTGTGACTTTGCTGTCCGGACTGGGTTTTTATCTGATGATCAAGGAAAAATTCGGTCTGCTCGAATTCAGCTTTTTTGTCTTCATGATGCTGGCAGCACTGCTGGCATACGGCGCCATCGGCGAGAAAACGTTCAGCGAGCTGTTCAGTACCGTCGGCGGTTTGCTAAAAAAGAACGATGCGAAGCGATAAGACGCATTTGAGATCATCATCATGATCGATACCATCATTTTCGACGCCGAAGGGATCGTCATCGATACCGAAACGATCTGGGACAAAGGGCAGGCGATTTTTCTACAACGCCGGGGTTTCGTCTACGACCGGGAGCGCATCAAGCCGCTGCTCACCGGACGAACGCTGGCCGAGGGTGTGGAAGTAATGAAGCAAGCGTATCAATTCGACGGCGATACCGAGACTTTGGCGCGCGAACGCGCAGACATCGTGCGCGACTTGTTTATTCATGAAACGACCTTCATCGACGGTTTCCTGCCGTTTTTTGCAACCGTGCGCGGCCGCTATAAAACCTGCATCGCCACTGCGATGGATCAGGATTTGCTTAAACTGGTCGATCAGCACCTCAATCTTTCTGCTTTGTTTGCGAACAGAATTTATACGCTCGATAAAGTCGGCTACCGTTCCAAGCCCAATCCGGATATTTTTCTGTACGCCGCGCAGCAGCTCGAGTCATCACCCGGCAATTGTGTAGTCATCGAGGATGCGCCGCACGGCATCGACGCGGCAAAACGGGCCGGGATGCAGTGCATCGCGATCAGCACCACGTACGATGCGGAGAAATTGCAGCAAGCCGATTTTGTCGTCAACTCGTACGCGGAAATCGACCTTGCCGCGGTGAATCAAATTACATCGGTGGGAGCAGGTTAACCGCCACAACGCTCAGCGCCAGCGCTGCGCCGGGTCTTGGCGGTAAAATAACGCGAGCTGTTCGTAAACGGCAGGAAAATGCTCCTGCGTGACGAGCGGCAGCTCAAAAAATGCTTCGCTCAACACCGCGAAAAACTCCCCCGGATTTTCCGCCGCATACGGATCGATCACCGTTTCCTGCTGCCGGTCGACCTGGCGGCAGAATTTTTTGTAGGCTTTGCTGAACACGTCATGCCAGGTGTACGCGCTCATACTGGCGTGCAATTCCGGGCAACCGTTGGCACCCTCGTACAGCATGTCGATCTTATGCGCGAACTCGTGGATCACCACGCTTTCCCCGAGGTGCGAGGCCGGTTCCGCCGTATCCTGCCAGGAAAGAATCACCGGTCCGGCAGACCACGCCTCACCCGAGGCAGGGTGATGCACATGATGCACGATACCGAATTCATCCTCGTAATCGTAATCCAGCATGAATTCGCCCGGATAGACGATAATCTGGCTCCAGTTGCGGTAGTAATCCAGGTCGAGATTCAGAATCAGGATGCACGCTTGCAGCGCGATCGTCACGCGCATTTCCTCGGTGATTTCCAGTTCATGCGCGCCGTAGAATTGCTTGTCGTGCAGAAATAACGTCACGCACTCGCGCAAGCGCGCGAATTCCTCAAGGGTAAGTCCTTTGAGGCAGCGCAGGTTGATCAGTTTTGTCCAGATGGCATCGGATATTCCTTCGTGTTGCAGGATCAAGTTGCGATGCCAGTTTGTTAAACTCCATGACATGCGGATAATCTCCAGGAAACTGCCGTGATATTGTGATTCACGCCTTCGGATTACTACTTGTATCAAGGCAATCCGGCAGAGATGAAAATAATACCTTCTTTTACTCCGTTTTGCCTAAAGTGGCGGCGGAGAAATACTAAGACCATGAGAATTCAGGTAGAATTGCAGCGTTAGGTTCGTGTGGCAGGGCCAACGTCAAACGATTGAGAAATCGGATATAACCATCAAGCCATAGTGATATTTTTAGAGGAAGATTTTAAATGAATTTTAAATTTAGCATCGTTTGTATTCTTGGCCTCGGCATCTTGTTGACCGGTTGTGGCGGAGTTCCTGAAGCAACTTCGGAAAATTGCTCAGGAAGAGGAATGGAATCAGCGCTGACAGCATTCAAGAACAACGAAGCTGCGCGGGAAGCTTTTATCGCTAAATGTGACGAACTGAAGAAGAAAGGAAATTAAGCGTTTCTGGACATTCAACCCGATTTTTGGAAGTTTCCGGAGTTTGAGTAATTTCAGTTGACGTCACTGTCAATGAACGGCGAATCGAAAGCACCTGCTTCAGTTCGCCGTTTTTGTTTATGCTGGTATGTGATTCCACGGATTTGAAAAACTAACAACACGGCTGACAAGCGGTATTATGTTTGTGTAAATCATTCCGCCTAAAATTTTCCCATGACTACCAAACGTTTCCAGGTTGCATTGTCTTTCCCCGGAGAGTATCGGGATTATGTTTCACAGGTAGCGGAAGTACTGAAGCAATCGTTGGGGAAAGACAAGGTTTTCTATGACCAATGGTATAAAGCTGAGCTGGCACGACCTGATATGGATGTGCTGCTGCAGTCGTTGTATCACGATCATTCGGAGCTTATCGTGCCATTTCTATGCGCTGATTATGAACGCAAAGAGTGGTGCGGACTGGAGTGGCGAGCGGTCAGGGATCTGATCAAACAACGGCAAAGCAAGGATATCATGCCGATGCGCTTTGACAACTCGCAGATTGCTGGTCTCTTCGGTATTGATGGTTATGTGAACCTCAACGATTACACGCCTCAAAGTGCAGCAGAATTGATTCTCCAGCGCTTACAGTCGAATCAAGTTGCTATATCAAAACCGGCGATCAAAATTTATTCCAATTGTCTGCCCACTGTTGAAGGCGAATTCTTCGGGCGCGAAGCTGAATTGAAACTGCTTAACGATGCATGGGCAGGCGATGGCACACGAATTATTCAGTTCATTGCATCCGGCGGGACGGGAAAAACCAAGCTGTTACGGCATTGGCTGGATCGTGCCAACGATATCGATGCACTGATTGCCTGGTCGTTTTATTCGCAAGGATCGAGCGAAGACAAGCAAGTTTCAGCATCACCGTTTTTCAGTCATGTGCTTGATAAGCTCGGTTCAACCCGCTCATTGTCTTCGTTCGCCACCGAGGAAGAAAAGGGAGAACACTTGGCCGATTTACTGCGACAGCAGCGTTGCGTGCTGGTGCTGGACGGATTGGAGCCGTTGCAGCATGCGGGTAAAGGCATGCGTAACGAACTCAAGGACCGGGCAATACGGCGATTGCTGACAAGCCTCGCCGGGCAGAACAGCGGCCTGTGTATTATTACTACGCGCGTTGCCGTGCATGAACTAAACAATCGTACTCACGTTAAAGTCCACGATCTGCAAAACCTTGCAGTTACCGACGGCGTCAAGCTGCTGCAATCACTGGGTGTGCAGGGCAATGACAAAGAACTGGAAAAAGCGGTGAGAGAGTATCGCTGCCATGCGCTTGCGCTTCACTTGCTCGGCAATGCGCTCCATACTTATCTGGATGGCGATGTGCGTAAGCGTGACACATTGACTGAACTGATCGGTGATTACGATGATTTGGAACGTCATGCCTTTAAAGTAATGCAGGCTTATAGCATTTGGCTGGATGGTACGCCCGAGCTTAAATTGTTACTGTTGTTGGGATTGTTCGATCATCCGATTGAAACCGAAGTGCTACAAGTGCTATGGCAAGCACAAATTCCAGATTTGACGGCAAACATTGACGAAAAAGCCTGGAAGGTCGCCATTCGTGATCTGCGAGAAAAACACCGTTTGCTATCTATACATGAAAACCGGCTCGATTTGCTCGACTGTCACCCGCTGATTCGCGAATACTTTGGAAAGCAATTACGGGAAAAACAGCCAGATGCTTGGCGGCAAGCACATACCCGGCTGTATGAATATTACAAAGTCTTGCCGCAAAAGGAGCTGCCCGATACGCTGGAAGAAATGCGGCCATTGTTTCATGCAGTGCTGCATGGTTGTGCGGCGGGGTTGCATCAGCGGGCGTTGGAAGAAGTGTATTTCCCTCGTATTAAGCGAGGAAGTGAGCATTTCTCAATTAAGAAGCTAGGTGCCTATAGTGATGAGCTTGTAATTTTAGCCAATTTCTTCATTAAACCATGGAGTGCAATAGCTCCCGAGCTCTCCGCGATGTGGCAATTTCATGTGCTGAGTTTGGCAAGTTATCGTTTAAATGCTCTGGGACGAGTACGTGAGGCTTTGGAGCCAACGCAAATAGCGCTTTGGTTAGCCGAAAAAGATGAGCAGTGGGATGCAGCAAGTGCAAGTGCTCATCGATTGAGCGATATGCATCTAACTCTCGGTAACTTAAAAAAAGCAATGACTGATAGCCAATTGAGTTGAGTTTATTTTATTCAAGTCGAGGAACAATTCTATTTCAGCGGAGGGTTGCACACGGCGAGTATGCTAACGTCCTGCATCAGACTGGTGATAGCTTATCGGTTCTAAAAAGCTTCAAAGAGGCAGAGAAATACCAAATGATGCAGGAGCCTGGCAGTTCGTTCTTATACTCACGACTAGGTTTCCATTATTGCGATTTTCTTCTTGCCCAAAATAAAGTTCAAGAAGTAATCAGAAGGGGAAAGTATGCACTAAAAATTTCATTAGAAGCTCAAAAAAATGATAAACCATACACTGGTGTATCAGCAATGGGACTATTAGATGTTGCGCTTGATCGGTTGACGTTGGGACGTGCGTATTTGCAACAGGGAAATTTCTCAGAAGCAAGTCAATGGTTGAATCAAGCTGTGAACGACCTATATAAAGAAGGCAGTCAGGATGACTTACCGCGTGGCTTACTTGCACGCGCAGCTCTCCTTCGAGATATTCGCAACCCTAATCGCGACTTCGCCCGTGCTCGACAAGACTTGCAAGAAGTATACGACATCGCCGAACCCAGCGGCATGCGGTTGCATTTGACCGATTATCATCTGGAAATGGCGCGATTGCTGCTGGCGGAGCGGGAAGATTCGGTCGGTTCTTTTTCCGGCAACGGTATGCATACTATCCAGGAGCATGCTGCCCAAGCGGCGAAGTTGATTGAAGAAACCGGTTACAAGCGGCGTTTGCCGGAGTTACAAGAGTTGCAACACAAAATATCGGCCATCGCAGCAAACGATACCGGTTTAAACACTCAGTGCTAACTACGGGTGGTTAACAAGCACTAACACTTCGGACGGTGGCACGTTGCGGATTTCCACGTAAGCCGTTCCATCGTCCATTCGCTTTACAAGCAGGCGGGAACCTACCGGGTGGGTGATACCAGCAGTTGATTCCGCCACGGCTTGCTGCGTGTTGACCACGACCGTCAGTTCGCTGCCGGGCGGACTGAGGCTGGCGTCGACGATTACGTTGCCGCCGCGCGTTTCATCGCCGTGCGGATTGACGATACAGAGTGCTTCGTCGTCGTCGAGTATGCGCGACCAGGCGATGATTTCACCGGCCGCACTCAGTTCGAACGGCGCGCCGAAATTCGAGATCGGGCGCTGATATTGCCGCCCCTGGCGCAGTACCGGAAATTGCTTGCGCAGCGCGGCTAAAGCGGCGATACGCCGGTAAACCGGGAAGTCACTTTGGAAGCAATGCGCTCCGGCTGTGCCAAACGCACCGAATCCGGGCAAATCGGAATCCTCACCGTCAGCGGCGAGTCCCGCAAGCCCGGATTTCCTCGGGTGCAATGGCCCGAACATCGCCTCGCGCAAATAGCGGTCGGCATGATCGCCGCTTTTGTATCCCGGCAGGAACCGCCGTTCGGATGCTTCCGGTCCGGCGAACGATTGCTCGGTGCCGTAATAAATGCAGGGGATGCCGAGCGTGAACAGTTGAATCGCCACGGCTGCGGCGGCTTGCTGATCGGAAGCCGCTTCGCTGCTGAAGCGGATTTTCTCGCCGCTGACTTGATCGTGATCGTCCAAAATCGACACATGCCGCTGCCCGAGATTGCGGTGCGAGCCCATTTCGGCTTTTCCCGGATCAAATCCGCTGAAATACGCCGCCGCAGGCAGCAATCCTTTGGCGACATTGTGCAGGGCCGGGCGCATGCCGCCGATATCGAGCGCAGCGTCGAGATTGCGACCCAACACATCGAGGTAACGGTCTTCGGCGAAGTCGCCTCCGGCGATTTCACCGGCGAGCAGAAAATTCGCTTTGCCGAGATTGGCGGCGAATTCCTTGATGGCGCCGCAGAAGTTGCGCGCTTGCTCGAACGAGACATGCTTCAGCGTATCGATGCGGAAACCGTCGCAATCGGTCAGCGCGATCCAGTATTTGTAGCACTCGACCAAGTGGTTCAGCACGCCGGTGTAATCCAGATCGAAATCGCGCAAGGTAAAGAAATCGGTACGTTTATGCTCCGCGTGCGGATCGTCCAGACTGCCGCCGCCCAGATCGCCCAGCCCGGCGCGGCTGTAACAATCCGGGGCTTGCAATTCCTGCGGCCAAACACCTTCGTTGGTAGCATGAATCGTTGCTCCAATGGGTTGGCCAGTTTGCCCCAGCCATGAACCGAAGCCGTAGCGCTGCGGGAAGGGTTTGAACGCCGGTGTTTCCACGCCGCCGGGATAAACCCAGTTGAACCCGGAATGGTTGAAAATGATGTCCATGATGATACGGATACCGCGCTGATGGGCGGCAGCGACGAGATCGGCCAAATCGGCGCGCGTGCCAAAGTGCGGGTCGACATCGAGAAAGTGTTGCACGCCGTAACCGTGAAAAGTATCGAGATGGCCGCGTTGGCGGAAAACCGGACTGAGCCAAATAGTCGTGATGCCGAGCGTTTGCAGATAATCGAGCTTCGACTCGACGCCTTTGAGCGTGCCGCCCTGCCAGCGGAAAGCACCCGATTCCGCCCAGCGGTCCCAGCGCCAGTTTTGCCCATCCGATGCACGCGGCCGGGCGGCTGCACGGTTGTTGCGGTCAAGCAACGGCCGGTTGCTTTCCTGGCCGTCGCTGAAGCGGTCGGCCAGCAAAAAATAGAGCACTTCATCGCGCCAGTCCGCGGGAGAAGGATAATAGCGCTGGCGGCGCGGTAACGGCACATCGGATTGCACGCTGCGCGGCAGCGCTTGCTGCAGAATATCGGTTGCGAATGGCGTTCTCATCGATCATCCCTCCGGTTATGAAATCATGAATTCAGTCACCCGAAGTTTGTTTTTACGCCTAAATGCGACCGATGACAATGCATTCGTGACATGCCGGCCACGGCGGTGTGGCGTGGATTACACGTGCGCCGCCGGCTGCGATAGCGGTTCGGCTATGCCGTTGGACAGTATGAAAACGCGATCGGCGGCGTTGATGACCGCCGGCTGGTGCGAGACGGCAATAATCGTCAGATCCTGCGCCAAGAGTTGCAATGTTTCACAGATGGTGCGTTCGCTTTCCGGATCCAGCGCGCTGGTAGGTTCGTCCAGAATCAGGAACGACGGCTTATGCGCCAGCGCCCGTGCAATTGCGATACGCTGACGTTGCCCGCCGGATAGCAATCCGCCGCGCTCACCGACTACGGTCAGCATGCCGTCCGGCAGCGCGCTGACAAAATCCCACGCACCGGCCTGGCGCAGCGCTCGTTCGGCATCGTCGGCGGTGAGTGACGGTTCTCCGACCAGAATGTTATTCAGTACGGTGTCGTGCAACAAAATGGTGTCCTGCGAAACGTAACCGATCATGTGACGCCATTGGCGCAGATTGATGTCATGCAGCGGCACGTCGTCGATCCGCACTTCACCGGATTGCGGCTCGGTCAATCCGCACAGCAGATCCAGCAGCGTGCTCTTGCCGGCGCCGGATGGCCCCATGACGGCGGTAAACGTATTAATCGGAATGTCGATATGCAGATCCCGGAATATGACTTTGCGCTCGTAATTGAATTTGACATGGTGCAGTGCGATGCCCTTTTGCAGCGTGGGTTGCAGTGTCCCGGTCGCTCTCTCGGCGGCCGCGCGCGCGCCTTCGGCGGCCTTGCGCAACGCCCAGTAGGCGCTTTCCTGCGCGGCCAGTTGCTGGTGCCGGCGTTGTGTCTTATTCAACAAGCCCAGGATGCGCGTCAGCAAAAATACCATCAGCATCACTTCCGGCAGGGATAACTGCCAGACTACCAGCGCGAGATACAGCCCGCTGGCTGTCAGTGCGGCGAGAATGGGTTCTTGCAGCGAATTCAAAGCTTCCCGGTTCATCACCTCGCGGCGCGTGGCTTTTTCCAGTTGCTGCGTTTGCTCGCGCAAAATGGCGTCGGCCACGTTATCGCGCGCCATCGCCTTGAGCGATTTCACCGAACTCAGCACATCCGACAGGTAGGCGAGTAAATCGCGCAACAAATGAGTCTGCTTCGTGCCTGCGCGGCGCGTGGCGCTGACTAGGCTGTTAAGCACAAACAACAGAAAGGAGCCGATAATCAACGAAGCGAGTGTGGCCTCCCAGGAGATAAACAATGCGACGATGGCGTACACCAGCACCTGCACCATCAGAGCCAGCACATTGACGCTATGCTCGAAGCCGTTGGCCGCGCGATAAGCTTCCGAAGCGATCGAATTGGCAAGCGAACCGACCGGCTGGCGCAGATAATATTGCCAGCGGCTGGCCAGTAAAGCCTCGATCAGATCCAGACGCAACGCGGTCGCCACATGCGCAACGGTATAACCGACCTGGCGATTCGCCAGCAGCAACACGAACCCCTTGAAAAACATACCGCCGACGATGATGACCAAGATGGTATCCAGCGTCGGATCGATGCCGATGTCCCGCAGCGCTTTTTCCATGAATTGACCGATGCCTGAGCTGTTCGATCCTGCGGCATCGCCGACGGCAATCGATATCAAAGGCAGTAACGCGGTCAAGCTCAATCCTTCCGCGATACCGGCGATCAGCAAAGCAACGAGCACGAATGCGCTGCGCCGTGGGAAAACCATGATGTACGTGAATAATGTACGCATAGGCTGATATTAGAATGAATCGGAAATTGCCGGTTGCAACGTCATGATGCTTGATCGATGTCGCACAAAACACCGTCGATCAGTTGCTGGATGCGTTGCGCGCGGTTGGCCAGACGCGCATCGTGCGTGACGATGACCAGACTGGCGTTGATTTTATGATTCAATTCCAGCATCAAATCGAAGACATGCTCGGCGGTTTGCCGGTCCAAATTACCGGTGGGTTCATCCGCCAGAATACAGGCGGGTTGTGTGACCAACGCGCGCGCTACCGCAGCGCGCTGGCGCTCGCCGCCGGACAGTTCGCCGGGGGTATGCGTCAGGCGATGGCTCAAGCCGACCAGTTTCAGCATATCGGCGGCGCGGTCGTACGCTTCCCGGTTCGGCAGGCGGCGGATCAGCAACGGCATGGCAACATTTTCCAGCGCGCTGAATTCCGGCAGCAAATGATGAAACTGGTAAATGAAACCAAGCGAGCCGTTACGCAAGCGGCAGCGTTGTTCTTCGCTGATTTGCGCGATATTTTGCCCGAGAATGCGGATATCGCCGCTGGTCGGTGCATCCAACCCGCCGAGCACATGCAGCAGCGTGCTTTTGCCCGAACCGGATGCGCCGACGATCGCCAGCATCTCGCCTTTGCGCAAATCCAGGTTGACGCCTTTCAGTACCGGAACCGCCAGATCGCCTTGTGAAAACTGCTTAACCAGGTTGCGGCAGGAAATGACCCCATCATTCATAGCGCAACGCCTCCGCCGGGTTTACTTTGGATGCGCGGTAGCTGGGATAAATCGTGGCCAGCAGACTCAGGACAAAGGAGGTTACGGCCACACTGGTGATGTCGGCCATTTGCGGATCGGTCGGGATTTTGCTGATGTAATAAATTTCGCGCGACAGGAATTGCACATTGAACAAACTTTCGATGAATGCAACCACTTCACTGACGTTGTAAGCCAGCAGCATGCCGCCGGTAACGCCGAGAATAGTGCCGAAAACGCCGATGAACGTCCCCTGCACGATGAATATTTTCATGATACTGCGCGGGCTTGCACCGAGTGTGCGCAAAATCGCGATGTCGGATTCTTTATCCGTGACCGCCATCACCAGAGTCGAGACGATATTGAATGCCGCAACCGCTATGATCAATGCCAGAATCAGCGACAGCATACGTTTTTCAATTTGGATGGCACGAAAGTAATTGGCGTGCTGTTTGGTCCAATCGCTGATATAACTGTCGATGGTCAGCAACGCCGGTAGTTCTTGCACTACCTTGGGCGCTTGAAACAAATCGGTCAGCTTGAGACGTACGCCGGAGACATCGTCGTTTTCCATGCGGTACAATTTTTGTGCGTCGAACATGTGGATCAAGACCAGTCCGGAGTCGTATTCAAAATGTCCTACCTCGAAGATACCGACCACGGTGAATTGCTTCAGCCGAGGCAAAATGCCCGCCGGCGTGACTTGGCCTTGCGGTGAAATCAACACGATTTTATCGCCGACGAAAGTGCCCAGCACGCGCGCCAGTTCCATGCCGATCACGATACCGAATTCTCCCGGAACTAAATTATCCAGTTTGCCGCTGACCATCGCTTGGGAAAAATTGGCTACCTTATCCTCCATCGCCGGTAAAATACCGCGCACGATCACACCCTGCACCACCTGGTTATGCGACAGCATGCCTTGCGCGCTGACATACGGGGCGGCGGCTTCGACAGCTGGATGTTTACCGGCTTCATCCGCGATTTGCTGCCAGTGGCTCAGGTTGCCATGCAAGCTACCGATCTGAACATGCGATGCGACGCCCAGAATACGGGTGCGCACTTCTTTCTGGAAACCGTTCATGACCGACATGACGGTAATCAGCGCCGTCATTCCCAGCGTAATCCCCATTAGGGAAATCAACGAAATAAATGAGATAAAGTGATTGCGTTTCTTGGCCCGCGTATATCGCAAGCCGATGAAAAGTTCGTAGGGGGACACGAATTAAAATACCCGTAATAAGTTCAATTGCGAAGTTTGCCACATTTAAGCCAGGCTTAACAAATAATCGGCACGGCCCCGGTGGAATTACGGTGGCTGGATTTTCGCTAAGGAAACGCCGGATAAAGCGGCGAGCAACGGCCAAGCAACGCCAGCTCAGGCGGGAAAACGCAATTTACAAGTGGAGATGGTCAATGAGCTTTTTGTGTCGGATTTCAACGCCGCATGACCGAGCGCGGCCGTTTTTCAAAGCTTTCCTAAAAGCTGCCGCGCGCTTCGTCAACCAATTGAGTCAGCCTGGCGATATCGAGCACATACAAATCATGTCCACGGCGCATGATGAGCTTGTCTTTGACGAGTTTTTTCAGTTCACGCGAGACCGCTTCGCGATGCGTACTGACTAAATTGGCAATTTCGGTTTGCGTCGGTGATGGTGAAATGATCGCAGCATTTGCCGAGGTCATGTGATCTCTAGCCAAACGCAACAGTTCGGTCCTGATCCGGTTGGGTACCGCCAGCGTGCTGAAATCGTAAACACGTTCAGTGAGGCGGCGAACTTGCGCGGTCAAACGCTTGAGTATGGTCTCGGCAATTTGCCGGTTGGAGTACACCAGATTCTGAAAGTGTATTGCGGGCATCGACGCCAGCAACGCACTGGTTCTGGCAATTGCCGTGGCGGAGCGGGGATGGCCGTCTATCGCCGTCAGCTCGCCAAGCATATCGCCTGCAGACAAATTGCACAGAATCACTTCTTGCCCCGACAAGCTGTGATACATCACGCGAATTTCACCTTGGATAATGAAAAAAACGCTGTTGCTGTGATCGCGATAACGCACGATTTCATTTCCAGCATCATAGCGATGCCATTGACAGGCAACGGCAACCGCCTCAATTTCTTGTGGCGACAGATGATTGAATTCCTTGATGACCGACAGCATAGCGATAGCGCGGTCGGGCGGTATATTTCGCGTGCTCATTTTCTCCCGTTTCCAAGAAAGTCTTTTTCCGCTTTTAGATTCTTAATAACTTTGTTTTCCCTGACAGAGGTAATGATATATCAAAGTCTGATCAGGTAAAGCACTTCCGTTTTATTCGTGAAAACTTAAGAAGGCTCTGAAAAACTACTGCTCAGCCATTCTGCGTTGAAATCAGGCTCAAAATCTCATTTACCACTTGTGAATTGCGCTTTTCACTTGATTTCGCCTCGCCTGGCTGTCGCTCGCTACCTTTTTTCAGGGCTTCCTAAACGATTAGAGTGGTGATAATGGGACAATTTAAGCGAGTGACGGGGGAACAATCGGGATTCAGTAGAATGTGATCAGCATTATTATCATTCCTGCCATTCCTTGCCGATGGGTAAATGGGATGTAAGGATAGCCGGGTTGTTATGGCGAACGGGTTGTGGTAGCCAGCATCTGATTCCAAAATGGCAGCTTACTGAAGCAGGATTTGTCATACTGGCACGCTTCGCGTTACAAGCTTCAGTGAAATATTGATCGGTTGATTTCATGACGAGCCCTACTGGATAGAAGTATCTCCTTCCGCCATCGTATCCGGTAAAGTCGTCAGATCTCATAGCCCGGCAATGTTCGGCCTATGCTCGTTCATGGATGCTTATTTACAGTATTCTCTTAAATACTGTAAATAAATTAGTCTCACATCGTGACTATTTCAATTGAGCTGTTTGAGTGTTAATTGCAGCCCTTTATTGTAATGATCCATAGCGAGTTCATGCTTGCCTAATTTCTCGTTCAATTGCGCTAAGGCAAAATGCGCTTTTTGTCCAGGTTGAACCGATAAACTTGCTTCCAAATAATTTTGCGCTTTACCCCAAAGTTCACAATATGTGCAAAGTTTACCCAAGGTCAGCAGCAATTGTGCATTGTTCGGTTGTGCCCTAAGCCAAACTTCGGCGCATTCGATTTGTCTGCTGACGTGATAGTCCAAACATTCCGAATACAGTTCGATTAATTCGTCGTCCCAGGTAAAAGGCACACTCGACTCAATAATCTTATTGGCCATATTGCAATTACCCAGAGAGATGTAGGCGCGCGCGGCAGCAGCGGAAAGCTTGCTATCCATTTTATCCAGCGGTGATATGTGCTGCCAATATTGATTCAATGACTGCAAATCGGTGGCTTTGCTTCTGATATTTTTTATTTGCGCATCGTGTTTTAATTTCTTTATCAGCGCTTTGTTCACTGATTGTCGTTTGGCCAATATACCGGTCAATTCAAGAACCGCATCCCAATTCCCTGCTTGCTGCTGTGCTTCCAGCTCTAGTTGCAGCACGGCGGTGGATTGCAAACCACCTTCTGAATACAGCGATTGCAATATTTTGAGTGCTTCTTGATAGTTCTCATTTTTTAACAGGAACTCGGTTTTTGCGGCCAAACAAAGCGACTTTTCATCCGGTGCTTCGGTAAGCGCGGTATTGATATATTGATCACGCGCTACGGCCTCATCAAGCATTTGCGCTGAACGAGCTGCAATGACGGCACTGATTGCTTTGGCTGTTGAAGAATCGGCTAATTTTAATGCAACGGCTGTATTCTTTTGTGATTTGACATAGTCACCTTCCAAGTATGCTTTTAATCCGGATAAGAGCATTTCATCCGTTTTTTTATGACGATGCCGTTGACTAAAACCAAAAATTCCTAAGATAAACCGCACCAGAATGTAAAAAACAAAGAAAGCTACGACCGCGCCAATGATAAATTGATCTAGAGGTAATTCCAATTGGTATGGCGGCATTTCTATCAGAGCACGCCCCGTTGTGTTTTTGGCAGCCAAGGTGACAGCTACAGCAGCAGCGAATAGCGCCAATAGCCAGAGTATCAGTTTCATATATTCTCCTTCATTGCAGTAGAGACGTTATTGTTAATATTGAACCGCGCTTGCCAATACATGTACATTCGTTCAGTTGTACCGTTTTCCGGTTGCCTGAAAGTATGTTTGCAGGCCCTTCAGTAAGCCCTCATCACCCGCACAAGGCGCTTTGATGATTTTTTCCAGTCCTAATTCTCTGGCGGTCTGAGCAATCCGTTCGTGAACTGTGAAAACCGGAGTCAATTTCAGCAATTGTTGGCCAAGCATGCCTATTATGTCAAATAAATTATGCAACCCTTCGCTACTCGTGATAATCACGGCGTGTATTTTACCGTGTGACCAATCGGCTAGTAGCGGCGCTGTATCCAGATCGGGTTTGCGGCGCTGATAGCATTCGGCATATTCCACCTGCGCGCCGCGCTGTGTGAGTGTATCGCCCAATAACTGCCTGCCGCCGTTACCCCGGAAGATCACAACCCGTTGCCCGGCCATGTGTTGCAGTACAGCTTGCTGGAGTAACGCTTCGCTATCGGAATTTCCATCCGGGACGAGCACATCATCGACACCGTATTGTTTCAAGGTATCCGCGCTGCCTTTGCCGACAGTGGCGATTTTCAGATGCGCGGGCAGTGCGCGCTGCCGGATGATCAACGGCATGCTTTTGTTGACGGCATTCGGACTGACAAAAATTGCCCAGTCGAATTCATCCAGGCGAAGGATGATATTCTTCAACGGCTCCAAATCGGGAACATCCGCAATTTCCAAAACTGGAAGTAAAATCGGATTGCCACCCAAAGCGCGAATCTGTTCCGCCAGAAAAGCGGATTGATGCGCCGGACGGGTAACCACTATGTTAAGGCCGGTAAGTTGTGTGCTGGCAGGCAATGTTATTTCCAGCCTTCTGCCGGGACCAAGGCCGCCAGGATTTCACCGGCACCTTTATTAATGAGCTTTTGCGCCAGCTGCTGCCCCATCGTAATGCCGTTCTCCGGTTTGCCATTCAGCGCATCGCTTACAATGCGGCTGCCATCGGGCTGCGCCACGAATCCGCGCAGTTGCAACGAACCGTTGATGATTTCACCAAACGCGCCCAGCGGCACTTGGCAGCTGCCGCCCAACACACGGCTCATGGCACGCTCGGCTTCGACGCAATAGGCGGTTTCCGGGTGGTGCAGCGGTTGCATCAATTCAACCAAGTCGGTACGGTCGGCCCGGCACTCGATTCCCAGAGCGCCTTGCCCGACCGCGGGCAAGCTTTGTCCGGGATTCAACAACGCTGTGATGCGGTCGGATAGTCCCAGCCTTTTTAAACCGGCGGCTGCCAGAATGATCGCCGCATACTGTCCTTCATCGAGTTTGCGCAAGCGGGTTTGTACGTTACCGCGCAACGGTTGCACTTGAAGGTGCGGGAATTGCGCACGCAGTTGACTTTCGCGCCGCAAACTTGAGGTGCCGACGACACTGCCCTCGGGCAATGCATCGAGGCTGCCATAATGATTGGAAACGAAAGCATCGCGCGGATCTTCCCGTTCGGTTATGGCCGCCAGCTTAAATCCTTCCGGCACATTCATCGGCATGTCTTTCATCGAGTGCACGGCGATATCGGCGCGCCCGTCTTCCAATGCTTGCTCGAGTTCTTTGATGAACAATCCTTTTCCGCCGATTTTCGATAAAGATTGATCCAGTATTTGATCGCCGCGCGTTGTCATGCCGAGTATGCTGATTTCAGTTTGCGGGTATAATTCGCGCAAACATTTCTGGATGAACTGCGCTTGCCACATCGCAAGTAAACTCTCCCGGGATGCGATGACGATTTTCTGTGGAGATAAAAGTGAATTGGGCATTAATAGTATAAAATGAAAAAATTACAAAAAAATTTGCATGGCAATCATTTTAGCATGGCCGATAGTGACTTGGCTTATTGCCGGTACATGCTGGATTCATTTTTAATCGTGGGTATGTAATGCGATGAGCGCAGCTGATACAGGGAATAACAGCAACAATAATAAATTAGTCAGTGATAAGGACTCGCCGTTACGCGAAGATATTCGTTTTCTAGGGCGATTGCTGGGCGATACGCTACGCGAACAAGATGGCGATAGCGCTTTCGAGCTGGTCGAGAATATACGTCAAACCGCGATTCGTTTTCATCGCGATCAGGATCTCAAGGCGCGCGAGGAATTGGATGCGATACTCAACCGCTTGAGCGATAAGGATTCGTTGTCTGTTGTGCGCGGGTTCAGTTATTTTTCCTTGCTGTCCAATATTGCGGAGGATGTGCATCACAACCGGCGGCGGCGTGCGCATTTGCGCGCCGGGTCTTCACCGCAGGAAGGTAGCGTGACATTGGCGCTGGAACGTGTGTTGGCGCATGGAAACGAACGTGCCGTTCTGACGGAATTTTTTAATAAAGCGCTGGTTTCGCCGGTGCTCACCGCGCATCCGACGGAAGTGCAGCGCCGCAGCATATTGGATTGCCAGCTGGCGATCGAGCGTCTGCTGAAAGAGCGCGCGCTGACCGAATTGACGCCGAACGAATTGCGCCACAATGAAGAAGGACTGCGGGCCACCATTCAAATTTTATGGCAAACGCGCATGCTGCGGCCAAGCCGCTTGTCAGTCTACGATGAAATTGAAAACGGGCTAGCTTATTACAGCTACACGTTTTTGAGTGAAATACCCTATATCTACGCAAAAATAGAAGATTTGCTCGAGCGCCGTCTCGCGCATGATATTCCGCCGGTGACTTCGTTTTTACGTATCGGCAGCTGGATCGGCGGCGACCGCGACGGCAATCCGTTTGTCACGCACGATGTCATGCTGCGCGCGGTGGAGCGCCAATCGTCGGTGGCATTGGATTTTTATATCGATGCCGCGCAAAAAATCGGCCGCTCTATGAGCCTGACCGAACAAATCGTGCAAGTCAGCGATGAAGTTAAACAATTAACCACTACCGCGCCGGATATACCCAACCGCTCCGATGAGCCTTACCGGCGGATTTTTCTCAGCATTGCCGCGCGCTTGGTTGCAACTGCGCATCAATTGGGCCATCAGGTGACGCAATACACACCGGCCGAACCTAGAGCGCCGTATTCCAGCAGCGCCGAATTTTTGCACGATCTCAATGCCATCATTGAGTCCTTGAAACAGCATAAGTCTTCTTGGATTGCGCGCGGCGCGGTACGCAATCTGCGCCGTGCCGTGGATGTATTCGGTTTCCATTTGGCTCCGCTGGATATGCGTCAGCACAGCAAAATCCATGAACAGGTCGTCAGTGAGCTATTCGAACACAGCACGAAGCGCAAGGATTATCTGCAACTGAGCGAAAAAGAACGCATCGGCTGGTTGCTGGCAGAAATCAGCCAGCCGCGCCCGGTACTGGCTTCGTTTGATGATTTTTCCGAGCTGGCGCAATCCGAGTTGCGTATTCTGCAATGCGCGGCCGAAATTCATCGCCGCTTCGGCCGCGCAGCGATGACGAATTACATCATATCGATGACGACCGGTGTCATTAATGTGCTAGAAGTGGCCTTTCTGTTACAGCAATCCGGTTTGTTGCAAGCCGGAGAAAATCCGCAGCTGCAACTCAATATTATCCCGTTATTCGAAACCATCTCCGATCTGCGCAGTTGCAGCGCCATCATGGATCAGCTGTTTTCTCTGCCGTATTATCGCAAGCTGCTGAATTCACGCGGCAATGTGCAGGAAGTGATGCTCGGTTATTCGGATAGCAACAAGGACGGCGGTTTTATCACGTCGAATTGGGAAATTTATAAAGCCGAGATCGAACTCACCAAGGTTTTTGCCAAACACAAAGTCGAATTACGTTTGTTTCATGGTCGTGGCGGCACCGTGGGGCGGGGTGGCGGACCCAGCTATCAAAGTATTTTGGCGCAACCGCCGGGCAGCGTGAATGGCCAGATCCGCGTGACCGAGCAGGGTGAGGTGATCAGCAGCAAATACGCCGAACCTGAAATCGGCCGCCGCAACCTTGAGACATTGGTGGCAGCGACCATGGAGGCGACGCTGCTCAGCCACGATTCGCTTGGCGCGAATGCCGATCGCTATTATCGCGCCATGGAGAAGCTTGCCTCCGCTTCTTTCGCGGCTTATCGTGACTTGGTATATGAAACACCGGGATTTAAGCAATTCTTCCTGGAATCCACGCCGATCCGCGAAATGGCCGGGTTGCACATCGGCAGCAGACCGCCTTCGCGCAAGAATTCCGATTCGATTGAAGATTTGCGTGCGATTCCTTGGGTATTCAGCTGGAGTCTGAGCCGGATGATGCTCCCCGGCTGGTATGGTTTTGGTCATGCGGTGGAAGCCTTTGTCAATCAGGAAGAGCAAAAAGGGCAAGGATTGGCGTTATTGCAGGAGATGTACCGCAAATGGCCTTTCATGCAAACATTATTGTCGAATATGGATATGGTACTGGCTAAAACCGATATGGGCATTGCGTCACGCTATGCCGAGCTGGTTGAGAATGCAGCGCTACGCGCGCTGATTTTCAGACGTATTCAGGATGAGCGCGCGCGCAGTGAAAAATGGCTGTTCGCCGTGACCGGTCATACCGAATTGTTGCAGGACAATCCAACATTGGCGCGCAGCATCCGCAATAGAACGCCGTATATCGATCCGCTCAACCACTTGCAGGTAGAACTGCTGCGCCGTTACCGCTCGGGTGAGGATAGTGAAGAAGTCAAGCGCTCGATTCATCTGACGATCAACGGGGTAACGGCCGGCCTGCGCAATAGCGGCTGATCTTGATAGGGATTTTTCTTCTTTTTATGCTGAGTGAACGTAGTGCAGGAGGTATTGGGGTGCAAATAAAACGATTCATTTTTATTGTGCTATTCGGTTTTTATACCCAATGGGCGTGGGCCACATTGCCGATCCAAACCTGGTCAACCGCATCCGGTGCGCGCGTGTATTTCGTTGAAAATCATGACCTGCCGATAGTGGATGTCAGCGTTGAATTTGCTGCCGGCAGCGGCATGGATACTGCCGATAAATCCGGTCGCGCCAGTCTGGTTCAACATTTGCTCAATCTCGGCGCGGGCGGGTTGTCGGAAGATCAGATCGCCACCACGCTGGCCGATGTCGGCGCGCAGCTGAAAAGCCATTTTGACCGTGACCGCGCCGGTATCGCGTTACGTACACTGAGTAGCGAGCGGGAACGCAAGCAGGCACTGGATATATTGGCGCGTGTTATTCAGCAGCCGGAATTTCCGCCAGATGTCATGGTGCGGGAAAAAGCAAGAACCGCCGCCAGTATCAAGGAATCCAGCACTAAGCCGGATTACATCGGCGAACGTGAATTGATGAAAATGCTGTATGGTTCTCATCCCTACGGACTCAATGAAATGGGTGAAATCGACACGTTGAACCGTCTGCAGCGGGAAGATCTGGTGGCATTTTATCGTGCTTATTATGTCGCCAAGAATGCAGTGATCGCGATTATGGGTGATGTCACCAAGACCGAAGCGGCGGCGATTGCCGAACAATTAACGGAAAAATTATCTGCCGGCGGAGCTAACACGGAAATACCGCCGGTATCGATACCGGCGGCGGGGATCAAACGAATTCCTCATCCGGCAACGCAAAGCCACATCCAAATCGCCTATCCGGGATTGCGGCGCAGCGATCCGGATTATTTTCCGCTGCTGGTCGGTAATCACATTCTGGGCGGCGGCGGATTTGTTTCGCGCCTGATGGAAGCAATCCGCCAACAACGCGGTTTGGCTTACAGTGTCTACAGTTTCTTTTCCCCTTATAAAGAGCAGGGGCCGTTTCAAATCGGCTTGCAAACCAAAAAGGAGCAATCGGAAGAAGCCTTGACCTTAACGTACAAAGTGCTTAAGGAATTTGTCGCGAATGGCCCGACTGAGGAAGAATTAAAGGCGGCAAAGCAGAATATCATCGGCGGTTTTCCGCTGCGCATCGACAGCAATAGCAAGATATTGGGTTTTTTATCCATGATCGGTTTTTATCGTTTACCGCTGACTTATTTAACGGATTATCTGGAAGCCGTTGAAGCGGTTACCACCGAGCAGATCCGGGATGCATTCCAGCGGCGGATACAACCTGACGGCATGGTGACGGTGATCGTCGGCGCAGTTGAATAGCATTTGCATCGATGGCGTCAGCTCGCGGCAAAGTTCGTATCATCGGCGGTCAATGGCGCAGCCGCTTACTGGCTTTTCCCGAACATCCTGATTTAAGACCCACGGCCGATCGAATCCGTGAAACGCTGTTTAATTGGCTGGGGCAAGATTTAAGTGGCATGCGCTGTCTCGATTTGTTTGCCGGCAGCGGTGCGTTGGGTTTTGAAGCCGCATCCCGCGGCGCGGCATTGGCGGTGATGGTCGATGACGATGCTGCAATCTATCGCATGTTGCGCGAAAATAGGGAAAAATTACAGGCGGCTCAGGTTGAGCTGGTCATGATGAATGCAATGAATTTTTTGAAGTCGGATACGCGGAAATTTGATGTCGTTTTTCTCGACCCCCCTTATCGTCTGGCGTTGTTGCCGGAATTGCTGGCTTTATTGCCAAGCCATCTTGCTATGGGCGGGCTGGTTTATGCCGAAACTAAAGGCCATTGGACTGCGGATGCACAGTGGAGTGTACGGCGCAAAGCAAAAGCCGGTACCGTACATTATCAACTGCTGGAGTTGACGCAGCATGGATAAGGCGATTTATCCCGGCACCTTCGATCCGATAACCCGCGGACATGAAGACCTGGTGCGGCGTGCCGCGCGCTTATTCGATCAAGTGGTGGTGGCGGTCGCGGTGAGCAGCAACAAAAAACCGTTTTTCACCCTGGAAGAGCGTGTCGAAATGGCGCAAGAAGTCTTATCCGGCTGTTCCAATGTTAAAATAATGCCCTTTTCCGGCTTGCTGATGCATTTTTTGCAGCAACAGAATGCGCGCATTATTTTGCGTGGCTTGCGCGCCGCATCCGACTTTGAATATGAATTCCAGATGGCGGGAATGAATCGCGGGTTGTACCCCGATGTGGAAACTTTGTTCATGACGCCGTCGGAACAATATATGTTCATCTCTGCCACTATGGTGCGTGAGATTGCGTCACTCGGCGGTAACGCCGATACCTTTGTGCATCCCTTGGTTGCCAAAAAGCTGCGCGAAAAAATAGTTAGCTAGTGTTACAGGAATTCAAATGGCATTAATCATTACCGACGAATGTATCAATTGCGATGTTTGTGAACCTGAGTGTCCTAACGGCGCGATTTCACAAGGTGAAGAAATCTACCAGATCGATCCGGCGCTGTGCACCGAATGTGTCGGGCACTACAATGAGCCGCAATGCGTCGAGGTGTGTCCGGTTGACTGTATAAAAGTCAATCCCGGTAAGATTGAAAGTAAAGAACAACTGCAAGCGAAATATCAAGCGCTTATTGCTGCAAAATCAAAATAAAGCATCCGGCAGGTTTACCTGTACCGGTAACTCTTCTCGACGAAATCCGCTAGTTTTTCCCGCTTAATCGTCAGCATCATCCGGCCTCATTTGGTTTATCTTAGGGTCTTTCTTAACTGCCTAAGATTCCCCTTTTATTTCTTCTTAACTGAGACATCCATGGATGATCCACGCACGATAGTTGCCAACGTTCGTTCAATCTTTTCTTTACCCGATGTGGTCATTCGCGTTAATGATTTAATCGATTCCGGAGAAGCGACCAATAGCGAATTGGAGCAGGTCATTGCCAGCGATCCCGCACTCACGGCAAAGTTATTGAAGTTTGCCAACAGCGCTTATTTCGGCTTTTCCGGAAAAGTGGAAACCGTTCTAAAAGCGATTTCGATCATCGGACACAAAGAGCTGCGTAATCTTGTGCTTGCATCATCCGTGACTTCCACATTCAAGGATATTCCGCCCGATCTGGTCGATATGGACATATTTTGGAATCACAGCATTACCTGCGGCGTCACTGCGCGTCTGTTGGCTTCCAGTGTCGATAGCCGGGAGCGGTTTTTTATCGCCGGGTTGTTGCACGGCGTAGGAAGATTAATCCTCTTCAGTCAATATCCCAAGGAATCAGCAAAAGTATTAAGTTACATGAATCACGGCGAGGATGCGGCAATCGAAGCGGAACGCAAGATTTTCGGTTTTACCTATGCGCAACTGGGTGCTGAACTGCTGCGCCAATGGAAGTTGCCGCCGAATATTTGCAAGATGGTTGAATATCAATTGAATCCAATGCAGGAAAAGGAATGTCAATACGATGCCTGCACGCTTTGCGCGGCAGTCAATATCGCGAATTATGTTCAGCCTTGCACCAATCTACGAGTCAATCAAGAAGAAAGAATATCCGAGCGCGCGCTGCAAACCTGGAGTTTTCTCGGGCTATCGGCCGAGATCGTCGAATCGGTAATGACGGTGGCGAAACTGCAAGTCATAGAAGTGTTCAATGCGATCCGCTAATCGAAAGATTCGTAGTGATTCTGTTGTCAGCAAGCTAGCGTGAAGAAACAGGAGTAAAAGAGATGGAAGTTTATCTCGGCCGGTTACCGATCCTTGATAACAAACAAAATTTGGTTGCCTATGAACTTTTGTTCCGCTCCGACCAGAGTAACGAAGTGTCGATAACCGATAACTCCGCCGCCTCAGCGAATGTCATCATCGATACTTATGGGCAGTTAGGTATAGAAAATGTCATTGGTAAGCGGCGCGGTTTTATCAAGGTCGATGCCAAGCTATTACTGAATGATGCCATTTGCATGCTGCCCAAAAAGCATGTGGTGCTGGAAATTTTAAGAAGCGTGGAGATCGACGATGAGATCATTCAGCGCTGCACATTCCTAAAACAAAAAGGCTATCAATTAGCCCTTTCCAATGTGACGCGCTTGGATGCAAGCTTTGATCGCATTATGCCGCTCATCAATGTGGTCAAGATCAATATCACGGCATTAAATCAATCCGATTTGCTCAGTTTGATCAGAAAAGTAAGGCGCTGGCCGGTGTTGCTGCTGGCTGAAAAAGTTGAAAGCCCGGAAGTTGCCAGAAACTGTATCGCGCTGAATTTTCAAATGCTGCAAGGATTTTATTTTGCCAAACCGGAAATCATCTCGGGAAAGCGGATCGATCCGTCCAAGTTATCGTTGCTGAAGCTTCTGCTGCTGGTGGTGAAAGACAGTGAAGTGAGCGACATTGAGAATGAGCTCAAATATCAGCCCGGCCTGAGTTATAACCTGTTACGCATGGTGAATTCGGCGGCAAGCGGTTTACCCAGCACGATTAACTCGATCAAGCGGGCCATTATGATCATCGGCCGGAAGCAGTTGCAGCGCTGGGTGCAGATTTTGCTCTATGCCGCCAAACAAAGGGAGGGTGGCTCATCCGATGCATTAATGCTAACCGCGACCGTGCGGGGGAAATTACTCGAATCCATCGCGATTGCCGATCGCCCGCACGATAAAAATCATCAGGATCGCGCGTTCATGGTCGGTGTGCTGTCCTTGCTGGACACGTTGCTGGGGATAGCAATGTCCGAGCTTGTCGGTACGCTCAGCATACAAAAAGACATGAGCGAAGCCCTGCTGACCCGCCGCGGAACTTTAGGTTATCAACTCGCATTGATCGAAGCGTATGAAAAAGGGGAAACGGAAATAGTGTCATCGATGCTTACCGAGTTAGGGTTTCTCAGTATGGAAGAATTCACCAGACTGGAACTGGAAGCCGCAGCCTGGGCCAATCGAATCACCGATGCCGTCAATCAGACTGCATAAAAACCGATGCAGCGAAAGCCCAAGCATTTAAACCCGCGTTATTCAATTTTTGCTTGACCTTGTCCGTTAACAGGCGGGTTGATTCAGGTTCCGATCGATCAGTTTTTCACGTCACTTTTTGCACTGTTTACACTGTCCTATGAGGAAGTCGCAATGAATATAGTAGAGCTGCTTGCATTCGTGGTTAAGAATAGCGCTTCGGATTTACACCTTTCAGCCGGGATGCCGCCGATGATCCGGGTGCACGGAGAGATCCGCCGTATCAATTTGCCGGAGATGGATCACAAGGAAGTCCATGCGATGGTGTACGACATCATGAACGACGGTCAGCGGAAATTTTACGAAGAGCATCTGGAATGCGATTTTTCCTTTGCTGTTCCCAATCTCGCGCGCTTCCGTGTCAATGCCTTTAATACGCAACGCGGCGCCGCCGCAGTGATGCGCACGATTCCGTCAAGAGTATTGAGCCTGGAAGATCTCCGAGCGCCCAAGATTTTTGCCGAAATCGCCAAGCAGCCGCGCGGCGTCGTTTTGGTGACGGGGCCGACCGGCTCGGGTAAGTCGACCACGCTGGCGGCCATGATCAACGACATCAATGAAAACGAATACGGCCACATCCTCACCCTCGAAGATCCGATCGAGTTTGTGCATGAAAGCAAGAAATGTCTGATCAATCAGCGTGAAGTCGGCAGGGATACGCTCAGTTTCTCCAACGCATTGCGTTCGGCGTTACGTGAAGATCCGGACATTATTCTGGTGGGTGAATTGCGTGACCTGGAAACCATACGATTGGCGATGACGGCGGCTGAGACCGGGCATTTGGTTTTCGGCACGTTGCATACCAGCTCCGCCGCCAAGACGATCGATCGTGTCATCGACGTGTTCCCAGCCGAAGAAAAGGAAATGATCCGCGCGATGTTGTCTGAATCACTGCGTGCGGTAATTTCACAGGCGCTGTTGCGCACCAAGGACGGCAAAGGCCGCGTGGCGGCGCACGAAATCATGATCGGTACCCCGGCGATCCGCAATCTGATTCGCGAAGGCAAAGTCGCGCAAATGTACTCGGCGATTCAGACCGGCCAGAATGCCGGCATGCAGACATTGGATCAGAATCTGTCCGATCTGGTGAAGCGCGGTGCGATCTCAATGGCCGAAGCCAGAACGCAAGCGATGAATAAAGATAATTTCAGGGGCTAATCAGCCAATGCAAAGAATAAAAATTCCGGGAGTATGCAATGGATAAAGAACAAGCTGCTAAATTTATGTCAGACCTGCTGCGCTTAATGCTCAGCAAGAAAGCATCCGATTTGTTTATTACCGCCGGATTTCCGCCGGCAATGAAGATTGACGGAAAGATGACGCCGGTGTCGCAGCAATCGCTATCGCTGCAACATACCGAAATGCTCGCCAAGTCGATCATGAACGACAAGCAAGTGGCGGAATTCGACGCTACCAAGGAATGCAATTTTGCTATCAATCCTGCGGGGATCGGACGTTTTCGCATCAACGCGTTTGTCCAGCAGCAACGCGTCGGCATGGTGTTGCGGACGATTACCACCAAAATTCCCGAATTCGACGATTTGGGTTTGCCGCAAGTGCTCAAGGATGTCGTCATGAGCAAGCGCGGCCTGGTCATTTTTGTCGGCGGCACCGGCTCGGGAAAATCGACTTCGATGGCTGCCCTGATCGGCCATCGCAATAAAAACAGCTACGGACACATCATCACCATCGAAGATCCGGTCGAATATGTGCACGAACACATCAACTGCGTCATCACGCAGCGCGAAGTCGGCGTCGATACCGAATCGTGGGAAGCGGCGCTGAAAAACACCTTGCGGCAAGCACCCGATGTCATTCTGATCGGCGAAATCCGCGACCGCGAAACCATGGAGCACGCGATTGCCTTCGCTGAAACCGGCCACCTGTGTATGGGCACATTGCACGCCAACAGCGCCAACCAGGCGCTCGACCGCATCATCAACTTCTTCCCCGAAGAACGCCGGGCGCAATTATTGATGGATTTATCGCTGAATTTGCGCTCCGTGGTCGCGCAACGCCTGATTCCGCTGAAAGACGGCAAAGGACGCGCCGCCGCCATCGAAGTCATGCTCAATTCACCGCTGATCGCCGATTTGATCTTTAAGGGTCATGTTCATGAAATCAAGGACATCATGAAAAAATCCAAGGAACTGGGCATGCAAACCTTCGACATGGCGCTATTCGAATTATTCGAGACCGGAAAAATCAGCTACGAAGATGCGCTACGCAACGCCGACTCGATGAACGAACTGCGGCTGAAAATCAAACTGGAAAGCAACGAAGCCCAATCGCAAGATCTCAATTCGGGGATCGCACATTTGGAAATCACGTAAAAATCCACCCTGACGGGCTTCCGCCTTACGGATTCACAGTACAGCGGTTCTCAATATCCGCCATGATAGCATCGGCGTAACTGAGATCTGACTTCACGATGGCGCCAAAGTAGGGGTGCCGGTAGAGATCGGTGAAGTCGCGCATGAGGTCGCACCAGTCTTCCAGCACAACGAACTCGTTGCTCCTGAGATGGTACGAACTGATCCGCGGCTCAAGGAACGCCAGCGCCCAGTGATTGACGCGCTCAATATCCGCTGAACTGAAATCCTGCGTGTCGTTACGTTTGGCCCGGGCTACCAGGTCCGCAAGTTCTCGATCCGATGCAACCGCCAGATGCGCTTGACTGATTAACCCCGCGAGGGATAACTGATGCGCAATCTGAATCGCCTCCCGGTTTTGTTGCAATTCCAGCACCACCAGCACCATACCCGCCACCACGGCAAGGTTGGTGATAATGGTGATCAGCCGTTCAATTTTCATTGGTATTCTTGATTATTATTCTGCATCCAGTCTTTTCGGAATTTTTTATCAGCGACTCGACTCTTGTAACTTGCTGTGTCATGGAACAGCTTCCATAACGCCATTTTTGGATTGATAAGGCGCTTGGCCAAAAGCCGATAAATAGTATACATCCGATATTGCGGAACGCCTTAACGGGTTTCCGTCTTGCGGGTTGGCCCCTTCGTAGGTGCTACAGTATCCTTTCGAACGAAAAGTTAGGAATCTTTGAATAGCACATTAAGATCTTTGAAAACTTCTTCATGTGGATGAGCGGCGATGTGCTGCTCCAGTTTTTTGACTCTATCCATCAGCACAACGGTATCGATCTCGGCAGGTTTGTTTCCATATGGCTCGCTTGATTCAAATACGGAATCCACTCTCCGAAAGAACACTCGCAGCGCCTGCATAATTAGTTCAGTCGAATAGGGATGAACGTTTCCGTAGTTCTCATATCCACGGCTGGCGCCCTTCTGTTTGGGAGACTGGTGGAATCCGATGTTGTTGCGGATTATTGAGATTGGGGTTTTAATCTTCTCCCACTGCTCCAAGACAATGTCGCGCGCCTCTCGTGCATCTTGCGGTAGGTGGGAGAGTGTCTTCTCTGTTATGCCTTTGAAATCGACCGCACTAGGGTCGAACAGGCTATAGACAAACGAGTAGTACGCGACAAGAAGGGTATGAGTTGTCTGAAATACGACAACGTCGTTGATGCATGTCTTGTCGCTTCCAACAAAGACCTCTCGATTTAGAAATGCGTTGTAGGCGACCCATATCTCTATTGTTCTGGAAAATCGATGTCGCAACATCTTGAGGTCTTCGGGTTCAGGCAGCTTCGGCACCGGAATTCCTAGCTTAATATATAGGACATTTTGTCCAATAATCTTGTACGCAACACGGGGCCTGGTCTCCAATCGCGAATATTGCCATCACGCCGTGAATTTTCTCTCAACCCAATCCTTCACCCCTCCAAGTGCCTCCGGCAACCGTTCCGGTTGCGTTCCCCCCGCTTGCGCCATGTCCGGCCGCCCCCCGCCTTTGCCGCCGACTTGTTGCGCGACGAAGTTGACCAGTTCTCCGGCTTTGACTTTGCTGGTGAGGTCGGCGCTAACACCGGCGATCAGCGTCACTTTGCCGTCACTGATGGTGCTGAGCACAATCGCGCAGGATTTGAGTGTATCTTTGAGTTGATCGAGCGTTTCGCGCAGGGTTTTGGCGTCGGCGTTTTCCAGGTTGGCGGCAAGCACTTTGACGCCGTTGACGTCTTGCGCTTGCGATGCCAGGTCGGCGCCTTGCGAGTTGGCGAGTTTGGTTTTCAGGCGCGCCAGTTCTTTTTCGGTTTGCCGCACGTTGTCGATGATTTGCGCGATTTTTTGCGTGACTTCCTGTGGGTTGGCTTTTAACGCGTGCGCGATTTCGAGCAGTTGCGCTTCGCGTTGCTGCATGTAATCGATGGCGCCTTTTCCGGTCACCGCTTCAACGCGACGGATACCGGCGGCGACGCCGGATTCGGCGACGATTTTGAACAGGCCGATTTGGCCGACTTGCGGCACATGCGTGCCGCCGCAGAGTTCGGTGGAGAACTCGCCCATGCCGATGACGCGTACTACATCCGTGTATTTCTCGCCGAACAGCGCCATCGCGCCGCGTTTGATCGCGTCGTCGTATTTCATTGACGCGGCTTCGACCACGCAGTTGTTACGGATTTGCTCGTTGACCAGGCGCTCGGTTTCGCGGATTTCGTCGGCGCTCATCGGTGCATTGTGCGAAAAATCGAAGCGCAACCGGTTGGGATCGACCAGCGAGCCTTTTTGCGTGACATGGGTGCCGAGCACTTTACGTAGCGCAGCGTGCAGCAAATGCGTGGCGGAGTGGTTGTTGGCGGTGCTGACACGGGTTTGCGGGTTGACTCGGGCTTGCACGCTATCGCGAACCACCAACCGGCCGCTACGCAGCAAGCCTTTGTGACCGAACACACCGGCCTGGATTTTCTGCGTATCGGTGACTTCGAAAGTGCCGTTGGCGGCGAGCAATTCGCCGCAATCGCCGACCTGCCCGCCGGATTCGGCGTAGAAAGGTGTTTTGTCGAGCACCACCACGGCTTCGTCACCGGCTTCGACGAAATCGACCGCGCTGCCTTGTTTGTAAATCGCCAATACCTGCCCTTCGTGCTGCAACGTATCGTAACCGTAGAACGTGGTTTGACCGCCTTTATAGTCGAGCCCTTCCTGCATCGCGAATTTGTTCGCGGCGCGTGCTTGTTCGCGCTGACGCGCCATGGCTTGTTCGAAACCGGCTTGATCGACGGTGATGCCGCGCTCACGGGCGATGTCGGCGGTCAGATCGATCGGGAAACCGAACGTGTCATAGAGGCGAAACGCGGTTTCACCGTCGAGCACTTTGATTTTCTGGCTCAGCGCGGTTTCCAGAATTTGCATGCCGTTTTCCAGCGTTTCGGCGAAGCGCTCTTCTTCTTGCAGCAGCACCGCTGCAACGCGCGCTTTGGCGGCGGTCAGTTCCGGATATGCTTGTCCCATCACTTGACTCAAATCTTCCACGAGTTGATGAAAGAAGGGTTGTTTTTGTCCCAATTTGTAACCATGACGGATGGCGCGGCGGATGATGCGGCGCAGCACGTAGCCGCGGCCTTCGCTGCCGGGGATGACGCCGTCGGTAATCAAAAACGAGCACGCACGGATATGATCGGCGATGACTTTGAGCGAGTTATCGGTGAGATTGCTGGTGCCGGTTGCCCGTGCAGCGGCTTTGATCAGACTTTGAAACAAATCGATGTCGTAATTGCTGTGCACGTGCTGCATCACGGCGGAAATGCGCTCCAGTCCCATGCCGGTATCGACTGACGGTTTTGGCAACGGGTGCAGCACGCCGGCGCTGTCGCGGTTGTACTGCATGAACACCAGATTCCAGATCTCGATGTAGCGGTCGCCATCGGCATCAGGAGAGCCAGGCGGGCCGCCAGCCACGTCCGGGCCGTGGTCGTAAAATATTTCCGAACAGGGGCCGCAAGGTCCGGTATCGCCCATTTGCCAGAAGTTGTCCATGGTAGCGATGCGCACCACGCGCGCCGGTTCGACGCCGACTTCGTTCAACCAGATGTCGGCGGCTTCGTCGTCTTCGGCATACACCGTAACCCACAATTTTTCGCGCGGGATTTCGAGCGTGTTGGTGAGGAAATCCCAGGCAAACAAAATGGCGTTGCGTTTGAAGTAATCGCCGAAACTGAAGTTGCCAAGCATCTCGAAGAAGGTGTGATGCCGCGCAGTGTAGCCGACATTTTCCAAATCGTTGTGCTTGCCGCCTGCGCGCACGCAGCGCTGCGAACTGGCGGCGCGCACGTAAGGGCGTTTGTCCTGACCGAGGAACACGTCTTTGAATTGCACCATGCCGGCATTGGTGAACAATAAAGTGGGATCGTTGCCCGGTACGAGCGGGCTGGATGCGACGACGGCATGGCCGTGTGATGCAAAGAATTCGAGAAATTTTTGTCGTATTTCGCTGCTTTTCATAGTTTTTGTATTGATTCGTATCGTTCGAGTTCGGTCACAGTCAAGCCAACCGCTTCGCCTTTGACAATCGCCAGGCTTCTTACTTTGGCCCGGATGGTGATTTCTTCATTCATTTTGGGAAGATCGAGTTCGGTGAGAACGGTAATTTCGCCGCTGCTGTCTTCCAGCACATAAGATTTCAGATTGACCAGCGGTAAGCGCGTAGGATTTTTCGGGATGCCTTTCAGTTTGACTTCCCGGCCGTCAAAATTGGCCGGAGCTTCATTGATTTCCTGGATCGGCGTGATTCCACCGGCGAGAACCGGATGACTGAAAGCCAGAATTGCCAGCATCAGCAGTATGTGCGCAAGCTGTTTGCTCATGCGTTTTCCTCGTTAGCTTGTGATAAAACCCGTTGTATCGTTTCCATGGAAAAACCCCTGTTCATCATGAATCGTATTTGTTTGGCGCGTTCTTCCCGTGTGGCGGGCGGATGATCGAATTTCTTGCGCCAGATGTTGAGCGCGGCTTCCAATTCGTTTTCTTTGAGTGCCGGGCGGATACCGTCGATCAAATGATCGTCGATTCCCTTGGCTTTTAATTCATGAATGATGCGCTGACTGCCGAAACGGGAGCGGCGCGTCCGGGCGACTTGCTCGACCATGCGCTGTTCGGAAAGAAAACCCTGCTGCTCCAGTCTATCCAGTACCTCGGTCAACTCTGCCAGCTCTGCCGTTACACCAGAATCTTTGCGGGCGGAAAGTTTTTGCTCCAGCTCCCGGCGTGAGTACTCACGCTGCGCCAGGTAGCGCAGTGCGCGAATTTCCAAGGGGGAGCGTGTGTCCATGCAGGTTATGGCTCTTTATCGATTCGTTCTTTCTCGGCTTTTTCTTTAACCGGTTTGGCATAATCGGCAATACCGACGATGGCTCTGATTTTCTGCTCGATTTCCTGCGCCATTTCTTTGTGTTCTTTCAGATAATCGCGCACATTGTCTTTGCCCTGACCGATTTTTTCGCCTTGATACGCATACCAGGCGCCGGATTTGTCGATCAGTTTGTGTAATACGCCCAGTTCGATGATTTCGCTTTCGCGCGAAATGCCTTCACCGTAGAGGATATCGAAATCCGCTTGTTTGAACGGCGGTGCGACTTTATTTTTCACGACTTTCACACGCGTTTCGTTACCGATAGTTTCTTCGCCTTTTTTGATTGATCCGGTGCGGCGGATGTCCAGACGCACGGAGGCGTAAAATTTCAGCGCATTACCGCCGGTTGTCGTTTCCGGGTTGCCGAACATGACGCCGATTTTCATGCGGATCTGGTTAATGAAGATGACCATGGTGTTGCTGCGTTTGATGTTGGCGGTCAGTTTGCGTAATGCTTGCGACATCAGCCGGGCTTGCAATCCCATTTGCGGATCGCCCATATCGCCTTCGATTTCCGCGCGCGGTGTGAGCGCGGCGACGGAATCCACCACGATGATGTCGACCGAGCCGGAACGTACCAGCATGTCGGCGATTTCCAGCGCTTGTTCGCCGTTATCGGGCTGTGAAATCAACAGTTCTTTGACATTGACGCCGATTTTTTGCGCGTATTGCGGATCGAGCGCGTGCTCTGCGTCGATAAAAGCTGCGGTTCCGCCTAATTTTTGCATTTCGGCGATGACTTGCAGCGTCAGCGTCGTTTTACCGGATGATTCAGGCCCGTAAATTTCGATGATCCGCCCGCGCGGCAATCCGCCGACACCCAAGGCGATATCGAGTCCCAACGAGCCGGTAGAGACGACTTGTATGTCATAAGCGACATCGTTAGCCCCGAGTCGCATGATGGAGCCTTTACCGAATTGTTTTTCGATTTGGGCTAATGCGGCATCAAGCGCTTTACTTCTGTTTTCATCCATAATTTTTCCTGTTAAGAGTCGGTGCAGATTATCGCATAACCTATATTGTATTAACGTAACTGGTTATTATGAAATTATTTGGTTTTACAAAAATTAGCATAGTAAAAAACTCGAGTATCCGGCTTGCCTGCGATATAATCGCATGATGTCGTTGAAGTGGCGCACATAAATAATAATTACGTCACTGCTTTCAGTAAATTGGTAATAAAGGGAGAATCATTATCCGAGTCATTTTATTAGGCGGTCCTGGCGCCGGAAAAGGCACGCAGGCCAATTATATTAAGGAACATTTCGGTGTTCCGCAAATTTCAACGGGAGATATGCTGCGCAGCGCTGTAAAAGCGGGGACTGAACTGGGCATTATGGCCAAGAAGATAATGGATACAGGCGGATTGGTTTCCGACGATATTATTATCAATTTAGTCAAGGAACGTATTACTGAACCTGATTGTGCCAAGGGTTTTCTGTTTGACGGTTTTCCGCGCACGATTCCACAAGCCGATGCAATGAAAGCAGCCGGTGTGCCGATTGATTTCGTGGTCGAGATCGATGTTGCGGACGCTGAAATTGTGAAGCGTATGTCGGGCCGTAGAGTACATCCCGCATCAGGCCGTACCTATCATGTGGATTTTAATCCACCCAAAACGCATGGGCAGGATGATGTCACCGGGGAGCCGCTGATACAACGCGATGACGATAAGGAAGAAACTGTCCGGAAACGTTTGCAGGTCTACCATGAGCAAACTGAGCCATTGGTTGAGTATTATTCAAAATGGTCGGCGAATGGCGGAAAGGGCGCACCTCGTTATATCAAAATAGCCGGCATCGGCACAGTTGAAGAAATACGCGATCTGATTTTGGCAGCATTAAAATAAGTTCTAGCAGCTTCTTTTTTGATTCATAAAGCAGGTTAAAACTCAGGATGCGACGAGTCGCACCTGAGTTTTTGCGCGTGCAGACTGAATGGAATAACAATAGCTTACTTACGATTTATTAATCAGGAGAAAAATATGGCAATAAAAAATGCATTTTATGCCCAATCTGGCGGCGTTACGGCTGTGATTAACGCCTCTGCTGCGGGCGTTCTGGAAACGGCGCGGCAGCATACCGACAAAATCGGTACTGTGTATGCGGGACGCAATGGGATTATTGGTGCGTTGACCGAGGATCTGATCGATACCAACGCAGATTCGGCGGCCGCGATTGCTGCGCTGCGTTACACCCCGTCCGGTGCATTCGGTTCCTGCCGCTACAAATTAAAAAGCCTGGAACAGAATCGCCGGGAATACGAACGCCTGATCGAAGTATTCAAGGCACACAACATCGGTTACTTTTTTTATAACGGTGGCGGCGATTCGGCTGATACCTGCTTGAAGGTTTCGCAATTGTCGGGCACGCTTGATTATCCAATTCAAGCAATCCATGTTCCCAAAACCGTCGATAACGATTTGCCGATCACCGATTGCTGCCCAGGCTTTGGTTCGGTAGCCAAATACATTGCGGTTTCCACGCGTGAAGCCAGCTTTGACGTGGCGAGCATGGCCAAAACTTCCACCAAGGTTTTTGTACTCGAAGTGATGGGGCGTCACGCGGGCTGGATTGCAGCTGCTGGCGGTTTGGCTTCCAGCCCGGATTGCGAGATTCCGATTGTGATTTTATTCCCCGAAGTTACCTTTAACAAAGAGAAGTTTCTTGCCAAAGTAGACCGTTATGTCAAAGACTACGGTTACTGCTCAGTCGTAGTATCGGAAGGTGTTAAAGGCGCCGATGGTAATTTCCTGTCCGATCAAGGATTGCGCGATGCCTTCGGTCATGCGCAGTTAGGCGGCGTGGCTCCGGTGGTGGCAAATATCATTAAAGACGGTTTGGGTTTGAAGTATCACTGGGGTGTTGCGGATTATCTACAGCGCGCAGCGCGCCATGTGGCTTCCAAAACCGACGTCGAACAAGCCTATGCGATGGGTAAAGCAGCCGTGGAATACGCCTTGGCGGGACACAACTCAGTAATGCCTACTATCGTGCGTGAATCAAGCTCACCTTACAAATGGTCGGTGGGAATGGCGCAGCTGTCCAGCGTGGCGAATGTTGAAAAGATGATGCCGGCTGATTTCATCAGCGAAGATGGATTTGGCATCAGCCAAGCATGCCGCGAATACCTGGCGCCGTTGATCGAAGGCGAAGATTATCCGCCGTATAAGGATGGCCTGCCGGATTATGTGCGGCTCAAAAATGTTGCGGTTGCAAAAAAATTGAGTGAATTCAAAATTTGATGATAATTAAGATTGCGATTGTGTTTGGTGTTGTACGGAAGTCAAACAATTTGAATTCAATCATCTAACAATCTAAATTTCATAAATATTTGCTGCACGCAAGGAGCAAGAACGGATAAAATACATCCGGATTTTATTTTGGGACAAGTGTTTAATAATGTGGAATTAATTAGGCCGGGATTCTGCATGTGATTTTTTGTGTGGTCTGACTTTAATTGGAGTTTGTTTATGTCTAGTGGTTTAGTTATCGCAATTGGTAGTGCGATTGTAGCCCTGATATTCAGTGGGATATGGATTAAGGGGATTTTTGCTCAATCAACGGGCAACCAACGTATGCAGGATATTGCTAAAGCGATTCAGGAAGGCGCTTCTGCTTATCTGAAACGTCAGTACATGACCATCGGCATGGTGGGCGCGGTTTTATTTCTTGCACTGTGGGTGGCGCTTGGCTGGGATACGGCGATTGGTTTTGCTTTAGGCGCTGTACTTTCCGGTGCTGCGGGGTTCCTGGGAATGACCGTATCGGTTCAATCCAATGTACGTACCGCGCAAGCTGCGAGTATCGGATTGAATGAAGCCCTGGCGATTGCTTTCAGAGGCGGCGCCGTTACCGGAATGCTGGTGGTGGCTTTAGGTTTGCTGGGTGTTGCTGGCTACTGCGCCATGTTGTTCGACGGCGCCAATCCCGATCAGGCGGTCAGCGATGTCATCAAACCGCTGATTGGTTTTGCATTCGGCGGATCGCTGATTTCGATTTTTGCGCGTTTGGGTGGCGGCATTTTCACCAAAGGCGCGGACGTCGGTGCGGATTTGGTGGGCAAAGTGGAAGCCGGTATTCCGGAAGATGATCCACGCAACCCGGCGGTTATTGCGGACAACGTGGGCGATAACGTCGGTGACTGCGCAGGGATGGCGGCCGATTTGTTTGAAACCTACGCGGTTACGATTATCGCGACCATGTTATTAGGTGCATTATTGTTCACTGCCAATGCAGGCAGCGCTGTCGTTTATCCGTTAATGCTCGGTGCCGTTTCTATTATTGCCTCTATCGTGGGTTGCTACTATGTCAAGATGCGTGACGGCGGCACTATCATGAGTGCGCTCTATCGCGGTTTGATGGTAGCAGGCGGTATTGCGTTGGTAGCGTACTTACCGGTTACCGTATGGTTTATGGGTGACATGTCGCTGGTGATTGACGGTACTGAAGTTGCGGGCGGTATGCTGGTCATGCGTATTTTCCTGGCAGCAACGATCGGTCTGGTGTTGACGGGATTGATGGTGGTCATTACCGAATACTACACTTCAACCGATTATCAACCTGTCCAGCACATCGCTGAAGCTTCTACGACCGGACATGCAACCAACATCATTGCTGGTCTGGGTGTTTCTATGCGTGCAACCGCAGCGCCTGTACTGGCTGTTTGTATCAGTATCATTTTGGCCTATGCGTTAGCCGGTTTGTATGGAATTGCCATTGCAGCAACGTCGATGTTGTCGATGACAGGTATTATCGTTGCACTGGATGCGTACGGTCCGATTACGGATAACGCAGGCGGTATTGCCGAAATGTCGGAAATGCCTGATTCGGTGCGCGCAATTACCGATCCGCTGGATGCTGTCGGTAACACTACCAAAGCAGTGACCAAAGGTTATGCGATCGGATCCGCCGGTTTGGCTGCGCTGGTATTGTTTGCTGACTATACCCATGCATTGGAGCACGCCGGACATGAATTGACTTTTGATTTGTCCAACCACATGGTCATTATCGGTCTCTTCATCGGCGGCATGATTCCTTATTTATTCGGTGCCATGTCGATGGAAGCAGTCGGACGTGCAGCTGGATCAGTGGTTATCGAAGTGCGCCGTCAGTTCAAAGAAATTCCCGGTATTATGGAAGGTACAAGTAAGCCCGATTATTCCCGTGCGGTTGATATGCTGACGAAAGCCGCGATCAAGGAAATGATGGTTCCTTCGTTATTGCCGGTGCTGATTCCGCTGCTGGTGGGTGTGATTCTGGGGCCGCAAGCATTGGGTGGTGTATTGATGGGTTCTATCGTAACCGGTTTGTTTGTTGCGATCTCCATGACCACAGGTGGCGGTGCTTGGGATAATGCCAAGAAATATATCGAAGACGGACACTTCGGCGGCAAAGGCAGTGAGGCTCATAAAGCTTCTGTAACTGGCGATACTGTTGGTGATCCGTACAAAGACACCGCAGGTCCAGCGATTAACCCATTGATTAAGATCATCAACATTGTAGCCTTGTTGATTATCCCATTGCTGTAATAGCTGTAATCAGGGAGTGACTTGTGAAAAAGCACATCAGAAATCTGGTGTGCTTTTTTTATTTATTTTATTCCAATAATCGCCTTATTAGACATTGAAGACAAGGCCTGGTTGGGCCTATGATGCTGCCACTAGAATGAGATGCGCTAAAAAATCATAAGCCCAATGCTGCCTAGAATAAAAGAAAGTTTCTTATTGCCAATCAACCCTCGCTATTTTGGAATAGAGCCAATATCATTAGTAATAAGGAGTTAATATGTCAACAAAGCAATTCATCTCAGCAGAAAAGCATTTGGCTAAATTGGGTGTAACAGTAGAACAAGCTTTTAATTTTATTTTCGCCAATGTCAACCAACCAGAAATAATTTTTACAGCAGCGCGACAGCATGGGGTAACAAAGTCGATGCTACATGAAATAACTGGTGTTTCAGACAGTGTAATTAATGACTATTTTAAAAATGCCGGTCTTGTTCCGGAAAGATTGGATCATACCAGTATCCTTTTTAATACAGATATAGGCTCATTTGAAAGTTTGGTTGGGTTTAATGAAAATATTGGAGCTTTATCGAATGCATCACTCGGAGCGAAAGTTCAGCCTTTGGTAGATTTTCCGTCAGAATATAATTTTCCATTTACAGATAGGTATGATTTCCAATCCGAAGATAAAATCTATGATGCAGATGAATTGGGCATATCGCAATTAGGCAATATAGCTGCAACGGATGAGAATATAAAATCCATTTTTTATGGCACATTGATAAGGATGTTTTCTCGTTTGGATAGTACAGAACTCAGTCAAATTAGCGGATTCCCGAAAAACGGGAATCCTGAGGATTTTCAGACACTACTTTTAGATACTCTAAATGACCCTATTACTGATCCTACATGGACCGAAGAAAGTTTAGTAAACAAGGTCGTTGATGAAGCTGTCTATCTTCATAATCACTATATGCAAGATGATTTTGTTGTTGGACTATTTGACCATAGCTATTTAGGATATGCCCCAGTAATACATTAAATGGACATCAGCTTCGGCAATCACTCATCATCGGCACTCAACATGCCCATGAAACAACTTAAAAATGATAAGTTAAGAGTCATTTTTATTTGATGTGATTACACATAAGGATAGATGAACCATCAATAGTGATAAGCTGGCACTTCGGATTTACTCTGAAGGTCTCTACGATGATTATTGATTTTTTTTCCTCTGTTCTAGGTTTTGATAAAATCTCATCTTTTTCCCTTCCACTTATTATTCTATATTCTTCATCTTCGCGTAGTAAAAGCCTTACATTACCTGTTTTAACATCGTGTAAAGCAACGAAACCAACATTATCCCCCCCTATTTGTTCTAACTGTTTTGCAATCCCGGGGGGTAAAGGATGCGTGCTGGGCGGAGTCATATTGCCAGAATGCATTTTATGGAATTCTACTGCTTGACAACCGGAAAGTAGCATCGCTACGGACAAAGCGGTTAAAGATAATAACGATTTTCTGGTTTTGTACATTTTGATTCTCCTATTAAAAATTTAAGGTTAAACGTGTGAAAATTGTTCTTGTTGGCAAATACATCGGGTTTATAGGTTCTGCAGTTTGAAAGTGAATATTTCGAAATAAAAAAGATTGATCAAAAATATTTTTAGCATCCAAACTAATTATCCCCCTGCGATTTGGGAGTCTGTAGCCAAGCAACGCATCGACAAGAAAAAATTTTTGATTTTTTTCATTTGAAATTTCTTTACGATCTATTTCTTGTCGTACAAAAGTACCGGTTAGACTAAAAAACAATCCGTGAAAATTAAAATAATTGAGGTTGATAGGTATGCTCAGCGTATCTATTTTGTGAAGCCCTAATGGTGTTTCATCACGAGAAAATTGTTCAAACTGAATCTCACTTTTTACTGACAATCTGTTACTAGAAACGCCATATAAGTATGCACGATAAATTTTTTCTTTTTGATCATCAATGGACACATTGTCTGTTGAAAACGAAGGAACTCGTAAATCCCGACTCGAGATTTCAAAACCACTGAAAACTTTTTCTTTGTAATGTCCGTCCAGTCCTATACCGATTCGGCGTGATTGGGTACCATTGATATCATCATACAGTTGGTTAAAACCGGAAATCTGAGTTGGTTCAATGGTTTGGTTGGTTGTTAAAGGAGCTTTAACAGCTTCAATAAAAGCCAGGCGTAACCTTAAACTACTAACAATGTTCCATTGCAGGCCTGCTTTGGGATTGAATCGATCAATTTCTAATCCTTTTTCTTTATAAGTATCATAGCTAAAGCCTAAAGTCGCATTCAGATTGGAACCAAAATTTAAATTTGAATATAGATACCCATTTGTTTTATCTATATCAAAATTTTGTTTTTTAGGATTAAAAATCTGATTAATTATCAAGTTTCTAGTTAACGAACTTCGATTCACATTAAGATCATAGTTTCCACTGCCAGCTATAATACTAAAATTAGAGTTGCGGAGTTGATACTGAATTTCGGTTTGATACCCTTCGTTCTTGGCTGATATTTCGTAGTTGCTGGGGGTATTGGAATCAGGGTCTATATTCTTACTTTCCCTATCAGCATATAGTCCGGATAATAAAATATTTTGATTAACAGCTAAATCATACTTTGCACCAATTCGTGCAGTATTTTGATCAATCTCTCTACGAAATCTATTTTGAGGGGCTCTAGAGTTATTTGTATCACGATCAAAATCCAACAGCAGATTACCGTGATGTGTCGAGCGAGTCCGAACCTCAGCCTGCAAATTCAATTTAGATGTTACCGCGTGCTGCACGAATGCATTCAATACATCATGGTTCTGATCATTATTACTACGAAAGCCCTTGCTTTCATAATGAAACTGCCCCAGGCTGATCGATGTGCGTTCATTGAACTTAGAGAATACTAATTCATTTCCCAAAGTACCATTATTTCCAACAACCCCTGAGGTAACCAATTGCGGTTTGCTGCGCTCCATCAATGGTGTGAATTCATTAAACCCTGGATTTGACGGGCCTGTGTTAGTGATGATATTGAGATCTGCAACCGCCATATGCGGTTGTACAGAATTGACATTGATGGGCTGTAGAAGCTGGGCTTGTAGCAGTTCACTGACACGTGCAGCCTCATGCCGCGGCGTGTTCGCGTACGTATCTGAAAGAAACCGATGCGCCGAGTGATTGGATGGATCGAAGCTCAGTGACTTTGCGGTTTCCATAATTGCGCGCCGTTCAAATCCAAGAGTTTCAAATATACGCGCAAGACTGGAACCACGTGCCGCTTCATCGCGATCCAACAGAAATTTCGATCGATATACCGCACGGTTATTGTTCAGTTCAATCGATTTCTGAATATCCCGCAACGCTTCTACCGGCCGGTTCTGCGTTTGTTTCTGAATGGCATCGTAAAACCACGGCGTAGGATCTTTGGGATCGCGTTCTTTGGCGAGATCGAATTGAGTACCGGCGAGCGGATAGCGTTTTTCCTCAAAATAGGCTTTTCCCAGATAGCTGCGGATAAGAGAATTCGCTGGATCGAGGCTGGCGGCGATTTCCAGTTCGATGCGCCCGGCTTCCAAGCTGCCTTCACGGATCAAAGCAATTCCTAATCCAAGCCTTGGCATGGGATCGGCTTGATCAAGTGCAATGGCTTGTTTAAAGAAAGTTTTTGCTGATTGGGTATCGATCTGCAGTAAATACGCAAAGCCTAATACTGTTTGGGTTTTAGCCAGATCGGCATTCAAACTTACCGCGTGCTGTGCCGCGTCTAATGCACGATCCTGGTAGCCTAATGACATCTGCAATTCGGCCAGCCTTGCCCAAGCAAGTGCATTTTTCGCATCCAGTGCGACTACTTTTTGCACGCTTTCAAGTGCTAAATCAATCTCGAATTGTGCTTGTTGCACGTAGGAAAGCGCTAAATACGCAGCAGCAGAATGTTGATCCAATGTGATTGCCTTGTTGGCCAGTTCGAGTGCCTGGTCTTTTTCATTCTGTACTACCGAGATAATGGCCAGCAGCGCATGCGCGGCACTATTATCAGGTTCGAGTTGCAGAATTTGCCGGATAACTTCCTTGGCTTCTTCCGCCTGCCCGGAAGAGAGTAAATGATTTGCCTTGCGAATCAAATCACCATTGCCGTTTTCATTGCGCTGCCAGTAATTCAGTATAGCTGGGTAATACAATGCCCACTGCACCGCATCAGTCGGACGAATGATAATTTCTTTATGCGGCGCTTGTCCTTTTTGTGTAATAGCTGCCTCATGGTCGTTAAGAAGCAAACTTCCAAGTTCATTGCTAACCGATACCTTACCTTCATATACAATAACTTCTGTAGTATCCGCTTTAAGACCGACAAAAAATTCTGTTCCTTCCACACTGGCGTTGGCAAAGGGTGTTCTGATTTTAAAGGGTCTGGGGGTACGTGTGATGATGTGGATTGCACCTTCCAGCAAGTCCAGCAGCGATGTGCCTTTCTCTTCTTGCAGTTGCGGAAATGTGATACTGGTTTTCTGGTCAAGACGCAGCATACTGTCGTTGCTTAAGCGCAGTGCCGCGCGGCTTTGCGCGCGGGCGCGGATCATATCGCCTGCGCAAAGAACGATATCCATGCCCGCTTGTTGCCAGGCATTTTCTTGAGCCCGGCGTATTTCGATTACTCCCTGCATCGATACCACGCGCGCCACTTCTGTTTTGCAAGCCGACGCTGCTTGCGACTTGGTTATTAAAGTCATCCAGCAAGTCACTGTAAGGACAGTGAACACCATTGCCGGGAGTTTTCTCCGATATAAACAAATCGTAATCGCCCAGCCTATTTTCATTCTTGGTCTTCTTTCTATTCGTCAGACTAATTGACGAATAATGAGTGAGTATTTATAAAAAACTGGATATTAAGCGACTTACTTTATGCATATTTTCATTATACGAAATGGGTGATCTTATAACTAGCTAGGAAATATGACTTTTATCAAACCCAGTTGAAATTTTAATTATGGGGCTATTTTTTGTCTGTGATATTTCTCACAGTGTAGTCTTCGTGACTTTGTTTTTGATTTTTGTGTAAACATCCCAGGAATTACTTGCTGTCTATTTCGAGAATAGGCCAAGAAGCCGCGGGAGATTCATTTTGATATTTTGGCACAGCGGCAGAAAGTAATGTGTAGGGCCGTCCGATGGGAATACGCTCAGAATTTCGTGAAAATATCGGCTGGCCTCACGCCATTTTTTTAGTTGATAAGCGTTTAAAGCGTTTGCGAAGGTTTCGCACAGCCATAGTTGCTGCTTACTGGCAGATTGCCGGTATGCGATGAGTTCAAACAGTTCAACCGGTTTAATTCTTCCCGGTAGGGGAAAGCTCCCCAACGGGCGTACCAGAAAATCATCCAGCCCTTCGATGACATCACCCGACAGCAGAATGCTTGTTTTGAAAATTTTATTGGCGTCTTGAATCCGATTGGCTGTGTTGACGACATCGCCTGTAACACGATAAGTGCCATCGCTTTTGTTTAAAGACATGCCGCCAAAATGCAAACCGATTCTGGTTGGAAGCGGTGGATTATTCATTTTGTTAAAACGCGCAATCGCGGCATTGAGATCAAGCGCCGCTTTGCATGCACGAGACCTGTCAGCAGGGCTTGGTGTTTTTTTGATCCAACCGAAAAGCTTTGCTGCGTGTGGATTTTCTGATTTTTTATTCCAGATGGAAAGTGAAGAATCCCCTGTTGTATCCATAACCCTGCCATGATGCTGAACAATAGGATTCTTTAATGCTGCGCGATAATTAGTCATCAGCTTCTCAAGCGCAGAGGGATTCATGGTTTCGGCCAGTGTCGTATAGCCTGCAATATCGGTTGTTAAGCATGTACCCGAGAAAACGCCACGATATTTCTCGATAATCGCATCCAGTTCTTGGTCTGGTCCGGCTATACCGATAAACTCCTCAAGCGCGAGAACCTTTAATGCCCAAACCAGCATTAATGTAAACAAAACGAGCGCAGCCGGGATGATGAACGGTAGCCATATCATGGCATTCTTAAAGAAAGCGTAGGCAATGAATGTATAAATGCAGAGAAGAAGAAGGCTGAGAACGATAGTTTTCCGGGTGGTTAAAATTTGTGCCGACAACCCTATGGCAAAACCAAATAGAAACAGAATGCTCAAATTGCCAGCGGTTGATAGTGGCCTGATCGGTTTATTTTCCAGTAAATTAGCGAAAGCCGTAGCGGTGATTTCTACGCCGCTGATGTAAAGCCCGTCCGGATTGGAAAATACCGTTGGATAATCGTCCCGGACAATATCTTGTTCGGATTGCGTAGTACCCGAAAACCCGACGAAAACAATCTTATCTTTTAAATTTTCTCGCTCTGATTGATGATCCCGGTTATCTGTATCTAACTGTAACGCCTGATAGTAGGGGATGGTTTTTATGCTACGTGGCGGACCATAAAAATTCAGGTAGCGGATTTGATCACCGGAGTAGAGTTCCAGCAGCGAACGCATTACTCTTTTTTCTTCCACCTTTAAACGATTGTCGCGATCCAGATTCTCTTTCAGTTGAGATGCTAATTGCGGGCTGCTGACAAACATATTTCGTAGCGTCAGGATCAGATCTTCGATATCCGCGTCATCCATTCGAACAGGCAAATGCGCCGCAAGCTCCGGGTTTGACAAGTTGAGCAACCGGACAAAGTCGCCGTATAGCGCGGATGCATATAACTGCAGAACAACGACCGGCACTGTGGGAATGTCGCCGGCGTTCGACTTAAACGTCCAATAATGATGAACCCTTTCCACTTTGGGCAAAATAAAAGGCGCACGCGCTTTTGCCGCATCGGCAACCAACGGTAGCAGTTGCGCAGCGCCTTCACGAATATAGTGGTGCTGAGCCGCGTTATCATGTTGGTTCAGAAGCGCGGAATCCTCATAATCCAGCCGTTCAACCAATACCACACGATCCGCTGCTTTAATGGCATTCGCTAGCGCTTCATCCTGTTCCGGTATGTCGCTCGGTGTATCAAAAATAAGATCAAAAATGATGGTGCTCGCGCCTGCCGCCGCCAGTTGAGTGATTAATTGCGCATGAAGATTGCGTGGCCATAATCGCGGCTTAATGGACAGATTAAGCTGACTGGCCGAAGGCTGATCGATCGCGATGACAACGACATCGGACGGCGCCTGGATCGCGCCACGTAAAAGAAATAATGTGCTTAAACCCACTCTCTCTTCCAGCCATAAACCGGCGGGTGACAAATAAACGATCACACCCAGCAGGCCGGTAAAAGTGCCGAGAAAAAAATATTTAAGCCATCTGACCATGTATTTAAATCTTATGGGTAGGCTGCAATTAAAAATATCATGAGTGATTATGGGTATCGCAGAGTAACACCAAAAGGCTATTCTGCAAGCACCCTCAGGTCTTGGAAAACAAACACCGGATTTTATTGAACGGCTTCTTTAGAAAGCGCCTCGAACACCTGCAACAATAGCGCGACCCGGCAGCGGCGCAATATCCTTCAAGAAAGAAGTATGCACGCGCATGTCGCTGTCGAGCAAATTCCGGCCTTGCAGGAAAAGCGTATAGTTAACCGATCGACCAAGCTTCATGTGATAACCCATTTCGGCATTCATCAGGGTATAGCCGGGTGTTTCAGTTTCCAGCACGGCCACGCGATCCTGGCGCACGACGCGCGTCAGGTTAAAATTGCCAGACCAGGCATTCTTCTTCAAATCGAGATCGAAGCCAAAGCGTTGCGGCGTTATACGCGGGATATTACCGTTATTCTTCAGCCGGCCGTGGACGATGTCGGTAAAAAACCGCACATTCAGCATATCAGGCACAACAGCGACAATGGCCTCGGCTTCCAAACCATAAAACTTCGCGTTCGTTTGCGCATAATCCTGCACCAAAAAAGCGCCTTGATTATCCAAGACACCTTCCGCATCGACGCGATCCGCAAGTCTGTCGCCATTACTATCACGGCTCTTTTGAAATATATAATCGTTGACGTGGTTGTAAAACAAATTGACTTTACCCGTGAGTATCCCTGAAGTTTTTTGCAATGCAATATCGAAATTATTGGAAGTTTCTTTGCCGAGCGTCTGGTTTCCCTGCTCAAAGGTGTTGGTCGCCACATGAAAACCATTGGCGAAGAGTGCAACGGTGTTGGGCGCGCGTTGCCCGCGCGTGGCGGTTAAGTTGAGTTGATAGCCTTCGATAAATTTCCATACGCTGCGAGCGGAAACGCTATAGAGATCGAAGTTCCGGGTTTGCAGCAGAGCGCCTTGCGGATTATGCATGGCATGCTCAAAGCGTCCGCCTATCTCGAACTGCCATCGCTGCCAGTCGCGCTTTTCCAGCATGAAGATACTGGCCGATTGTGAAACGCTGGACGGCACGAACGCTTCATCGCCCTTAGCGGAAAAATCGCGGTTTTGCAGTTGAATACCCATTGTGCCTCGCCAGTTCGCTATTGGTGCATGAACCAATTCTGCGCGGCCTTCCTGTTCTCTGTTTTTAAACCGGGTGCCGATCTCATGCTCGGTCAGTTCATTATGGCGGTAATCGTTATAATTGAAGCGGATTCTCAGCTGCTCAAACCCTTTGAGCGGATTGTCCAGATCACCGGCCAGACCGTACCGGGTCTGACCCATATCGATTTTCGACCCTTCCGGCCCCGGAATGCCATAGAGATTATCCAATCGGGATACCGAAATGCCGATAAACCCACGCTCGCCGACGTAAGAGCTACCGGCCGATAGATTGCTGGTGTCGATGGCGCTATTTCTGATAAAGCCGACGTCGCTGTTAGGATCATGCACATTGGCGCGGCCGGGAATGTGCACATCGCTGGTGAGCCGCTTGTTTCCCTCGAGATACCATGACATTTTGCCCATGCTGCCGGACGCATTCAATGCGCCGCTGCGCTCTTCCAGCGCGGAATTGAAGCGCCCTTCGAAATTGGCCTGCGGTGCTTTAAACAAGCGATCCGGAATGCGCGCATTGATGACATTCACAGTGCCGCCGGAAACGCCGCTGCCGTACAGCAAGGTTGCCGGGCCTTGCAATATTTCGATGCGCGAGGCGCTGAGGGTTTCCGTTGCCACCGCATGATCCGGACTGATGACGGAAAGATCCCCGGTGCCGATGCCGTTTTCCAGTATTTGCACACGCGGACCATCTTGTCCTCGGATAATGGGACGGCCGGCGCCGGGACCAAAACTACTGGAAGAAACACCGAGTTCGTGCGACAGCGTATCGCCAAGATTGGCCGCGCGATTCCGGCGCAGACGATCGCCTTGCACGACGGCATCCGCCTTGAATCCGACAGATTCAGAAGAACTGGCGGCCGGGGCGGCAATCACGACGCCGGGTAGTTCGACATCTTTGCTGGTGGTTTGCGCGTGGCTATCCGGCGCATCCAGCAACAATATCAGCAGCGCCGCAGCGGCCGGCTTAAATTGCCAGCGATCGCGCAGCCGCCTTGCATCATACAATTCATGATGAGAATAATTCATTGGGCTTGCCTCATTCGATATGGGTGTCAGTCGTGCAACTGGGTTGCACCAATGAAGCTGATCAATCGCAAGCAAACAAAATAGATCGCAACAATCAATCGACTGTGCGATACGAAGTCAGACTTGGATTAACCGCTTGAGGAATCGAAGAAGCTACAGTGGCGGCGCGCGCGAGAAATAGGGAAGCGCATTGCCTTGCGCATGAGGTTGCGGTACGAATAATGACAAGCGGCGGCGGATTGCCGAATTGCATAGACACAATCCCGGCGCGATTAAAATAAAATTGAGCGCAGTCAGCGCAATACAATCGAAGCAAATCTCATCCAGATCCACGCCGGCATCATTTTCGCTTCCGGCGCTTTCCAGCACATCGGTTTGCGCATAATGCGTGAATGCGTGCGCCATCAAAAATACCGGCACAGCCAATAAAGCCAATGTCAGAAAGAGAAAGAAGCTTTTGCGTATCATGGTCAGCAGCAGTTGGCGCAAAGACCTTTCACGGTCAGTTCAATTTCCTGGAAACGGTAACCGGCCGGCAACGACCAATCGCGTTCCACCGGCAATGTTTCCAAGCAAATTACTTGCGCGCAACCGGTGCATTTAAAATGCGCGTGCTGATGCGATGACACATCGCGGTTGGCATGATAGCGCCACACCCGGTCGCCACTGCTCACTTTGTGGATCAGATTTTTCCCGGCCAGCCATTCCAGCACGCGATACAAAGTCACCCGGTCCAATTGCAAGGTTTGCGGCAGGCGCTGCTCGATTTCCCGGTGGGTGATAGCATGCTGCTCGGCAAGCAAAATAGCCAGGATTCCGACTCTGCCCGTGGTTACCTTTCCGCCGTTGTGCCGGATCAAATCTTCTGCGCTATGATGAAATTGATGAGACATACTGAGATAAATGCAACAATGTTGCACGCATTGTAGTCGAGTATCTTCCAGGTTGCAATAAACGGTTGCCGGGAAATTGCAATCGCATGCTTGGCCTTCCAATGATCGCAAGGTTTAGTATCTGGACTCCTTTAACAAATGACTCGGGAGTCGTTTATGACAAGCCATTCACACACTTAATCACACAGCCGCCATCGCTACTTTGCACTGCTTAATGGGATGCGCCATCGGCAAAGTGGCCGGAATGGTGATTGGAACAACTTTGCAATGGAGCGCTGCGAAAACAATCGTTCTGGCCACCGGACTCGCGTTTCTTTCCGGCTATGCGCTTACCATGCTGCCCATTCTGCGGGCCGGCTATCCGCTCCGGGCAGCACTGAAAATTGCGCTCGCTGCGGATACCGCTTCGATCGCTATCATGGAAATCGCCGATAATCTAGTGATGGTGATCATTCCAGGAGTGATGGCGGCACCGCTTGATTCGGTGTTATTCTGGGACAGTCTCTTCACCGCGCTGGTAATCGCCGGTGCCGCCGCTTTTCCGCTTAACCGCTGGCTGATTGCACATGGACGCGGCCATGCGCTGGCACACAGTCATCATTGATGAGGATAAAATGAACATCGGACAAGCAGCAAGCGCATCCGGCGTATCGGCAAAAATGATCCGTCATTACGAGACGACGGGACTTATTCCTAAAGCGGCACGTGCTTATTCCGGCTATCGCCGTTACGATGAGCGCGACATTAATACTTTGCGTTTCATCCGCCGGGCGCGGACTGCCGGTTTCAGCACGGCGCAAATCAAGAAACTGTTATCGCTATGGCAAGATCGGCAACGGCCGGCGCGCGAAGTGAAAGAATTAGCAAGCGCGCACCTGAGCGATCTGCAAGCACGCATCGCCGAGTTGCAAACAATCGCGCACGCATTAACGCAATTGATCGCGCATTGCCACGGCGACGAACGCCCGCAATGCCCCATTCTTGACAATCTGGCCGGTGACGATAGCGCACCACGAGGAGAACTACGATGACATTTCTGATACGTTTTTTTATTTTAGCAATCCTGCTGTTACTGGCCGGAGCGGCAACCGCCGACGGCAATCATCACCATGGCGGCGGCCTTGATCAGCAAAAACTCGGCAAGGTGCATTTCCCGGTTTCCTGCACACCCGCCGCACAAGTGCAATTCAACCAGGCAGTCGCGATGCTGCATTCGTTCTGGTACGACGAAGCGGAAAAAACTTTCCGCCAGGTCACCGTCACGGATCCCAATTGCGCCATGGGTTATTGGGGTATTGCCATGAGTCTTTACCAGCAGTTATGGGCGACGACACCGTCCGCTTCGGAATTGCAACAAGGGCGCAGCGCCATCTCGCAAACGAAATTGCTAACTATCAAAACTGCCCGGGAAAAAGCTTATTTGAATGCCGCGGCCACTTTATATCCGCTGGATGACAGCAACGACTACAGCAGCCGCAAGCTGGCGTACGAACAAGCGATGAAGCGTATCGTCACAGAATTTCCCGATGATCATGAAGCTGCGGTGTTTTATGCGCTGGCGCTGATTTCGAATGCCGCGCCGGACGACAAAACTTTCGTCAAGCAAAAACAAGCACTGCAATTGCTGCAACGTGTTTTGAAAGATGAACCGCAGCACCCCGGTGTCGCGCATTACATCATTCACAGCAGCGATTATCCCGAGCTGGCGGAACTCGGACTCGATGCCGCCCGGGCATACACGCAAATCGCACCGGCCGTGCCGCACGCGCTGCATATGCCGTCGCATATTTTTATCCGCCTGGGGCAATGGCAAGATGCGGCGCAATCGAATCTGGCGGCGGACCAGGCCGCGCAGGAACACGCCCGGCAGCACGCGTCGAGCAATAACTGGGATCAGCGCTTTCACTTCATGGATTATATGCTGTACGCCTATTTGCAACTGGGTGAAACGGGCAAAGCATGGGACATCGTGCAACAAGTGCAAGCCATCGGCAACGCGCAACCGTCCAATACCACGGTAGCCTATGCCTACGCCGCCATCCCGGCGCGTTATACGGTTGAACGCGGTGATTGGCACGGAGCAGCGAAACTGCACCTTCATCCGGCTGATTTCCCGTGGCAGCAATTCGGCTGGTGCGAAGCGATCATCCATTTTGCCAGAGGTCTAGGCGCGGCCAAAACCGGCAACGTCACCGATGCGAAAGACAGTCTGCAAAGGCTGGAAGCATTGCGCGATCTCGATCGTTCAGCCCAAAAACACTACACGGCCGGTCAAATCGAAATTCAACGCCTGGCCGTTGCCGCCTGGATCGCCGCTGCCGAGAACCGGAACGAAGAAGCATTGCGGTTGATGCGCGCATCCGCCGCTTTGGAAGATTCGACCGAAAAAGACAACGTCACTCCCGGCGCCGTCATCCCAGCCAGGGAATTGCTCGGCGAACTGTTGCTGACGCTGAACCAACCGGCCGCCGCCTTGCAGGAACTGGAAGCCTCTCTGCAACGCACCCCGAACCGCCGCAACGCGCTATACCGCGCAGCGCAAGCAGCGAGAGAAGCCGGGGATCAAGCCAAAGCTCAACGCTATGAACGACAATATCAGCAATTGCCAGTTTTTAATTAACCGAACCTATAACCATATAAATTCTATGATCTTCCTCAGAAAATCTGAGATTTCTGATCAGAAAAACTTATTCTTATTATTTGCATAAACAATCTCTACAAGAGTAACGACCCATGTTTCCATAAAAAACAAGATTCTCGATAAAATTACAAATAATTAAAATACAATGCAGCCTCATTGATTATGAAAAATGCGATTCCTGATCTCTCATGGCAAACGATTTTGTAGAGCTGAATAGGACTTTTCGTGATCTGCCGAAAGAGGCGAATGAGAGTGATGACACGGACTTCAGTCAATGGCTTCCTGCTGATAAGCGCCTGCGCTGGTCGGATCTGATTCAAGAGCGCCGCTTGGTTGTTTTATCCGAAGCCGGTTCGGGCAAAACGACCGAAATCCGTAACATTGCACGTTCACTTAGAAGCGAAGAAAAATCAGCGCTTTTTCTTCGCCTGGAACATGTTGCTGACCATTTTGAAGATTCTTTTGAAGAAGGAAGTTACAAAGAATTTGTTGCGTGGTTAACATCGAGCAACGAAGGGTGGCTTTTTCTCGATTCGGTAGATGAGGCACGTCTTCAAGACCCTCGCGACTTTGAACTCGCGATTCGCAAATTAAGTAAACAAATCAGTATCGCAAAAGATCGAGTACATATTGTCATCACCAGCCGAACAACAGCGTGGCGACCCGAGACCGATTTAACTTACTGCGAAACTTGGCTTCCTTATGCAAGACTTCATACATCCGCAAGCAGCCTACAGACGAAAAATATTGAATCTGATGACGATATTGCACCCGATAGCAATATTCAAACCCAGCAAGATTCACGTGGTGAAACATCTTCGATCTTCAGGATCGTTGCACTGGATGATCTCGCATCCGATCAAATCGAAGTTTTTGTCAAAGCGCGAGGAATAGCAGATAGCAAGGCTTTTCTCGATGCAGTGGAACGCGCGGATGCGTGGTCGTTTACAGCACGTCCTCAGGACTTGGAGGAATTAATCGGATTCTGGCTAGATCATAACCAAATCGGGAGCCGTTTCGAGATCATGCAAAACAGCATCGAACGCAGATTAACTGAGCGCGACCCGGATCGCGCCGATGTCAGTCCGCTTTCGGTAGAGCGTGCTCGACAGGGAGCAAGGTTACTGGCAGCAGCAGCGACACTGATGCGTGAATCAACAATCAAGGTTCCGGACGGTAGCGCTAATTCCAAAGGAATCGATGTTCGATCCGTACTGCCGGATTGGAATAGCAAGGATCAATCGACACTGTTGTCATTGCCAATTTTCGATGAAGCGATTTATGGCACGGTGCGCTTTCATCATCGTTCGGTACGGGAATACTTAACCTCCGAGTGGTTTGGCGGATTGCTCAAGCGCGAAACATCGCGGCGGAATATCGAAGCATTATTCTTTCGCAATCAGTACGGTTTGGATATTGTCGCTCCCACGCTACGTCCTATCTTGCCTTGGTTGATCCTTTGGGACGAGAAAATCGGAGACCGTGTCCGCAAACTGGCGCCGGAAATCCTTTTTGAAGGAGGCGATCCGAGTCGATTACCAGTAGCAGTGCGCCGGAGTGTGCTACGCGATGTCTGCGAACAAATGGCCAGTAATACAACCGGGCGCAGCATGCGAGACGAAGCAGCAGTGCAGCGATTTGCAGGCCCCGATCTGACCGATGACGTGCTGGCATTGCTCCGGGAATATGCCAATAATGACGACTTGAAGGCATTCCTGCTTCGCATGGTATGGATCGGACAGCTTGAAGGTGCGCGGCAGGAAGTCATGGAGGTTGCGCTCAATCCTCAGGCGGAGCGTTATGTGCGCATCGTGGCGTTCAGAGCCATCAAGGCAATCGGTTCCAAAGAAGATCAAGAGCATATCTGTCAAAATTTTCTAACCGAAGCACCAAAACTTAACCGTGAATGGCTTGCCGAGCTTGTTGAAGGAAGGAAACCCACTGAACAGGCGCTAACTTGGCTATTGGCAGGTTTAGAAAAGCTTCAGCCGGTTGAAAATTATTATGGTGACAATTTGCTTCACAACTTAACAGCGTTTGTTGAAGAGGCAGACATCGAACTGCTACCTAAAATTATTGAAAGCTTTAACAAATTACTGGATTTGCCGCCGGTAATTGAGCAGTGGTTCTGCGAAATATCCGAGCAATTTCAGTGGTTGATTGCACCGGCCTGCAAGGCAGTTGAACGATTGATTTCGATTCGTCATCCTGCCTCACTCAAACCGCATGCACTCGAAATTCTCTATAAACTGCCTTCTGTACGTGAATACGAAATCAACCGCTCATCTGATTTCAAGGCAGAGTTTTCAAATCTGATTCCTGCGTGGAAAGAATTGAATAGCGCGTTATTTTGGTTCGAAGTGCGAAAGTCCAGAAATGCCAGAGATAAACGCAATGGGGAACGGTTGACCGAATTTTATCAAGTTCCATTCCGGCCGTTCTGGCGATTCGAGGAAAGCGATTTTGAATCTATTACCGAAGAAATTTCTAATCGAGCGTTTCTAGATGATCGATTGGTTGCTTTGTCATTGGCTTTTGATCTTTACAAAAAAGCTGGTCGGCCAGCTGTCTGGCGTAGGCAACTGAAAAAACTGGTTGCTGACAGTAAGGAGCTATCCGAGCGCCTTAGTTCTTATTTAAAGCCTCCTGCACAAGATTTAATTTATCGACGTCTGAAACAAGAAGAATCGAAATGGAACAGGCAGCATAAGACTTACCAAAAGCAACAAGAAAAAAATCTGGCGGACTGGAAGGAATACTTTAACGAGAAACTTAACGAAGCTTCAGCCGCGCTTCGTGAGAGTCCCGGAATTCTCACAAATAATTTGCTGTATCTTTTCGATCAAACCAGGAAAACGAAAAATTCAACGAATCGCTGGACCGATTATAACTGGCGAGTGCTGATACCCGAGTATGGGGAAAAAGTCGCGCGATTTTATCGCGATGGCACTGTTTGTTTTTGGCGGCATTACAAACCGAAATTACGATCAGAAGGCGCACCGTTCAATAAAACAACTTACGAAGTCATTATTGGATTGGTTGGTCTTGAAATTGAGACCCGTGAAACTAAAGATTGGCCGAAGCATTTGAATCCCGATGAAGTTGAGTTGGCTTGCAGATACGCGAGCTTTGAGTTGAATGGTTTTCCGCTTTGGTTCCCTCGGCTTTTCGAAACATACCCGCAGCTTGTAAGCAATTTTCTCATGCAAGAAATCCGCTATGAATTGTCGATAGAAACACCGGAAGCTGAAACGCATTACATCATCAGCGATTTGAGCTGGACAGGACAGTGGGCTTGGGTTCAAATCGCACCGGCATTGTATGATCTGCTGAATGGCATGGAGCCAAAGAATCTGACTAACCTCGATAGACTGCTTAAGATCGTTGAAGGCTCGTCATTAACAGATAATCAAATTGAAGCGTTGGCTTCTCAAAAATGCCACAATTTGACTGAGTGGGATCATGTGGCACGTTGGTTTGCCGTATGGATGAGCGTTACACCCGATGAAGCAATGTCAGCGCTCATTGCCCGAATTGAGTCGATATCCGATCCGAAGCAACAAACTTTGTTCGCGATGATTTTTGTTACCCAACTGCTGGGAGGACGTAGGACTGATAGCTCTGTGGTGCGGCAGGCATTCAAAACGCCGAAACATTTGAAATCACTTTATCTGCTGATGCACAAATATATTCGCCGTGAAGACGACATCGACCGTGCTGGAAAAGGCGTTTATTCACCCGGATTAAGAGATGATGCGCAAGATGCACGGAACAATTTGTTCAAGTTACTGAATCAAATTCCCGGTAAAGAATCATTTCAAGCACTGAGGGAAATTGCTGAGACACATCCAAACAAAGAATCCCGGCAATGGGTGATACTTCAAGCAAAAACAAAAGCCGAACAAGACGGCGATATCGGGACCTGGAAGCCTGAGCAAGTAAAAGAATTTAACGATCAATTAGAACGCACCCCGAGCAATCATAAAGAATTGTATGAATTGGCTGTTTTTCGGCTTGAGGATCTCAAGCACGACTTGGAGCACGGCGACAGTAGCATTGCCAGCATTCTAAAAGAAGTTAGGCTCGAAACCGAGATGCGTAAGTTCATTGGACGAGAGTTGCGTGAGAAGGCATCTGGGCGTTATTCCATTCCTCAAGAAGAAGAGTTGGCCGACGCCAAGAGGATTGACCTGAGATTCCAGGGAATGAGCTTTGATGGCCCTGTTCCTGTTGAACTCAAACTTGCGGATAACTGGAGCGGGCCGAAGCTATTTGAGCGACTTGAGAATCAGCTTTGCGGCGACTACTTGCGGGACAGTCGATCTAACCGAGGTATTTTCGTTCTCGTGTATCGAGGTGAACAACATCATTGGGAAATCCATGACAGTGGTCGACTGGATTTCATCGGGCTGGTTGAAGCTCTGCAGAAGCAGAGGCAGCACATTTCTCCGGAATTTCCGGAAGTTGATGACATAACAGTCATCGGAATCGATTTGACCAAAAGATCATGTTGATTCAATTTTTGAGAAACCGTCCAAGAATTCCATCTCCGTTATTCTGAGAACCTGATTCACACTGCGACTACGCACATAAAACCATGCATCTGCAACATATCGCACTGGCCGTTTTCGTGGCGGTGATCTGGGGGTTCAATTTCGTGATGATCAAGGCAGGGCTTGACGAGCTTCCGCCGGTTCTGTTGTGCGCGTTGCGTTTCTTTTTTGCGGCGTTTCCCGCGGTCTTTTTCGTTCAGCGGCCTGCTATCGCTTTCCGGCGCGTGCTGATTTTCGGATTCACGATGTTTGCGCTGCAATTTACTTTGCTGTTCTTCGGCATGGCTACCGGTGCGACCGCCGGTTTGGCTTCGCTATTGCTGCAAGTGCAGGTGTTCTTTACGATGTTATTGGCGATCGTGTTTCTGGATGAGAAACCTTCCGGCTGGCAAATCACCGGTGCGATCGTCGCATTTTGCGGTATCGGGCTTGTCGCTGCCAATCTGGGTGGCGACATCTCGGCGTTGGGCATGGTGCTGATCGTTGCAGCTGCGGCTTCGTGGGGCGCAGGTAATCTGATTTCCAAACGGCTCGGTAAGATCGACATGCTGGCGCTGGTCATCTGGGGAAGCTTTGTTGCATGGCCACCGCTGTTGCTGGTGTCATTCATCTTTGAACAAGACGCCTGGAATCTCGCAAGTATGTCCGAGCTGACGTGGCGCTCGTTTGCATCCATCGGATACAACGCCTACCCGGTTACCCTGCTGGGCTTCGCAGCGTGGAATTGGTTGTTGAGCCACTATCCGGCGGCGACGGTCGCGCCGTTTTCGCTACTCGTACCGGTGTTCGGGTTTGCGAGCTCGGCATTCGTGATGGGAGAGCCAATCTATGCGTGGAAAATCGCTGCTGCGGTTCTAATTATTACGGGGTTGTGCATTAACCTGCTGGGGGTTCGCTTCGCCGGAATCCGCCGCGAGTAGCCGGTCCGTTTCTACGGTAATTTTCTTGCCGGTGTTTTTTCTGGCGAATTCAAACAAGCTGATTATAATAGCCAATCGATTCCTCGGTTCCTTTGCTTAGGGAAACTCTGAAAAACTGCTGATAAGGAGAAACTCATGTCGCTAGGCTATTACAAATTGATCAAAGGGCAGCTCGCCGTCATGCATCGCCAATCCCCGGATGGAGACAGCATGCGCTTTATCGCGGATGACATGTCCCTGTTTGCCGATCTTCCCCGTTATTCCGAACCGAGTGAGGCCAGTGGCACTGAAAGTTATCAGCTGCGCTTCCAAGCCATCGATACACCTGAATTGCACTATGGCGGAGCGGCGCAGCCTCATGGCCGTGCAAGCCGCAACGGTTTGTTGAAATGGCTTGGGGAGAATCCCAAAGAATGGAATTGGGATATTGCACCGGCCGGTTTTCATTGGACAAAGCGTGCGGAAATATTGACCGACGGTTTTGAAGCGCATGGCAGGCCGATCGCGTTTGTTTTGCTTGATTCCGGATTGGAAGACGGCGCCGAAACAAAGCTGACGACAGCATTGCTGAAGAATACTTACAACTATCATGCAGTCGAATCGGGGTTGGCTTATCTCGGATTTTACTCCGGCGGTCTCGCGTTGGAGACCAAGACCAGCCTTATCGCAGCTTACAAAAAAGCCAAAACCGCCCGGCGCGGGATTTGGAAACTCGATAAAACACGCCAATTCTCTGTAACAACGCTCGACGATCTCGGACCCGAGCAAGGTGCGCTCATTTACCCTAAGATCTTCCGCCGTTGCGTGGATGCGCTGAAATGGGCTGGCGGTTCGTTTGAACCCGGTATGGATCTGGATGACTTTCTTGCGCACAAACCGGGTGAAGACGACAAATTTATCGTGCATACGGCGCAAGAAGGACGCATCAAAAGCAGGTTGAGCGACACGCTGGAGCAAGTGAACAATCAAATCAAGATTCAAGTCGATCTCAATACGGTGGAATTCGTCTCGAAATAATTGATCTTTCCGGCAGCGAAAGACCGGATCGGATAGTTCAACGAGAGTATCCAAGAATGTTGATTCCCATGGTATGAAAAAACAGCCACATTTCATTCCGGCGTTTCATTTTCACTGGCTGACACGCTGGTACGATCCCATGATGCGGCGCTTTTTTCCCGAAACGGGGATCAAGGCGGCGTTGATTGCACAAGCGCACCTTCAACCCGGACAGACTGTGCTGGATGCGGGATGCGGTACCGGAACGCTGACGCTACTGATCAAACAAACCGAGCCGGGCGCAGCCGTTTATGGATTGGACATGGATTTTCAGGCACTGATCATTGCACGCGAGAAGACTGAGAAAGCGGGAGAGAATATCATGCTGCAACTGGGTTCGGCGGCTTGTCTGCCTTTTCCGGATGCAAGTTTCGATCGCATCTTTGCCAGTCTGATGCTGCATCATCTAATACGCCAGGATAAGCAACTAATGTTGCGCGAAGCATTGCGCGTGCTCAAACCGGGCGGTGAGCTGCATGTGGCAGATTTCGGCGCGCCGCACGATGCCGGTATGTGGCTGATCTCTTGCTTTATGCGCTGGTTCGAGGAAATTCACGATCATATGCTCGGCCTGCTGCCGGTTTTTATGGTCGAAGCCGGATTTCATGCGGTGCGAGAGACCGCGTACTACCGCACCTTGGTTGGCCCCATCACCCTATATTGCGCTAGCAAACCCGGAAGCGATGCTTCAACTGAGCAAATAGAACGTTCATGATGATCAGAGCATCGCACGTTTTATTCTCTTGAATTCCCTTGGAATTGGTAGTTGCAGGCATTATAGTAATGCGCCACAAAATCGACACGACTGAAAAATGCATGAAGTAGATAAAGAGCTCGATGCGCGCGGTCTGAATTGCCCGTTGCCCATATTACGCACCAAACAATCGCTGGCCGGGATGGTCAGCGGACAAATTCTGAAAATCGTCGCCACCGATCCGGGTTCGGTGATCGACTTTCAGGTTTTCGCCGAACAAACCGGCAATGAGTTGTTGTCGTTGGCCGAAGTGGAACGGGAGTTTATTTTTCTGCTGAAGAAGCGTTGAGCGTGTAGACCCGATTAAGGGAGGCAAAACCGGGCCTACATACAGAAAACGAGGGGTTAGCTGTCACGGCGTCTGAATAACATCAGTGCGCTCAAACCAGCAAGCAGCAATACCCAGGTTTGCGGTTCCGGAACGGGCGTTATCGTTTCGAAACTGAGTCGATCCAAGGTATAAGAGGTGCTGGGTATCGGCCCGGAACGATTGATTTCAACGACGACACCATCCACCTGATGCCAGTTGAAATCGGCATTGTTGGATACGCCCAGGGTGAACGATAGCGGTCCTCCAGGAACGGCCGGTACAATATTAATACCCGATTGCGAATAAAAAAGCGGTGTTAACGGATTTAATGGGACTGCTGTATAAAAGACCACATTAACGTTCAACCAATCCTCTACGCCGGAAAAATCAAATTTCAATGCGTTATATCCGGAAAGATCCAACCCCAACAATGGTCCGCCGACATGTGGATCGCCAGTCGGTCTTGTAAATGCTCCGTAGGTAATCAGAGTTTCCGCCATGGCGCCTGTGCCTTGCGCGACACTCAAATTACCCTCGCCGACTTGCAGCACCGACGCACTGCTAAGGGGGTTATTGTATACATGCAAGAAAGCTTCCCGGACACCTCCCGGTACTGCCGGGGTAGAAGTTTGAATTTCCCCTGCTACCCCCGGTGTATCGAAATCTCCCGCAACCGTTACCACGATTGACTCCCTGGGGGCCGGTGCGTCAAAGCTATCGAGCAGCAGGGATGCAGACATTACAGGGTTTGCGGACAGCAATCCTAAGATACCGAACAATCCGAATGCGCGTGCAGATTTGGGTGAAAAGTAACGTATCAGCATCTATGCCTCCTTGTACAAAAAAGCTGTAAAAATTTGATCCGGCTGATTTAATAACGATGGGTATTGGTATGGCGATGAAAGCTATTCTTCAATATTCAGTTGATTTTCTTCTTCGCTGTGCCAGGAATAAACCGAGCCCAGCTATCAACATAACGTAGCTTTCCGGTTCTGGAACAGCCGTCATAATGCCTTCCGCGAATACAAGGTCAGTTTCGGAGAAAACATCTAAAGGAAAATCTTGATGAAGGAATTGACCGCCGCCATAGGCATTTCCCTGGGTATGACGAACACCGATATCGCCACTGATGAGGGAGATCTCAGCTACATAAGTATGCCCCGGGTTTAGCGGTACCATAGACGGGAAATCGAAACGAAATAAATAACTGCCGCTATAGTTAAACGATAGCGGCAACGATTGTGCGATTATAGTTCCGCCAAAACCGTCCGGTCCTAAAACCTCATCGCGTATATTCACAACAGCTGTTCCGGTTCCGCCCAATAAAAATTCAATGGCATTCATCGAAGAGAAACCCGGTGTAAAGGATTGGCCGAATGAAAATGGTGCAAGAGCACCATTGGTTGTCTCATAAGGCCCCGGATTTTCTTGATCGATGAGTGTGATGGAGGATGCGGATGCGAGTCCAATTACAATAAAATTACTGACGAATAATACGCTGATAAATAAAATTGCAATCTTGCGTGAAAAGTATTTCATGATTTCTCCCGATATAAACGACTCATTGTTAAACAGCAGACAAATTAATAAATCAATACTGTTTGGTGCGTTTTACTTAGCTTTTGACTTTTACCAGTGTAAAAAGAACGGACACAGCGGTCTGTGAGAAAAATCACTTGAATGACAAAATACTGATGAAGGGAATCGGATATTTCGCGTTTTTAGAACACCGGAATAATCCTTGCACAGCATTAAGAATACTCCGGGAAAGATAGCGAGCGGCGGCCAAGCCAGGCGAAATCAGGAGAAACAAACCAGTAGGTTTTGCGGAACTTCCTTAACCCCCGGCAACCGTCATACGGTTGATCAATACCGAGCCACACTGTTTCGATCCGCGCACGATGACATCGTTGCCGATCGCGGCGATGCCCTGGAACATATCCTTCAGATTTCCGGCGATGGTGATCTCTTCCACCGGATAACTGATAGCGCCGTTCTCGACCCAGAAACCGGAAGCGCCGCGCGAATAATCGCCGGTGACGGCGTTGATGCCGTGACCAAGCAATTCGGTGACTAACAGGCCGCTGCCCATCTGCTTCAACAGCGCGTCAAAGCTAATTGCCGCGCCATTTTGCATGATCAGATTATGGGTGCCACCGGCGTTACCGGTGGTGCGCATGCCAAGTTTGCGCGCCGAATAACTGCCCAGGAAATAACCTTGCACGACACCGTTTTCCACCACGTTGCGGTCGACGGTAGCGACACCGTCGTCGTCAAACGGACCGCTCGCCAATCCTTTGTGCAGATACGGACGTTCCAGAATCTGGATATCCGGCGCAAAAATCTGCTGGCCGATGCTGTTCAGTAAGAAAGAAGATTTACGATACAAACTGCCGCCGCTCACTGCGCTCGCGAAATGTCCGATCAAGCCGGAAGCGATCGGCGCTTCAAACAGAACCGGCACCTCACGGGTATCGATTTTGCGCGCGCCCAGACGCGCCGCGCTGCGTTTGCCCGCTTTTTCCCCGATGCTTTGCACCGGTTCCAGATCGGCGGCGTCACGTGCCACGCTGTACCAGTAATCGCGTTGCTTGCTGTCGCCCTGCTCGGCGATCATCGCGCAACTGACGCTGTGGCGCGACAAAGGATAACCACCCATGAACCCCAGGCTGTTGGCATAAATAAACTGCGACTCGCTGACGGAAATCGTCGCGCCTTCGGAATTGGTGATGCGCTTGTCCGCCGCGAACGCGGCTTGCTCGCAGCTTTTCGCCAGATCGATCGCTTCTTCGACGCTGATTTGCCAAGGATAGTACAAATTCAACTCCGGATAGTTTTTGGCCAGCAGTTCCGCGTCCGCCAATCCGGCGCAATCGTCGTCCGCGGTATAACGCGCGATCGACAACGCCGCCGCTACCGTATCGCTGATCGCCTGCGGTGAGAAATCCGACGTACTGGCATGGCCGCGCTTTTGCCCGATATACACCGTCACGGACAATCCTTTGTCGCGATTGTATTCGATCGTTTCCACTGCATCCCGCCGCACCGTGGCGGTCTGGCCGAAGCCGTCGGACACGTTGGTTTCGCAAGCGCTGGCGCCGCCTTTTTGGGCATGTTGCAGAATATCGCGAGCGATTTGCTGCAGCGTGCTGATGGAATAGGAAAATCGGGTATCGGAAACGGTCAAGTTATTCATGGTGTGCAATCGGGATGAAAATATAAGCGGATTTCAAACGAGGAAGCTATGATAACAGCTTATTCACACTGCATTACATAGGTTACCGTGCAAAAAGAACCGGAATACGACGACACAGAAGCAATCGAACCAAGTAAAACGCAACGCAAGAAAGACATGCATGCCTTGCAGGAAATCGGCGAGCAACTGGTGGAACTGGATCCGAAGAAACTGGCCGAGTTTGATCTGCCGGAAATTTTGGTAGACGCCATCGCACTGGCTCGGTCGATGCAAAAACACGGCGCGCGGCGGCGGCAACTGCAATACATCGGCCGCCTCATGCGCGAAATCGACGCCCTGCCGATCCAGCAAAAACTCGATTCCTGGCAACAAACCTCCAAGCACCAAACCGCTCGGCTGCATCAATTGGAACGCTGGCGCGACCGCTTGCTGAACGATGAGCACGCACTCACCGAATTCGCCAAACAATACCCGCAAGCCGATTTACAGCGCCTACGGCTGCTGATCCGCAATGCGCAAAAGGAAAAAGCCGCAGAAAAACCGCCGAAGAATTTCCGGTTGCTGTTTCAGGAGTTGCAGGGGGTTATTGTTGAGGTTTGATTATCACGCAAAAGTGATTTCCAATGAACTAAGCGAAATCTAACTCTGATTGGCAATTATGAGAATCGTGAGCTGGAACTGTAATGGTGCTTTAAGGAAGAAGCTTGACATACTTTCCACACTTGACCCGGACATCTGCATTATTCAAGAATGTGAGGATCCCGCAAGGTGCCCGGATGTTTCATACCGTAAATGGGCGCAAAACCATCTGTGGGTCGGCGGCAATAAGAACCGGGGATTGGGGGTTTTCGCAAAACCGGATATATCTTTGGAACCAGTGAGTCTTGATCCCGGCTCGCTTGAATTGTTTCTTCCTTGCATCGTAGCCAATCGAATTTCGTTGCTAGCAACGTGGACCCGGCAGGCAAATTCTCCGACATTTCGTTATATTGGTCAGCTCTGGAAGTACCTGCAACAACATCAGCATTTCCTTACGCAACCAGAATCGATTCTTATCGGCGATCTAAACAGTAACACATGTTGGGATGCTTGGGATCGCTGGTGGAATCATAGCGATGTCGTGCGACAGCTACAGGAAATCGGCTTAAGAAGTCTTTACCATCATGAACGGAGCGAGGAACAGGGCAAGGAGAATACACCTACTTTTTTCATGTATCGGCGTTCAGACAAGCCATATCATATTGATTATGCGTTTCTGTCAGAAATTCTATTAGAAAGAGCCTCCTTGAAAGTCGGTACTCCCTCTCACTGGATCGAGAATAGTGATCACATGCCAATTATCGTGCACATAGCTGATAACGCTGAATCCAAGAAAAATCGCTGCTAAAGTTCAAGCAATAGAATGCTCACCAGAATGCAAGATGGTTGTTGATATGCGAATATCGTGTAACTCATCTAAGGTGTAAGAATTTCTAGCGTTGTTTACAGTATTCAGGAGAATACTGTAGATGAACATACACAAACGCACTCGCTTAACATTATTGGATCGTCAGGAAATCTGGCGGCTGTATCAAACCCGGCTGTAGAAGGTAGTTCAGCTGGCAGAATACTTTCACGTCAGCCGGCCAACGATTTATGACGTACTGAAACGAGCCAGACTCCAGGAATTTACTCCGCGTAGCAGTACCAATCAGCGCTTCAAGACACTGCAGTATGGCCTCAAACGTTTGGCTAAAGTAGAGCAAACCATCCAGGAACGTCTCAAGCGTGAAGCGAAGCGCTATAACAAATCTTATCCGGGCGAGCTCGTTCACCTCGATACCAAGCGGCTTCCATTATTGAAAGGACAGTCTGCCAATAAACCTCGCGAGTACCTGTTTGTGGCCATCGATGATTTCTCCAGGGAATTGTATGCCGATATCTTCCCGATAAAACCCAGCATAGTGCAGCTTGCTTTCTCACAAGCACTGTTGCTCAATGTCCTTACCAGATCGACTATGCTTATTCTGACAACGGCAAAGAATTTAAAGGAACTGACGGCCATGCTTTTGTCAAAGCTTGCAGGCAGCACGGTATCGGTCAGAAGTTTACTCGTGTCAATCGTCCTCAAACCAACGGCAAAGCTGAGCGGGTCATCCGTACCCTGATGGACATGTGGCACAGTAAGATTCACTTTAAAGACAGCGCCGATCGACGCATTCAGCTTCTCCGTTTCATTAACTTCTACAATACCGTTAAGCCTCATAAGAGTTTGAATAATGCCACCCCTTATGAAATACTCTTCGCTTATTTCAATCAACCTCTCTGTAAACAACCCTGAGATTTCTTACAATCTGGATTTTGTCATCCGCTATTTGTGGCGCGGCTCTTCGCGCAATTTCGTGCCGGATTATTTGATCCGGTTGAACAACGGTAAAACATTGGTACTGGAAGTCAAAGGGGTCGATGATGAGCGTAACCGGGTCAAGCGCGGAGCGATGGCAGTTTGGATCAGGACAGTCAACGAACAAGGCGGTTTCGGACAGTGGTGCTTCGATGTGGTGTTCGAGCCTGCAAGAACGCGCGATGTGATTTTGCAACATGCTGGTATTACTATCGTGTAGTACATTTGTCCTATAAAAAGAGGTGGCGATTCCTATGTCCTTAGAAATTTCTTTGCTGTATTTTTAAAAAGGGTCTTAGGAAGTTAAGCACTTACTAAAGTGTGCTAACTTTCTGAGATGAATGCTAAAAACAGATACTATTTTCGTTCTCGAATCAGAGAAGCAAAATTCAGGCAACTTATTCGATGTTTTTCGATGGATTTTACTGCTACTGACACAGCCCAATTGACCGGCATTTCTATCCGATCCGTCAATACCATTTATCTTAAAATACGACAGCGAATTGCCCAGAATTGCGAACTTGAATCCCCTCTGCAAGGTTCTGTAGAAGTTGATGAGTCTTACTTTGGTGCCCAGCGAGTCAGGGGTAAAAGGGGGCGGGGCGCTTATGGCAAAACAATAGTCTTTGGTGTGCTTAAACGCCAAGGAAAAGTTTATACAGAGATTGTTCCAGATTGCTCTAAAGCGACATTGCAAGCCATTATCCGTGGGCATGTAGCGCCCGATACCGTAATCCATTCCGATGGATGGCGTGGTTATGACGGATTGGTCGATATCGGCTTTGATAAGCACTTCAGGGTTCACCATGGTGACAATGAGTTTGCCAGTGGCGAGCGGCATATTAATGGTATCGAGTCTTTCTGGAGTTTTGCTAAAAGACGTTTGGCCAAGTTCAATGGTGTGCCCGAACATACTTTCTACCTGCACTTGAAAGAAACCGAATTTCGTTTTAATCATCGCCGTGATAATCTCTATCATGAAATTCTTAAATTGTTACGTTTAAACCCGCTTTAACTTCCTAAGACCCATGAAAATAAACAACGGGATTTTGATTCCCTGAAATAAAAAAACCCGGAAGCACCAGCTCCCGGTTTTTTGTTTTAACATCAACTACAATGACAGAATTACAACTTCGCCAGAACTTCCGCGACCGTTTGCCCCATCAGCGATGGAGTAGGGCAGATGGTAACGCCGAGTTCTTTCAGCATCGCGACTTTTTCGGCGGCGCTTTCACCGGCGGAGGAGATGATCGCACCGGCGTGGCCCATGCGGCGGCCTTCGGGGGCGGTCAGACCGGCGATGTAAGCCACCAGCGGTTTACTCATGTTTTCCTTGGCGAATCGACCGGCTTCGACTTCTTGCGGGCCGCCGATTTCGCCGATCATCAGTGCGACTTTGGTTTCCGGGTCTTGTTCGAGCCGTTCCAGGATGTCGCGGTGCGAGCTGCCGGGGATTGGGTCACCGCCGATGCCGACTGAGGTGGAAATGCCGATACCGAGCGCGCGCATTTGATCGGCAGCTTCATAACCCAAGGTGCCGGAACGACCAACCACGCCGATGTTGCCGCGAATATAGATATGACCGGGCATGATGCCAAGCATGGCGCGGCCGGGGCTGATGGTACCGGCGCAGTTCGGTCCGGTCAACAGCATGCGCTCTTCTTTCGGGAAACGGCGCAGGAAATTCTTCACCGTCATCATGTCTTGCGTCGGAATACCGTCGGTGATCGAGACGCAGTATTTGATCCCGGCGTCGGCGGCTTCCATGATCGAGTCCGCCGCGAATGCGGGCGGCACAAAGACGATGCTGGCTTCGGCGCCAACCTGGTCGACCGCTTCCTTGACGGTGTTGAATACCGGTAATCCCAGGTGCGTTTGTCCGCCTTTACCCGGCGTGACGCCGCCGACCACGTTAGAACCGTAGTCGATCATTTCCTGCGCGTGAAAAGTACCGATTCTGCCGGTAAACCCTTGAACAATGATGCGTGTTTTTTCGTCAATTAATATGGCCACTTTGAACTCCTAGGCTTTTGCGGCGACTTCGTTACGGGCGCGGACGACTTTTTCCGCGGCTTCCGCTAACGTATCGGCGGTGATGATCGGCAGGCCGCTGTCAGCAATGATGCGGCGGCCTTCTTCTACGTTGGTGCCGGACAAGCGGACTACCAGCGGCACTTTCATGTCAATGTTTTTGACGGCTTGCACCACGCCTTCGGCGATCCAGTCGCAGCGGTTGATTCCGGCGAAAATATTGACCAGCATCGCTTTGACGTTGCTGTCGGCCAGCACCAGACGGAACGCTTTTTCGGTGCGCTCGGCGGATGCGCCGCCGCCGACATCGAGGAAGTTGGCGGGCTCGCCGCCGGCCAGTTTAATCATGTCCATCGTCGCCATTGCCAGTCCGGCGCCGTTGATCATACAGCCGATGTCGCCGTCCAGACCGACGTAGCTCAAACCCGCTTCAGCCGCTGCGACTTCGCGCTGATCGACTTGCGTATTGTCGCGCAATTCGGCGATGCGGTGGCGGCGGAACAGCGCGTTTTCGTCGAACACCATTTTGGCGTCGAGCGCCACGATGTCGTTGCTGGCGGTAATCACCAGCGGGTTAATCTCCAGAATATTGGCATCCAGATCGCGCAATGCACGGTAACAGCCTTTGATGGTTTTCACCGCGCTGTTCAGTTGCGCCGGATCGATACCCAGGGCAAATGCCATTTTGCGCGCCTGGAAATCCTGCAAGCCGACTGCCGGTTCGACATAGATCTTGATGATCGCTTCCGGATTGGTCACCGCGAGTTTTTCGATTTCCATGCCGCCTTCTGCTGAGCCGATCATGATCACGCGCTCGCTGACGCGGTCGATCATGAGCGATAGATACATTTCCTTGGCGATTTTGGTGCCTGCTTCGATGTATAACCGCGAACAGACTTTTCCCGCCGGGCCGGTTTGATGCGTTACCAGTTTTTTGCCGAGCAAGGCTTCCGCGGCTTGTTCGACTTCGGCGTGCGTTTTGCAGACTTTGATACCGCCCGCTTTGCCGCGTGCGCCGGAATGAATCTGCGCCTTGACCACCCAGACATCGCCGTCGATTTCCCGGGCGCGCTGCACGGCCTCCACTACGCTGTAGGCCAAGCCGCCTTGCGCAATCTTGACGCCGTACTCGGCCAGTATTTCTTTTGCTTGATATTCGTGAATATTCACTTCAGTTTCCTCAACAATCGCATATTTGCGTAATTTTTATCGTTTCAAACTATCAGGCCCTAAAGATAAAGGCCGCATCGCGCGGCCTTCGTCATTAACCGTTTTTTGCTGCAATCGCATCCGCGATTTTCACCACATTGTTCGCCATTCTTTCCGAAGCTGCGTCGATCAAACGGCCATCCAGCGCGGCAGCGCCTTTGCCTTGCGCGGCGGCTTCCTTAAGCGCAGCCAGAATGCGCTTGGCTTTTTCAATTTCGCGCTCAGGCGGTGTAAACACATCGTTGGCCAGTGCTATCTGGGTCGGATGGATCGCCCATTTACCTTCACAACCCAGCGCGGCAGCGCGCTTGGCCGCGAGCACATAACCGTCGGGATCCTTGATGTCGCCGAACGGCCCGTCGATCGGACGCAAGCCGTATGCGCGGCATGCCACGATCATGCGGCTGATGGCGAAATGCCATTGATCGCCGGGATAATCCGGATTCAAGCCGCCGATGTTGGTGGTTCTGGCGCGGTTGCTGGCAGCATAATCGGCCACGCCGAAATGCAGCGCTTCCAGCCGTCCGGCTGCGCCGTTACGCGCGATGTCCTCGACATTGGCCATGCCCAGCGCGGTTTCGATCAGCGCTTCCAAGCCGATGCGGTTTTTCAATCCTTGCTGCATTTCGAGCTGGGTCACCATCGCTTGCACCATGTAGATATCCGCGTACACGCCGGCTTTCGGAATCAATAGCGTGTCGATTTTACTGCCGGCTTGTTCGACCAGATCGACCACGTCGCGCACCATGTACTGCGTATCCAGGCCGTTGATGCGCACGGAAACCGTGATGCCGTGACCTTTCCAATCCAAATCGTTGAGCGCTTGAATGACGTTTTTACGCGCCTGTACTTTGTCGTCCGGCGCAACTGCGTCTTCCAGATCGAGGAAAACAAAGTCAACACCGCTGTTCAATGCCTTCTCGAACATGCCCGGACTGGAACCCGGAACCGCCAGTTCGCAGCGCTGTACTCGCTGAATTTTGGTTTCATAAAGCGTGTGACTCATTTTTCCTCCAGAATTAATTAAATTTTTAAATAATCGATCGCGTTAATAGGTCGACAGGCCAAGCCGATTGTTTGTTTTCCCGGTGTCTTTCATTTGATCTGCAGCGAATGACAGCAGCGGATTTAAGACAGATTGTGGTTCGTGATTTAACAACGCGGCAATCGTGCAGAGATGAATGGATAGAGTGTTTTTTGCTTCTTGTTTTAAAGACAAATTTCCCGGCAAATTATATCCATTCCACGGGAATTTATCTACTCGCGGCTGTTTTCACCATGAAATGAGCCGACGCCATTCAATCCCGGATTGATCGGTAAGCAAAAAAGACAATCGCGGGAATCAATCAAATTACCAGCAGGATCAGTCGGTTATTATGATCAATCTTTGGCTGGCGGTAATTCCGGGCAGGTTGCCCGGTAAGGTCTGTTTCCCATGTACTTCCGCCACTCCGCCCGGGTTAAATTGCGATTGGCGACACGGCAAGCGCGGACTTTCCATGGATCAGCGGAAGATTGAAGCTGTACGTTGCCGGCTATATCCCATAAACGGACCGTATTGTCATCCCCGCCCGAGGCTAGCGTTTTTCCGTCCGCGCTCAACGATACACTGAGCACCGAGTCGTTATGGCCGATCAGCGGCACACCGACCGGCTGAAGATCAACCGCATCCCACAAACGAATGGTGCCATCGTCGCCGCCGGAAGCCAAAATCCGGCCATCCCCGCTTAATGTCACGCTCCGCACCGCACCATCATGACCAACGAGCGGAGGACCGAGCGGCTGCCGGGTTGAAACATTCCACAAGCGGATCGTATTATCGACACTGCCGGAGGCCAAAATCCGGCCATCGTGACTCAGCGCCACACTGCGCACGATACCGTTGTGTCCCCTGAGCGGCGATCCTATAGCCTGACCGGTGGCTACATCCCATAGCCGGATGGTTCTATCGCCGCCTGCCGAAGCCAAGATCTTGCCGTCGGCACTGAACGCGACACCCCATATCGCGCCGGTATGGCCGGTAAGTGGCGACCCTACCAGTTTCCGCGTGGCGACATCCCATAACCGGATGGTGTTATCGTCACCGCCGGAGGCCAGGATTTTACCATCCGCGCTCAAGGCAACGCTTAATACCGGACTGGTATGACCGGTGAGCGGCGGCCCAAGCGGTTCACCCGCTAGCAAATCCCACAGAATAATCGTTTTATCGCCGCTGCCGGAAGCCAGAATATTTCCATCGGCGCTTAACGCCACACTGGTGACGGACCCGCTATGATTGTCGAGCGGCAGCATTTGCTGCTGATGCATATCCACTTTTTTTATGCGGATGGTCTTATCATCGCTGCCGGAAACCAAGGTTTTGCCGTCGGCGCTCACAGCCACGCTCGATACCCTGCTAGCATAATTGTTGAAGGATATTCCAGCCGGCGGACGGGTGGATACATCCCACAGAATGATATTGCTGTCCTCACTGCCGGAAGCCAGCAAGGTTCCGTCGGCGCTCAGCGCCACACTCCATACCAAGCTGGTATGGCCGGTCAGCGGCAGCTCAAGCGGCTGGCCGGTCGCCACATCCCAGAGCATAATGGTTTTGTCCACGCTGCCGGAAACCAAGGTATTGCTGTCGGCACTGAGCGCCACGCTCAATACGGTTCCGCTATGACCTTTAAAAGGCGAGCCTATCGGCTGCCGGGTGGCCACATCCCACAACATGACGGTTTTATCCTTGCCGCCGGAAGCCAGCATCCTGCCGTCGGTGCTTAACGCCACGCTGCGCACAGGACCGGTATGCCCCTTAAGCGGCGGCCCGAGCGGCTGGCGCGCCGCGACATCCCATAAAATGATGGTACTGTCGGTACTGCCGGAAGCGAGGATTTTACCGTCCTGACTCAATGCCACGCTGCGCACTTGGCCGGCATGGCCGGTGAGCAGCCCAAGCTGCCGCCGGGTCGTCATATCCCATAAAATGATGACGCCATCTTCACTGCCGGAGGCCAGGATGGTGCCGTCGGCGCTTAGAGCAAGGCTCAACACCGGTGCCGTGTGACCCGTCAGAGGCAATGCCAGCGGCTGCTGCGTGAATAAATCCCACAGCATGATGGTATTGTCGGCGCTGCCGGAAACCAGCGTTTTTCCGTCGGAGCTGATGGCGACGCTCCACACGGTTCCGGTATGGCCGGTGAGCGGTTCTCCGATCGGTTCGCGCGCGGTGACATCCCACAACACGATAGTGTTATCCGCGCTGCCGGAAGCCAGGATTTTGCCGTCCGCCGTTAAAGCCAAGCTCCGCACCGTGCCGGTATGGCCGCGCAGAAACGTGATGAGATGAGGCGTTTGTTGTAGCGCATTGAGCAGCACGCTCTCATTATCGTGCCGATCATCGATTTCCAGCGCTTCGACGCTGAGTAACAGCGACAGATCCAGTTCCCGGACATGACTCAGGGCTGAAGCCTCCAAGCTACGCAAAGCTGCAACGTTCGTTTGCTGAATCGCCCAGGTGGCTGCCCCCACGGCAACAATCAGCGTTGCGATGAGCGTAATGGTGAATCTGCGGAACCGCCGGATCGATCGCGCTTGCTCTCGCGTCCGCCGCCGCTCGGTCTCGGCTATCCGCTGCTGCTCGGCCAGTATTCGTTCTTGTTCCAAGGCATGCTGGCGTTGCGCCTCCTGCTCGCGCAACTCATTGTCGCGATACGCGACACTGGCGTCCAGAAAACGCATGGCTTGGGCAAAGTTGGGATAGTAACGCTGCGCCCAAACCTCATTGGGCTTTTCCTTGGCGCGCCAATCGAGCGCCACTTGCAGATCGGGATCCTGCCAAAGCCCGGCGCGGCCTTCCTTATGCAGCATCGACGTTTCCACCAAGCGGTGGTAAGTTTGCACCGATTGCGCTTCGGCATCGGCCCAGGCACCAAGCCGCTGCCATACACGCATCAGGCTCTCGTGCGAGATGTCGACGACCGTATCCACTTCCAGTATTTCACCCGCCGGCGGCATCAAAAATGAGCGGCTCGGTTTGCGGAATTCATCGATGACCGCCGTCACTTCGTCCATCGCAGCATCGGTCAATGCGCACAAAGTACTCAAGGTCGTCGGACGCCTGACGCCGCGCAAATCCGTGGCTTTGTCGGTAAGCGCCTTGAAGATTTTCTCGCACAGCTGTTTTTTTCTCGCGCTATCCAGTCCGGTATAGGCTTGTTCGGCATGCTTATCCAGCGCATATGCCATCGTTCCTATGGCTTCGTAGTGCGCCAAATCGAGCGGCGCAGCACTGTCGCTGTGGCTTTGCCAATATGCCCAGGTGCGGTTCAAGGCGTGCTGCAGAATCGATAATTGATCGGGATTATCGCCGACATCGTTAACCAGTCTTGTCAAAAGCACCGGCGAGATTGTTGCGCCGCTCACGCCGATTGGGCCGCTGACAGCCGCGCGGCGCTCTTCCCGCGTCATGCGCGGAACCAAATACTGTCCGGTGCTGATGACCTCGGCCAAACCGGGAAATTGCGCGCAATCGCCGAGAAAGTCGGAACGCATCGTGAGCACGATGTAAATCGGGCAGGCGGTTTGCAGCTGCGCTTCCAGCAGCAAATTGACAAAAGCCGCCGCCTCTTCGCTGACGCAATGAACATTCTCGGATGGATTGGCGCGCAACTGCCGGTAGCGGAACAGCTCTTCAAACTGATCAACCACGATCAACAAATTGGTATCCGCGCTCAACTGCGCTTGCTCGACGATATCGATCAGTCCCAGCTTGCTCATGCGCAACGTGGTGTCGATAATCTCGGCCAGCGTCAAACCTTTAGCCGGATAGTTGCTGAACAGGACACCATCCTTGGCCAATGCGTTGACCAGCGCTTTGATCGGATTATTACCGGGACGGAACTGCGCCATGCGCCAGTTCGTACCGGCGGATGCCATAAGCCCGCCGTATAAGGCCGGGCGCAAACCGCAATTGACCAGCGAGGATTTGCCGCTGCCCGAATTGCCGACCACCGCCAGAAAGCGGGTAACCGCCAGCTTGTTGACCATGGCATCGACCTGATTCTCACGGCCAAAAAACAAATGTTCTTCGTCCTCGCGGAACGGCCGCAAACCCGGAAAGGGATTGTTAAGACCGATTGAAACAGCCGGCGCGCTCATGGCTTTGCTCCGCCCGGCTGCATGGCTTGCAGAAATGCCGCCATTTCCGCCTCCGTAAAACCGGTCATGCCATTGATCAGATGCGGTTCTTCCATATCGATGAGATCTTCTTTATCTACCGTGATGGGCTCGGCCAAATAAGTAAAGCTCGCCAGCAGCGGTTTGCCGGTGCGGTAGCCCGGCATTTTCTTCAGTTCGCTATCGATGGTGCGCTTCCACGCTTCACTCCCGGATCCGTAAAAAAGAATGACGGCATCGCAATTGCTCATGAGTTGCCGGTGCGCCTCGCGCACCGCCGTGGCGTCCCCTTCGAAAGCCGGCAGAAAGACTTCGCAACCCCGCTCGCGCAAATATTTGCGGATGGGAACCGTCGCCTTGCGGTCTTTCTCGTTACAGATCAGATAGATCAGCCGCGTGGCATGGGCTGCATCGGCTTGCACTTCAGGCAGCGCCGGCTCCGGTTGCTCCAGTTTCTTCAGCGTGGCGTGAATGGACGCTTTCAGCGCTTCGAGATCACCGGTGATCAGATCGGCCCCGTATTGCACTTCGGCGTCTTGGTGCAGCGCCTCGATAAACAAATGCTGCGATATCTGCGCGGAGGAAGTTCCCTCGGGCAACCAGATGATGCGGGGAAATGCGCTATTTTTACTTTTATTGACGGCAATCTCGTTTTGCAGAACGACTACGGACTTCTGGCTCAGTCCATCGGGCACCGCACCGTAGTTTTCCCCGATCAGATGAATGGAAAATTCGCTGCGCGCCAATTGCGCCTCGACCGCCGCGACATAACCAGATTCATCGCGCGGCAACTGCTGATCCGGCAATACCGTGTAACCATGACAGCGCAAATCGCTTTCCAGAATTTCCCGGATATTTTTCCGGTCGTAGCTGCATTCCGCCAAATAGACCGCCGGTTTGGCCGCCGTCGGCGTAACAGTGTCCTTATTGCCAGCCTCGGCATCGGCCGTTAATTGTTTCAGCAGTTGCGAAATATCCCACGCCAGTTTCCCCACCTTGCGATTGAAATCCTGAGCAAATTTATCGCCGTAAGCCGGATCGAGTTCGAGCGGCGTGCCGTCTTCAAAACTGAAAAATTCATAGCCGAGAATATCTTTTACCGCCGGCGGCAAAAATTCCTGGGTATCCACCGGCGTTTTCATGATCTTGAAAACACGGGCTTTGTTATCGATGACGATCCCGCCGCTTTGCTTCGCCTGTTCGCAAAACTCGCGGACTTCGCGGGTGCACCATTCGGATTTGAGATAGCGCGGTGTCAGGATGGATAAAAATACCGCGGTGTGGGCGAATTGCTGGATGATTTCATCGGAAAATATGTCGTTTCCTTGCAGCTTATCGTCGCGCCAGATTTTCGCCGTCTGCCCCAGCCGCATGCTGAGGAGCGCTTCGAGCGAAGCATGAAAACGGCTGATCCAGCCTTTATCTTCCGGCCTTATCGGCTGATTGTCGATGTGCGAGTAGCTGATGAAAAGATCGTTTCTAAAACGCGCCATACCGCTTCCTCTGAATCAAATGACAGTGGCCGGGTATTTTCTTTCCGGCCCTCTATGGAAACACGATTAATCGACTACACGAGCGAATCACTTCGTTGCGCGGCATCCGCTCCATCGCCTAACTTGTTGATATGTCCCGGTTGCCTTGTGCCGTGCACGGCGTGCTTCATCTCGCTCGCCGAATTTATCAGCGTTTCCCTATGAATGGGTTCATAAAATAATCTTGTCCTGCAAAATTACGTAACGTCAAAGCCGTGCGCAACCATCCGCCGCAGCTAACAGCTTGCGGCAACGCCCCGCCCACTCGAGCGGAATGGAAGCGCCCACGCCAGTTTGTTGCGCGGTGCTGGCCGCCATAATCGCGCCGAGCATGATCGAACGCCCGCAGCTATCGCCGCCAATGCGGATATTTTCTTCGATGGCCGTGTGGTAATCGGGTGCGTGCTGGGCGATATGCGCGATCACCGGCAAGCCTTCCGGCACATGACAGGCGTTACCGAAACGCTTGGCGACAGCGGTGCAGTCCAGCGTTTTTACTTGCAATGCTTCTTCCAGCAGCGGCTTTAATTTCTCACCGGCGAACGGGAGCGAACCGGCCAATGCCTGCTGGATCGGCTGGCCGTTCAACACCGCCAGCAAAACGCATCCGGCATACTGCGCCGCCGCAACGGCGGTATCGTTATGATTGGTCAAGCGCACCACTTGCTCGATTTTCGCATTCAGCGCGTCAGGCGATTCATGATGAGCCGCCACAACGGCAGGCAACGCCGCCAATGCGGCAAACTGATCGTCGTCGGCGCCGGATTGCAGCGGAAAATCTTCCGGTTTGAGCGGCAGCAGTGTTTGCAGGGTTATCCGCATCGGCGAATCGATATAACCTTGATACCCGCCGCCGGGACCGAAATAGCTGCGGTATTCGCTTTGGTAATCGACGCGATAGAATTTGCCGTGCCGCGCAATATGCCGCAGCATCAAATGACACAGCTCGCCATAAGCCGATGAGTCGCCTGCTTGCTTCTTGCCGTGCGCGAAATAACCGCTGACACCGGCATAATCATTGGCATCCGGTTGCAGAAAAACCAGGCCTTTGGTTTTCTCGATCTGGGCGATGCGCTCGGAATCGTACAGCCAATGCAAGCCCAGTGCGGCGGCATCGGCCACCAGCGCGCCCAGGATAGCCGCCACGCGCGGCTCAAGCGTCATAGACGTATTCATGGTGCGGCGCGGCCTTATTTAATTTCAACTTCATCCGGAATGCGGCGGGCTTCGTCCGCCAACATCACCGGGATGCCATCCTTGATCTGAAATGCCAGCCGGTCCGGCTTGCAAATCAATTCCTTGCCGTCCTTTTTATAGATCAGCGGGCCTTTGCACAACGGGCAAACCAGAATATCAAGCAGTCTTGCGTCCATAATTTTCCTTATTCGGTCATTTCAAAATTTACTGAGAATATCGTCCAGTTGATCCAAGCTGGTATAGTGAATCACGATATTGCCCTGGCCGTTCTTTTTCGGTTTGATCGCCACCTGCGCGCCCAAACGCTCGGAAACATCTTCCTGCAGCCGCAGCAAATCGCGGTCGGGTTTTTTCACCTTTTTCGGCAGGGGATGCTCGATTTGATTGACCAGCTTTTCGGTTTCGCGCACCGACAGTTGTTTTTGCACAATCGCGTTGGCGATTTTAATCTGCTGCGTGGGCGCCAGCGGCAGCAGGGCGCGGCCGTGCCCCATGTCGATTTTACCTTGCATCATCAATTCCTGCACCGGCGCGGACAGATTCAGCAAACGCAACAAATTGGAAATAGTGCTGCGCGAATTGCCCAGCGCTTCTCCGGCGGTCTGATGTGTCATGCCGAACTCATTGATCAAACGCTGAATTCCCAGCGCCTCTTCGAGCGGATTCAAGTTTTCGCGCTGGATGTTCTCGATCAGCGACATGGCCAGCGCCGATTCATCGGGAACTTTGCGGATCAGCACTGGCACTTCGGCTAACCCGGCCAATTGCGCGGCGCGCCAGCGGCGTTCACCGGCGATGATCTCATAGCGATCGGTATCGATAGGCCGCGCCAAAATCGGCTGCATAATGCCTTGCGCTTTGATCGACTCCGCCAGTTCCGCCAGTGCCGTTTGATCCATATTGGTGCGCGGCTGATATTTGCCGGGCTGCAGTTGTGTAATGGCCAGATTCTGCAAGGAATCTCCGCCAGTCTCATCCGCTCCGCTGCCTGCCAGCAGCGCGTCCAATCCCCGCCCCAAACCTCTTGGTTTTGTCATGTTAAGGATTCCTCGTTTTCATTAAGCCGGACTGGCCGCCAAAATTTCCCTTGCCAGTTCCAGGTACGCCTGCGCGCCTTTCGACTGTCCGTCGTGATACAAAACCGGTAGCCCGAAGCCGGGCGCCTCGGCCAGGCGAACATTGCGCGGAATCACGGTGCGGTAGACCTTATTGCCGAAATGCTTCTGCAATTGATCGGAAACCTGCTGCGCCAGAATATTGCGCGGATCGAACATAGTGCGCAGCAATCCTTCGATGCGCAACGTTGGATTGAACGAGCTGCGTACGCGCTTGATGGTATTGACCAGATCGCTTAAGCCCTCCAGTGCGTAATATTCGCATTGCATCGGAATCATCACCGCGTGCGCCGCGCACAAACCGTTCAAAGTCAATAGGTTCAACGCTGGCGGACAATCGATCAGAATATAATCGTATTCATCCTGAACCGGCTCCAAGGCCGCCCTGAGACGCGCTTCGCGCCGATCGAAACCGACCATTTCCACTTCAGCGCCAGCCAAATCGCGGTTAGCGGGAACCAAGTCGTATTTACCTTGCGTACTGGTAACGCGCGCCGCCTGTAGCGGCGCTTCGCCCAGCAGAACCTGATAAACCGTGGTGCGGGCAATCTGCTTGTCGGTTCCGCTGCCCATCGTGGCGTTCGCTTGCGGATCGAGATCGACCAGCAGCACATCCATGTCGGACGCCGCCAGACTGGCGGCCAGATTGACGCTGGTGGTGGTTTTTCCGACCCCGCCTTTTTGATTCGCAATCGCTAGAATTTTTGTCATCGCATGCACTCCAGAATACTTGAATCCGAATCAAATCCGTTGTTTGATGATTACCAGCTGCCGCGCCGCATCCAGTCCGGGCACGGCCAGCGGAATGATCGTTTCGAGATAAAAGGGATCAACGATCTGCCGCAGTTCATTGTCAGCGCAATTCGCCTTCATCGCCACCCAACGGCGATCCTCATCGTTTTCCACGGTTAAATTACGGGTCAGCGCGACAAACTTACCCAATTCGGAAAACGCTCGCGTGATGATGGTATCGACTGTGCCGGTCAAACGGACATCCTCGATGCGCTGCATCCTGATTTCCACATTGTGTAATGCCAGTTCGATTTTAACTTGCTGCAAAAAAACGGCTTTTTTCTGATTACTTTCCACCAAAATGATTTGCGAATCCGGTCTCGCCAACGCAATCGGTATACCCGGCAACCCGGCACCGGTGCCGACATCGACGATGCGCGGGCCGTGAATATGCGGCAACACCGCCAAACTATCCAGCACATGCTGCGTCAGCATGGCGCGCGGATCGCGGATTGCGGTCAAGTTATGAATCTTGTTCCATTTCTCGATCAGCAATAAATATTGCTCGATACGCTGCGCAAGCTGGCCGGTTGCAACATCAAAATGAACATCCAGCGCCTGCAAAGACTGTTCGATCTGCGGCAGCAGGCTCATGCGATCTGTTGTTTACCGTCCGGCGCAAAGCCGCGCTTCAAATGCACCAGTAATAACGAAATCGCCGCCGGTGTCACACCGGAAATGCGCGATGCTTGGCCGACGGTTTCCGGCTTGTGCAAATTCAATTTCTGCTGAACTTCGTTCGACAAGCCTTTCACCGCGCGGTAATCGATCTCCTTCGGCAACAGCGTATGTTCGTATTGCGCCTGACGCGCCACTTCTTCCTGCTGACGCTGGATATAGCCGTGATATTTGGCCTGGATTTCCACCTGCTCGGCGACTTGCGCATTGGTGACCGCTTCGCCCGCGCCGGGCAACGTCATCAGCGATACGTAAGTCACATCGGGACGTTTCAATAACTCGGTCAGCGTGTATTCACGCTCGATCCCTTTGCCGAGCACGCGCATCGCATCTTGTTCCGGCAACGTGGCGGGCAATACGCGGATCGAATCGAGGCGCTGCTGCTCCTTGATAATCGCTTCTTGTTTCTCAGAAAAAGCTGCCCAGCGTTGATCGCCGATCAATCCCAGCTTTCTGCCGATCCCCGTCAAGCGCAAGTCGGCGTTATCCTCGCGCAATTGCAAGCGGTATTCGGCGCGGCTGGTGAACATGCGATATGGTTCGGTCACGCCGGACGTCACTAGATCGTCGACCAGCACGCCGAGATACGCTTCATGGCGCTGCGGCGACCAAGCCTCTTTTTCCTGAATTTTCAGCGCGGCATTGATACCCGCCAGCAATCCTTGCGCGGCGGCTTCTTCGTAGCCGGTGGTGCCGTTGATTTGTCCGGCAAAAAACAAATTCTCGATGGTTTTGGTTTCCAGCGAGCGCTTCAAATTGCGCGGATCGAAATAATCGTACTCGATGGCGTAACCGGGGCGCGTGATATGCGCGTTTTCCAGCCCGGCAATCGAATGAATCAGTTTGACCTGGACATCGAACGACAAGCTGGTCGAAATTCCGTTCGGATAGATTTCATGCGTGTTCAAGCCTTCCGGCTCGAGGAAAATCTGATGCGAGGCGCGCTCGGAAAACCGCACCACCTTGTCCTCGATCGACGGGCAATAACGCGGCCCGACGCCTTCGATCTTGCCGGTAAACAACGGCGAATCGACCAGGCCGTCGCGGATGATGCCATGCGTATCGGCATTGGTATGCGTGATCCAGCACGAAATCTGGCGTGGATGTTGAATGCCGCTATCGATCAACGAAAAAAACGGCACCGGTTGGTCGCCGGGCTGTTCCAGCAACTTGGAATAATCCATGCTGCGGCCGTCGATGCGCGGCGGCGTGCCGGTTTTCAGCCGCCCTGCCGGAAACTCCATGTCGCGCAAGCGTTGTGCTAGCGTTAAAGCCGGCGGATCACCTGCACGGCCAGCCTTGAAATGCGTCTTGCCGATATGCGCTAATCCCGCCAGGAACGTGCCGACCGTCAGAATCACCGCGCGCGCGCGTATCTTCAGTTGCAACTGCGTTACCACGCCAACCACGCGATCCTGCTCGACGATCAAATCGTCGACCGCCTGCTGCATCACCCGCAAATTCGGCTGATTCTCGACGCGGCTGCGAATCGCTTGCTTGTATAACACCCGGTCGGCCTGCGCGCGCGTCGCCCGCACCGCCGGACCTTTACTCGAATTCAACACGCGAAACTGAATCCCGGCCTCATCCGCCGCCATACCCATCGCACCACCCAATGCGTCGATTTCCTTCACCAAATGACTTTTACCGATACCACCAATCGACGGATTACACGACATCTGTCCGATGGTTTCGATGTTGTGCGTCAGCAATAACGTTTGACACCCCATACGCGCCGCCGCCAGTGCTGCTTCCGTCCCGGCATGACCGCCGCCAACCACGATAATATCAAAATCCGAATGATGATTCATCGCACTAAAGCCATTGAAAAATTGAATTTTTTAAAAGAATATGAAATGGAGTGTTTCACGTGAAACCTTCTTGCATGGTTAGCAAAAGGGTGAAATATCAGAGCGCAATTATAGGTGGCAGGAAATAATGAAAGCAAGCCGAAGTTACAAAAAAGGCGATTCGGGCAATAAGTGCAATAGTTGGAGCTATGCAGTTATACCTGCCTGCACAACTACTCTATCCCGCTCGATCGCTTTTCTAAAGCCTTCACTCGCCGTTGTCCAATCGACAATATCAACTTTGTACGGCAGATCCGATTCCGCAAACGCTTCAGCCAATTGTGCAGCTAAATCGATCCCGAGCGGCCTATCCCCGATGATCGCCAAATCCAGATCGGAGTATGGCTTGGCATGGCCGGTCGCACGGGAACCAAAAGCCCACACGGTACAATCCGGAACATGCGCACGCAAAATATTCCGGATGATCAGCCAATCGGCTTCGGATACGTCGATCGGCGGCCGGTCATTCATTCGACAAGCGTTGCATTAATTGCTGATGCAGATATTGCGCTTCTTGCAGAAAACCCGGAATCCCATCGACCACCTCGCGCGCAATCGCCTCATCGTATGTATGGCTGGTTTTCGCTCGCATATCGCGATACCGCCGCCATTTCGACCAATCTCCAAGCAACAAACCCAGTTCATTGGCGGAACGTATCAGATAATGAAAATCGGCCTGATCAAATTCCACCGGATTGGCTGCCGATGCTTCCAGGTAGCGCTTGAGCATTTTATGCGCAAGCTCGTAAGTAAATTCAAAGCGCTGAATCAAGCCGTCGCGGATTTGCGTGTCACTGATATCGGATTGATAGCGTACCCAGCCTTCCGCTAATCGGGTAATTGCATTCGTTAAAGAAGAAATATCGAGGTACATAAGCGGATGTGTTGAATAAAAGTGGATTGAGTTTAAATGGTAATTTTTCTGGGTCGCTATTCAAAAACCCACAACCAGGACACAATGCTACCGGCCATGCACTAAACCTGGAGCGATTTGAATATCAATCCCATGTCGTGTTTTGTATCCCCAAGGAATCGCATATTCTGATCGCGCGTATTTTGCACCAGCGCATGGATTTTTGGCGGCACTTACCGGAATCTTCAACAAAATAGCTGAGTTCATTCGCAATCTTCTCGCTTCTCGACTGCTATCTCTTCTGGTAAGTCACAAGTGCTAATTCCAACCATATCACAATTGGCTTGAGATCAAATTTCAAAAAACCGTTTTAGCACTCTTAGCTATTACGTTCAACGTCGTAGTGAGGGGCGGTCGAAGCGTGGAGAGCACCTGCAAGTACAGCTTGCAGGTGCTCTCGACCACAGTGTTAGGTTTCAAGTTCGCCCTGCCATTCGCGCAAAGTGCTTCATGAATGACGAAGTCAACTCAAGCAATAGTTCGACTTCCTCGGTAGGAACAGCGTCATCGTGTTTGATGTAGGTGTTCTGGTACTTAGTGTAGTAGTCGATCAGCTTCTCAAACATGTTCGCCAGTTCCTTTGAGCCGCCCTTTGACTTAATGAACTGGCCAATGGCAGCGAGCTGGTTCTCAAGGGACTTTCCATTCCCCAGAATGGTCTGAACAAGCTTCTCAAGAGCGAGACGGAGATCGTCGAGCGCGTTGCGGTGATAGACGCCGGCCTTATGTTTCTGAAGAGCCTCAACGTAGAGTTTCTTCGTGTAGGGATACTCGTCGAGCCAGTGCCGAGTTTCTACAGTGAGTGGTCCCGTCCACGCGTCGCCCGAACCTTCTTCGGCAAGGTGAGTGTAGCGGGACGTAAGCATGAGCTTTAGCTCTGCTACTGCTCCTGTTGTGTCGTTAGGCGACACGCGGTCACAAAGCTCGGCAATGACTTGGTATTGAACGGCGGGTGGAAAAGCCCGAAGGTTTTCGAGAAGCGCCGTGCGTTTGTTTGATGCCTGAAATGGATAAACAGGATGCGGTAGCTCAAGCCCATACTCCGCAGCGTAAGCGACCGTCACTTGGACGATCGCTGAACCACTGACACCAGAGGCAAGAACCTCACTTGCGCGGGACAGAAATGGAATTGGGATGGACTGAGGCTGCGGCATTTGTGAAACCTAACTAGAATTGGACATCTGAAATCACGGAATATAATACGCCAAATATAAAATTAACAAATAAAAACAGCACACTATTTACATTTTCTTTATAAAAATACGTCAACTATGCTTTCAATATAACACATTCGATGAAAGTATCAGCAAGGGAGCCCGAATCGAGCTTGCCTAGCAACCAATTCCACATGCTGCTCAGCGCAGGTATTTAACGTAACCAGCCTATCCAAGCTGAATTTTCCTATGTGCCGCGCATCAAGCCGGAGATGCGAGATTGTCCGATTCCTAATTTTAAGCAGCTTCTTACTGTGCCCAGCCACGTTGTTCGATGGTATGCCGCGCGGTTTCATGGCGGCTGATGTGTCGATTACCGGTGGTATTCGCCGGAGCGTTCGGGTTGATATGTGACTTCTTTGATCCGCACTCGCAACATGCCGCCGCCCGGCTTGGGCCATTCAATTTCGTCCCCTTGGGAAAGCCCGAGCAGCGCACTGCCGACCGGTGCAAGAATCGAAATCTTTTCACCGGAAGCATCCACATTCCAGGGATATACGAGCGTAAGACAGAATTCCTCGTGTGAGGAGTCGACTTCAAATCTCACCGTGGAATTCATCGTGACTACCGTCGCGGGAACATTTTCCGGTTCTACAATTTCCGCCCTGGCCAGTTCGGCCTCAAGATCGTCCTTGCCGGGAAAAGACATGTCCGATAGCGATTCAATCAGTTGCTCAAGCCGCTCGGTGTCGAGTGACGAAATGATCACTCGCGGTTTTTTATAGGGTTTTGTCATTTAAAGCCTCCGTTGATGATTAAAGTATGATCTAACTGGAATTAGGGAAACGCTGATTAATATAACGCAGATCCATTTCAACCGGGCATGGCGTATTTCCTCACGAAAAAGTGCTATGCTGCCATGCGATCAAGAACCCAAACATCATTCTCTGAATACCAACAATCAAAAATTATTGGCGCGCATGAACGACATCGAAGAAATAATCCAAGCCTTGCGCAAATTCCGCGATGAGCGGGATTGGGCGCAGTTTCATAACGCCAAGGACCTCGCATTGGCGTTGAATATCGAAGCGGGCGAGCTGCTCGAAACTTTTCTGTGGAAAGCGCCGGAGCAGGCGGATGTCGACAGCATCAAGGAAGAACTGGCCGATGTTTTCACGTTTGCTTTACTGCTGGCCGAAAAATACGATTTGGATGTGAAGCAAATCGTGCTGGAAAAAATGGAGAAAAACGCGCGCAAGTACCCAGTAGAAAAAGCCAAAGGCAGCGCGAGAAAGTACACCGAGCTGTAGCAACACTTGAAAATATTTTCGTCACTTCACCGCTAACCGCCACAATGACGTCGACTCCGCCGCGCGCGCGGCGTTCAGCGGATCGCTGACCTCGGATACGCGCGGATGGTGCGGTTTGGTATCGATCCTGCTCAATACTTTCAAACCGGCAACTTCGATCATCTGCAGCAGCTGCTCCCGGGTGCGCAATCCCAGATGTTCGGCCAAATCGGACAAAATCAGCCAGCCTTCGCCGCCGGGCAGCAAATGAGTTTTCAGTCCCTGCAGGAATCCGCGCAACATGCGGCTTTCCGGATCGAAAATGGCATGCTCCAGCGGCGAACTGGGTCGCGCCGGAATCCACGGCGGATTGCATACGATCAATGCCGCCTGTTCTTCGGGAAAGAGATCGGTTTGCACCAAGTCCACCTGATTCATCAGATTAAGTCGCGTTAAATTGTCGTGTACACACTGTAAGGCGCGCGGCTCCAGATCGGTTGCCACGATGCGCTGAATGCCGCGCAGCGCCAGTGCGGCAGCCAAAACGCCGGTGCCGGTGCCGATATCGAAAACGATCGATTGTTCCGCCAGCAGCTTGGGCAGCGGAGCTTGCGCGACCAGTTTTATGTACTCGCTGCGGACCGGCGCAAACACACCGTAGTACGGGTGAATGGCGATATCCAAAGCCGGAATTTCGATGCCTTTTTTGCGCCATTCATGCGCGCCGATTATTCCCAGTAACTCACGCAATGAAGTAACAAACGGTCCGGTGCATGGGCCGTACACCTCCCGGCAGGCGTCACGAACATCCGGTGCGCGGCGTAAAGGAATCGCATAATCGGCTTCGAATGGAATCAGCAGTTTTTCCAGTGTTCGCGCGCGCTGCGATTGCGCCAGACGATAACGGTGAAAAGCTTCGGCGAGCGGCAACGCGGCTGGCGGCTGCTTGGGTGCGGGTTTTTTCTTGTCGATACGCCGCGCCATTGCTTGCAGCAACAACTTGGCGTTCTGGAAATCGCCGTGCCATAACAGCGCCGTGCCTTCGCACGCTAGGCGGTAAGCCGTATCGGCGGGCATGCGATCGTCAATCACCTGCACCCGCTGGGGTGGCGGCAAATCTTTTTCGCTTTGCCAAAGCGCCGATTTTTCCGCGTCCGCCTCGCGCCAATGAATGACGGGATTACCGTTCATTCTTTTGGCTGCTCATCACCGTCGGCTTTGGTGCTCTGTTGTTCCGGTTGCGCTGCGAGTTGTTTTACGCCGGATTGCATGGTTTCGACCGACGTTTTTTTGGCGCGCTGCGTGATCTTGCCGATCAGCACAAAAAACAGCGGCACGAAAAAGATCGCCAGGAATGTCGCCGCCAGCATGCCGCCGAATACCCCGGTGCCGATCGAATGACGGCTGGCGGCACCCGCGCCAGATGCGACCACCAACGGAAATACACCGAGAATGAACGCCATCGACGTCATGATGATCGGCCGGAAGCGCAGCCGCGCGGCATCGAGTGCCGCATCGGTGAGCGTTTCTCCGGCGGCGTGGCGCTGATTGGCAAACTCCACGATCAGAATCGCATTTTTCGCCGCCAAGCCGATTAAAGTCACCAGGCCGATCTGGAAATAAATGTCATTGCTCAAACCGCGCATCCATATCGCCAGCAGCGCACCGAGTATGCCGAAAGGAATCGCCAGAATCACCGCCATCGGAATCGACCAGCTTTCGTACAGAGCGGCCAGCACCAGAAACACCATCAGCAGCGCAAAGGCAAACACCATGACGGATTGTCCGCCCGCTTTGCGCTCTTGCAGCGAAATACCGCTCCAATCGAGCGTGTAGCCGCGCGGCAGCAGAATTTCATCGGCGGCTTGCTCCAATGCGGCGAGCGCCTGTCCCGAGCTGTAGCCTGGCGCGGCACCGCCCAGTACCAGTGCGGAATTAGCGCCGTTAAAGTGCGTCACCGGATCGGGGCCGCTGTTGAATTGAGTGTTGACGACCGAATCCAGCGGAATCATGGTCGACGTTGCGCCGCTCTGCGCGCGCACATAAATTTTGCTGATATCGTCGGGATTGGAGCGATATTCCGGCAATGCTTCGGTTTGCACCCGGTAAATGCGGCCGAATTTGACGAAATCGTTGATATAAAAATTACCGAAATAAGCCTGCATGGTATCGAAAATTTCCGAAATCGGCACTCCCAGCGCCTTGGCGCGTTCGCGGTCTACCGTTGCGTACAACCGTGGCGCACTGACCCGGAAATTGGTACTGGCCACGGCAATCGCCGGATTTTCCATGGCCTTGGCGGTGAATTCCTGCGCCACCGCGGCAAACTCGGCAAAATCGCCGCCGCTGGGATCCTGTATCTGCACCGAAAATCCGCCAGTCGATCCCAATCCGCTGATCGAAGGCGCATTGAAAGCCAGAATCAGCGCCTCTGGGATTTTAGCGAATTCCTGAAAAGCCGCGCCGATCAAGCCATGCACTTTTTGTTCGGGGTTCGGGCGTGTATCCCAGTGATTCAGCGGAACGAACATGGTGGCCTGATTGGCTCCGCGCGTGCTGAACACAAAGTTCTGACCCGCCAGCACGTCGGTGGAATGCACCGCCGGATTCGCTTGAAAATAGCTTTCGATTTTGCTCAGCACTTCGCGCGTGCGCGTCATCGAAGCGCCGTCCGGCAATTGCACCACGGTGATGAAATAACCTTGATCTTCTTCCGGCAGAAAGCTGCCCGGTAGAATCTTGAACAAGCCGATGATGCCGGCGATCAGCACCCCGAAAAGCGTCAGCGCAATCACCGAACGCCGCATGATCGTTGCAACGGCGCCAGTATAGCGAGTCTGCATCCAGTCGAACGAACGGTTAAACCACTGCCAAAACCCTTTTGGCGCTTGATGAGCGGGTTTGAGCACCAGTGCGCACAACGCGGGACTCAAGGTCAGCGCGACAAAGCCGGATATCGCGACCGACAGCGCAATCGTAATGGCAAATTGCTTATACAACTCACCGGTGATACCGCCGAGGAAGGCTACCGGCAGAAACACCGCAGCCAGCACCAGTACGATCGCGATCACCGGCCCGGACACTTCCTCCATGGCGCGTTTCGCCGCATCCCGAGGGGATAAGCCGCCCTGGGTCATGTGCCGCTCGACGTTCTCCACCACCACAATGGCGTCATCGACGACGATACCGATTGCCAGCACCATGCCGAACAACGTCAGCGTATTGATGGAAAATCCCAGCGCCTCCATACCGGCCAGCGTGCCGATCAAGGACACCGGCACGGCCACGGCAGGAATCAAGGTGGCGCGCCAGCTTTGCAAAAACACAAAAACCACCAGAATCACCAGCAATGTCGCTTCCGCCAGCGTTTTCAGCACTTCCTTGATGGAAACGTCGATGAACGTGGTCGTGTCGTAGGGAATGTCGTACGACACCCCGGCCGGGAAGCTCTTGCTCAAACGCTGCATTTCCGCACGGATGCCCCGCACAGTCTCGAGCGCATTGGCGCCGGGCGCGAGAAAAGTCAGCAGGAAAGTATTCGGCTGGCCGTTCCAGCGTCCTTCCAGATCGTACGATTGCGCCCCCAGTTCGATGCGCGCCACGTCGCGCAGCCGCACCATCGAGCCGTCCGGATAAGCGCGCACGATCATGTCCTCGAATTCCTTGACTTCGCTCATGCGCCCGTGGGTAATCACCGGAATGGTCATTTCCGTGCCTTCCGGCGTCGGCTCGCGTCCAATCCTTCCGGCCGGAAAATCGCGGTTTTGTTCGCGCACCACGGCGGCGATTTCGCTCGGTGTCAGGTTCAGCTGCGCCATGCGTACAGGATCGAGGATGAGCCGCATGGAATAGTTCTGGCCGCCGAAAATGACGGCATCGCCTACACCGGGCAGGCGTTTGACATTATCGAGGATGCGCAGCAACGCGTAATTCGACAGAAAAACGTTGTCATGCTTGGGATCGGTGGAACTCAGGATGACCACGGCGAGCAAATCCGGCGATGTTTTTTTCACCGTCACGCCCTGGCGCACCACTTCATCCGGCAGCTGCGGCTCAGCCAAGCGCTGCCGGTTCTGCGTCTGCACCTGCGCGATATCGACATCGGTGCCGATCTCGAAGGTCAAGCGCAACATCATGTGGCCGTCGTTGGTGCTGACCGATTCGTAATACAGCAGATTATCGATGCCGGGCAACTGCACTTCGATCGGACGCGCCACTGCTTCCGCGACGACTTCCGCGCTGGCGCCGGGATAATCGGCGTCGATCTGCACCATCGGCGGTGTGATTTGCGGAAATTGCGCAACCGGCAATTTCTGCAGCGCCACCAAACCCAGCACGACGATAATGATCGACAATACCGATGCGAAAATAGGCCGGTCGATGAAAAAATGTGACTTCATGGTGCGACCTGCTGAGCCGGTTGACCGGATGGTTGAGCGGCGATGCTTTCCTGCAGTTGTTGCGGTTGCTCAACCGCCTGCACTTTTACCCCTGGCAAGATGCGGAAAAATCCTTCCACCACCACGCGTTCCCCCGGCTGCAAACCGCTCTCGATCAACCAATCCTTGCCCCGCCAGGCGCTGGCTTGCACCGGACGCAGTTGCGCCGTCTCCTCGGCGTCGATCACGTACACGAATGAACCGCTGGGGCCTTGCTGCACCGCGCGCTGCGGAATCAGCATGGCATTATTGCGGATATAACCTTTTATGCGGACCCGGACAAACTGGCCGGGATAAAAATAGGAATCCCCCGGCGCCATACCGCCTTCCGGGTTGGGAAATTTGAAACGCCCCTGCAGCGATCCGCTTTGCGGCCGTATCGTGACATCGGCGAAATCCAGTATGCCTTCGTGCGGATACACGCTGCCGTCGGAAAACGTCATCACACCGCGCAATTGGAAAATATCGGGCCGCTCGACCTTGTTCGCGGCCAATTCGCGGCGGCGGCGCAGCAAATAGCTTTCCGGCACATTGACGTTGACATACATCGGATCGAGCTGGTCGATCGTGGCCAGCAGAGATTCCTGCGCGGAAACCAGCCGCCCTTCGTAAAACTGGCTGCGGCCGATGCGGCCATTGACCGGCGCGGTGATCAGCGTGTTATCGAGATCAAATTTGGCCTTGATCAGATCATTTTGCGCCGCTTCCAACGCCGCGCGGGCTGCCAGCATTCCGGCTTCGGCGTCATCGACATCTTTCTTGCTGACCGCTTGCTTTTCCAGCAGCGGTTTGACACGCGCCAGATCCTGCTTGGCTTGGGTCAGGCGCGCCTGGGATTGCGCAACTTTCGCTTTGCTGCTGAGATAAATGGCCTTGAAGGGCACCGGATCGATCAGATATAGCTTGTCGCCCTTTTTGACGTTACGTCCTTCGGTAAAATAAATTTTTTTGATAATGCCGCTGACTTGCGGACGAATCTCGACCGGACGAAAAGCCTCGGTCTGCCCGATAAACTCCGGCTGGTCATCGACCGTTTGCGGCACTACGGTGATGAACTCGACCTGCGGCGGCGGTGGCGCTGGATTTTCCGGCGCCCGGCCCGAGCAGGCTGTCAGCATCGCGAGCACCAAAACCACCCAGCAATAAACCGCTGCGGAACTGTCGCCGACCGCGCGGGAAATGATCGATTGGAATATTCTCTGCATAGCTTTGACTCTGGGTTATTCTGATTATTGAAAGGGAATACCTGCCAGGAAAAATTATCCTGCCAATTGCTACCGGAATTCTAAAGTGATAAGTCAACCGGCGCGTGCGGTAAGTTCCGGCTATGACCTCACGCCACCGGCGCGCTGTGCAAGAGCGCCTCCCCGCATAGCGGCGCTTACAACTGCATCCATCCGCCGCCCAATGCTTTGTAAAGCTGCACGATCGATACCAAATGCAGACGGTGGGTCGCCATAAGCGCGAATTCCGCGTCGAACAAGTTGCGTTTGGCCAGCAACACGTCGACATAGCTGGTGATGCCGCCATGATAGCGCAGATCCGCCACTTGCAAGGCGGAACGCAGCGCATCCACTTGTTGTTGTTGCGCCTTGCGCTGATCGTTGGCAGTCCGCACCGCCACCAGCGCATCCTCGACTTCCTTGAAGGCCACCAGAATGGTCTGTTCATATTGCGCCAATGCTTGCCGCGCTTGCGCTTCCGCCGCGCGCTGCTCGAATCCCAGGCTTTGCGCGTTTAACAAGGGCACGGCCAAACCTAGCCCGCCCGCGCCGAACTCGCTGCCGGAGACTAGCAGATTGTGGAGCGCCGGACTGGCCACACCGAGAAAACCGGTAATCGAAATCTTGGGAAAGCGCGCCGCTTTAGCCACGCCAATTTTTGCCGTCGCCGCCGCCAGCATGTGCTCGGAACGAACAATGTCGGGACGCCGTTGTAGCAATTCCGACGGCAATCCGGCGGGCACTTCCGGCGGCATCAGTTGCTCGATCAAGGTGCGGCCGCGCGCAACCGGCGCCGGATTTTTTCCCAGCAACACGCTGAGCTCGTTTTCCTTTTGCCGCATTTGCCGCTCCAGCTCGGCAACGCGGGCGGCGGCATTGGCGCTCTCAGCCTGGAATTGATCGAAATCGAGACGGGGGATGATGCCGCCCAGCAACTGCGCCTGCGCGATGGCGACCGATTCCTCCCAGGAATTCAAAGCGCGCTGCGCGATCTCACGCTGCATGTCCAGTTGCAGCAGATCGAAATAAGACTGCGCCACCGCGCTGACCAGCGTCAGAATCACGGCGTGCCGGTTTTCCTCCTGCGCCAGCAGATCGGCGCGCGCCGCTTCGTTAGAACGGCGGATCCGGCCCCAGATATCCAATTCCCAATTCAGCGAAGTCTGGCCGTAATAATTGAACGGCGTGGCAAATCCGGGACGCAAGAAACCGCCCAAGGTGCCGAAAGCCGGTGCATTGGCATCGGCGCCCATATTGGGAATAAACCCCATGCGCGCGCTATTCAAGCGCGCTTCAAACTCCTCCACGGTAGCCACCGCTTGCCGGAGATTCTTGTTTTCCTGTAACGCCTGCCGGATCAGATGTTGCAGCGTCTCATCCTGCAACAACTCCCACCAGCGCAGATTGGCGACCGACTCTCCCTCCAGCGGCGCCATGCGGAATTTCTCCGCAACATCGATTGGCGGACGCACGTAATCCGGCCCCACTGCGCAAGCGGTGAGCAGCGCAATGGGAAGAATTAGAACATTACGTAACCAGCGGTGAAATTGTTTCATGTGTAAATGGGAAATCGATTTGCATTTTCCAAAGTATCGGGTGCGATCAGAATCACATAGATTTTGGGGCGATGTCAAACTTATTGGTCATGCTGAAAGCAGCGGTGGCGACTTCATCCACAGAGCTGGCGAGCAGTAAAGCCGGTATTTTGCCGCCGATGCTTTTCGAGTATTATTTGACGCTTTGATTCAACATCATTTCTGCGCAAATGCGCCATTCCAAAAAGATGATGAAGCGTAAATGACCGTAACCGAAATTGAAGAGCCCGCCGCCCGCGTTTGAAGCGGTATAAGCTTTTGTTCCAATTCTGATGGTATCGGTATTGAGCTTCATTTCATCACTCAGTATTCCCTTACCCATTAAATCGGAAATTACCGGATCAGCCGTGCGGCGCACAGCCTTCTGCACCAAATCCACTTCACCCATGGCGCTTGGAGATTTTTTGCCGCTCTGCAATGCTTTTTTTAGTTCTTCTCTGGATTCTTTGAGCAGTGTCGTCCATCCAACAATTTTTCTAACTGTGGATACGCCCTCGATCCGGTCATTTATTTGCAAATCGATGTTATTACAATTGACCGGTATATCGCCGACCCGGCGAGCGACATTTTCCTGCATCGCCATCAAATGCATCGCCAAATCAACGCCTACAAAATTATGCTTAGTTTCGTCGAAATCGATACTCGAATCATCATTCTTCGTACCGACATAATTTGTGACCAAATCATCGACAATGGATTTGTTGACATCCCAAGCATTAATCAATTTTCTTAATTGCTTTCTTTCCGACTTTTCAACGTTTTTCTGCGCATATCCAAGTCCTTTTCTGGTAATCCAAGGATCGAGATCGATTGTTTTTGACGTTTTTGCCGCGCCCGTACCAATATCGAATTTATAGTTAGGATGATGTTCCTGATCGGTCTCTTCAACAGCCATATTCAATTTGGTTGTGCGTTGCAACGGACGAATTTTCCGTTGCACGGATTGATTGGCAGCTTGTTTCAAACTCGCCAAGTTTTGCGATTGAGGACTGGCATTGGCGGATTCTCGCAACATCCTCAGAACTGTAGTCTCAGGACGATTATCTTCAAACGGCACGGCCTCCTGAACACCGACCCAAGATTCACGTCTTTGCAAGGTTGTTTTTTGCTCTGGTGATGCGTGATTGGCGTAAGCTTTCATAGGGTGTCTGCTCAATTGATTAACTGTTTCATTCTGATTTATTGTAAAGCAAGCTTCAAAAATTTATTCAAAAGGGTTTAATCTACTACCTTAGTTGACACCGATTTAACCGCTTGGCTAGCTTCACTGTAGCGTTTTTTTCGCTCGATATCATGCAATCGCTCATCTGCAATAACCAAAATTGCTTGTTTCAAAGCCTCAAAATTTGCTAAGCATTGTTCTTCAGTTAATTCATGAATCCCAAGGCTTAAGATGCTATAAAGTTCTGGATGACTCAAAATAAACTGCGGAAGAAAATTTTCTAGTAAAGGAATCTTCTCTTTCATTCTTTTTTTCTGATAATTTTCCTCATCCCAGTTAACATCATTTTTGGCTTGTTGGCGCGCTTCTTCAATTAAAGATTCAAATATTCTTCGTAAATACACGTATGAACCGATACCAATCCCATGCGCAGCAAGTCCCATTGCTTTATTTAGCTCTTTCAATCGCTCAACACCAAGCACCTCTTTGTATTTTTTAGTATTACCAATTGCCAAATCCGCTAGTGAAGGATATTGGCCGATTTTGATAATCGTGTTATTTTCAGAAATAAAATGGAAATGCACAAAATGCTGCGCACGAGTACACACGATTGTTTTAGAAAATGTGGGTAATTTCCATGGATTGCTCTTCTTAAATGAAGATCCTGTATTTTTTACTGGAGCAACAATTGATTTTTTAAGGATCTCGTCATTAATTAATTTTGGGTCTTAGGAAGTTAAAGCGGGTTTAAACGTAACAATTTAAGAATTTCATGATAGAGATTATCACGGCGATGATTAAAACGAAATTCGGTTTCTTTCAAGTGCAGGTAGAAAGTATGTTCGGGCACACCATTGAACTTGGCCAAACGTCTTTTAGCAAAACTCCAGAAAGACTCGATACCATTAATATGCCGCTCGCCACTGGCAAACTCATTGTCACCATGGTGAACCCTGAAGTGCTTATCAAAGCCGATATCGACCAATCCGTCATAACCACGCCATCCATCGGAATGGATTACGGTATCGGGCGCTACATGCCCACGGATAATGGCTTGCAATGTCGCTTTAGAGCAATCTGGAACAATCTCTGTATAAACTTTTCCTTGGCGTTTAAGCACACCAAAGACTATTGTTTTGCCATAAGCGCCCCGCCCCCTTTTACCCCTGACTCGCTGGACACCAAAGTAAGACTCATCAACTTCTACAGAACCTTGCAGAGGGGATTCAAGTTCGCAATTCTGGGCAATTCGCTGTCGTATTTTAAGATAAATGGTATTGACGGATCGGATAGAAATGCCGGTCAATTGGGCTGTGTCAGTAGCAGTAAAATCCATCGAAAAACATCGAATAAGTTGCCTGAATTTTGCTTCTCTGATTCGAGAACGAAAATAGTATCTGTTTTTAGCATTCATCTCAGAAAGTTAGCACACTTTAGTAAGTGCTTAACTTCCTAAGACCCTTAATTTTTTAGAAGACTCTGAAATTTCAGCACGAAATGTTGCGCTTTGTTGGCATTCAGGACAAAAACTATCCATTGTTTGCTTATACAAGAGAATAGCTTGAATTGCGGTTTCAATTCCCGTGTCTATTGTTACAGGTTTATACAATGGAAGTTGAAGCAACCAACTTTCGATAGGAAAATTTTCTTTTATCATTATTCATCCATATCTATATCGGAACACACCAAGTTCCACCTTTCCCAATCTCCTCGTGCAACCATACCGGATCAAGATCAGCACCATTCGGCCACGTGAGCACACCTAACTCTATACGAACCTGATTAAATAATTGTTCATCTTTGAGTGATGCAAAGATACCCGCCTTCTCACTGAAAATAAGTTGCGACATATCGACGGTACCAGCCGTACCATCGTTACAAGTCACTGAAAGGCAATAATCAGGCAGTACAGTCACTGAACGTATACGCCATGGCGCTGCAGCCGTTATTCCAGAGGAGAGATGCTCTTGGGTAGCTGTTTCTGTTGACATAATTTCCAATCCTCCATCAATTCAGTGCGATGCTGTACTGCCCATTCCAACACCATTGCCAGTGCCCTTTTTGGGAGGCTACCTTTAATTAATGATCTCCAATGTTCTTATGTCGATTAATGCTTCATATTCCGCGTACAGCGCATGAAAATGTGGTGGCGCATGTTCACGCCAGAACATTTGGATCACGATTCCAAAAAACTGGCTGATCGTTGGCATCCTCTTTCTTCACCGTAAAAATTTTATAATCACCGGCTAATCGGCTTATACCGTATCCGTTTCGGTTTCGCACCTTCCTCACCGAGACGTTTTTTCTTGTCGGCTTCGTATTCCTGGTAGTTGCCGTTGAAGAAGGTCCATTGCGAATCGCCTTCGGCGGCGAGGATGTGGGTGGCGATACGGTCGAGGAACCAGCGGTCGTGCGAGATGACGAGCACGCAACCGGCGAATTCCAGCAGCGCATCCTCCAATGCGCGTAGCGTTTCGACGTCGAGGTCGTTGGACGGTTCGTCGAGCAGCAGCACGTTGCCGCCGGAAATCAGGGTTTGCGCCAGGTGCAGGCGGCCGCGCTCTCCGCCGGAGAGCTGACCAATGATTTTTTGCTGATCGCTGCCTTTGAAGTTGAAGCGGCCGAGGTAAGCACGCGCCGGGGTGGTGTATTTGCCGACCACGAGGTTGTCGTTGCCGCCGGAAATAGCGTCGAACACGGTTTTATCGTTTTCCAGTGAGTCGCGGGCTTGATCGACATGCGCAATCTGCACGGTATGGCCGATTTTCACTTCGCCGGAATCGGGTTGTTCCTTGCCGGTAATCAGCTTGAACAAGGTCGATTTACCCGCGCCGTTCGGGCCGATGATACCGACGATCGCACCCGGCGGGATTTTGAAGCTGAGATTGTCGATCAGCAGCCGGTCACCATAGGATTTGGATACACCGTTAAACTCGATGACTTCATTGCCCAGGCGTTCGCCGACGGGAATGAAAATTTCCTGCGTTTCGTTACGCTTCTGATATTCCTGCGAATTGAGTTCTTCAAAACGAGCCAGACGCGCCTTGGATTTGGCCTGACGGCCTTTGGGATTTTGCCGCACCCATTCCAATTCTTGTTTCATTGACTTCATGTGCGCGTCGACCTGCTTCTGCTCTTGCTCCAGGCGCGCTTCTTTCTGCTCCAGCCAGCTGGAGTAATTGCCCTTCCACGGGATGCCGTGGCCGCGATCGAGCTCCAGAATCCATTCGGCAGCGTTGTCGAGGAAGTAGCGGTCGTGCGTCACCGCGACCACGGTACCGGGAAAACGCACCAGAAATTGCTCGAGCCATTCGACCGATTCGGCGTCCAGATGGTTGGTCGGCTCATCAAGCAACAGCATATCCGGTTTTTCCAGCAGCAATTTGCACAACGCGACGCGGCGTTTTTCCCCGCCGGACAGGTTTTTGACCACAGCATCCCATGATGGCAGGCGCAATGCGTCGGCGGCGATTTCCATCTGGTGCTCGGTATCGCTGCCCGCGGTGGCGATGATCGCTTCCAGGCGCGCTTGCTCTTCCGCCAGCGCATCGAAATCGGCGCCTTCCTCGGCATACGCCGCATAGACGTCCTCCAGCTTCTTCTGCGCCTGCATCACTTCGCCCATGCCTTCCTCGACTTCCTGGCGCACGGTGTGCTCGGGGTTCAGCTGCGGTTCCTGCGGCAGATAACCGACACGGATGTTCGGCAAACGCTGCACTTCGCCGTCAAAATCCTTATCGGCGCCCGCCATGATACGCAACACGGTGGACTTGCCGGAGCCATTCAAACCGAGCAGGCCGATTTTTGCGCCGGGGAAAAAGCTGAGTGATATGTCTTTGATAATCTGACGTTTCGGTGGAACGATTTTGCTCACGCGGAGCATCGACATTACATATTGAGCCATGAGTATGATCTTTGTTGATTTAAAAAGAATGGGTTAAAACGTAATAAAGAAGAAGTGTAGCGCACGCGACCGTGCAATGAAAGCTGCGATCAGCCGGGCTGCGAATCTTTATCGACGCAGCGGATCGACACGAACTTGCTGTTTTCGTCGAACACCAGCTCAAACGTACCGTACACGCCATGACTTTGCACCACCGAGCGCAGCACGTTGACTGGAAAATGTACGACGCGGCCATCGGTCGCTTCAGCCACTACCGAATCGACAACCCCTTGGTAATAAAGCTCTAGCCGGTGCGCCGGGATTTTCAGTACAACATGGACACGTTGTTGCATCGGAGAGTTTCCACTAAAAGCGCCGTCAAAACTGCTCGCCTTCTTCCAGATAGCGCCATTGGCCTTCGGGCAAATTGCCCAAGCGCACTTTGCCGATACGCACGCGCTTCAAACCGGTCACTTTCAAATTGACCAGTTCGCACATGCGGCGAATTTGGCGTTTTTTACCTTCATGCAAGATAAAGCGCAGTTGATCGCGGTTTTGCCAGCTCACTTGCGCCGGTTTCAGTGCCTGACCGTCAAGGCTCAGGCCGTGATTCAGCAGCGCCAGCTTGGCGGGCGGCAATGCGCCTTCGACCCGCACCAGATATTCCTTTTCAATGCGGGATTCCTCGCCGATCAACTGCTTGGCAATCCGGCCGTCTTGCGTCAACACCAGCAAGCCTTGCGAATCGATGTCGAGACGGCCAGCGGGTGCCAGGTTTTTCAGGTGCGCAGGTTGAAAACGCTTGCCCGGTTGCTTCGGAATGAACTGATTTTCCGGTTTGATCAGCACCACAGCCGGTTGATAGCCCGGTTCCGGCTGCCCGGACACGTAGCCAACCGGCTTGTTGAGCAATATCGTCACCTGCTGGGTTTGTTGCGCTTGCGCCGCTTTATTTAAGGTGATTTTTTGCGTCGGAAAAATTTTGGTGCCGAGCTCGGAAATCCGTTCGCCGTCGACAAATACCCAACCCAGTTCGATAAAACGGTCGGCCTCGCGGCGCGAGCAGATGCCTTGTTCGGACATCAGTTTGGATAAGCGGATTTTTTCCATGAAGCGCTATAATATGGGCAATACAGGGTGTGAGAAGTTGATTTTACCGGCATTATAAAGGTAATCGCCCGATCGTTTTTACATTACATCGCTAGGATTATTTATGGAAACACTCGCAGCCATACTGGAAAAAGCGCAACAGCGCGCGCAAGAACTCGGACTTCCGTACAAAGGCGTACTATTGCCGATGGAGGCTTATCGTGTGCTGCAGGAACATGCGCAGGCACAATTGGTCGACGTACGGTCGCGCGCCGAACTGGATTGGGTCGGACGCATCCCCGGCGCAACCGAAATCGAATTGCGTTCGTACCCCGGCATGCAGCCGAATCCGCATTTTTTCGATCAACTGACCAACCAAGTCGACAGATCGTTGCCGGTTTTATTCATCTGCCGCAGCGGCGCGCGCTCGAACCAAGCGGCGGCGATGGCAACGGACATGGATTTTGCCGAATGCTACAACATCTTGGAGGGCTTCGAAGGCGACCGCGATGAAAACGGCCAGCGCGGCAAAGCTTCCGGCTGGAAAGCAGCCGGTTTGCCGTGGGTGCAGAGTTAGTAGCAGCGATAAAACAAGAGCCTCATGAGAGGCTCTTGCTTATTCAAACAGCTTCACGCCGGGCGCGGCGCGCGAATACGGTCAGAACTCCTAAACCGGCCAGCAATAACGCATAGCTTTCCGGCTCCGGCACAGGACTCAACAATCCGCGGATCTCGCCACCCGGGAATAGATTCGTGTGCAGGTTAAAGTAAGCCTTTCCGTCATCGAGACCGTCGACCAAATCGTTGAAAGCCGTGCTTACCAAGCCGCCGTGACCGGTGACAAACGCTGGGTTATAACTGGAAGCCAGCGCCATGTCGAAGGTATGATCGTACGTGCCGCCTGTGACGCCCAGAGGAAAACCGATGAAAGACGGCAGTTGGGTTGCAACACCGACATTGGTTCCCGGATCCGTGCAGCAGTGAATATGCGCTGCCGTCACATTTCCCAGCAGACCGCTGAAATTGGCTTCGACTCGCATCGTCACCAAATCAAAGTCGATCGTCACCAGCACCGAACCGGTGGCTGGTGACGCATTTACGGGTACTTCGCTGCTACCGAGCAAAGGCGCGGCGTATTTCGCCTCGTGCGCCGCAACCGGTAGCGTTGCGCTGATAAAGACAAAGAAGCCTAAGAGTAATTTATTAATTTTCATGATTTATCCCTCCAAGTTATAGGAAAAAACATATTTTCCCACGGGCAAATGTACTGAAAGTACAATTGACAGTCAAACACACCCAAAGCCGGATGGAGACACAAATCGTGCAGGCTTTTTAAGAATTAATCTTTGTTCACATTTCCGACCAGCCGATCACCCCGGTATACGCCGTGACCAATATCACGATGCCAAAGATAATCCGGTACCAGGCAAAAACGGTGAAATCGTGATTACTGACGAACCGCAGCAAAGCACGCACGGCTACTAAAGCGCTGAAGAAGGCGGCAGCGAAACCTGCTGCGATCAGCGTTAAATCGTTCCAATCGAGCAATTCGCGGTTTTTAAATAAATCGTAAAAAGTGGCGGCGAACATAGTCGGTATCGCGAGGAAAAACGAGAATTCCGCAGCGGCTTTGCGCGACAAACCGAAAAACAAGCCGCCGATGATCGTGGCACCGGAACGGGAAGTGCCGGGAATCAATGCCAGACACTGCGCCAAGCCGACTTTTAGCGCATGCTTCCAATCCATATCGTCCACCTGTTCAACTTCAATGACATGCTCCCGGCGCTCCGCCCATAAAATCAGCAAGCCACCGACGATCAAAGCGGTAGCCACCGGAATGGGGTGAAACAAATAGAACTTGATGGTTTTGATGAACAACAGGCCCAGGATCGCAGCCGGCAGGAATGCAATCATCAGGTTGACGACAAAGCGGTTCGCGGCCGGATTGGCGCCGATGCCGCGCACCACTTCGATCACCTTGGCGCGATATTCCCAGCAAACCGCCAGGATCGCACCGAGCTGAATCGCGATGGTGAAAACCTTGGCGCGCTCGCCGGTGAAGTCGAGCAAATCACCGATCAGGATCAAATGACCGGTGGACGAAACCGGCAAAAATTCGGTCAATCCCTCGACAACGCCGAGGATCAACGCTTTTAGCAGTAGAGCCAAATCCATAGCGTTCTTGTCAGGTCTTTATAAAATTGAAAATCACAATTTGCTGTAGATCTCGGCGCCTTTTTCCTTGAATTCCGCCGATTTCTGCGCCATGCCCACGGTCAACGCTTCCGCTTCCGCAACGCCTTGGCTGGCAGCATAATCGCGTACGTCCTGGGTGATTTTCATTGAACAGAAATGCGGGCCGCACATGGAGCAGAAATGCGCCACCTTGGCACCCTCCTGCGGCAGGGTTTCGTCGTGGAACTGCTGCGCCTTGTCGGGATCGAGACTCAAATTGAATTGATCTTCCCAGCGGAACTCAAAACGTGCTTTGGATAAGGCGTTATCGCGGATTTGCGCGCCGGGATGGCCTTTCGCCAGATCGGCGGCATGCGCGGCGATCTTGTAGGTGATGATACCGTCCTTGACGTCGTCCTTGTCCGGTAAGCCCAAATGTTCCTTGGGCGTGACGTAACACAGCATCGCCGTGCCGTACCAGCCGATCATCGCCGCACCGATCGCCGAGGTGATGTGATCATAGCCCGGTGCAATGTCGGTGGTCAGCGGCCCCAGGGTGTAAAAAGGCGCTTCGTCGCAATGTTTCAACTGCAATTCCATGTTTTCCTTGATCAGGTGCATCGGCACATGACCGGGGCCTTCGATCATGGTCTGCACGTCGTGTTTCCACGCAATTTTCGTTAATTCACCGAGCGTTTTCAGTTCGGCAAACTGCGCTTCATCGTTGGCGTCGTAAATCGAGCCTGGACGCAGCCCGTCACCAAGCGAGAAGCTGACGTCGTATGCTTTCATGATCTCGCAAATTTCCTCGAAGTGCGTGTACAGGAAGCTTTCCTTGTGATGCGCCAGACACCATTTCGCCATGATCGAACCGCCGCGCGACACGATGCCGGTCATGCGCTTCGCGGTCATCGGTACGTACGCCAGACGCACGCCCGCATGAATAGTAAAATAATCGACGCCCTGCTCGGCTTGCTCGATCAGCGTATCGCGGAAAATTTCCCAAGTCAGTTCTTCCGATTTGCCGTCGACTTTTTCCAGCGCCTGATAAATCGGCACCGTGCCGATCGGCACCGGGCTGTTGCGGATGATCCATTCGCGCGTTTCGTGAATGTTCTTGCCAGTCGACAGATCCATCACGGTATCGCCGCCCCAGCGGATCGCCCAGGTCATTTTTTCCACTTCTTCCTGGATGCTCGATCCCAATGCGGAGTTACCGATGTTGGCGTTGATTTTGACCAGGAAATTACGGCCGATGATCATCGGTTCCGATTCGGGATGATTGATGTTGGCCGGGATGATCGCGCGGCCGCGCGCCACTTCGTCGCGCACGAACTCCGGGGTGATCATTTTCGGCAGCGACGCGCCGAAATCCTGCCCAGGATGCTGGCGCGTCAGTAATTCATGATGCTGCGCGTTAAACGTATCGATACGCTGATTCTCCCGGATGGCGATGTATTCCATTTCCGGTGTGATGATGCCGCGGCGCGCATAGTGCATTTGCGAAACATTGGCGCCGGATTTGGCGCGGCGCGGTTGGCGTTGCAGATTGAAGCGCATGTCGGCCAGTTTCGGGTCGTGCAAACGCGCCTGACCATAGCTCGAACTGAGACCGGGCATGATTTCGGTATCATTGCGCTCGGTAATCCATGGTTCGCGCAATGTCGGCAATCCGGAGCGGATGTCGATTTTTGCCGTAGGATCGGTATACGGTCCGGAAGTATCGTACACCCAGATCGGCGGATTCTTTTCGCCGCCCGAATTAGTATGCGTATCGGTCTGAGCAATTTCGCGCATCGGCACACGGATATCGGGGCGAGAGCCTTGCACGTAGATTTTGCGGGAATTCGGCAGCGGCTTGATGGCGGCTTCGTCGACTTGCGCGGTGGCGCTGGAAAAACTTTTTTGGTTTAAAACTGTAATGCTCATAAAATGATGCTCCTTAAGAAAATGCCATAAAGAGCGGGAGGATAAATCCCAGCTTCCCTACGGCGGCATTATCCGCGTCAGGTATTAAAGGGACTCTCTCACCGGTTTAGCAGAGAATTCTGCAAACGGACCCCTAGCTGATGCTGTGAAGCTAATGGAAATGTGAAATAATTGCAAGTCTTACCTTAATTGAAGAATACGGAACAGATAGAAATGAATATTGAACAAACCCGGTTTAATATGGTGGCGCAGCAAATTCGCACGTGGTATGTATTGGACGATAACGTGCTGGATTTATTATATAAGCTGAAACGCGAAGAATTCGTTCCCGCGGAAAGCCGCGCGATGGCTTTCGTCGATATGGAAATTCCGCTCGGCCATGGCCAAGTCATGCTGACGCCCAAAATGGAAGCGCGTATCCTGCAAGAACTTCACATTAAAAAAACCGACAAAATTCTCGAAGTCGGCAGCGGCAGCGGCTACATGACCGCGTTACTGGCCGACCGCGGCGCGCATGTCTACAGCGTCGAAATCATACCCGAACTGAAAGCGATGGCGGAAAACAATCTTAAAGCACACAACATCACCAATGTCACCGTCGAACAAGGCGATGCCGCGCGCGGCTGGGCCAAGCATGAGCCGTACGACGTGATCGTGCTGACCGCATCGACGCCAGTTTTACCGGATGCTTTCCAAAAAAGCCTGAATCCGGGCGGCCGTTTGTTTGCCATTACCGGCGAAGATCCCGTCATGGAGGCGGTATTGATCACCTGCACAGCACCCGGTGAATTCACCACCACCCAACTGTTTGAAACCAGCACGGCGCCCCTGATCAATGCGCAGCAACCTGTAAGGTTTACCTTTTGAGTATTCAAGTAAGCCCGCGTGTCATTTGCCACAGCATTCAAGCCATAGCTGACGTATCATCGGCTCCAGATTATTGCCGGAAATCACTATGAAGTTCGTGCCTTTCGTTTTTGCTGTGAGTCTCGGCATGCTGCCGCATTCCCTGCTGCAGGCCGCCGATCTGATGGGTATCTATCAGGAAGCGTTAACACAAGACGCCCAGTTCAAGTCTGCGCGCGCCGCCTTTGAGGCGGCTCAGGAAAAAATACCACAAGGCAGGGCCGGTTTTTTACCGAACATCACGCTGTCAGGCACGCGCCAAGTTCAGGAAGTCGACGCCGGCAAAATTGTCAATTCGACAACCGGACTGGCCATCAATCCCGGAGCCAATATCATTCAAAGCGGCGGTATCACGATCTCAGCAACGCAACCGATTTTCCGCATGCAAAATATCGTCATATACCAGCAAGCAAAAACCGAAGTCAGCAAAGCCGAGTCGCAATTTATCACTGCCGGGCAAAACCTCATTTTGCGCGTGGCGCAAGCCTATTTCGACGTACTGGATGCGCAGATCGATGTCGAAGTCAACGAAGCACAGAAAAAAGCCATTCTGATCCAGCTTGAGCAAGCCAAGCGCAACTTTGAAGTGGGTGTTTCGACCATCGTCGACACCAACGAAGCGCAAGCGCGTTATGACCTGACACTGTCGCAGGAAATCGCCGCGCGCAATGCCTTGGAAATCAAAAAACGCGCCTTGCAAGGTATTATTGACCGCCTTCCGGAGAATCTCACCGGCGCCAGGGAAATCGCCAACAACCTAGCCACGTTGAAATACGGCAGCATGGATGAATGGGTGCGCACTGCGGAAGAAAAAAACTTCACGCTGAAAGCGCAGCAAGCCGCGTACGAATCCGCGCATCAAAACGTTAAAAAAATCTGGGCGCAACACTACCCGACTCTCGATCTGGTCGCGCAATACAGCAACCAAATCGGCGTCGGCGCTGCGATTACCGGACGCGGCATCGATCTCACCTCGCAATCCATTGGCTTGCAACTCAACGTACCTTTATTCCAGGGTTTTTCCGTGCAATCACAGGTACGCGAGGCGATGGCGCTGCAAAACAAGGCCTTGCACGATCTGGAAAACACCCGCCGTAACATCACGATACAGGCACGCCAGCAATATCTGAATGTCACCAATGGCATTGCCCAGGTCAAAGCATTGAAGCAAGCCTTGGTTTCCAGCCAAAGCCAATTGGATTCCACCATTCTGGGATTGCAAGTAGGCGTCAGAACCGAAGTCGATGTGCTCAACGCCCAGCAGCAAATGTACGCCGCCAAGCGCGATCTGGCCAAGGCCTACCACAGCTATCTGATGGCCCGATTGCGTCTGAGCGCGGAAGCGGGGGAGTTGGACGAAGACACGCTGACGGAAATCAATGCGATGCTGATCAAATAACAGACAATTACGTATCGATGGCCGCAGCTAATGATAAAATAGCCGGTGAAGCCGGCCAGACAGTCGCCGCCTGCTGCTCTTTTTGAGCACAGGGGGAGGAAAGTCCGGGCTCCACAGAGCAGGATGACGGTTAACGGCCGTCCGCCGTGAGGCGAGGAATAGGGCCACAGAGACGAGCGTATTCAGTTACGGTGAAACGCGGTAACCTCCATCCGGAGCAAGACCAAATAGGCAGGCGATGATGTTGCTCGCAGAGCCTGCGGGTAGGTTGCTTGAATGCACGGGTAACCATGCATCTAGAGGAATGACTGTCCACGACAGAACCCGGCTTACCGGCCGGCTTCACACAATTTTAATGGGATTGACCCGAATTTGATTATAGTCATCATGCAAAAACACCATGAGCGCTTGATACTTTACGTATAGCAATGATTCGTAAATTTCTCCGCAAGGTATTCAGCCGCAAATCGCCCGATTCCGAATCAATTGCAACGCTGAGCATTATTCCGAACCAGCGTCATGGCATCCGGCGTAACCAGATCAATCCATGCGCGTTAAAAATCGCCACTCAGCTGCAACAGGCCGGGTTTTCCGCCTACATTGTCGGCGGTGCGGTGCGGGATTTGCTGCTGGGATTGACGCCGAAGGATTTCGATGTCGCAACCAACGCCACCCCCGAGGAGGTTCGCCAGCTGTTCCGCCGCTCCCGCATCATCGGGCGCCGCTTCCGCCTGGTTCATGTGATGTGCGGCGCGGAAACGGTTGAAGTGTCGACTTTCCGCGGTCCTTCGCCGGACGATGAGGAAGATTCCGCGGCGATCCCGCAAACCGACGCACATGGCCGCCTGCTGCACGATAATGTGTTCGGCAGCCAGGAAGAAGACGCGGTACGGCGCGATTTCACTGTTAACGCGCTGTTTTACGATCCGGTCAAGGAAGAAATTCTGGATTACTTGAACGGCTTCGACGACATCAAAACCAAAAAGCTGCGCATCATCGGCGATCCGGCGCAGCGTTACCGCGAAGATCCGGTGCGCTTATTGCGCGCGGTGCGGCTGGCGTCGAAACTCGGCATGCAAATCGATGCGCAAACCGCCCAGCCGATCGGCGATCTGGCGCCCTTGCTGCAAAATGTTCCGCCGTCGCGCCTGTTCGACGAAATGCTCAAGCTGTTGTTATCGGGGCACTCGCTCTCTTGCGTCGTAGAATTACGCGCGCGCGGGTTGCACCACGGCCTTTTGCCGATGCTCGACGTGATCCTGGAGCAACCCCTGGGCGAGCGCTTCATCACCATCGCGCTGAAGAATACCGACGAACGGATCAAGCAAAACAAACCGGTTTCGCCCGGATTCCTGTTTGCCATACTGTTATGGCATGAAGTGCTGTCGAATTGGAGCGCCTTGCAGGCATCGAGAGAAAAACCCATGCCCGCTTTATTCAAGGCAATGGATCAAGTGCTTTCATTGCAACACGGAAAACTTGCCATTCCGCGCCGCTTCGATGCGGTTATTCAGGAAATATGGGCGATGCAGCCGCGCTTTGAAGCGCGCAGCGGACAAAAACCGTTCCGCCTGCTGTCCCACCCGCGCTTCCGCGCGGCTTACGATTTCATGCAACTGCGCTGCGAGAGCGGCGAATTAAGCCCGGAATTGGGCAAGTGGTGGAAAGCGTTTCTTGCCGCCGGCAGCGAAGAACGGGAAAAAATGCTGCCGCAGCAGACTGCCAGCAAGAAACCCAGAAGAAGACGCAGCCGCAAAAAACCTTCGTCTGGAACCGCGCCTCAGCCGGACAATTCAATCAATCCGGAAAGCCTTTAATCCGCACGCTTCATGACAAAAAAACCGAGTCAGGCCTTCATCGCCTTGGGCAGCAATCTGGAAAATCCCATTCTGCAGCTACAACAGGCTTTTGATGAATTGGCACAACTGTCCGGCACCCGATTGATCCGCCGCTCATCGCTTTACCGCAGCGCGCCGGTCGGAAAATTGGATCAGCCCGATTTTATCAATGCGGTGGCGCTGATCGAAACCCTCCTTGCGCCGCACGATCTGCTGAAGGCGTTATTGGCGATCGAACAACGCCACGGACGCGTGCGTGAAGCGCTGAATGCGCCACGCACGCTGGACCTCGATATTCTGCTGTACGATGCGCTGCACTTTCAGGATGCGGATTTAACCCTGCCGCATCCGCGCATGACACAACGCGCATTCGTATTGATGCCGCTGCTGGAAATCGCGCCGGAATGCAACATCCCCGGTCACGGCAGCATTGCGCCGCTGCTGGCGGCGTGTCATGAACAAAAGCTGGAAAGAATAAAAGAATTGCTCTGAAAAAACTGCTGCGTTCAATCATGCTGTGTTGAAATCAGGCTCGAAATGCTCATTGACCGGTTTCAGACTTTCACACCAATTTCTCTGCATATAAATCAACCGCATGGTCAAAATAGTCCTACTGAGCCAGAAACGCTGTGAGAAAAATCACAGGAAAATACACATTGGCTGTAAACGCCGAAACGTCCATAAGAGCGCCAAATGCGCTATCATGACCGGCGGCGGCAAGAGCCTCGATCCAGTATCGATGTAACGAAATATGAAAATTACCCGAACCACTCTGCAAAAAATGACGGAGAATCGTGAAAAGCTTGCGGTTCTGACTTGTTATGACGCGACTTTTGCCGCCGTGCTGGAAAATGCCGGGGTGGATGTGCTGCTGGTGGGCGATTCGCTAGGCAATGTGCTGCACGGCAGCGACACCACACTGGCGGTGTCGATGGACGATATGCTTTACCACACGCGCTGCGTGGCACGCGGCGCCGGCAAGGCATTCATCATCACCGATATGCCGTTCGGCAGTTATCAAATTTCACCTGAACAGGCATTTGAAAACGCCGCCAGGATCATTGCCGCCGGCGCGCAGATGGTGAAAATCGAGGGCGGCCATGTCATGGCCGGCACGATCCAGTTCCTGACGCAGCGCGGCATTCCGGTGTGCGCGCATATCGGCTTGACGCCGCAATCGGTCCATCAGCTTGGCGGCTATAAATTGCAAGGGGACACGGAAAAATCGTCGAAGCAATTGCTCGACGATGCAAAAATCCTGGAAAAATCCGGCGCCGCCTTGCTCGTCATGGAAGTCGTTCCGGCCAAACTGGCGAAAAAAATCACCCAAGCATTAACCATTCCGACCATCGGCATCGGCGCAGGTCCTGATTGCTCGGGCCAGGTGCTGGTGCTGCACGACCTGCTGGGAATATCGCAGGGTAAAAAGCCGCGCTTCGTCAAAGATTTTATGCAAGACGCCAAAAATATCTCCGAAGCGGTGATCCACTACGTCCAGGCCGTCAAAACCGGGCAATTCCCCGGCAAAGAACACCAATTTTGATACCCGGCAGTTTATGAACATACTGAGCGATATTGCCGCCGTGCGCGAAAGTCTCCGCGGCGAGAAAAACATTGCGTTCGTTCCCACGATGGGGAATCTGCACCAAGGTCATCTCGCACTGATCGAACAAGCAAAACAGTTGTCCGGTTGCGTGGTGGTGAGCATTTTTGTCAACCGTTTGCAATTTTTGCCGCACGAAGATTTCGACCGTTATCCGCGTACTTTTGCAGAAGATTGCAGGGCGCTGTCTGCATTGAATGTCAAGACTGTTTTCGCACCCGATGAAAAAATTCTTTTCCCTACAGCGCAAGAATTCTTGTTAGCATTACCCCCTGTGGCGGATACCTTGGAAGGAAAATTCCGTCCGGGATTTTTTCGTGGTGTTGCAACGATTGTATTGAAATTATTCAATATTATTCAACCTGACCTGGCTGTTTTTGGCAAGAAGGATTATCAGCAGTTGCATATAGTGCGTGAAATGGTACGGCAATTAAATTTACCCGTCAGCATCGTAGCGGGTGAAACCGTCCGGACTCTCGGCGGACTGGCGCTCAGCTCGCGTAACCAATATTTGAACGACACACAACGCGCGGAAGCTTGCCATCTTTACCAAACGCTTCAGCGAATCCGGCAGGAAATCGTTTCCGGTCGTCAGGATTTTCAAACATTACAAGAAATCGCTATCCATAATCTGGCGCAACGCGGCTGGAAAGTCGATTACATCAGCATCCATGAACGCAGGTCGTTGCTGCCTGCCCGGCCCCCGGACCGGGATTTGGTCGTTTTAGGCGCAGCTTGGCTCGGTAATACACGATTAATCGACAACCTGGAAATTTAGCAGCGGGTTTTTATAAGCAGAGATTGTATGATGACCGCCTTTTCAAACCAGATGGACGAAGAACAGAAAATGACGCAATCGCTGAACACCTTCTGGTTATCCTGTCTCGATCATTTTAGAAAAGAACTCAACGCGCAACAATTCAACACCTGGATCAAGCCTTTACAAATCGATCCGGCGTTTAACGGCGACCACGAGGTGGTGCTGATCGCGCCTAACCGTTTCGTTTCGCAATGGGTCAAAGACAACTTCATTGCGCATATCGAAAACATGGCGCTAGGCTATTTCGATAAGAAAATCCGGTTCCACCTGAAACTGGTAGAGCAAACCGAGGCTAAAGCCGTCATCGCCAGTCCAGCGGCGGAGGAAATCCAGCAGGAAACGAAACCGGAAGTCAAAACGGCCTATCAACCGGCGAGGAAAAATCCCAGCGGTTTGAATCCCAATTTCACTTTCGACAACTTCGTTACCGGTAAAGCCAATCAGCTGGCGCGTGCCGGCGCGATCCAGGTAGCCGAATCACCCGGCATTGCGTATAACCCGCTTTTTATCTACGGCGGCGTGGGTCTGGGGAAAACCCATCTAATTCAAGCAATCGGCAATTACGTGCATGAAAACGACAGAAGTGCAAAAATCCGTTATGTACATGCGGAAAAATACGTATCCGACGTCGTCAGCGCCTACCAGCACAAAGCGTTCGATAAGTTCAAGCTGTACTATCATTCGCTCGACCTGCTGCTAGTCGACGATGTGCAATTTTTCGGCGGCAAGAACCGCACGCAGGAAGAGTTTTTCTACGCATTCAACGCGCTGATCGAAACGCACAAGCAAGTGATCATCACCTGCGACACCTACCCGAAGGAAATCACCGGCCTGGAAGAACGTCTGGTGTCGCGCTTCGGCTGGGGCTTGACGGTGGCGGTTGAACCGCCGGAACTGGAAATGCGCGTGGCGATTCTGCTGAAAAAAGCGGAAACGGAAAAAATCCGCTTGGACGAAAATGTTGCGTTTTTTATCGCTAAGCATATCCGCTCCAATGTGCGCGAACTGGAAGGCGCATTGAAGCGTGTACTGGCTTTCTCGCGTTTTGTCGGTCAGGAAATAACGCTGGATCTGGCGAAGGAAGCGTTGAAGGATTTACTCGCCGTGCAAAGCCGGCAGATTTCGATCGAAAACATCCAGAAAACCGTCGCCGACTACTACAAAATCAAAGTATCGGAAATGTATTCAAAGAAACGCTCGCGCATCGTCGCACGGCCGCGACAAATGGCGATGGCCATCGCCAAGGAACTCACTTCATTGAGTTTGCCGGACATTGGCGAAGCTTTCGGCGGGCGGGATCACACTACAGTGCTGCACGGCTACCGCAAGATCAACGAATTGCGCGTATCCGATCCGATTGTGAATCGCGATTTCAACGCGCTGATACTCATTTTAAGAGGTTGATAACGGTTGAATAGATTGTGCATAACTCTTTTATAAAAAAATGAGTGATTTTTATCCACAAACTATCCAAGCAGTATACAGTGATCATACAATTAAAAATTTTATGCTATATTTTTGATATTAAAAATAAATTTAAAATAATACAGAAGAATTTCGGCTATTATCTAATTACTACTATTTTTTATTTAAATGCTTTTAATTAAAACCAATCGGGATACGTTGCTAAAACCGCTGCAAACGGTGACCGGAATCGTCGAGCGCCGTCAGACATTGCCTATCTTATCCAATGTGCTGATCCGGCAAAATGCGGAAAAGACCTCTTTTTTGACCACTGATCTGGAAATCCAGATTAAAACGGTTGCCACGATAGACTTAGCGCCCAAACAGGATTTTTCGTTGACGGTTTCGGCGAAAAAATTACAGGACATTTTACGTTCGCTGTCAGCCGATGCCGAAGTGACCTTGACACGCCAGGACGATCATCTCTACGTCAAATCCGGTAAAAGCGCGTTCAATCTACAAATACTGCCAGCAGAAGATTTTCCCGAAGTCGCGGAAGAATCCGAGTCCGAAAATGCTATTATGCTGAAACAAAAAGAATTAAAAAACCTGCTGCACCACGTGCAATTTGCGGTTGCGCAGCAAGACATCCGCTATTATCTGAACGGCCTATTGCTGTTGACGGACGGCAAGCAATTGATCAGCGTCGGCACCGATGGCCACCGTCTCGCATACATCGCAACCGCGCTGGATAAAGCACAGAAAAAGCAGGAAGTTATTTTGCCGCGCAAGGCGGTGTTTGAGTTGTCGAAATTGCTGGAAGACAACGAAGAGCCGGTTACCATCGACTACTTCCAAAACAAAGTGCGCTTTTCCTTCTCCGGCATCGTTCTGACCTCCAAGGTCATCGACGGTAAGTTTCCCGATTACAACCGGGTGATTCCAACGCGTAACAACAAACAGTTTGAAATTAACCGCCTGCTGTTTTTACAGGCGTTACAGCGTGTTTCCATTCTGTCCAACCAAAGCGAAAAATTCCGTGGTGTGCGCTTGATCATCGGCGAAAACAATCTGCGCATCGTTTGTAAAAACAGCGAGCAGGAAGAGGCCGAAGATGATCTGGAAATTCCCTACAGCGACGAAGCGGTGGATATCAGCCTCAATATCACCTATCTGCTCGATCTGCTGAACAATGTGGATAGTGAAACCGTGCAATGCGCGTTTGAAAATGCCAATAGCAGTGTTCTGATCACGATACCCGGCAACGATGCGTTTAAATATATTGTCATGCCGATGAGGATTTAACGGCATGTGAGCAAGAACTCAGCAAAATCCAAGCTATTCCCTGCAACTTACATAACCCTGAAAATTCTGACTAATGAGTGATCAAAACACCAACGTACCTAAAGACAGTTCGAGCGATTACGATTCCGAAAGTATCAAAATCCTGAAAGGATTGGACGCTGTGCGCAAACGGCCCGGCATGTATATCGGCGATACCAGCGACGGCACCGGTTTGCACCATATGGTGTTCGAAGTCGTCGATAACGCTATCGACGAAGCGCTGGCCGGGCATTGCGACGAGATCACCGTGACCATCCACCCAGATAACTCCGTCAGCGTACTCGACAATGGCCGCGGTATCCCGACCGGAATCAAGCAGGACGACGAACTGAAGCGCTCCGCAGCGGAAATCGTCATGACCGAGCTGCACGCCGGCGGCAAGTTCGATGACAATTCGTACAAAGTGTCCGGCGGTTTGCACGGCGTCGGTGTGTCGGTGGTCAATGCGCTGTCGGAATGGCTGAAACTGACCATCCGCCGCGACGGCAAGGTGCATCACATGGAATTCCGCATGGGCGTACCGGTCAAGCCGCTGGAAGTGATCGGCGAAAGCGAGCGGCACGGCACCGAAGTGCATTTTCTCGCCAGTAAGGAGATTTTCGGCAACGTCGAATTCCACTACGACATTTTCGCCAAGCGCCTGCGCGAACTGTCGTTCCTCAACAATGGCGTGAAAATTCACCTGATCGACCAGCGTACCGGTAAGGATGAAAATTTCGCGTTTACCGGCGGCATTAAAAACTTTGTCGAATACATCAACCGCAGCAAAACCGTGTTGCATCCAGCGGTTTTTTACACCACCGGTGCAAAAGACAATATTACCGTCGAAGTTTCGATGCAATGGAACGACAGCTATACCGAGCAGGTGCTGTGTTTTACCAACAATATTCCGCAAAAGGACGGCGGCACGCATCTGACGGGTTTACGCGCTGCGATGACGCGCACGCTCAACAACTATATCGAAAAAAACGAACTGGCGAAAAAAGCCAAAGTGGAAACCTCCGGCGACGACATGCGCGAAGGCTTATCGTGCGTGTTGTCGGTGAAATTGTTCGAGCCCAAGTTTTCGTCGCAAACCAAAGAAAAACTGGTGTCGTCGGAAGTGCGTCCTGTGGTGGAAGAAGTGGTATCGCAAAAGTTTTCTGAATATCTGCTGGAAAATCCGATTGATGCCAAAACCATCTGTAACAAGATCATCGACGCGGCCCGCGCCCGCGAAGCGGCGCGCAAAGCCCGCGAACTGACGCGCCGGAAAGGCGTGCTCGATAGCATGGGGTTGCCGGGTAAACTGGCCGATTGCCAAGAGAAAAATCCGGCACTATGCGAACTGTATCTGGTCGAGGGCGATTCCGCTGGCGGCTCCGCCAAACAAGGGCGCGACCGCAAATTCCAGGCGATCATGCCGCTCAAAGGCAAGATTCTGAATGTCGAAAAAGCCCGCTTCGACAAGCTGATCTCGTCGCAAGAGATCATTTCGCTGATCACCGCGCTCGGCACCGGCATCGGTAAGGACGAATACAACCCGGACAAGCTGCGCTATCACCGCATCATCATCATGACCGACGCGGACGTGGACGGCTCGCATATCCGTACGCTGCTGCTGACGTTCTTCTACCGCCAGATGCCAGAATTGATCGAGCGCGGCCACGTCTACATCGCGCAACCGCCGCTATACAAAATCAAGCACGGCAAGAAAGAACGCTACGTCAAGGATGACCATGAATTGAAGCAATACATGCTAAGCCTTGCGCTGGATGGTGCGGAACTGCACACCGGCGAGACCAAGCCGCCGTTGAGCGGTGACACGCTGGCGCAAATCGCCAACGAATATATCCTTGCCGAAGCGGTGATCGAGCGCATGAGCCAGGCAATCGACAGTACGGTCATGCACGAATTATTGCGCCAGCCCGATGTCGATCTGAGCAATGCCCAAGCAGCCAGTGACAGCGCGCAACGGCTGGCAAGCCGCGTCAAGGACGTGGAAATCGCCGCCGAATTCGACGAAATCCACGAGCGCTACCGCCTTAAAATCATGCGCATGATGCACGGCAACATCGTCACCAGCTACCTCGACATGGATTTTCTCGACAGCGGCGACTACGAACAAATCCGCAAAACCGCGCAGGTATTCGACGGCCTGATCAGCCAAGGCGCTTACGTGCAGCGCGGCGAACGCAAGCAAACCGTCAGTGAGTTCAAACAAGCGCTGGAATGGCTGCTGGACGAAGCCAAAAAAGGCGTCAACATCCAGCGCTACAAAGGCCTCGGCGAAATGAACCCGAGCCAGCTCTGGGAAACCACCATGGATCCGCAAAACCGCCGCCTACTGCGCGCGCAAATCGAAGACAGCATCCTCACCGACGAAATCTTCACTACGCTAATGGGCGACGTCGTCGAACCACGCCGGGCGTTTATCGAGAGGAATGCGTTACGGGCGACGAATATTGATATTTAGTCTCTTCCGGGTTTAATTCCCTGTCCCTTGAGGCGGGGTCATTCATTTTGAATAGAAGCTAATGATCTATAAGTAAGATAGGGCTTATGGGCTCGTAGTCAAACACAATTGAGGATATGTTCACTATGAACCCAGCAGCAAAAGATATTCTAGCCCAGCTCGATAATCTCCTGGCGGCGAGTAATCAGTCATGGCTGTTTGGTGCTGGAATCAGCCTTGATGCCGGAATTCCTCTTATGGGGCCACTAACGGATCGTGTATTCGCGAAGGCAAAAATGGAAGGAGAGTCAAACGACATCAAGGTTCTTGAGTTTGTCAAAAGTCAGCTTTCTGTCGATTCGCATATCGAGCACATCTTAAGTCAGCTTGGCGATCACCGCGCGATTGCCGATCGATCCAAGAATAAATCTGTTACATTCGACGGCGTAATTCTCTCGGTGGCTGAACTCGATGAACTCCACCAAAAGATTCTGACATGGATAGCTGAGACTATTCGATGGGGATATAAGCCTACGAACCCTAGTGGAGATCCGGAAGTGATCGGAACGCCTGCGGATCGGATTGTCGTTATCGATCACCATTCGGCATTTGTTTCTGCTCTGTTCAATCGGAGTCAATTAGGGATCGAGGAGCGCCGGAGAGCAGTCCGACTGTTCACCACCAACTATGACACGCTCATTGAGGATGCTCTTGCACTCGGTGGCTTCTCCTATTGGGATGGTTTCTCAGGTGGCGCTGTAGCATATAGAGACCACAGATATGGTGACGAAGAACCATGCACCGGAGATCGTGCCCATGTAATTAAACTTCACGGTTCTATCGATTGGCATTTAGGGGAAGATGATCGTGTCTGGCGAGTTCGCGACGGCGATTTATATCCGAAGAAGGTTTCTCGTGTTCTCATCTACCCGCAATCGACTAAATACCTGGCGACTCAAAGAGATCCATTCGCTGCCCAATTTGACCTTTTTCGCCGGGCACTTAGCGCAAGGGAGGGAAATGTTCTTGCAACCTGCGGGTATAGCTTTGGGGACGAGCACATTAACCAAGAGATTGAATTAGCGCTTCAACGCCCGGAAAACAAAACAACAGTTCTCGCCTTCGCTCCGAGCCTCAATCCTACTCTTGAAAGATGGAGGACGGGACCGTGGGGTAAACGGGTCTATGTCATTACCGGAGATGGCTTGTATGTCGGCGCAGACGACGGTCCTCATTCTCCTCCAACTACTTCAGCAAAACGAGATTGGTGGACGTTTGCTGGTGTCACCAAAATGCTAAATAGTGGAGCGGAGACCTGTGCGCTATGAATACATTCGATCTTATTTCCGACCTCAAGATCGGGCACATTGTCGAAGTTTCTGGAACTACGATTCGCGTAGAGTTATCTGGGGATGTCACAGAGCTCACTCGAACCTACGAAGGGCGGGTCTATCCCATTGGGCAGATTGGAAGCATCGTCAAAGTACATTTCGGAAGACGTCTCGTGTTCGGATTTGTGACCTTATTGCGAATGCGTTCCGAGGAGTTGCTTGAGATCGCGAAGCCCATACCGCCGGATGCTGACCAACGACTGATGGAGGTAGAACTGTTTGCCGAAGGGGTCTGGAACGCAGCAAACCAGAAACTCAGGTTCGTCCGAGGTGTTACTACTTATCCGCTACCCCGCCAAAGCGTGCACCTGCTGACTCGCGAAGAGACCGTTCAGATTCATTCTGCTGCTGAAGGGCAGCAGAATGAAGGCGAATATAGCCCACTTGTTCCATTTGCTCATTACGTCGGTGCGGACAATGCCATCTGTCGAGCAAACGTAGATAAAATGTTTGGTATGCATTGCGCTGTGCTCGGCTCGACGGGATCGGGAAAGTCTGGAGCAGTTGCCGCTTTACTTCACAGCATGCTGGATCATAGACCAGAGCTGAACAAAGCTTGTCATCCACGAATACTTGTTATTGATCCCCACGGAGAATACGGGCAGGCATTCAAGGAGCGTGCGATCGTTTATCGTGCGTACGATCCACTTGGAAGCGAAGAGACGACCGGCGCTCCAATAAGCCTCCCCTATTGGCTCATGAGCGCTGACGAGTTTCGGCTTCTCGCCATAGGTAAAACTGAGCAGGAAGCAACTTCTCAGAACAATATTATTTACAAAGCACTTACTCACGCGCGCATGGTGGCAGCTGGTCTTGTGGACCTAGCACCTTCTAAATATGAGGTCGATGCGCCTGATGATGGACGAGAATTTGACGCACCACGCGCCAAATCTGGTATTAGCGAGGATAAGATTGTGGAGTTTGATAGGGATAAACCGCGACCTTTTTCGATGGAAGAGCTGATGAATCACATCAGATACTCGCAAGCGGTAAATGTATCAAGCGGAAAAACAAAAGCTAAATCCGCAACTGATTTTTCTAAGGAAGGGTTTCGATCAATTTTGGATAAGCTTGCAGTACTGAGGCGTGATCCACGCATTCGTTTCATGATGCACGAGTGGAACGACGAAAGTCCGCCACTTGAACACGTTATTGCCCAGTTAGTCGGTCAAATACAAGGTCAAGGTGGTATAGATCAGGATATTCGTATTCTAGATATTTCAGGCCTTCCTAATGAAGTGGCTGGACCGCTTGCAGCCATGTTAGCTCGTCTATTATTTCAGTATAAGGTTTACCAAACATCTGAGGAGAGAAATCGTGACCCCGTTGTTCTTGTTTGTGAAGAGGCTCATCGATATGTGCCCGACAGAGGTGAGGCCGAATATGCCGCGGCACAAACAGCTATCCGACGAATCGCTCGTGAAGGGCGGAAATATGGGATTGGGCTAATGCTCGTTAGCCAGAGGCCTGCAGATGTTGAAAGTACAGTGATTTCTCAATGCGGCACTTGGCTCGTTTTGAGGCTTACGAATGCAGCAGATCAACAACATGTTTCTCGTTTCTTACCGGATGGCCTGTCTGGAATGACGAAAGCTTTGCCGAATCTTGCTCAGCAAGAGGCGATCTTTGTCGGGGAGGGAGCCTCAATGCCTGCGAGGGTTCGAATTCGTGATCTTACAGACGAACAACTTCCAAAGTCGGAGACTGCAAAATTTGCGAAGGGTTGGACTCTGGATCGTTTAACCGAGGCTGAAATTGCTAAAATCGCGAAACGGATGGCTGGATAAGTTTGTTCTCAAGAGGGTTACACATTAACTTTTTACGCTTTGAAGTAATGTGCTGAAGTTAGCCTTGCCGGGATATCATGTCTATTCATATCTTTATTGACGCAAATTTTGACAAATCGCGCCAATAAAGATAATCTTTTGGCGCAATAATCTTTCTATCGCGCCAAATAATTTTGTTATGCCTAAAAAACTGCCCGATGATCTGAGCGAGCGGATCGAGGCCGAGATTGTTCGGTACGTCGAAGGTGTCGGTATTGACGAGCTGCATGCGGCATTGGCGCAGATAATCAGCCGCCGCACGTTGCAGCGCCGTCTTGCAAACCTGATTGAACAGAAGCGAGTGTTTACCTTCGGTAAAGGTCCCGGGCTACGTTATCGCCAATCCCAAATAATCGACGCCCGGATGCATGAACCGGCTTTAGCCGCTAACTCGCCGAGTACTGAAGTTGATATCCCGATATCGCCGGAAGGGGAAGAAATCCGGCGCTATGTGCGTCAATCCCGGCAACAGCGGGCGCCGGTCAGTTACAAGCAGTCTTTCCTGGAGCAATATACTCCGAACAGTACGACCTATCTTCCAGAATCTCTACGTACGCAATTGCACAACCTCGGTCGTCCGGGCGTATCGGCTGTTGAAGATGCCCCAGCGGGTACCTTTGCCCGTGACATTCTCAATCGCTTGTTGATCGATCTTTCCTGGGCTTCATCGCAACTGGAAGGCAACACTTATTCACGGCTGGATACCGAACGCCTTATCGAATACGGGCAAGCCGCTGCGGGAAAGGATGCGCTGGAAACCCAGATGATCCTCAACCATAAAGCGGCGATTGAATATTTGGTACGTGATACCGAGCATGTGGGTGTTAATCCTGAAACCGTGATTGCGTTGCATGCCTTTTTGTCGGATGGTCTGATGCCCGACCCGGCTACTTGCGGCCGTTTGCGTAACCGGCCGGTCGAAATCGGCGGCAGTGTCTATTTGCCGGTTGCCTTGCCGCAGCGTATCGAAGAGTTGTTCGGTGTCATTATCGAGATGGCGGGTGAAATTCTCGATCCCTTTGAGCAGGCTTTCTTTCTGATGGTGCATCTGCCCTACCTGCAACCGTTCGAGGACGTCAATAAACGCGTTTCCCGGCTGGCCGCGAATATTCCTTTTATCCGGTACAATCTTTCGCCGCTGTCTTTCATCGACGTTGCTGCAAAGGATTATATTGAAGCCCTGCTCGGTGTCTATGAACTTAATCGCGTGGAATTGCTACGTGACATCTTTGTGCGTGCCTATGAACGTTCCTGCCAGCAATACGTCGCCGTGCGGCAGCAGTTAATCCCGCCGGATGCCGTGCGTCTGCGCTATCGTACCCAATTGTCAGCGCTAGTCGCGGCCATTGTTCGTAGCGGCGTTAAAGCCGACTTAGCAGTGATCCGCGCCCAAGTGCCCGATACCGTGGCCGAGGCTGATCGTGAGCGTTTTGTCGCGCTGGTGATGGAGGAATTTCAGAATCTGCATTCCGGTAATGTCATTCGATTCGGTCTGCGTGCATTGGAATTTGTGGCATGGCAGGAAAAAAATACCAGCAAAAATTGAATTGCAACTCAAGACACACCAGCCTATTCTTGTGAAAAAATATTTGCTGAAACAGGAGATCAATTAATGAAAAAGAATTTTTTTATGCCAAAACTATATTCCATCCCACTAGTGCTCATCCTGGCGCAGGGTGTTTCCCACGCCATGCCCGGCATGCACGATTCCGGCAGCGGTGCGGCGACGGAGCATCCGCGGGTGTCGAACAGCATCGGCGGGAAAATCAATACGTCTGGGTCGGAGATGGAGATTACTTATAGCGCCGACGGCAAGACGGCGATTTTTGTGTCGACGCGCGAGGGTAGTGTTCAGTCGCCCGGCGGTCATTACAGTTTCGATATCTGGATGTCGCATCGGGTCGATGGCGAGTGGCAGGAGCCAGTTCATTTGGGGCCGGGAATCGATCCGAAGGTGGGGCCGAACATCAATACCGCGGCGTGGGAGCTGGAGCCGAGTTTTTCCGACGACGGCAATGTGATTTATTTCACCCGCTACGAGCCGGGCAATATGCTGTCCGGCGATTTGTACGTGGTGCAGAAAGTCGATGGCGTGTGGCAATCGGCCAGAAACTGGAACGATGTACCGGAATTGCCGAGCCTCAATACGTCGACAGGCGAGGAACATTGTCCGATCATCGCGTCCGATAGCCTGATTTATTTCAGTTATCACCAGCCGGGCGTGACGCAGGACAGCGATATCTGGAAGGTCGAGAAGAAAGACGGTGTGTGGCAGAAGCCTGAGAGCCTGGGGCCGAAGATCAATTCACCGCAGCGCGACCATATGCATTGGACGGGGTTATCGAAGGACGGTAAAAGTCTGATCATCACCAGCATGCGCACCGATTTGGGTTCGCGTGGCGGTCATGACGAGTGGATTGCCCGGCAAAATGCCAATGGTGAATGGCAGGAGCCAGTGAATCTCGGTGATGCGGTCAACACCGGCGGCGAGGATATGTGCTGGACGTTCACGCCGGACGGCAAGCAATTCACCGGCAGCTGGGGGCCACACGGCACGTACGACATGGATCTCCGCTCGATTAATAAAAGCGATGTGCCGCTGCTGAGGGACTTTGAGCCGATCGGCCCGCCGCCCAATTTGCTGAAAAGCGGTGCAACTAAAGCGAACTGATTGATTGTTGTAACGGAAAGAATGGAATGCGCCGGTGTGATTAAGACCGGCGCGTTGTTTAGATCAGCTATTACGCAGCCGCGCGTGAAGCACGTTTGCGTTCATGCTCGAGCAAGAAGCGTTTACGGATGCGAATCGTTTGCGGCGTGATTTCCACCAACTCGTCGTCGGCGATGAATTCAATCGCGGATTCCAAGGTCAGTTGAATCGGCGGGATTAACGTCACGGCTTCGTCGGTGCCGGATGCGCGGATATTGGTCAGTTGCTTGCCTTTGATCGGATTGACCACCAAGTCGTTATCGCGGGTGTGAATGCCGATCACCATGCCTTCGTACAGGCGGTCGCCGGGGCTGACGAACATGCGGCCGCGGTCTTGCAGTTTCCATAACGCATAGGCGACGGCTTCCCCCAGTTCAGCGGAAATCAGCACGCCGTTTCTGCGCGGCGGGATTTCCGGGCGCATCGGGGCGAATTCGTCAAACACATGGCTCATTAATCCGGTGCCGCGTGTCATGGTCATGAATTCGGATTGAAAACCGATCAGACCGCGCGCCGGAATACGGTAATCCAGCCGTACGCGGCCTTTGGCATCCGACACCATATCTTGCAAATCGCCGCGGCGTGCACCCAGGGCTTCCATCACCGCACCTTGATTGGCTTCGTCCACATCGACGGTGAGCATTTCAAACGGCTCGCATTTGACGCCGTCGATCTCGCGGATCACCACGTGCGGGCGGGATACTGCCAGCTCGTAGCCTTCGCGGCGCATATTTTCCAGCAGAATGGTCAGGTGCAATTCACCGCGTCCGGAAATCAGGAACGAATCGGTCTCGTTGGTTTCTTCCATGCGCAGCGCGACATTGGTCAGCAATTCTTTTTCCAGACGTTCGCGCAATTGGCGGCTGGTGACGAATTTGCCTTCCTGGCCGGCGAATGGTGACGTGTTGACCTGGAACGTCATGGTCAGGGTTGGTTCATCAACAGCGAGAACCGGCAGCGCTTCGGGTTTGTCGACATCGGCCAGTGTGGCGCCGATACTGAGTTCGTCCACGCCGTTGATCAGCACGATGTCACCGGCCAAGGCTTCTTTCATTTGCACCCGTTCCAGACCCTGGAAACCGAGCACCTGATTGACTTTGGCTTTTTTCGGCGGCTTATCGCCCATCAATACCATGACTTCCTGGCTAGGTCTGAGTTTGCCGCGGCGGATACGGCCAATGCCGATACGGCCGACGAAACTGGAATAATCCAGCGCGCTGATTTGCAGTTGCAACGGTTCATCGGGATTTTCTTCGGGAGCAGGGACGTATTTGAGGATGGTGTCAAACAACGGACGCATGTCCGTGCTGGGTTTTTCAATATTCAGCGTGGCAAAACCGTTCAACGCCGAAGCATACACGACCGGGAAATCAAGTTGCTCGTCGCTGGCGCCCAATTTGTCGAACAAATCGAATGTTTGATCGACCACCCAATCGGCACGCGCGCCGGGCCGGTCGATCTTGTTGATCACGACAATCGGACGCAATCCCAACGCCAGCGCCTTTTTGGTGACAAAACGGGTTTGCGGCATCGGACCTTCGACGGCATCGACCAGCAGCAACACACCGTCGACCATCGACAACACGCGTTCCACTTCGCCGCCGAAATCCGCGTGACCGGGGGTATCGACGATATTGATATGAACCCCTTCGTAGTCGATGGCGCAATTCTTGGCTAAAATGGTGATGCCGCGTTCGCGCTCAATATCGTTGGAATCCATCACGCGTTCGGAGATTTGCTGGTGCGCCGCGAAGGTGCCGGCTTGGTGCAGCAGTTTGTCAACCATCGTGGTTTTGCCGTGGTCGACGTGCGCGATGATAGCGATATTGCGGATTGGACGAGACATAAAATAATTCCTCAAAAATAAGCTGTTAGTTGATGCGGCGGGGGCGGTATTATAGCAGCCATAGAGAAAATATGGCTAATTTTCCATTAACTTAAATAGAAGCATCAAAGACAATATTCCATGCGGCAAAGTTCTGGCATCCGGTATTTATCTTGGGATTTATTGCAATCCCTGCAATTGGCGCCGCAGGAAATTGCACTCAGCATCGAGCATTTGCTGCTCGGCCGTAAACGGCAACAAGTCTGGAATGCGCCCAAAGCCGTGATCACGCCGCCGGACGGCCGCTACATGATGGCCACGCTGGCGGCTGCCGACGATCCGCCGTTTCTGGCCGTCAAAGCCTTGGTGCTGAATCCGGATAATCCAAAACGCGGCTTGGCCAGCATCAACGCGCTGGTTACTTTGCTCGATAGCCGCAGCGGATTGCCGCTGGCGGTGCTCGACGGCAACTGGGTGACGGCGGTGCGTACTGCCGGATTGAGTGCCGTTGCGGCCAAGCGGCTGGCACGGCCGGATGCTTCCGTTGCTGCATTTATCGGTTGCGGCGTGCAAGCGCATAGCCATTTGCAGGCGCTGGCTGCGTTGTTTCCGCTCACAGAGATTCGCGCGTTTGGGCGCGGGACAATGAGCCGGGATACGTTCTGCCACAGCGCGGAAAAAATGGGACTGACGGCGGTTGCCAGCGAAACTGCGCGAGAAGCGATGCATGATGCGGATTTGATTGTCACATCGGTAACCTTATCGCCGCAACTCGTTCCTTTTCTGGATGCGCGCTGGCTGAAACTCGGTGTTTTTGTCACCATGACGGATCTGGCCGCGCCGTGGCTGCAAGAAAGCATGGTGGCGTTTGACCGGATTATCGTCGATGACCTGGAACAGGAAGCCAGCATGGACAAACCGCTGGTCGATCCGGCGCTGGTGCGCGGCGATCTGACCGGATTGGTGACCGGCGATGCAGCTGGGCGCTGCACTACGGACGAGCGCACGGCATTTGTGTTCCGGGGGCTGGCGCTGGGGGATCTGGCGGTAGCCGGGCTGGCTTACCAGCGTGCCTGCGAACGTTCGCAAGGCGCGCTGGTTGGTGATCAAGAAATAACAGATTGATCGAGCAGATCAACCTGCGGTTGCCGGGATTTTAGAATTCTTCCCAGTCTTCACCGCCGCCGGCTGCAACCTTGCGCGGTTGGGCCGGTGGCATTGTTACAGATGCCGCTGCTACGTTAGGCTTCACGACTATTTTTCTGGTGGCAGGCCCGCGTTTGGGTAGTTTGGCAGGTGTCGGCCGGTTACTGCTTTTAACCGCCACAGGCGCTCCTTGACCTCCCGATAGTTTGAAGGTGCTGATTGCCTGCGTTAAGGCTTGCGCTTGTTCCTGCATGGATTCCGCCGCCGCCGCCGCTTCTTCCACCAACGCGGCATTCTGTTGCGTCACCTCGTCCATCTGCGTCACCGCTTGGTTGACTTGCTCAATGCCGGAGCTTTGTTCTTGCGATGCCGCCGAGATCTCGCTCATGATGTCCGTGACCCGTTTCACCGCATTGACGATCTCGTCCATGGTCGCACCCGCTTCGTCCACCAGGCGCGTGCCGTCTTCCACTTTCGCCACTGAGTCGCTGATCAGCTCTTTGATCTCCTTCGCCGCTGCTGCCGAGCGTTGTGCTAGCGTGCGTACTTCCGTCGCCACCACCGCGAATCCGCGCCCTTGTTCTCCGGCGCGGGCTGCTTCAACCGCGGCATTGAGCGCCAGGATGTTGGTTTGGAAGGCTATGCCGTCGATCACGCTGATGATGTCGACAATTTTTTTCGAGCTTTCATTGATCGAGCTCATGGTTTGCACCACTTGTCCGACCACTGCGCCGCCTTTCATCGCAACGTCGGATGCGCCCGCAGCCAGTTGATTCGCCTGACGCGCATTATCCGCATTCTGCTTGACGGTCGATGTCAGTTCTTCCATCGACGACGCCGTTTCCTCCAAGCTGGATGCCTGTTCTTCCGTGCGTTGGCTCAAATCCGAGTTACCCGATGCAATTTCTCCCGATGCCGTTGTGATCTGGTCGGTTCCCGAGCGGACTTTAGCGACCAGGTCGACCAAATTTTCGTTCATCGTTTTCAGCGCTTGCAGCAGGCGGCCGGTTTCATTTGTTGAAGTAACCTCAATTTGCTTGGTGAGATCGCCGGTTGCTATGGCATTGGCGATATTGATCGCTTCCTGCATCGGTTGTGTGATGCTGCGTACGATGAAGGTAGCGAACATAATGGTCAAAGCCAGCACGACCGCCAGTACGCCGATCATAAAATATACCGTCTGTTGCAATTCTTTCTGGCGGATTTGCAGTGCTTGCACCAGATTGTCGGCAGCAATGGAATTGTAAGCATAGATACTGTCGATGGTACGCGTGTACTCGGCAAAGTATTCATTGGAAGGGAGTTTTAATTCCTTTGCCTGAATCAATTCCTGATTGGTCATGAGCAACGTTTTATCGATCACCGCTTTTACTTCATTGCCTTTTGCTTCCAGAGCAGCTTTCATTTTGGGATCGGATTGGGTCGATTTCTCGATATTGCGCATAAAGTCAAAAAAGAACATATTGACATTGCCCAGCAGGCCTGACAATTTGGCGCGTCCTTCATCGGTCAAATTTCCTGAAGCCAGAAAACCCGAGCCAAGCGCGCGCATTTGTCCCATGTTTTCAGCTAACTTGGGCGCATTTACCATGGTTGCGGTCATCAGATAATAAGTGCCTTTAACTGTAAGAAATCTCAGGGTTGTTTACAGAGAGGTTGATTGAAATAAGCGTTGAGTATTTCATAAGGGGTTGCGTTATACAAACTCTTATGGGGTTTGACGGTGTTGTAGAAGTTAATGAAACGGACAAGTTGAATACGTCGGTCAGCAGTGTCTTTAAAACAGAATTTGTTGTGCCACATGTCCATGAGCGTGCGGATCACGCGCTCAGCTTTCCCGTTGGTTTGAGGACGATTGACACGAGTAAACTTCTGACCGATACCGTGTTGCCTGCAAGCTTTGACAAAAGCATGATCGTCAGTTCCTTTAAATTCCGTGCCGTTATCGGAATAAGTGCAATCGATTTGATAAGGACATTGGGCAACAGTAGCGATGAGAAAGCAAGCGGCGCTGTATTGAGTTTTATCGGGGAAGATATCGGCATATAATTCCCTGGAGAAATCATCGATGGCCACAAACAGGTACTCGCGAGGTTCATTGGCAGACTGTCCTTTCAATAATGGAAGCCGCTTGGTATCGAGGTGAACGAGCTCGCCCGGATAAGATTTGTTATAGCGCTTCGCTTCACGCTTGAGACGTTCCTGGATGGTTTGCTCTACTTTAGCCAAACGTTTGAGGCCATACTGCAGTGTCTTGAAGCGCTGATTGGTACTGCTACGCGGAGTAAATTCCTGGAGTCTGGCTCGTTTCAGTACGTCATAAATCGTTGGCCGGCTGACGTGAAAGTATTCTGCCAGCTGAACTACCTTCCACAGCCGGGTTTGATACAGCCGCCAGATTTCCTGACGATCCAATAATGTTAAACGAGTGCGTTTGTGTATGTTCATCTACAGTATTCTCCTGAATACTGTAAACAACGCTAGAAATTCTTACACTTTAACGGAATCAATCACGAGATCCGATTCATCCAATAATTCTTCGCTAAGAAACAGAAGATCCGCAATCAGTTTAGTATGTTGCGCGGCACTTTCCGGGGATTTGAGCCGGCGTGCCAGAACAGCTTGCTCAATTTCAATAATGCGTTGTTTTTGCGCGGACCAGAGTGACACGGCTTTCGCGGACATTTCCGCTTCTTTCAACTTGGCGTCAACTGCTTCGATTGTATTATTCAAATCACGCTGGATTTCGGATAAACGGCCAGCCAATGATTCATTACCGCCCAGTAACGCAGCAGATACGCCGCGATGTTGTTGAACATATTGCACGGTTTTCTGTAAAGCGATGATCGGTCCTGTACCGGCTACTTCACGTTTTGTGGTATCGAGTTCAGCGATCACTGAATTAATGTAAAACGTCGTCGGCACTGCCGCTATCAGTAATAAAAATACAGTCAGGATAGTGAGCTTCTGTGACATATACATGCGATTTAACAGCATCATAGTACTTCTCCTTTGTCGATAAGTTATTCTTATTCGATGGCTTGATAACAAGCCGCTGAAATAGATGGTTAAATAATTTCTTATAAAAGGTAATAAAGAGACTTTTTTGTGTAAGAACTCAGGTTGATTTGCAGGGAGTGTTTTACGGAAGGCAGGAACAACTCTTTAGGGTCTTGTGCAAAAACTGCTTTTTAGCGCCAGTTTTTTGCAACGATGGATGCAGTTTAACTGCGAGCAATTGGTGGGACAGGCACAGAGTTCACGTGCAACCTGGCGACAAAGATTGCGCGAATTTATCGGGATCTTTTTTGGGGGATTGTTTATTTGTTTTTGGGAAGATCTGGAAAACTACCGCGCCCAGTCAAGCTGCACTGCAATCAGACTGGAAATGTCCATTGCTCATTCGGAAAATGCGCTTTCCCGCCGGATTTCGCCTGGTCTGATTGCCGCGTGCCACTTTTTCGGAGCTTCCTTTACTTTTCCGCTCCCGACATCAGAAACTTGACGAGTAAAGCAAAAATGAACGGAACCGTGCTGAGCGCGGTTACCATATAGTGCTCAGCAGTAAACTGATCGCCTTCATCCATAATGATGTAGCCGAAAAATATCGTGACCGGGGTAATGATCGATAGTGCAATGACTAAATTGAATAGCCCTTTCATTTTTTATATCCTTTCGCTGAATTTTTTCAAAGTATATGCTGGTTGGCGCGGCCTGCCCAGCCTGTCAAAGTTAAAAATCATATCTGTCCAATCAGTCCTTAAGCAAGGTAAAATTAGCCGTTTCGTATCAACTGATAGCCCGGATGGAAGCGGTACTGATCATCTCCAATTTTCCTGACGAAAAGTCAGCCAAGCAATTGGCGCAAGCATTAATTCATCAGCGTCTGGCTGCGTGTGTCAATGTGCTGAGTCCATGCGCTTCAGTTTATCGCTGGCAAGGCGAAATTGAATCGGCCGAGGAAATTCCGGTTTTGATCAAAACCCTGCGACTGCACTACGGCCGGGTTGAACAGTTGATCAAGTTAATGCATCCTTATGAACTTCCTGAAGTGATTATGGTTCCTATAACCGGCGGACTGCCTAATTATTTGCAGTGGATCGCCGCTGAAACACCGCTATCCGATTAAACAATACCGAATACCGATGCGATTAATCCAATTTTTGTTACTGATGTTATGTTTAGCCAGTACTCAGGTTTATGCCGAGGGAGGCAATTCTTTTAGCTTATTCCAGAAGTTGCAGGGGCTGGGCATCAAGCTGGGCCAGGGCAATGCGCAAGAGCTTTTACCGCCGGATGAGGCATTCAAGCTGTCGGTGGAAGTGCGCGACGGCAATACGCTGATTGCGAACCTGACACCGGCCAAGGATTATTATTTATACCGCGACAAAATCGCGTTTGAGCCGAAACAAGACGGCATGACGATTGAAAAAGTCACGCTGCCGCCGGGTAAAATGAAAGAAGATGCGACCTTTGGCCAGACAGAAGTTTATTACAGTCCGGTGCAAGCCGTCATTTCGCTGAAACGCGAAGATGCCGCCAGCGAGCAACCGCTGACGCTGGCGGCATCTTATCAGGGCTGCAATGAGCCGGTTGGCGTATGTTATGCGCCGATTCATAAGGCCATCGATCTGACCTTGCCGGCAGTGAAAGCTGTTGTGGGCGCAGTTGCCGAAGCTATGAGCAGTCCGGCGGTGGCGGCAAAAGCGGGTGATGCTGCGGCGGAATTGTTTCAAATGCAATCCAAAGCGCCGGCCATAGAAACCGAGTCATACAAAATCGACCAGATGTTTCAAAGCGGTGATTTCTGGCTGATTCTGACCGGTTTCTTCGGTATCGGTCTGCTGCTGGCGTTTACGCCCTGCGTGTTTCCGATGTTTCCGATTTTGTCCGGGATTATCGCCAATCGCGGTAAGCATGTGACCAAGCGCCACGGATTTATCCTGGCGCTGGCGTACGTGCTGGGAATGGCGATCACATACGCCATTGCCGGTGTGGCAGCGGGGTTATCCGGCGCGATGTTGTCGGCGGCGCTGCAAAATGCCTGGGTGCTGGGTACGTTTGCCGTGATCTTTGTGTTGTTGTCGTTTTCCATGTTCGGTTTTTATGAACTGCAATTGCCCGGCACTTTGCAGACCAAGCTTTCCGAGGAAGCCGGGCAGCTCAAAGGCGGCCATTTAACCAGTGTTTTTGGCATGGGCGCATTGTCGGCGCTGATCGTCGGACCTTGCGTCGCGGCACCGCTGGCGGGCGCTTTGTTGTATATCAGCCAGACGCGCGATGTGATCCTGGGCGGTTCGGCGTTGTTCGTCATGGCGTTGGGCATGGGTGTGCCGTTATTGCTGCTGGGTGCATCGGCCGGCGCGTTATTGCCGAGAGCCGGCGCCTGGATGGAGTCTATCAAACGGTTTTTTGGCGCGTTACTGCTGGCTGTGGCAATTTGGATCATCTCTCCGGTGATTAACGACGTGGTACATATGCTGTTGTGGGCTGCCTTGCTGATCATTTCCGCCATTTATTTGCATGCCATCGATCCGTTGCCGGAGCGCGCTTCGGGTCTGCAGAAATTTCTTAAGGGCATCGGCGTAATCGCATTTTTGGTCGGTGTCGCCATGCTGATCGGTGTTTTATCCGGCAGCCGCGATGTGTTGCAGCCGCTGTCAAAGCTCGGCCTGGCCGCAACGAATAGCGCCAATGGTAATGAAGCGGTTGCTTCCGGTTATTCCGTCTTGCCTTTTCAGCGGGTAAAAACGGTTGCGGAATTGGATGAACAAATCCGTCAATCCAAAGGCAAGCCTATCATGGTCAAATTTCATGCCGACTGGTGTGTTTCCTGTAAGGAAATGGATCGCTTTACCTTGTCCGATGCCAAAGTGCAAGCGCGTTTGCAGGATGCTGTGTTACTGCAAATCGATGTCACCGGCGGCACGCCGGATGATGCGGCTTTGCTGAAACGGTTCAAACTGTTCGGGCCGCCCGGTATCTTGTTCATCGATCGTCAGGGTAACGATATTCCGGATATCAAAGTGATTGGTTTCTTGAATAAAAATGATTTCTTAACGGTGCTGAACGCTGTTTTGATCTAGGCGTGCGAAACCCCGCAGTAAGTTTATTCAGGCTGAGAAATTATCTATGGAAGTGAAGCGGCGATGCCAAAATCCAAACTTTTAGCGCTGTATTTGCGCGCATTAAAACCCCACAGCAAGTACCTTCAAGCTGGAAAATTATCAAAGGAAGTCGTAATGTCAAAACTTAAGCAGATTTTTTTGTATGTTTGTGTCGCGGTATTTGCACTGGGAGCAGGTTCCTATCTGCGTTCCATGCTGACCGAAGCGCAACAAACGCGATTATCCGGTGAAGAAAGCCAACAAGGTGCAAAGGCGATTCTTGAAGCCAATTTGCCGGATATTCACGGAGAAAATCAGGCGGTTTCGCAATGGCTCGGGAAGGTTATGGTGGTGAATTTCTGGGCTACCTGGTGTACACCTTGCCAAGAGGAAATACCGGAGTTTATTGAAGCGCAGGAAAAATTCCGCGAGCAGGGATTGCTGTTTGTCGGCATTGCGCTGGATCAGGCCGACTTGGTCAAAAAGTTCAGTAACGAATTCGGCATTAATTATCCGGTGCTGGTCGGTGGCTTAAACTCTTGGACGCTGGCGCAAGCGGCCGGCAATCGCCTGTCTGTTCTGCCGTATACCGTGGTTATCAACCGTTCCGGCGAAATCGTCGAAACCTATGTCGGCCGCGTTAATCGGAAAAAACTGGAGAAATTGGTGGTTCCGCTGCTGAAGGAAAACCCGCAGGCGCCGGAAAAAGCCGGTTGATCAACACACGCCGCTAAATAGACGATTGCGGCGCACGATAATCATGTAATATTAACCGCAGGAATGGAATGCTTTATTCACTTGGTATGCATGCGAGCTACTCTGTCCACATAAATACCTCGCATTCTGATTTTTGCGGATACTTACCGGGAAATTCAATAAAACTGTTCATTCAGGATTGAATAAAGTACGGAAGGCAGTAACGCAAGGGTTTTAATCTAAATGTGACGAGGGATATTTTCCAATAATCATTTAGGAGAACCTCATTATGGGACAGCTTGATTGCACACGCCGTTTCTTTGTTTTCTTCTTAGTCACGCAAATCGCTTTTTTCCCGGGCTGCGCTACAGGCAAGTATGAGGGAAGCAGGGAGCAGTACGACGATATCGTCATTACAACCAAAGTTCATGAAGCCATTATCGATGAACCTTCCCTGCGGCCTTTCGAAATCAATGTCAGAACCGTAAAAGGTGTGGTCGAGCTCAGCGGTACTGTCAATTCACGGGATGATATCGATAAAGCGCTGGCGGTTGCACGCGGCGTCAGTGGCATAAGGTTTATCAAGAATGACATGCGAACGCTGGGAACCGGCGATTATTAGTTGTTGGTGCGAGTGAATTGCAAGTTGGGCTATTCGACACTGCTTGCAATTCATTTTTCCCGAGCGGTGCGATGAGCGTGTATCGATAACCGTCAATGTAAGGAATCGCAGAATTCAATATGCCGCTGGCCGACATCGTATTGCTGATTCATTTTCTGTATGTGGTGTTTGTCGTCGGCAGTCTGCCGGTCATTTGGCTGGGGGCATGGCTAAAACGGGGGTTTGTCAGAAACCCGTGGTTTCGCTATTTGCATCTTGCTGCAATTTTATTCGTTGTGGTCGAATCGCTGATGGGCATCGTTTGTCCGCTGACTGTATGGGAAAACGCATTGCGCCAAACCGCGACGGAGGGAAGCTTTATTCAGCACTGGCTGCATCGCATGCTGTTTTATGACGTGCCGGAGTCTGTATTGACTGTGATTTATGGACTGTTTGCCGGTTTGGTCGTGATGACGTTCAAATGGATTCCGCCCGCACGCGGAAATCGCCGGTCAAGATTGTGAAACGAGCGGGCTATCGTCTGTTTCTTCCTTCGCCGGAATCAGCATTTCTTCAATATTGGGCTCAAATGTTTCTTCGTCGAATGCCGTGTCGCCGTCAATGAAGGGCTGGTCTTGCGCCTTCAGATTGAAGAAATCGTAGCGGGAAGTATCGGCTAGATGCGATAGTTGAACGTTCTGTAGGGAACGAAACATGGTTTCCAGTCGGCCGGGAAATTTTTTGTCCCACTGCTGCATCATTTCCTTGATCACTCGGCGTTGCATGTTCGGCTGCGATCCGCACAAGTTGCACGGAATGATCGGAAAATCCGCTAGTGCCGCGTACGCCGCCAAATCTTTTTCCTTACAGTAAGCCAACGGCCGGATGACGATGTGCCTGCCGTCGTCGCTGACCAGTTTGGGCGGCATGGCTTTCAGTTTTCCGCCATAAAACATATTCAGAAACAGGGTTTCGAGAATATCATCGCGGTGATGACCCAATGCGATTTTAGTCGCGCCCAGTTCGCTGGCGACGCGGTAGAGCACACCGCGGCGCAAACGCGAGCAAAGACTGCAAGTGGTTTTTCCATCCGCAATGACACGCTTGACGACACTGTAGGTATCCTGTTCGACGATACGGAAAGGCATGCCGATTTCCGTCAGATAAGCGGGCAGCACCTGTTCGGGAAAACCGGGTTGTTTTTGATCCAGATTGACTGCGATCAGCTCAAATTGCAGTGGCGCGTGCGCTTGCAGGTTGCGCAGAATGTCCAATAAAGCATAGCTGTCCTTACCGCCGGACAGGCAGACCATTATCCGGTCGCCGGCCTCGATCATATTGAAATCGGCGATTGCAGTGCCAACCAGCCGCCGCAAGCGTTTTTGCAGCTTGTTGGCGTTATAGTGTTGTTTCTGATTCATGTTCTATGAAATTTCAGGAGAAGGAAATGATCTTTTTATTCCGGTAAAATGCAGGATACTGACGGTGGAATATTAGACAAAAGAACTGGAACAATTTAGCATAACCGGATTCTAAACAAAGCGGATAAAGAGGTTCGGGAATTATTTCAGGAGAATTCGATGAACGGAATTATACCATTTGTGATCTTGGTCTTGTTTTCAACCAATGGTTTTTCGAGTGCAGGCGATTCCGATTTACCGGCCGGTATCGGCAAACCGGGCGATGCGGGCAAAGTGTCCCGTACCGTCAAGCTGACACAAATGGATAATATGTTTTTGCCGGCTGAAGTTAAGGTAGCGGAAGGTGAAACAATCCGTTTTGTGATTAAAAACGGCGGTAATCACAAGCATGAAATGTTACTGGGAACGATGGCCGAGCTGAAAAAAGTTGCCGAATCACGGCGCAAGTATCCTGACAAGGAGCATTCGGAAGCGCATCTGGTGCAACTGGAGCCGGGCGAGCAAAAAGAGTTGATTTGGCAATTTACGCAAGCAGGAACGATTGATTTTGCTTGCCCGTTGCCGGGTCATTTTAAAAAGATGCATGGAACAATCATTGTGGAGAAAAAATGAAATTACGAATAGGAGCGATATTGGCAGCCGGATTGTTAGGTGTTGCTGCGCAAGCAGCTGCTACAACGACAGTTGACGTTTACAAAAGCCCGACTTGCGGTTGTTGCGCCAAATGGGTCGATCATATGCGCGACCACGGTTTTACCGTAAAAACGCACGATGTCGGCAACAAGGATATCCGCAAAAAATCGGGTATTTCCGAGTCGCTCGGTTCCTGTCATACAGCATTGATCAACGGCTATGCGATTGAAGGACATGTTCCTGCGCCGGACATCATCCGCTTACTGAAAGAAAAACCGAAGGCGGTCGGATTATCCGTTCCTGATATGCCGCATGGAACACCGGGTATGGAAAGCGGCCGGGTCGACCCCTATAACGTTTTGTTGATTACCGAACGGGATCAAGCACGCAAGGATACGACGATTTATCACCGCTACGATCCCCATGCCAAGAAAGCCGTAGAAGCTGAACCGGCTAACCCTGAACCTGAGCAAAACGGCTCCGTAATGCGCCTGAAGTAGTTGTAATTTTCTCATGACAATGCGTGATTTTCTGCTCTGCCTGATTGCAGTTGCGATGCTGGGTTGCGGCAATTCCGGGTTGCCTGGCGCTTCTTCCAAGCAGCATACGATTGATGATAAGACAGGCTCGTTAAAACGGAATTTCGATCAGGCGCAAATCAAGCGCGGTGAGAGCGTTTATAACACGCATTGTATCGGCTGTCATGGAGCGAACGGCGCAGCGACTCCCGAGTGGCGGAAACCCGGCGCGGACGGAAAATATCCGCCGCCGCCCTTGGATAGCACAGCACATGCCTGGCATCATTCGACCGAAGTGTTGAAGAAAACCATACTCAAAGGAACGCCGCCTGAAATAGGTTCCATGCCTGCATGGGAAGGTAAATTAACCGAGCAGCAAGTGGATGACGTGATCGTCTGGATAAAATCGCTCTGGTCGGATGAAATTTATGACGTCTGGTTTAAGAATTTTGAAGGTAAATAGCGACTAGGAAAACGCTGATTAATTGTTTTGGCGGCATCCTTGCTTTCTTGATAGTGCGAATATCAGAAGCGTGCGAGAAATATCGAACTACTTCAGGACTTCTTTGGAGTTGGAAGCTTAGTAAGTCTTGTCTAACATCGAAGGCCGGATGTTGCTGATGGACTATTTTTTACGACACATTAGAGCGGATTGCTCTGGTGCCGCAAAATTAACATCTTCACTGTGCTCCCTTCAATAACAGATACCAATGAATCGCCATTCATTGCGAAAAAACTTCCACCTCATGAAGGTACCGTTTTTCATTTCCGGTTATCTTATCGTGTATCATGTCAGTGGCTTTAATTGATCGATTGCCAGATTTCTGGCGGAAGAAAGGGGGAGAACATGACATTTCACATATTCCATATCAACGAAGTATATTCCAACGCGGCGGGAACTGTTCAGTTCATTGAGTTTAAAGGTGACAGCAATGATCAGGATGAATGGGCCGGGCGCACCATCACCTCGTCGGACGGTGTCACCACGCATACTTTCAATATTCCTACGAACCTCCCGAGCGCGGAGACTCTCAACAAGACAGTGCTGGTCGCGAGCCAGGGATTCGCGGATTTGGGCATCGTAACACCCGATTACATTGTGCCAAACGGCTTTCTGTTCACCGGCGCCGGCACGGTCAATTTTCCCGGGATGATCGGCGGCAAAATCACTTATTCCAGTTTACCGACTGACGGAATCAAGTCGCTGAATCCGGATAGTTCCACCGATATCAATTCTCCGGCGAACTTTGCCGGCAATACTGGTACTGTTCCTCCCAATATATTCTCCGGTACTGATGGTTCTGACAATTTGACCGGCACATCCGGCAATGATTACATTCTCGCTTCAGGCGGAAACGATACGTTGGACGGCTTGGGTGGGAACGATATCCTAGGCGGCGGTTTCGGTATCGATACCGCAATCTTTCACAGTAACCGCGCAAATTACACGGTAAGCGGATCAGGCTCGGGCTTGAGCGTCACCGGAGCGGAAGGCAACGATACGTTAACCGGTATCGAACGCTTTCAATTTGCCGACAAAAAAATCGCCATCGACCTCGGCGCCGGACAATCGGCCGCCAATACCGTCAAGCTCATCGGCGCCGCGTTCGATGCGCCAACCATTCAGGCACATCCGGATTATGTCGGCGTTGGGCTTAATTTGTTCGATTCCGGCCAAAGCATGCTGCAAGTCGCGCAACTCGTCGTCGGCGTATTGGGTAATCCCAGCAACGACGCTTTTGTCGATCGCGTGTACCAGAATGTAGTCGGCAGCGCGCCTTCACCTGCCGATCACAATTTTTACGTAGGATTGCTGACAGGCAGCGGCGGATCAATGACACAAGCGCAACTGCTCGAAATTGCAGCCAATGCGGATGTGAACGCCACGAACATCAACCTAGTCGGATTGCAGCAAACGGGTGTAGAGTTTATTTAGGAAAGCTCTGAGATACTACTGCACTCAGTCGTGCAGCGTTGAAATCAGAGAAAAATTAACATCCCGCACATGCTGCGGGATGTTTAATGGTCTGTTTTTCAAAGTAGCGGCGTAACCCGCAAAATTGTCCGGTAATCCTGCTTTTTAATGACTGTCCCTGTGTCAAACACAGGGTAAGGCTGCACACCCAGCAATTCCAGTTTGTAACCAGAAAGTTCATGGACGATTGGATAAGAATTCGGCGAAGTCAGCGTGATCGTTTCAGAATGTTTTCCGGCACGTATGACATCGATTACCGTACTAACCTGCCCCGCCCAAATGCAAGCAAGACCCGTTGGGCAGCGGGAATCTTCGGTTACATCGGAAAACTGGAATTGCAGATCGGTGCTGCTGATTTTTGCTGTCTTACCCATAGCAAGTTTGAACGGAAGATTTAATTCGGCAATATCGGTCGGCGCATCGTCGCTATACTTCTGCACGAGAAACTTTCCGCTGTCAAAATCCAGATGTAACTCAACATCGTACAAAAGATTATTGTTGTCTACCATGATCTGCGGAATACGCACTATCCGTTCGGAGCTGGAGAAACTGGGCAATTCAGCCGCAACTGCGGCGCATGAAACAAAAAAAGCGCTGATTAAACCCAAAGCAAATTGCATAAATAATATTCGCGTGAGATTGGGCTCTCATTCATTTTTACTGAGCCAAGCACTTGTTCTTCATAACTACTCCTCAGATTCGCATCCGCACGCTTTGCCGTCTTGTCCGGGATCGCTCCAGGTCAGCGAGCGGTAGTCAAAACCGTTTTCGATCGTCGGTTTAATAATGTCAAAGTAGGGGGAAATATCGAAATCGCGCGGTGTAAACAAACTATAGTTGCGGATGTGGTAGATGTCCGCGTAGCAATCCGTGTGCATCGGATTATCCGACCAGGTGCGCTTAACCTCCGGTAAAATCGGATAGCGCATGGTTTCAAACGCCTGCGCGATCAATGTGGAACAGATGGCGCGTGTCGGATCGCCGCTGCCGAAAGCCAGCATGCGTCGACGCATTCTTCTGGGGACCGGAAGGGTAGGCAGCAGATAGCGTGCGAGATCAAAAATATGCTTGAGATCGTATTTCTGACCGATACGCGCGATGGCATAATCCACCACACGCCTACGGTCATCATCGCTCAAGCCGACCGGACGGCAAATCCGGGTATGCATTTGCGCGTATTGCGCCAGCGGGATGGCGCGCACACCCTCCTGTAAATCGGCTTCCACCAAAACCAAAGGCAATTCCCACGGCGCCACAGGAGGCAACGCATCGCCGATATACAGCGCCGCGTGCGACCAGGTCGATTGGGTAAGATATTTAATGGCGACGCTGATACGCGTATTCCCTTCCACCAGCAGCACGTCGCCAGGCTGCAAATATTGCGAAAGCTTTTCCTGACTGACGGTCGCAACTTGGATACTTTGCCGCACCGGTTTGGATAAAAATCCCGCCAATCCGCGACCAACAATTTCAGTGACCTGCCCCATAAATCCTTCCTTATGCTTGAAAAATCCGCATGCGTTTTATCAGCATCGCTGATATTCCGGTGACGCTATCAAATCATACCGCAATGCATGGAATAATAGCTGCCAGCAAGAATTTGCTGCAATAAAAAACGCCTTCTATTATAGGCATCCGCACTTTGTTTTGTGATGGGGAATTTCCCGGCGAACGATGAATGAACAAACTGCCTACTTAATGGCCTTGGTAATCTCCGGTGTCATCGTGACTGTTTGCGTCGTGTTGCACTATGAAGCTTTGCGTTTTTTAAGCCGCACGGTTGGCGTGCATGTGCATAAACGCATCGGCGTATTGGTGGTCATGCTGGGGTTGTTGCTTGCCCATATCGCGGAAATCAGCATTTTCGCCTTGGGCTACAAGGCCTTGCAAGTGTATGCCGAATTGGGTTGCATTGCCGGTTTAAACGAAAAAAATCTGTTTGAATTCATTTACTTTTCATCGGTGGTGTTCACCACCGTGGGATTTGGCGATTTGATTCCCATCGACCCCATCCGCGTGCTCACGGCTGCGGAGGGGTTGGTGGGTCTGGCGATGATCACCTCTGGTCGGCATCCTTCACTTTTCTGGCCATGCAGCGCTTATGGCCGCATCTGTTGAGCTAATCGGAACGCAACGCAAAGGACTGAAGCGCGATCCGATGACGCTTGCGGTTAAAGCCATCGTCATCGAGTCAATAACCAGGACTGCGGCTATTTCAACGTGTTCAGTTCCTGATTCAACTTGGATTTGCACTGCTCGCCCTTATTACCGATATCCAGCAAGCCGGAGGTGCGCATGCATTCGTTATACTCGAACAAAATCTCGTTCTTTCTCTGCGCAATCTCGAGCGAAGCCGATAGTTGCTTGACTTGCTGCGCGATATTTTTCAGATTCGTTTCCGATGCCGCGCCGACGCCTTCGATGCTTTCCTTGGTGGCATCCAGTTTTTTCAATGATACTTGATTGATTTTATTAACCTGCTCGGCGAAGGCGTGATTGGCTTTATTGGAATAATTTTTTAACTCATCGACATTTTGTTGCGTAATGCCAGCCAGTTTGGTCTGGTAGTTATTGAGTTCTCCCTGAACGAAGGTATTGATGCTCTCTTTAAAACCATCCAATGAGCTGTCGACTTCCTGTTTGAATCCGAGCATCTTTTTCTCAATCAATACCTTGACATCGTCATCCAGTTTTTTGACGATCGTGTCGGAAATTTTCTCAACTGGCGGACGTGAGTCGATGATTTCTGTTTTTGCTACCGCCAAGTTGGATTTAATATCGTCGGCGAGCGATTTTTGCTTACTGTCGATCTGGCTAAGCGCATGCTTTTCATTTTCCGCCACCAGCCAGGAAATCAGCACCAATTCCTTTTTCTTTTCCTGATTCAGGCCATGTATCATTTCATCCAGAATACTCGCCGCCGCGTCCTTATCCGCAATGCCTTTGGCATGCGACAAACTGGCCGAATCCAGAAAACCCTGCAAACTGCCTTGAATCTCCTTGATATTGGCATTTGCTTGCGCGGATACCAGCGACTGGCGGTAAAACTCGTACGGCAGATAAACCAGCGCGATGACGGCGCACACGATGGACGCCGCCGTTTTCCAGCGTTTGTGCTGGATATAAAAACTCAAGCCCAGAAATACCAAAGCCAGTAAAAAAACAGGCATCAGAATTTGCACAATCTCCAGCCAGCCTCTTTCTATCAGTGATTCAAACGAAGCAAACTTCAACAATTTGGTAAAAAACTCGCTCATCGACGACTCCCCATAGGACGAAAAAAGCAATCAAATGTAACCGCTATAATTCAAAGTAGCGATAATTTATCATGGTATAGCCGATTGATTGTATAAACTTTAGCTTTCGGCACGATCAGCGGATTTAGTGCGCATGACCGTGATCCATATTAAATTCGACGCCGCAGGAAATCACAGTGAAAACAGCCTACATCACCCATCCGGACTGTCTCAAACACGACATGGGCGCTTACCACCCGGAATGCCCGCAGCGGCTGGTTGCCATCGAAAATGAACTGAAAGCCGCCGGACTGTTGGAACAACTGCAACGCTACGATGCGCCACTGGCAACCACGGAACAATTGGCGCGCGTGCACACGCCGGATTACATCGAAAGCATCCGGCAAGCCTCACCTGCTGCCGGATTGATCGCTTTGGACGCCGACACCGCGATGAACCCCTTTTCGTTGAATGCGGCATTGCGCGCGGCGGGGGCGGTGGTGTTGGCAACCGATCTGGTGCTCAACGGTGAAGTGGATAACGCATTTTGCGCCGTCCGCCCGCCCGGCCATCACGCTGAATCGGATCGCGCCATGGGATTTTGCCTGTTCAACAACGTCGCGGTAGGGGTGGCGCACGCGATTGCGCAGCACCGGTTGCAACGCGTTGCAATCCTGGATTTTGACGTACACCACGGCAACGGCAGCGAGGAAATTTTCCGCGACAATCCGCAGGTCATGCTGTGTTCGACGTTTCAGCACCCCTTTTATCCCTACAGCGGCGCAAACAGCGCCACCGATCGCATGATCAACGTGCCGCTGCCGCGCGGCAGCAATGGCGGCGTATTCCGCCAGGCCGTCACTGATCACTGGCTACCGGCGCTCGACCGCTTCAAACCGGACATGATTTTCGTCTCCGCCGGATTCGACGCGCATCGCGACGACGACATGGCGCAACTGCAACTCGATGATGAAGACTATGTCTGGATCACACGGCAGATCAAAGCAATCGCTGGGAAATACTTACGTGGCCGCATCGTCTCGGCGCTGGAAGGCGGGTATGAATTGCAATCTCTGGGGCGGTGCGTAGCGGCGCATGTTCGCGTATTGGCAGCAGATTGAGTGAGATTAACCCGGTTTATCATCCGGTTGTTTGTATTACTGCGAGTGATATAAACTGCTACTCTGCAATTCTGTACGCCAGCTACTGGCGAAGAATTACCGGTATTTTAATTATTTTCATGAGTCCACGTGTCAATGAAGTTTTTTACTTTTATCTTGTTAGCGATGATTTCCGGCCTGGCAAGTGCTGCCGAACCGGCATCATCCGGAATACCCGATACCTTGGAAGAGCGGGTAAAACCCTGCATCATCTGCCATAGAGACGCCGATCTAATCGACCGGGATGCCTATTTCCCGCGCATCGCGGGCAAGCCGGCCGGTTATCTCTACAATCAGTTGCGTAATTTTCGCGATGGGCGGCGCTATTATCAGCCGATGGCCATTTTGCTCGAGAACATGTCGGACGAATACATGCGGGAAATCGCGGATTATTTTGCTTCGCAGCCTTACACATATCCACAGCCGGTAGTGCCTGCGCTGACATCGGCTGAAACAAAATCCGTGGAAACACTGGTGTATTCCGGTGACCCCGAGCGGGATCTACCGGCATGCAGCGCTTGCCATGGTGAAAAACTGATGGGCGTGCAACCGGCAATTCCCGGTCTGCTGGGCTTGCCGCATGCCTATCTGGCTGCGCAGTTCGGCGGCTGGCGCAATGGCGGGATCATGCGCGGTCAGATACCCGACTGCATGTCGGAAATAGCCAAAAAACTGACTCAGGAAGAAGTCAACGCGCTGGTGCTATGGTTGCCCGGACTGCCGGTATCGGGACAATCCGCCGGAGCGGACGCGCTTACCCCGGAACTGGCGCAGCGTTGCCGCACCATATTGTCCGGGCAGGAGGTGGCACGATGAGAAATTCAAGCAGAGCAGGATTTGCGGGCAAATGGCGGATCATCGCCTTTGTTGCCGGTAGTTTGCTGTCCCTGATACCAATGGCATCGGCCCAGATGCCGGCTGATTCCGGTGCGGAACAGATCCGGCACGGAGAGTATCTTGCCCGGGCAGGCAACTGCATGGGGTGCCATACCACGCGCGGCGGCGAACCTTATGCGGGCGGGCGCAAGCTGGATACGCCTTTCGGTCAATTCGTCACACCGAATATCACACCGGATAACGAAACCGGCATTGGCCGCTGGAACAGCGAGGATTTCTGGCAGGCGCTGCATTTCGGCAAGTCGAAGGACGGCCGCTATTTGTACCCGGCTTTTCCGTATACCGAATATACCAAGGTTACCCGGCAGGATGCCGATGCGATCTTTGCCTATTTGCGCTCACTGCCGCCTATCGCGCAGACCAATCCGCCGCACAAGATCAATTCACCTTACGATAATCAGGCGCTCCTGTTTCTTTGGCGGACGCGGTATTTCAATGAAGGCGTCTATCAGCCGGACAAATCGAAAAGCGATGAGTGGAACCGGGGTAATTATCTGGTTCAGGGGCTCGGACACTGTACCGCCTGCCATACCGCCCGGAATGTATGGGGAGCAAGCCGGGACGATAAGCTGAGCGGAGGTAAAATCATGGGTACCTACTGGTATGCGCCCTCTTTGATATCCCCGCGGGAAGCCGGAGTGAGCGAGTGGTCGGTCGAGGACATCACCCAACTGCTATCTACCGGGATAAACAGCCATGCTGTGACTTCCGGTCCTATGGCAACGATTGTCCGGCAAAGTCTTCAATATCTGTCGGACTACGATATCCGTTCGATGGCGGTTTATCTTCAATCCCTGGGCGAAAAGCGCGACAGCACCCCGCGAAAAGCCCGGACAATGCCGGAACAGGTACGCCAATATATAGCCCTCGGACAGGAGGTATATGAAAAACACTGTCAGGGTTGTCACGGCAAATCGGGAGAGGGCGTACCGGGAACTTACCCTCCGCTGGCGGGAAACCGGAACGTGACCATGAATCCCCCGCTGAACACCATCCGCAGCGTGCTGTATGGCGGATATCCGCCTGCCACAGCCGGCAATCCGAGACCCTACGGCATGCCACCCTATCAACATTTCATTCGCGATCCTGAAATTGCCCAAGTGGTGTCTTACATCCGGAATGCATGGGGAAATTACGGCAGTCTGGTGAGTCCGGAAGACGTCGATAACAGCCGGGGCAGCGAATTTTGAAGCGCTGCGGTTTTTCTGGAGGCTTTTTTGGTTTGAGTGGGTGTCAACACATATGTATTAGGATGCAGCAAAATTGCGCGTCCTGGAATTCCCTTCTGCTGAGATTATCTTTTTGGTAAATTAGGTTGAGCGGAGAAGAATGATGGCAATCAGCAAGCAAGACAGCCAAGCGCTAATCGACAAGATAAGGTCGCTGCCTACCGGCCGGATTGCGGAAGTCGAGGGTTTCGTCGATTTTTTTAAAATGCGGATGGAACAGCAAGCAACGGCACGCAAGATCAAGAAACCACTGTTTTTTCCTGTGATCAGCGTAAGCAAGTAGCCGGAGGGCTTGTGAGTCTACACCGCGAGGATATGTAAAGCGACAATGGCCGTTAAAGGCGCTGACAGCGCACTGTTCGTCGACGCCAGCACACTGGTGTATGCCAATGTGCTGGAAGCACCGCGCCATAAAAACGCCTTGGCTACTATCACGACTGCCTTTGAAGACGGACGGGAACTCTGGATTGGCCGCCAAGTGATCCGGTAGTATCTAGCCACCTTGACCCTGCCACAGGCCTTTGGCGCAGTGCCGAAACAAACAGTTTTGACCCAGTTAAGCTGGTTTCTGGAACAATTCAATGTGCAGATGACAACCGAGTGGTGACAGAAAAACTCCTGAACTTGCTGACGCACTACGAAACCGGCGGCAAAAAATCCACGACAACAATATCATCGCCACGATGCTAGCCTACGGTATTCAGGCCATCCTTACCCATAACACCAATAATTTTGAACGCTTTGGCGATATCGTCATAGTCGAAAGCATTTGCTAGCCCAGCTTCGCGGGCTCAGTTCAGCATGGAGAAAAGTCGGCAGGGATACATTCGTCGGAATACGGTTAACGCCGCTTCCGACTTACGGCCCTTATCGAGAAAAATCAGCGTCAAGCGTGAGGTAATTTTTTGCGGTTTACCGCAAAACCCAGTAATCCCAGACCCGCCAGCAACATCGCATAAGTCTCAGGCTCCGGAACGGCTGTCACCGTCGCCAAAATACTCCCCGAGTTATCACCATTGTTACTATCGAAATAGAATAAATTCAGCGTATTCTCAAGCGCGATGCTGGTATAGGAAGTGCCGATTGCAAAATAGTTACCACCGCTTCCCCATTGACCGACCAGCGTCCCATGAGGCGCTGACAAACCGCCCAAATTCAGCAAACCAAAATCCCCACCGATCAACGTTCCAACAGGAACGCCCGGATCGTCACCATTGGTATCCGGAAAACCCGTTGCAAATAATGGCCCCGCCAAACCATCGGCATTAGACCAGCGAGGCAGAGCACCGGCACTCCATAAATCCAGCGGATCCACGGAAACCGAGAATGAATTACCCGCGATTACCGATACCGAAGCCCCGCTACCGCCGCCAGTCGAATTTTCCAACGCTTTCACTTCGACGACAGTTGTAGCCGCTAATGCCTGTTGCATTGGCGCCGTGATTAAAACCGCGGCTAAAAATCCCATCCATTGTTTCATTTCTTCCCCCTTAATGTTCTTTCTTGATAATTTTTAAGGGTCTTAGGAAGTTAAAGCGGGTTTAAACGTAACAATTTAAGAATTTCATGATAGAGATTATCACGGCGATGATTAAAACGAAATTCGGTTTCTTTCAAGTGCAGGTAGAAAGTATGTTCGGGCACACCATTGAACTTGGCCAAACGTCTTTTAGCAAAACTCCAGAAAGACTCGATACCATTAATATGCCGCTCGCCACTGGCAAACTCATTGTCACCATGGTGAACCCTGAAGTGCTTATCAAAGCCGATATCGACCAATCCGTCATAACCACGCCATCCATCGGAATGGATTACGGTATCGGGCGCTACATGCCCACGGATAATGGCTTGCAATGTCGCTTTAGAGCAATCTGGAACAATCTCTGTATAAACTTTTCCTTGGCGTTTAAGCACACCAAAGACTATTGTTTTGCCATAAGCGCCCCGCCCCCTTTTACCCCTGACTCGCTGGGCACCAAAGTAAGACTCATCAACTTCTACAGAACCTTGCAGAGGGGATTCAAGTTCGCAATTCTGGGCAATTCGCTGTCGTATTTTAAGATAAATGGTATTGACGGATCGGATAGAAATGCCGGTCAATTGGGCTGTGTCAGTAGCAGTAAAATCCATCGAAAAACATCGAATAAGTTGCCTGAATTTTGCTTCTCTGATTCGAGAACGAAAATAGTATCTGTTTTTAGCATTCATCTCAGAAAGTTAGCACACTTTAGTAAGTGCTTAACTTCCTAAGACCCTTTTCATAAGATATACTCGAGGCTTAAGGGCTGGTTATACTTTTCATCGTGGCAGTGGATCTAAATCAATTCATTATAATGATGCCTAAACCGGGCAATTAACTTAAATTACAGAGGGATATCATGAATAGTGCCCTGTTAGATGTTATTTTTGACGTAATATATTGCGTCATTTCGGACGTATAATTCTAGTTAGCTGTCAGAGAGAAGAATGGAATATCTAGCCAGATTTGAAGAGATTGAGGGAGTGCTTTTTAGATTCGACACAAGAATCTATCTAAGCGCCTATGACCCAGTTGGTGATGGCAATTGTGTTGGCGCAATTATAGGAAAAAATCCAGGCTCAGCTATTCCAAACAAACTAAATGTGTTGGTTCCCCTTGAGTTAAATGGCGACAAAATGCTGCCGACAGTGAGAAACCGATTTATTGACGGGTACAAACTTGCCCATAAAGAAATTCCGTCAAATTCATTTGTTCGTGTATGGAATTTGTTCTATATCTGCGATCCTGATTTGAGTTCTGCATGTAACAAAGCTGGCAGCTTTAGCAAATTGCCAACTTGCGGCACTGAAAATGATGGTGCTCCTATCGTTTGGTATGGATGGGGTGGCTACGATGAGCGACTTAATTTGTTTAAGGAAAGGTTTATCTCTAGAGCGTGGCCTCAGCAGTTCTACTATGATCATGAAAATTCAGGGATTAATACCTGCCCTCCAACAATTCGGTCATTTGCAAAACACACTCAGGGCATGCCTTCAAAACCCGTTAATGAGCATTTAGCAAATGTCCTATAAAACAGCTAATAAGGCGCTCGTGTGGGACGCTGCGCCGCTGCGCGTCGCGCGCCCCACAGCTTGAGCGTTATGGGGAAATCCTGAGGAGCGAGTAAGTGCCGTATCAAACTGACGAGAGACTAAAAAGCTACCTGGACACCAATCAATTGCACCGGGAGCAGATGTGTCGAGCAATACTGTCAATTGATAAGCGCTTCTCGGATGTTCGTCCACGCCACCCGCGTGGAGGAAGAGACGGAGGAAGAGATATTGAGGCGCTATACCGAGATGAACAAGTAGCGTTTGGTGCGGCAGGCTTCGTCAATCAGGCGAATGACTCAGAGGAACAGAGGAAAGTCATCAAAGGAAAATTTCAAGACGATCTCGATAGCGCAGTATTCGCGGATAAAAAGCCAAGCGTCTTTATCTTCTTTACCAACATCAATCTGACGATTGGGGAAAAGGATGCTCTCATACATTCGGCGAAGAGCGCTGGGCTGTTGTTTTGCGAGATTCTTGACAGAGAGCGGCTAAGAATCGCACTTGATAGCCCAGATGGCTTCTGGATTAGATTTCAGTACCTGAATATCCCGTTGTCAGAAGAGGAACAAGCGAGCTTTTTTGCGCGTTGGGGTGACGATATCCAATCCGTCATTTCAACCGGGTTCCAGCGCATCGAAAGTTCGCTTGGTCGGATTATGTTTCTTCAGGAAGCAAGCGCTGCACTGACTCACCTTACCTTATCGTTCGAACTTGATGCGAAATACCCGGCCGAAGAAATCTGTCATTTCCGGCTATTTTGTTCCATGTATCTCAAAGAACCGAAGCACAACATTCTGTCTATTTTGTTTGGTTCCTCCGATAAGTCCAACAGAATGCGCACGGACCTGAATTTCTCCGCACAGCCAGCAGGGATAAAGTACGGCATCGGAAGTGGTCAGTGGGAACAGCACATTGATATTGATGCTGAGAAGAAGCGTGCCGAAGATGAGGAAGACAACGAGAAATATACACTGGTAGGCAGCGGCTCACGGATAGGAATGAACGATGTGGAATTTCTGTCTATCTCCTATAACAAAGACAGTTTCTTTCGGCTTACGCCTTGGGTTGCCTTGAGGGATCTCGATGACGCAATGTTTCTGCCATTCGCGAACAAGTCGCTCGCCGAAAAGATCAAGGCCATACACGTGTACTCAAACGGGTACAAACTGAAGGAAATAGGTAATGGCGAGTTCTACGTTGACAGAGAACAGACGAATCCACGTTTGCCGATAGTGTTCAGCGAGGGCGAACTCGCAGATCCATGGGTGAGAATTCGTCCAAAAACTGCCTCTGCGTTTCATCTTCGATTCTTTGAAGAGACTCCGGTGCGAATGTTCGTGCCGGAGCAAACAAAAGATAGCCTAGAAAGCAGAAGGCGCATAACAAAGCGATGAACTCGGACGCCTTTTTCGCTCGCTCCGCTCGCGAAACCGGTGCCGGTTATCGCAATCGTTAGAAGAATTAACCACATAGCCCGGTAGGATGTGCCGACTGCAAGGAGGCGCATCGATCAAGAATCGTTTGAAAACAGGAAAACAAACGCAATGACGGAATACCGGCGTGCCTATGTCCCTGGAGGCTCCTGGTTTTTTACGGTCAATCTTGCCGAGCGCAAGAACAACCGCCTGTTAGTCGAAAAAATCGATTTACTGCGCAGCGCATTTGAATACACCCAACAGCGCCACCCTTTTCGCATGGATGCGGTCGTTATTTTGCCTGATCATATACATTGCATCTGGACGCTACCACAGGATGATGCGGATTTTTCAACCCGGTGGAATCTGTTGAAAGGCTATTTTTCCCGTCGCATTGCAACAGGAGAGAGAGTTTCTGCCAGCCGGAAATCGCGCTGGGAAAGAGGGCTATGGCAACGCCGGTTCTGGGAGCATCTTTTGCGTGACCAAAATGATTTTAGCCGGCATGCCGATTATATTCATTGGAATCCCGTTAAACACGGCTGGGCAAAGAGGGTCAGCGATATTGACCTTATTCCAGCTTTCATCGTTATGTCGAACGAGGCGTCTATCCCGAGCATTGGGGAAATGATGAAGGCTATGATATCGAAGGGTTGGAATGATAGGTTCGATGCGCCTCCTTGCGATCGGCACATCCTACCGGGCTAAATAATCTGTTCCAACTACCAAGCTAGTAAAACCGATCACCTATTGGCAGTTCCAGGCTATTGAATTTATGACTTGCAACGCCAAATTCCCGGTGCAATTTTTATAAAAAAGCCGGATATTTTCAACCGCCGCTGTGCTATTCTTGCGGCATTTTTTTACAGCATAAGAAGATATGGAACAAAAAGATAACTCACGGAAAACATCGGCGCGGGGAATTCCCGCCATTGCGCATTTTCTTTTCTTCACCCGCTGGTTGCAATTGCCTTTATATCTGGGATTGGTGTTGGCGCAGTGTGTGTATGTGTTTCACTTTTGGGTTGAGTTGACCGATCTGATCGGCGCCGTGATGGGAAACAAAAATGCATTGGAACATATCCTCGATACCGTTACGATCAAGGGTGCGGATAGACCCGCCAAGCTGACCGAAACGGCCATCATGCTCGTCGTGCTGGGATTGATCGACGTGGTGATGATTTCGAATCTGCTGATCATGGTCATTATCGGCGGGTATGAGACTTTCGTCTCACGCATGAATCTGGAAGGACACCCGGATCAGCCGGAGTGGTTGTCGCATGTCAATGCGTCCGTGCTGAAAGTCAAATTGGCCACGGCGATCATCGGGATTTCATCGATCCATTTGCTGAAAACATTCATCAATGCCAGCGCGTACGACGAAAAAACGCTGCTGGCGCAAACCGGTATTCACGTGGCGTTTTTGCTTTCGGCCATCGCTATTGCCTACTGCGACCGCATTATTACGCAAACCAGCCAGCAGTCAGGCGAACACTGATTTTAATCGTTGGCGGTTTCAGGCTGTGGCTGCTGCATGGCTCAACATGGTCAGTACGCCTTCTAAGGCTGTAACTACCGCCTGGCGGCGGATGGTTTCGCGGCCTCCGGTAAAGTAATGGGTTTCTTGTTGCACTAAACCATCCTGAGCCGCCCAGGCGAAGCACACCATGCCAACTGGTTTTTCAGCCGTGCCGCCGTCCGGACCGGCGATTCCGGTGATCGATACGCTGATCTGCGCATGGCTGCAGTTGAGCGCACCGATCGCCATTTCCTGCGCGGTTTGCGGCGAGACGGCGCCATACCGGTCCAAGGTGGCTTGCTGCACGCCGAGCATTTCGCATTTGGCGGTGTTGCTGTACGTGATGTAACCGCGCTCGTACCAAGCCGAGCTGCCGGACACCGCCGTGACTGCCTGACCCACCCAGCCGCCAGTGCACGATTCCGCCGTTACCAGCATCCAGCCGCGTTGAATAAGACTTTGCCCTACTTTTGCTGCCAAGTCGTATGTGGATTGATCCATATCAGAAATATTCAGATCTAGTGGATGTGATTTGCAGCATTATAGGAGAACTGAATTGTTTTTAGGTATTGGATTTTTCTTTTACTTTCTTATGACGAGTCAGTACTATTCAGTCAAAAAAGCATTTCTGAATAGGTAAAGCGGTGAAAAAGTCGCTTCATTTTCAATCATGATTTTTATGCAATAGAGGTGTGCATGCGAAATTTCTTACTGGCAGTGATGATTTCAGTTATTCCAGCAACGGTATTGGCGAGCGATATAGGAGTTACTATCAGTATCGGCCAGCCCGGTTTTTATGGCCAGATCACCTTGGGTAATCAGTATCCCGTGCCGCGATTACTTTATCCGAATCCTGTTCTGGCCATGCCGCCCGCAGTCGCTGTGCAACAACAGCCGATATATCTTTATGTGCCGCCGGGTCATGCTAAGCGATGGGATAAATACTGTCACCGTTACAATGCCTGCTATCAACCGGTCTATTTTGTAGAAAAAGACTGGTACAACAACGTCTACGTGCCGCATTATCACAGTCAGGGCGGTTATCCCGGCGGCTACCATGATGACGGGCGGCATTACGATGATGACGATCGGGCTAAACGACGCGACCATGATCGCCATCCCGGGCGCGGCAACGGCAGAAACCATGACAGGGATGATCATGGCGATCATGGCAAAAAAGGACATGACAGGGGTAACCGGAAGGATTGATGGCAAAAACTACTTCAGATGGTTGTCCATAAAAGCGCCTAATGTTTTTTTCCAGACCGGCTGCATAAAAATGAAACCGGTATTGTGACTGCCCTCCAGCATCAGAAATTGTTTCGGTTCAGGCGCTGCCTGAAATAATCGCTGGCCATGCCGGAACGGAACGATGTCATCCTCCGGGCTGTGTGCGATGAAAACCGGACACGATACCGCTTGCAGCGATGCCAGCGTGTTGTATTCAAAACGGCTGATCCAGCGCACCGGCAGGAATGGATAGATTTCCGCTCCCAGCTCGGGAACGGAGGTAAAAGCGGACGCCAGTACCAGCAAACCGGGCTTTTCGCGCGCCGCCAGCCAGCTTGCCACTGCGCCGCCGAGCGATTCGCCGAACAAAACGATCCGCGCAGGCGCGATATTTTGGGTTGTGGTCAAATATTGCCAGGCCGCCAGCGCATCCTGATACATGCCGGATTCCGACGGTGTGCCGCTGCTTTGGCCGTAGCCGCGGTAATCGAACAGCAGCACGCTGTATCCGAGCCGCTTGAACATCGTCAGGTAGTTGATGCGGTGGGAAATGTTGCCGGCATTGCCGTGAAAAAACAGCACCGCGCCTTTGGCATCCGGTACGGGCATCCACCAGCCGTGTAGCGTTTCACCGTCGCTGACCGGGATGCTGACGTTGGCGTAAGCCAAACCGATTGCGCCCGGCGTGTTGCTAAGTTGTTTTTCCGGGAAGTAAACCAAGCGCGCTTGACCGAAATACACCAGCAGGACGAAAACCAAGTAGACGGCACATAACGCCATCGACACATTGATCAGCGTTTGCACGGTTATTGTTTGAGCGGTTGCTGCAGATCGATGACGATATCGGCGCCCAGCTTGCCGGTGGTAAACGCGGAATCGCTGAACTTGGGAAAGCCGGTCTGTTGTTTAGGATTGTTAGATAGGCCGAAAGGCTCTTCGGGCAGCAAATTCCAGCGTTTTTTCAATTTGCGGTTAGCGTCGATGTCGTGATAAACCGCCACGGCGTAAGTGCCCGGCTGTTCAAGATTCATGCAGACTTTTTGCTGGCCATCCGCCGCCGGAATGCGGACCTTGCGCTTGCGCCCTTTTTTGAATAGGAAATTGTCCGGATCGTCGTATAGTTCAACATTCAAAACGCCGCCGGCTTTCATATTGTTCACCGTTACTCGGACCTGAGCGCTGCGCGCGTTGCAGGCATCGGGCGCTTCTTGCGGGCGGATATTCAGTGTCTCGTCGGCATGCGCTGCTATCGGGCTTAACAAGCTCAGTGCCAGCAGCAACAGCGGCCAGGTCAATTTTCCAGGAAGTAAGGATTTCATATTGTTCATTGAATCAGGGTGTGTGTCATATGTGTATCAAGGCTGTTCTGAACGGCAAGAAAGTGCAGTCGCCTATTTCAACGAAAACTCCGCTTTGCTGCCTATCTTCTTGCCGCTATCCTCGTTCTCATGGGCACCCACGACAAAAATGCGTTCACCGGAGATCCCGCCGTTCTCAACTAGCCAATTGCGCGCCGCAGTAGCTCGGTTTTCCGCCAATGCCTGCAAGTCGCTGTCAGTAATTGCGGTATGTGTCAGCATGAGCTGTTCCATTTCCGCATCGGGAATGCTCTTGGTCAATCCCACGGCATTCTTAGGTTTCTCAAAAGATTCTTTTTTGTACGCGATTTCAAGGTACTTGCTGTATTCCTTCGGGGTCAGCGTGATGTTGGCCAGCGTGCCGCTGGCGATGCCCTTTTTGGTTTCTTCGGCGATCTTTTGCGCTTTTACCTTGCGTTGCAGCATGGCTTGCTTCAATCCTTCGTAATCGGTCTCCGGATCGATATGGCCGGAAATTTCTAATTTCAGTGACGGGCGGTCGGCCAAAATACCGGCTAAGGCTTTTAAGCGCGCCGCTGAATCGGCTTCGATTTCGGCAAAACCGGGCGCGAAGGAAATCTCGGATAATTCTTCGCCGCCTTCAAATACCGAACCCAGCAATGCGAAAGGCGATGTGATCGCCTTGGAGATCATATTGATAAACGCGTTAAAGACGATATCGCCGAGATTGAAGTCGGGGTCGTCGATCGATCCTTTGAGCGGAAGATGAAGGTTGATTTCGCCGCGGCGATTTTTCAGCAGCGTAATGGCAAGATCGAGCGGGAGCGATACCGCATCTTCGCTCTCGACTTTCTCACCGAGCGTGAATTGGTCGAGAAAGATTTTGTTGTCCGCCGTCAATGCGCCATTCTCGATCTGGTAATTCACATCGGCCGAGAGTTTTCCCTTTTCAATTTCATAGCCGACGTATTTGCCGGAATAAGGGCTGAATGGCGGCAGATCGATGTCTTTAACCTGCGCCATGATGTCCATCAGCAGTTGCGAGCTGAACGGATCGATCGTACCGTGGATATGCAAAGGCGCGGTTTTGCCGACCATACCGCGAATGTCGATTTTTCCCGATTTGCCGGGATAGAGCGGGCCGATTTGCCCGGTTAACGCGGTCAGATTGGCGCGGTAATTCGGCTTAATGAAACGGTCGTTGAAATTGATATTGCCTTGTTGCAAGTAAATCTTGGCGATATGCACCGGCGTTTCGCCTTTTGCCCCGGCTGCGCCGTGCTCCTTGGATTCCACTGCGGCAACCGCTGCGGCCGGCGGTGCCGGTTTTTCGGTTTGAATGATTTGCTTCAGATTAAGACTGCCGTCCGGCAGGATGGTCATGCGCGCAAAGAAATCACTCAAATACAACGCGCCGATATCCACATGCAGCGGATCGTTACTGAAGTTGAAACGGTTGATATCGAGTTTTTTCCAGTGCAACAGGTCGTAGGCATTTTTGCTGTCGAAGATATTGAAGTTGGCCAGCTTGCCATCGCCGTTTACCTGAATTTTCAATGGCTCGCCGCCGGCTTTGATGTTTCCGGCGAAAGAAATGTCGCCGCTGGTGAGTAACGCAGTCAGTTTGTCGCCCAACCAGCCTTGCAGCGACACCAGATCAACCGCAGTCAAGTCCAGCAGCAAATCTGCCGCCAGCGGCGACCACGCCAGCGCGCCGCTGGCTTTGATACTGCCATGTTGATTGACTCGTCCTTGCATGGTGAGCTGTAATGGCTTTATGCCATTCAGATCGATGTCGTCCAGCGTCAAGTCGAGCGAATCGACAATCATCGGCGTGACTTTGGTCATCGACAGGTCTTCGTAGCGTAGCTTGGCGGCTTTGAGTTGGATACTCTTAAGCTGCGGTGTCCAAGGTTTTTCGGTAGCATCCGGCTTGTTTTTATTGTTGGTGTCCTCAACAGCAACATCACGTTGTTCCGTTACTTTTTCGGTAATTTTAACCGGGCTGGCGGGGCGCGAAGGTTTGCGCGCCGGGATCGGGATATGCGCCACCACTTGCTGTTTGGTTTGTGCCGTTTGCGCAGGTGCACCTGCCGGACTAAAAAGCCGGGAAAGATCGAGATTACCTTGCGCATCGCGGCGCAGCGTCGTGCTGAAACCGTCCAGAGCGATTGTTCCCAAACCGATCTTCTGCGTCGCGGTATTGATGGTGATATCCGGGATCACCAATTTGGCAAACGATAGTGCCGGTTCTTTTTCGCCTTCGCGCGTCAACAATGCCTGGTCGATGTTCAGTTTGATGCGTGCGGGTTTTTGGTTGCCCAGGTCGACGTTGCTCAGCACGATATGCAACTTTTTCAGGCTGGTTTGATAAGGCGTGGCGACGGCATTATTTTTGAGCGCCAGTTGGCGTAGCGACGTGGTGCCGGTAATCGAAATTTCCGGCGCTTTGTCCGGTTCTTGCGTGAAATTAAGATTCAGGTCGCTGTCGTAAAAACCGGATAGCAGATGAGTACCTTCGGGTAGGGCTACATAGCGGTTATAGCGCGTTAAATCGGCGTTATCGAGCTTGATGGCCACGACCGCTTCCTGAGCGGCGGTGAAAAGACGCAATTTGCCGTCGATTGTGAGGGGCGCATCGTTGATTTTTGCACTGAAACGGGGCTCTATCCAGTTTTCTTGTGCGCTGTTGATATTGGCGGCGACGGGAATACTGAGATTGATTTCGCTGACGGTATGCCCGGTATTTTCGTATTGATCGATAAATTCGACACGGCCGCCCTGAATGGCGATATTGCTGATGGAAAACGGAGTGCCTTGATCGCTTGCAGTATTTTCCTTATCTGAAGGTTGCTGGAGCCGCTCCAGGATGTCGGAAATGTTCAGTTGATCTTTGTTCTTCCGCACCAAACGCATGTGCGGTTCCGACAGCGTGATCGATGTAACAACCGGGGCGCGGTGTTTCAGCGATTCGAAACTGACACCGATATGCAATGTGTTGAAGGAAAACAGTACCGGGCGCGCTTCCGCCGCGTCCGTTTTTTCGTCAATGCGAAATCCCTGCACGGTCAACTCAAGTGTGCGGGGTTTTAGTTCAATGGATGCCACGGTTACCGGGCGTTGCAGATATTCCGACAGGTGAATTTCGAGCTGGGATTTTGCATAACCGGGTAGCCAGAATGTGGCGAGCGCAATTAAGGCGGCAACCACAACTGCAATGACACCGAGCACAATGCTCAGGCGTTTGTAACGAAAGTGACGTTGCTGCGAGGTCGGAGTCATAAAGTACCCTGTCAATTTCTACAGCGGATTAGCGAATCTTAAGGCATTTTAGATGATGAGTGTGTTATTGATGACAAAATTTCAAAGGAAGCACTGAGAAATTACTGCGCTTGGCTCTGCTGCGTTGAAATCAAGTTCAAAATGATCATAATTCACGTGTGAGCTGCGATTTTCATCTTATTTCGCTTTGCCTGGCCGCTGCTCGCGCTACCTTTTCAATGCTTCCCTAACCGGGGAACAAATTGAGCTGTTTGGAAGCTTTTGCGAGCCAATCCGACAGCTCAATGTGTGAAATTTACTGCAACCTCAGATGAGCGGTCTCTTAATGATAGGCGCCCGCTTTCAGATTGATCAATTCAACTTCGAAAATCAAAGTCGCATCCGGTGGAATAATATTTCCAGCGCCGCGCGAACCGTAAGCCATCGATGGCGGAATAATCAAGGTGCGTTGTCCGCCGACTTTCATACCCTGGACACCCTGATCCCAGCCTTTGATCACACGCCCTGCGCCGAGCATGAAAGAGAAATATTCTTTACGATCATAAGAGCTGTCAAACTTTCTGCCTTTTTTGTCCGGCGCATTTTCATCATAGAGCCAACCGGTGTAATGCACATTAACGGTTTTTCCGATCTCTGCTTCTTCACCGCTACCGACTTTGGTGTCAATTTTCTGCAACGCCGGTCCATCGGCGGCGGCCATTTCTTGATAAGCAAAGCCAGCTTGTGGCAACATCACAAAGGTTAGCAGGATGAAACTTAAATGAAACAGTGTTTTCATAGTACGCATGTTTTCCTCGAGAAAAAAATTTAATCCGCTCAATTTTAATAATTAACGCCCGGGTATTATAACTGGTAACATCAATTCTTTTTATGGCTGACGGGTCTAATTCATTACTGAATTTTTATACTTAGCAACCAATTTTCCGGCAGTATCGAATATGTCTATATCTGATCATCGTGAAGCGGAACAAACTAAGCGGTCAGTTGCGGAACAGCAAATGGCCGATTTGTTATGTCTGCACGATTCGCCGCTGGTGCGCGTCATGTACCTGGGAGCCGGTTTTCTGGCATTGTTTTTGGCTGTCCTGGGCGCGGTGCTGCCGGTGTTGCCGACAACGCCTTTTATACTGCTGGCGGCAGCTTGTTTTGCCCGCGGCTCCGAACACTTTCATCGCAAATTGCTGGAGAACCGCATTGCCGGGCCTATCATTCGTGAATGGACTCTCTATCGCAGCATTCCACAGCGTATTAAGCGCTGGGTTTATTTTTTGATGACCTTGTCATTCGGCAGTTCTATTTGGATTATGCCGGAGCTTTGGCAGAAGGTCATGCTGGTCGTCATCGGTAGCATTCTTGCGGGTTATGTGTGGCGTATTCCTGTCAGAGAAGTTGAATCGTGCTCAATCAGTAAATGATGAAATAAAAATAACCGCTTCAAAATTCATTTTTTAAAAATAATTACGTCAGTAAATATTTCCTACAATTTTAATATTTTTAATATCAGAATTTGTTAATTATTCCAATAAGGGATATTGATTTTTCTGAATAAAATTAAAAAAATAAAATAAGTAAGATAATCTTTATTATAAAGAAATTTCCCTATCTCATTAATCTCAAAATGGATTTTAATTTTTTGAACATTATTACAAAAAATTAAAGTTATCTGAATTTTTGTCGTAAGAAAACTCCTACTTCTTATCAATCACTATAGTGAGTAAGCACAATGAGAGTTAATGAGCCGGTTACCCAACGTGATATGGGTATGAATAATGATTGTGTGATCATTTCGACCACCAATTTAAAGGGTATTCTCACATCCGCCAACGAAGATTTTATTCGAATGAGCGGTTTCAGTTGGGAAGAGCTCGAGAATAAGAATCACAATATCATCCGTCATCCCGATGTGCCGCCGGAAGCTTACGCGATGCTGTGGGAGGCGCTGAAAGCAGGTAATCCGTGGATGGGGATGGTAAAAAACCGTAACAAAAATGGCGATCATTATTGGGTGGATGCTTTCGCCAGTCCGCAATACGAAGACGGCAAAATTATCGGCTATCAGTCGGTTCGGGTAAAACCGGAAAAAATCTGGGTTGATCGTGCGGAAGCCTTGTACGCCAAGATAATGTCAAAAAAATCTCCCGATGATAAACGGCGTTCAAAACTGGATGCGGTTAAATTAACGCGATTCCCGATCAGCCTGTCCGGCAAAATCGCATTAGCGGTAACCGGTGTTTTTGCATTGCTTTTTTCGGGCTTGGCGCTGGCTGGGCAAATTTCATTGCTTTTTGCCTTATCGGGTTTTGCGGCCGGCAGTTTAATCAGTTCTGCGGTTATTCATCAGATGCTGAGCGCGCTGCGTGAGTTAGCGGCAAAATCAGAAAAAATCGCCAACGATCCGGTAGCACGCTATGTGTACACCGGAAGAAACGATGAACTCGGCCAATTGGAATATGCGCAAATATTCCAGACGGCGAAACTCCGCACTGCAATCGGTCGTGTCAAAGAGTCGTCTGAAGTATTGGAAAACGCCGCCGCTGAAATTGCAACGGGCAGCGTGGATCTGTCAGGCCGTACGGAAAATCAAGCTTCCAGTTTGGAGGAAACGGCATCCAGTATGGAAGAAATCACTTCCACCGTGCAGCAAAATGCCGATAACGCCAAGCAAGCCAATATTCTGGTTCTGGAAGCGCGGAAGCAAGCGGAAAAAAGTGGATCGGTGGTTTCCAGCACGATGCAAGCAATGTCGCAAATTAACGAAAGCAGCAAGAAAATTGCGGATATTACCAATGTCATCGATGAAATCGCTTTCCAGACCAATTTGCTGGCGTTGAATGCGGCAGTCGAAGCTGCCCGTGCCGGGGAACAAGGACGCGGTTTTGCCGTGGTGGCTAATGAAGTGCGCAGCCTGGCCGGCCGCAGCGCGGAATCGGCGAAACAAATCAAAGAGCTGATCAACGACAGCGTCGCCAAAGTGGAAAGCGGTACCGAGCTGGTGGGACAATCGGCAAATTCATTAAAAATGATCACCGAGAGCGTTAAGAAAATTTCCGATATTGTTGGTGAAATTTCCCAATCTTCTCAGGAACAAGCCAACGGAATCGAGCAGATTAACCAAGCCATCTCACAAATCGATGAAGTAACTCAGCAAAATGGACAGCTGGTTGAGAAATTATCATCATCCAGCCGTGCGATGACAGAAAAAGTTAAAATGATGTCCGGTCTGGCGGATCAGTTTAAATAAGAACGCCGCTAAGGTTGGAGCCATCAACAAGCCGGAATTAACGCGATGCCGATTCCGGCTTTTTTATTTCTCACGAAAATTAAAGACGGTTGGAAGTTGGTTGATACCAAGGCTCCTTGGGTTTAGGGAAATTCCGAATTGTAAATTTCTCAGCTCTCAGTATCAGAATATATTCGAGTCCATTGCGAGTTGGTGTAATTCTAATTGCCAAGTGCCACTCACAAGTTTTGACGGCGGAGTGCTAGAATACTTTCATGAACGAAAAAGAAAAAACGCCGGATTTTGATTTTGACCACTGGTGCAAGGTTGCCCGGGAGGAACCTGAGAGATTCGAAGCTATGCGCCAGCAAATGATCGATAATTTGATAGCGCAAGCTCCTTCTCACCTCAAACCGCGGATGACAGGCTTGCAATGGCAAGTTGATCAGATCCGTAAGCAAGCCAGTAATCCGATGGCTGCTTGCGTACAAATTTCACGGAAAATGTGGGCGAATGTGCTGGGTGGGAATGGCTTGTTAAAAGCGCTGCAAGAGCCGAAAGAATTACTGAATTCCTTGGAAAACGCCCCGGCTGCTAAGGTATTATCTTTTGAGCGGTCCAAACCGGGTAAGTAAATCCGTTGTTAAGCTTTGTCCCTTTGTTTCAGAGGTCAGTTCCATGCGCAAAACGTACGCTATTTTTTGTCCTGCTTTATTGATTGCTGGCTGCACACTAATATTGGGTCACGCCCTGGCAATGGCAGGCAATGATGAGCAGCTGAGCACACTGAAAGATCAGAAAGCCGTTGCGGTCACCATCTATAACAATGATTTGGCGTTAATAAAAGATGTACGTAACCTTTCCTTGATTAATGGCGATTTTAATTTGGCATGGCGCGATGTCAGCGCGCTGATGCGGCCGGAAACCGCGTCATTAAGGAGCATCTCGCATCCGGGCAGCATTGCGGTAGTGGAGCAAAACTTTAACTTTGATGTGCTGACTCCGCAAAGTCTGTTGAATAAGTATGTCGGACAGATGGTGTCGATTGTTAAAGTCAATCCCGCTACCGGGGTGGAGAGCAGGGAGAGCGCCATTGTGCTGGCGGCCGGTGACGGTGTGGTGCTGAAAATGGCTGATCGCATTGAAACCGGTCTGCCCGGACGGATTACTTTTGAGAATGTGCCCGGCAATTTGCGAGACCGGCCTACTCTGGTGATTGACGGAAGTCACACCGGAACGGCGGCGGAGGAACTGGAATTGAGCTATTTGACCGGTGGCTTATCCTGGAAGGCGGATTACGTTGCCGAGCTGAATGATGCGGAAAATCAGCTGGATTTATCCGCTTGGGTAACATTGACGAATACCAGCGGCACGCGCTACACCAATGCGAAGTTGCAATTAGTGGCTGGCGATGTGCACCGGGTGCAACAGGAATTTGCCGCGCCGCTAGCGCAGCGAGCCAAGCTGACTGCAGCTGCGGTTGCCGAGCCGATGCATCAGGAATCGCTTCTGGACTATCACCTTTACACTCTGGAAAGATTAACGACGATCGCTGAAAATCAAACCAAGCAAGTTGCGCTGCTCAACGCTGCCGGCGTGCCGGCGCGGAAAGAACTGGTATTGATGGGCAGTGATTACTACTATGCTTCCAGCTACGGCGATCTGGGACAGAAACTGAAAGTGAATGTTTGGATACAGTTTGATAATAAAACGTCGGCCCGCTTAGGCATACCGTTACCCAAGGGAATCTTGCGCGCCTACAAGCGCGATAAAACCGGCAATGCCCAATTTGTCGGTGAAGACCAGATCGATCACACGCCGAAGAATGAGCCGGTACGCGTGAAATTGGGGCAGTCATTCGACGTGACGGCCAACAAAAAACAAACCGATTTCAAACAATTGAGCACCGGTAATACCGGTAACGGCGGTACCAATCGCTTTGAAAGCGCCTATGAAATTACGCTCAAAAATGCCAGAAAGGAAACGGCAACGGTTATGGTGCAAGAACCCATCCCGGGCGACTGGAAAGTCGTCGAAGAAAGTCATCCACACGATAAACCGGCAAGCAATACAGCATTATGGAAAGTGGGCGTGCCCGCCGAGGGATCAGTTACCCTTAAATACCGGGTGCAAGTGAAGTTTTAATTGGAAATATTATCTGACGCTATTGTATTGCTGAATTAAAACGAACTAACTTATCCCAATCAATTTCTCCATCATCTTTGCAAAAGCTATTCGAAAATTCTTTGGTGAATTTATTTACCATTTGAGAATATGATTTAACAAAATCATCATTTTTTTCTTGTGAGTTGTGCCCAAGTGGTTCGATTATTTCTGTAAATAACTCACTATTGCCGGATATGAATTCCCAAAAACGTTGGCCGCAATATTTGAAATAATCTCCTTTGTCCGGCTCATTGTCTCGACCGTAGCAACAACCATTAACAGCGAAGATATTCAATTGCGAATTACTGGTACGCAATGTCTTCTTGGCGGTTTTGAAGTCAGCTACCATCTTGGCAATTTGTGAACTATTGCCCCAATTCGGCCCCGACTTGATCGTGACAATATTTCTTGTGCCATTGTGATCAAATTCAAGATCAATGCCTGGAATACCGGATTTCCGTCCACCGTAAACTTTATCACTGATGAAAATGGCAAGACCCTCAAGCCAATCGCCAAAAATGGTTTCTTCGTTGGATGAAATATGTGCATCGACCAGGCTTTTGATTATTTGCTCAGCGGTCAGTACATTTTTTGCTTTAAATAGATAGGGATTTTTTCGTCTGAGAACTTGAGATAATTTCAATCTGTCAAGACTTTGTATACGCTTCTGATGAAAAGTACCAATGTTTTGTTCAACGTATTGTGATACGTTTTTTAGGTTTAGCGGTTTCATAAACTGACTTTGATTCGAGAAGATATAGTTCTACAGGTTGCAATTGTTTTTTGACCATTTCACAGTACTCTGGAACGATGTCGATACCGATTGAGTTGCGCTTCATCCGGTTTGCAACGATCAATGTTGTTCCCGAACCCATAAACGGATCAAGAATCGTGTCATTTTCTTTTGTAAACAATCTAGTAAACCATTCAGGCAGTTCCTCAGGAAAAGCTGCACTGTGGTTTTTATTGTTGCATTCGGTAGCTAGATGTAACACATTGGTTGGGTAAGCTTTTTCTCTGTATAACCAGTTTGAAATGTTTTTGCCAAACCCGCTGCCGACTTTTGAATTGTCACGCGTTTTATCAGTTTCAGAGAGATTTTTCAGTCGTGAATTGGCCCATTCGCCCATAGGAACCATGACTTCTTCCTGATACATATTAAATTTTCTATTTTTATTAAATTGAAGAAGTCTTTCCCATGCATCACGAAAACGGTTAGGCCATTTTCCTGGGTAGCAATTTTTTTTGTGCCAGATAAATTCTTCAGTCCATAACCATCCTTGTTTACGCATTTCTAAGATGAGTTCGATCACATACGTACTACGTTCACCTTCAACTACTTTTTCCTTGATATTTAGAACAAACGTACCTGTGGGTTTTAAAACACGCAAAAGCTGCTGAGAGATTGGTAAGAACCAATCAACATATTGATCATGATGAATGCCGCCATAAGTGTTTTTACGCTGATCTGCATAGGGGGGGGATGTAACGATAAGATCAACAGAGTTATCGGGAAGCAGTTTGAGCTGTTCTTTGCTATCTCCTAGATATATATCTGTAGTTATCTCCATTTTTTGCCGCTCGTCTATTTAAGAAAGTTTCTTGCCATCGCTAAATTTCTACACGTACTGATTTGTCAGGTCGGCTGCAAGTTAAGACACAAACTTTTTTTAGTCAATAGGTGAGGCTTTGGATATTACCATTACATGTTACCTGAAATGTGAGCCGTATTTTTTTGCAAAACTAGCCTGATCAAAATCATCCCGGTAATCCCGCCCGCCGCATCAATAAAGAAATCGCTCACAAGCGGCGTTCGTCCTTCGATATACAATTGTGTCAGCTCGGTGCTTCCGGCTAGCAGCAGAATCATGATTATTCCTTGCGGGATTGATGTTTTATCCAGCATGGCCGATAGAATCAAGCCAAACAGGAAGAAAAAGCAAAAGTGCCAGACCTTGGATAAATCCCACGGGATGGCGGCTTTGAATGGTGCACTTTCGCTATCGAGCTGGATTTTGACGTCGCTCGATACCTGATTTTTCATGTCGCCCGGCAAGGTTATACCGGCGATGATGGAGGCAAAGATGGAAATCAGCAGTAAACGGATGAGAATATTTCTTTTGTCCATGAAGAGAAATGAGCCGGCAAACAGCAGGAAATAAGCACCCCATGCAGGCAAAATGATGTTTCGCGCCGATTGATACGCTTCATTTTCATGCACCGGATAAACATGGACATTCCGTATTTGCAGTGATCCGGTGGCTTGGCTGAGTTGTGCAAGCAACTGGATTTTTTGAGTTTCCGGTGCAATGGTGAAAGCCTTGCGGTAATTTTTCCAATCATGGCTGCCTGTCAGGGCAACAGCCGTGTGCGGCAGATTCCAGCGATCCTGCTTGCCGTCATTTTGCGCCAATATAATTCTTGCTACATTCCAGGATTGCTTGCCTGCTATCACGTTATCGCACTTCACATCGGCGGAAACCAATAAAACAGTGCCGGGTTTTACTATGGCGATATCCCGGTGCGCGTTGGCACCGGTTTTTGCATCGCTGGAAAAAAGGTTTAAGCCTTTTTCCGTAATATCGATCCGGCTGTTTTCCGTTGCCCGGAACTTCCAGTCTCCACTCAAAAGCTCGGGCCCGGTTTGCTGATACTGGTCAAACCGGTGGTAGCACACCAAGGTGGAAATGGCCAGCAGGATGAAAAGAAAACAATGTGTTTTAAATAAAGGCATGCATTGACTGGCTACGCATGGCGGGCCGCCGCTTGTGTATCCGGGAAAAACGATCAAACACACTTTTTCCTTGCATCGTAAGACTTGAGGAAGCTCTGAAAAACCACTGCGCGCAGCCATTCTGCGCTGAAATCAGGTTCAAAATGCTCATTTACCACTTGTAGATTACGTTTTTTCACTTGATTTCGCCTTGGCTGTCGCTTGCTACTTTTTTCAGAGCTTCCTTAAAGCACTGCAATTTTTTAGAAATATTGAACCATCAAGCTGATGTATCCGACGGCAAATATAATCAGGACAATAATAATGAGCTTTTTCATCGCATCAATTCCTTTCTGTTGGGTATCAATCATGACTGCACTATATCAGCCTAAGCAAGCTCTGAAAAACTACTGTGCTCGGTCAAGCTGTGTTGAAATCAGACTCAAAATGCTCATTGACACCTTGTAAACTGTGCTTTTCCGCCTTGCCTGACCGTCGTTTGCTACCTTTTTCAGAGCTTCCATAAGTAAATCGCAACCGGTGCTCTATCGTCAAGGGTTCGTCAAATTTTTGCATGGGCTGTCAGGATTTAACGGCGGAGTGTAGCATTTCATGCCAGGTCCGGCATTTGTCGTCAAATGACAGGCGTGCATTGGCGGGGCTGGTGGAAGGCAAGCGTGCGAATATTAAGCCAAGATCGCTGCCGGGTAATACATAGCGTTTGAAACTCGCTTCCGCGGTTCCGCCGTTAAAAAGCACATGGGTAATTTTCCGGTGAGTGGAAAAAAAGGATGGGAAGTCGTTGCCGATCTGCGAGCCGGTTTCGATCATTGAATCCAAGCTGCCAACGCGTTTGCAGGATTTGAGCACATCCCACAGCGCAATGGGCGATGATCGCAGCGCAGCGATTTTTTCTTCGTACGAAGCGTGCGCATCGATTTGCAGCCACTGCGTCATGATCGGCCAGAAAGCGTTGCGTTGATGTGCATAGTATTGTTTGGCTGCTAACGATGCTTCCCCCGGCATGCTGCCGAGGATCAGAATTTTCGCCCGGTCACCGGCGATGGGTGGAAAGCTGTAAATGGTCGGCATGGCCGGTTGTAATCGCTTAGTCCACGTAATAATGCCGTACTGCCTGGCATTGCCGGTCAAGTTCGTAAACCAAAGGCCGTGCAGTGGCGAGTCTTGATTTCATGATGTTCACGGGTGATAGCTGGTCCAACAGCATCGTGAATACACGCAAGGAATTGCGATGGGAAACTATGAGCAGCCGTTTTCCTTGCTGAATTTCCGGCCGGATGGTTTCCTCCCAGTAAGGTTTGATGCGTGTCAGCGTGTGTTGCAAGCTTTCTCCCAGCGGAATCTCATTTTTATCGATACCGGCGTAACCGGGTTGATTACCGGGAAAACGGGGATCTTGCGGATTCAGGTACGGCGGTGTTGCGTCAAATTTGATCTGGCAGCCCAAAATGGGCCAGATGCCGAATTTTTTGATCGCTGCCCAGCGCTCCATGCCTTCCAACGCGCCGTAATGGCGTTCGTTTAAATGCCAGCTGTCATAAACAGGGATGTCCAGTTGCATCGTGGACAATACGATGTGTGCCGTGGATTTGGCGCGTTGTAATGTCGAGGTAAAGCACATATCGAATGTGAATCCTGCCCGCTGCAGTAAATGCCCGGCTTGTTGCGCTTCCCGTTCTCCTTCGGGGCTCAATGGAATATCGCTCCAGCCGGTAAATCGCTTTTCCCGGTTCCAGATGCTCTGGCCGTGCCGCAGCAATACCAGTTTTGTCATATGCGGTGGTAAATTTTCTGAGGTTGGAATGGTTTCCGGCACTGACCGGGCTATTGTTGCGGCGCTTTCGCCGCAGCTTCGGACGATTCCCGCCAGATTTGCTTCAATGCGGGCCACAGGCCGCTGCGGATGGTTTTGATGTACTGCGAATTGTCGGTCAGTTGAGTCACTAAGCGGCGTTGTGCTTTGCCGAGATTGTGATACGGCATACTCATGAACAAATGATGCGTGGCGTGATAACGCAACCCGACCGGCGCCCACAGCGGCGTGATAAGGAAATTTCCCGGAATGTTGACCGAGTCCAAGTATTGTTCCGGCAAGGTCATTTTACGGTCGCCGGGATTGCGGTATGCGTGCGCCGCCAAGGTGCGCAGCGAATTGAGAATGAAGATGGTGACGGCAATCAAATACCACAGTACCAGCACCGCAACCGGGAACACCCCGAACCAAACCAGCGCGATCACGCTGCAACCGAATAAACACGCGCCGAGCTCCTGCTGTTGCCAGTTATGATCGTTGCGGATGGCGTCCGGCGCGCGCCGGTAGGCGGGATCGATGGTCAGCGACGAGGCGCGCTCCCAGATGATTTTACGCAACGGCGGAATCAGGTAAGAAACCGGCGTCAACAGCACGAAGCGCGCCGCCAATGCAATCGGGATCAGAAACGACAGCAACACATAAACCACCATTTCCGCCGGTTGGCGCGTGGCGAACGGCAAGTACTCGCCATCCGCGCTGGTGCCGTACACATCCGGTTTATGATGATCGTTGTGCACGCCGTCGTAGGTAAATGACGGAATCATGAACGGCACGCCGCAGATTATGTTCCACACCAGGCGGAAGTTCTGGAACGTGCCTTTTTTCAAATGCGCCAGCTCGTGCACGAAAATCGCCGAACGGTACAGCGCCAGCACGGCGACCACGAATCCGCCCAATTGCCACAATGAAAACAGCGGGGAAAATAACGCGGTGAAATACGCCGCCCAGCCGAGCGTGATATGAAACAGAAAATCGCTCCAGTAAATCCACGGATTCGGTGTCATCAAATCGCGTACCAGGTGATGCGCTTCCCGCAGCGGGAATTCCTTGACGTAAGGCTTGTTTTCTTCGGCCGCAGCCGGTTGCTCGGTATCACTCATGGCCAATAAGACTGTAGATGTTCGATGATTTGCTGATTGACGGCAAAATCGGTGGCGTTGACGTGACCCAAATTTGGCACCGCCGGCCAACCGGTATCGGTGAATTCGAGTCCGGCAAACGGTTTTGGTTGCGCGTAACGCGGTAGAACGTGAAAATGCACATCGGGATCGACCATCATCAGCATCAGATAATTGATTTTGTCGTAATGAAACGCTTTGCTCAGCACCGTTTCGATATCGCGGGTGACTTCGTGCAATTCGGTAAAGCTCGCCGGACTCAGTTGCGAAAATGCCGTGACCGGCTCATGCGCGGTCAGCACTAGCGCGCCGAGCGTGACCTGCGCCGGACGCAGCAATACCGACCAATAGTCATATGATCGGATGATCGTATGCGGCGCGCCGAATTTGCGCATTGTGGCATTGAATTCCGATGGAATCGCGTGTTGCGTCATACGAATTTATTGACTGAAAATAATACCGGCGCGCGATAAATCTTCGATGAAATCGATTTCGCACCAGCGATAGCCTTTAACCGAACAGGAATTGACCAAATGTTGCTTGGCCAGCCGGTCGATGATCGACAAATACCACGATTTCAATTCCGCCGGGTGGCGTAACGCTTCTTCCACCGCTTGGTGGAATGTTTGCACGCCGCTGCCGCGGAAATAAATCAAGCCGATCGATTCCGCGTTGACCTCATGCGGTGGTACGATTTTGCTGACTTGTTGCACCCAGCCATCGGCGTCGAGTTGCACTTTCATATCGTCGGCGTCGTAACTGTCCTTGAAATCTACGCTGAGTGTAATGGGCACAGCCTGCGAATTCAAGACCTTGCTCAGCAGTGCGGCTTCGATCACGGTATCGCCGTTCAGAATTAGAAAATCGCTATCCATTTCGCCGCGCGCAATCCAGCAACTGGCGAGATTGTCCGCCACTTCGTAAAAAGGATTGAACAGGATTTTGATGCCCGGATGCTGCGCATAACGCTGGCGCAAAAGATCTTCTATCAATCCCACCTGGAAGCCGGTGATGACGGTAATGTGGGTCACGCCAACAGCCAGTAGCGCGTCGATTTGCCACGCCAGCACCGGTTTTCCGGCAACCTGCAGCAGGCATTTCGGCGTGTTTTCGGTCAACGGCAACAGCCGCCGTCCTTGTCCGGCACTCAGGATAATCGCTTTGATCGGTTTTTCGGTTGGATGGGTCATGTCGGGATTGATTGCGCCAGGCGGTTTGATCAATGCGGCATTGTAGCGAAGTTTGCTCGCTGCGATGCGCTTTTAAAATGAAATACTGCTGGTTTGCCGCAATTCCGCCACAATGCGTTGCGTCGTACGCAAAAAGCCATCGACCTGTTCCGCCGTGTTGTCGCGGCCAAGACTGACGCGCACCGCGCAGCGCGCCAGTAACGGATCGATGCCCATCGCCGCGAGCACATGGCTTTGTCCCGGATTCACACTAGAGCACGCCGCCCCAGCGGCAACGGCAAAACCGGCTTTGTCGAGCTTCACCACCAGCGTATCGCCCTCGATATCCGGCAGCGCGAAATAACAGGTATTCGGAATGCGCACCGCCTGTCCGCCGAAAATCGCCGCGCCCATGCCGGTCAATCCGGTTTCGAGTTGTTCGCGCAAGCGTGCGGTGTGCTGCGCGGTTTCCGCCAGGCGCGCGACGGCCAATTCGCACGCCACGCCGAAGCCTACAATCGCCGGGACATTCTCGGTGCCGGAGCGCAAGCCGTTTTCGTGTCCGCCGCCGTAAATCAATGGTTTCAGTAGCAGCCGCTTGTCGACGATCAACGCCGCCGCGCCTTTCGGGCCGTAAATTTTGTGCGCGGATAATGTCATCGCATGGACTTTCAACGTAGCGAAATCGACCGGAATTTTTCCCAACCCTTGGATCGCATCGGTATGCACGTAAGCGCCATGCGAACGCGCCAGTTCGGCAATTGCGGGGACATCCTGGATCACGCCGGTTTCGTTATTCGCCAGCATGACCGATACCAATCCCGGTTTATTGGTTTGCATCGCCGCAGCGGCAGCCTCCACATCGGCTTGCCCGTCCGCATTGATTGCCAGTTGCTGCAACGGCCAAGGATCGCAACCGCGCCGCGCAATCGCCTGTGCCGGTTTCAATACGCACGGATGCTCGATCGCGCTGATGAACAGATTCCCCGGCTTCAAACTATCGACCGCGCCACGAACAAACAAATTATTCGCCTCCGAACCGCCGCTGGTGAAAATCACCTGTACCGGCTGCACCCCAACCGCCTCCGCCACCTGCTTGCGTGCTTTGTCGATCGCGCGCCGTGCGGCGATACCGTAGCCGTGACGGCTCGACGCATTGCCGAATTCCTGCTGGAAATATGGCAACATGGCTTCTAAAACAGCGTCGTCGACGCGGGTGGTGGCGTTGTGGTCGAAGTAAATGGGTTCCATGAATCTCGTGGACAGTTAATTGGTAAAAACCGAATGATAAACCTTAATGGGAATGCTATGACGAACGCGCATTGACCAAAACCATATGCGCCTGCTGAATGTTTTCGCGAAACTGCGCCGGGATTTCATCCCAGACGAACAAATCGACCCGGAACGGCAATTGACTTTCTTCCAACGCTTCTTTCAAAGCGGCGACAGCACGCTTTTGCTCCGCAGCTGCAAAAACCGCCAAATCCAAATCGGATTGCGGGCGTGCCGTTCCTTTGATGCGCGAACCGTAAGCCCAGACCGTCACACCCGGTAGATAGTCATTCAGCAGATCGAGCAGGATTTTGCGCTGATCCGGCGTAATATCAAGCGTTTGCATTGTCGTCTTATTTGCTCAGCGACTGGTAGAGCGCAGTGGCATCGCGAATAAAATCGCCCATCAGCGACAAACACGCTTTGGCTTTTTCGCCGCTGTAATCGTGTGTGGTATAGTGCGCGCTTCGGCATAATCCAGCCATCGCTCAACAGCGGAAGGCAGTAGGTTGTTTTCAGCGGCCAACCGGAAAATCGGCTTCGGGCTGTTCGGCACTTCCGGAATGCCCAATACTTCAACCAGGTAGCGCTTCAACACTTTCCACAAGCAGTCATAACACACCTCAAAGCGCTGAATCACCGACTCCGCGACCGCTTCCTGCATCAGTTTCGGCAATGCCGGATCCAGCGATTGGTAGTTTAGAAATTGCGCCCGCAAATGATTGAGCGATTTCTGAAAGTATTGGTAGTTCATGGATTACAAACCAGATAGATGATGGATTATAAACGAATACCCCGAGTAAAGAGGATGATGGTAGTAAAGGAGCAAATTCAAAAAATGTGGAATAGCATCTCTGGTTTCTGTGTTATTGGTGAATGGCTTTGAATGTTTTGTGTGTGGAAATTTCAAAACCGGGTGTCGGCAATGCTTTTTTCTTGTTTTGCTATCTGTTTTTTGATTCCTGCTTTCATGCGGCTAGTGCAATTATGTCAAGGTGCGATCTCTTTGGGTTGGTTTTCAGCTGAGCAGTGCTCTTGATTTGTATAACCTGGTTTTTCAGACATAGAATTAATTTTCAACTCCAGCCAATTTCTTATTTCGGCAGTAAAATCATTCCACGATGGAGTTGTTGACACCAAGTCCATAATTTTTGATAGACCAACGTTTCTTTCCCAACCTAGCCTATCGATTAAGTCAGCAATAAATTTATGATTGTCATTGACTGCAACAATTTCCTTGGCAGCATCAATTATTTCTCTGAACTCAGAACTATCTGTTATTTTTGAAGAAACTATTAAATTATGAATATGTTTTTCGGGATTTGTATCGCCAGGTAATTTGAATTGATAAATCTTGGAAAGAGCGGCTTTTCTATAAAATTCAGCTTGATTATCATTCCCTGTAATTACCCGCTGTATTTGTTTCCTTTTTTCATCCTCCTGCAGAAAGACATCACCATCTAAAACAAAAGCAAAATTATCAGAATTATCGCCTTTTAAAAGAATGCCACCAATTAAAGTAAAACAATTGCTTGCAGCTCCATATTCTTGTATTGATACGTATTTGGCCCCACCTAATTGAGCTGAGATTTTACGTATGATCGCGCAAGCCAAATCATCTTCGACAAAGACTTCTATCGGTCTTAGCTGCCTTCCTGTCAGTCTGTTAATTGCATCGGGTTTGGTTTCATTGAAGCATAGAGATTTTTCAGGTCTACAAACAATATGTCTAATATTTATTGATTCTTCCAGTTCAAGAATACTTTCTCGATGAGTAGTAAAGATAATTTGAAGTTCCTTGTCACTTGCTCGTTTGCCAATAACTTCAATGAGTTTCTTCATTGCACTATCATGTAAAAGCAGGTCTAATTCATCTATTAATATCAAAGAAAATTTACCAGCTTTAAATATTTTCTCCAGTATAAAAAAGACTTTTTGTTCACCAGCACTCATACTAAGCGCGGAATATTTCAAATTACCAACTTCTACACCAACAAACTCCTTTCCTGATGCCGTATGAATATTGTAGCGAGAGTAATTCTTGTTAAGCACATGAGATGCGTTTGATAAAATATTATCGATAATGTCATCACTTATTGATCTGGTTGAATAATTAATTTTTGAATGTTTTCTTTCGGATTCGATGAGAGGAACACATTTATCAATTCCAATATAAAAAATATCGCGTTTTGGACGGCGATCATACTTCGGTGACCAACGATCGGTTTTCTTCTCATATCTACTTTTTACGTGATCATGTGGTTCTTTTTCTTCACGAAAACTATGAGTTATTTCAAATTTACTGCCATTCCATAGTGCATCAGGGTTTGGAAGAAAGAAGGAGCTAAATTTGTAATTTTCACCGCCAGAATTTGGTTGGAATGCACAAGCTAAAGCATGAAGAATCGTTGATTTTCCATTTCCATTCGGACCAAGAATGGCAGTTATAGCTGATCTATCAAAAGATATTTCTAAATCAATAAGATTCTTTAAATGATCGATTCTCAGTGTATGTAATTTTTGTTGTGATATAACCATTAATCGTAGTTGTTGAACTTAGTGTGCGGTGACGTTGGATATATTATTGCACCTTATGAAATTGTTGACAGTTTTAACCGAACGCGTTCAATGCGTAATTGGTACAGAAAGCTGACCACAATTTCTATTAACTTCAGAAGCGGTTTGTTGATTGGATGCCCTTGGCGCGCGCGATGTTACACAATGCCCGGGCAATGAAGGCGTCGTCGTCACCGGCTTCTTCCATACATGCTTCGAGATAAGCGGCTATTTCTTCCGGGGTTCTCAAATGTTCGGCAACATCGAACGGTGTCGCATGAAGTTTGCTATCGGTCATTGGTGTTCCTATAAATCACATGCCAAGGGTAGAGCGATTTTGATGCTACCTAGTTGAGTGTAACTTCATGATTAGCATGCGTCAATTGACCAAAAAACTCAAAATTTCAATACGCCACCGGCAACGGATCCAGGCTGCGCCATAAGTACCACGTGGCGACCGAGCGCCACGGCTGCCATGGTTTAGCCAGTTCGAGCATAATTTTTTTATCGGCCGGTTGTTTATCAAGATAGTGCAGGCTCATTGCACGTTGCAGGCCGATGTCGTCGAGCGGCAGCACATCGGGGCGATGCAGATGAAAGATCAGGAACATTTCCGCCGTCCAGCGGCCGATGCCTTTGACTTGGATCAGTTGCTTGATGACGGCTTCGTCATTCATTTCCCCCCACGCGGTTTCGCTCAAATCCCCTTCGCGGAAATGCCACGATAAATCTTGCAAATAGGTGACTTTTCTCGCCGATAGACCGCATGATCGCAGCAATTCCTGTTCGGCTGCGGCGATGCTGTGCGGTGTGATTTCGGGAATGGTGGCGATGACTCGTTGCCATACGCTTTCGGCGGCTTTGACGGAAATTTGCTGCCCGACAATGGAGCGCGCCAGTGTCGTGAACGCGCAACCGCGCGATTCCAATGAAGCATCGGCGAATTGCGTGATCAATTGCTGCATCACGGCATCGCGCGCGGCCAGTTCTTGCGTTGCTTGTGTCCAATAAGCGGGCGTCATCGGGGGGTAAAGTGGGAAATTGAAACCGCGCAGTGTGCATTTTTTTACATCCGAAAACAATCCCGTTTTGATCCATTTCTGTCGTTAAATTAATAACCTTTCTCCCATTTTTCTCCTATCTATCTTATTTATTTGAACATTTTATGGTCTTTCCAATGGCAATCGGCTGTGGCTTTAAGTCTTTGTCACATAACTATAAAAACCCAATTTTCAGCTTGACTGGCAATGTTTTTTTGATTAAAGTGGGAAGCAGTGGGGGAATGTGGGAAAATTTGGTGGGCCTCGATGAATTTTCCGTATTTTGAGGAGACAGCATGTTTCGTGGCATCACGCAACTCAGTCTGGATGCAAAAGGTAGGCTTGCGATACCGGCAAGATACCGTGGCGAACTGACGTCTTCTTGCGCAGGACACTTGATTGTGACTGTTGATCCTTCCAGATGTCTGCTGATTTATCCTCAGCCGGCCTGGGAACCGATAGAACAAAAACTCAATAATCTTTCCAGTTTTGATTCGAAGACCCGCAATTTGCAGCGGCTGTTGGTGGGTAATGCTAGCGACGTCGAGATGGACGCCGCCGGCCGTATTTTGCTGCCGCCGCCGCTGCGTATTTTTGCCAGTTTGTCCAAGGATGTGGTGCTGGTCGGTCAAGGGTCAAAATTTGAGTTGTGGGATGAAGGGCAATGGAATATGCAAATTGAAGAAGCGCTGGCATTCAAGGATGGCGATATGCCGCCTGAGCTGGACGGTTTTTCATTGTAATCGAGACGGGAAAAAGCGGTAGATGCACATTCCGGTGTTGTTGCATGAAGCGGTCGATGCGCTGGCGATCAAACCGGATGGTGTTTATGTGGATGCGACATTCGGCCGTGGCGGCCATAGCCGACTGATCCTGTCGCGATTGGGCGGACAGGGACGGCTGGTGGCGTTGGATCGGGATCCGGCTGCGGTAGTTGTGGGTGAAGCCATTGTGGACCGGCGCTTTTGTATCCGGCATGGCAGTTTCTCGCAAATGCAGTGGCTATTGCAGCAGCTTGGGATTGCCAAGATCGATGGCGTGTTGTTGGATTTGGGCGTGTCGTCGCCGCAGTTGGAGGAAATTTCGCGCGGATTCAGTTTCCGCTCCGGCGGACCGCTCGATATGCGCATGGATACCACTGGCGGACAAACCGCGGCGGAGTGGCTGACGGCGGTGACGGAAGAGCAACTGGAGCGGGTGATCAAGGAATACGGCGAAGAACGGTTTGCGCGTCAGATTGCCCGGGCGATTGTGACGGCGAGAGTGCGGCAACCCATCGTGACGACATCGCAGCTTGCCGAAATCGTGTCAGCGGTGGTGCGCACACGTCAGCGCGAGAGCATACGGCATCCGGCGACGCGCACTTTCCAGGCGATCAGGATTTTTCTCAACCGGGAACTTGAGGAATTGTCGCTGGTGCTGCCGCAATGCGTGGAATTGTTGAATCCGGGCGGAAGGTTGGTGGTGATCAGTTTTCATTCGTTGGAGGATCGCATGGTCAAGCAATTTATGCGTAAGGCGGCCAGTACGGATGAGTTGCCGCGTGGCGTGCCGTTGCGGGAAAAGGATGTGCAAAGATTGAGCAAACAGACCTTGCGCGTGATCGGCCGGGCAGTGCGTCCGGACGAACGGGAAGTGGAAGAAAATGCGCGGGCAAGAAGCGCAGTAATGCGTGTGGCTGAGAAAGTAACCCTCAACGGATGACGGGATGTTCAAGCTGAACATTTTTCTGGTTTTTATATTGATCGCTTGCGCGTTGGGCGTAGTGACCTCGCAGCACATGGTGCGCAAGTTATTCATGGCGCTGGAAAATGAAAAGGAAATCGAGCGTAAGCTGGATGTGGAATGGGGAAGATTGCAACTGGAGCAGAGCACATTGATCATGCATGGCCGGATAGAGCACATCGCCAGGGAGCATCTGAAAATGACCGTGCCGGCCGCGGCCAACATTCAAATCGTATCAATCAATGAGGCCGAGAACCGGCTGGATGCACAAGGGTTAAAACCATGATTAAACCCGAACCTCGGCAAATCAAGTTATCGACGTGGCGTTCGTTGCTGCTGTTCGGCTTGCTGGTGCTGGGTTTAATCAGTTTGGCAGGGCGCGCGGCGTACTTGCAAGGCATGCACCATGATTTCCTGCAGGAAAAAGGCGAGTCGCGTTACAGCCGCATCGTGGAAATGAATGCCGACCGCGGCATGATTACCGACCGCAATGGCCATATTCTGGCGATCAGCTCACCGGTCGCCTCGATCTACGCCGATCCGAAAGTGGTGGAGATCGAACCGGAGCAACTGAAAAAGCTGGCCAGTCTGCTCGAGATGGATAGCACCGAAATCAATGACCGCCTCAACCGGGAAAATAGCCGGTTTGTTTATTTGAAGCGGCAAGTGGTTCCGGATACCGCTGAAAAAATCATGAAAATGAAAATCAAAGGGATTCATTTGACCAGTGAATCCAAACGCTATTATCCGGAAAGCGAGTTTGCCGCGCATGTGCTGGGATTCACCGATATCAACGACGAAGGCCAGGAAGGCGTGGAGCGCGGCTGGCAGGATAAGCTCGCGGGTGAATTGGGGCGGCGGCGCGTGCTCAAGGATAACAAAGGGCAGATCATCGAGGACGTGGAAAACATCCGTCCGCCCAAGCCAGGGCAGGATCTGGTGCTGTCGATCGACAGAAGAATTCAGTATCGCGCGCATGCGGAATTGAAAGAAGCGGTGCTGACCAATAACGCCAAGGCCGGCAGCATCGTCGTGCTGGATGCGCAAACCGGCGAAATTCTGGCTCTGACCAATTTGCCGGCGTATAACCCGAATAGACGTTCATCCATCACCAATGAAAGACTGCGCAACCGGGCGTTGATCGATACGTTCGAGCCGGGATCGACCTTAAAGCCGTTCACCGTGGCGATTGCGATGGAGATCGGCAAAGTCAACGCCAACACGGTGCTGCAAACCGCGCCGGGTATGTGGCAGGTGGGCAGAAAAACCATACGCGATGTCAGCAATAAAGGCGAATTGACGGTGGCGCAAATCATCCAGCAGTCGAGCAATGTCGGCACGGCAAAAATCGCTTTGTCGCTGGAGTCGCAGACGATGTGGGAAATGTTTAACCGCTCCGGCTTCGGCACGCTGACAAATTCCGGTTTTCCCGGCGAAGCCAGCGGCATATTGCGCCCGTACAACAAATGGCGGCCGATTGAACAGGCCACGATGTCGTACGGTCACGGTATCTCCACCAGTCTGATGCAGCTGGCGCGCGCCTATACGATTTTCGCCAGCGGCGGCGAATTAAAACCGATCTCACTGTTGAAACAAAACATGCCGGTGATGGGGCAGCGCGTCATCTCGCGCGATACCGCACAGGCGATGAGCCGTATGCTGGAGATGGCGACCAAGCCCGGCGGCACGGCGCCGCTGGCGCAGATCAGCGGCTACCGCGTGGCCGGAAAAACCGGTACGGCGCATAAGCTGGTCGATGGCCAGTATGCCAATAAGCGCTATATCTCCACATTTGTCGGCTACGCGCCGGCATCGAATCCGCGCTTGATCATCGCCGTGATGATCGACGAACCATCTGCCGGTAAATATTTCGGCGGCGCCGTGGCAGCACCGGTGTTCAGCAAAGTCATGTCCGGTGCCTTGCGCATCTTGAATATTCCACCGGATGCACCCGCCAACAACGTGATTACGTTTACCGCGACACCCGAGATGGGTGATGAAGGATGAAGGGGATGACGATCAAAAAGAAAGCACCCAAGTTGTTCGATCATCATCGTTTGGATGAGCTGGGGGTTGCGGTCAAGAATCTGGTGACGGATAGCCGGCAAATACAGCCCGGCGATACCTTTCTTGCCTACGCCGGTGAAATCGCGGATGGACGCAACTTCATTCCGCAAGCGATTGCCGCCGGTGCTAACGCCGTGTTGTGGGATCCGCAGGATTTTACCTGGAATCCCGAGTGGCGCATCCCGGCGCTGGCGATCGAGGATCTGAAAGCACAAGCGGGGTCGATTGCCAGTCATGTGTATGATCAGCCGTCGGAGAAATTGTGGATGGTCGGAATCACCGGAACCAACGGCAAGACATCGTGCAGCCACTGGTACGCGCAAGCCATGACAAGCCTGGGTAAAAAAACGGCCGTGCTGGGAACGCTTGGAAACGGTTTTTGCGGCGCATTAGCCAAGGCGGAGAACACGACGCCCGACGCCGCGGTATTACAGCGTTCGCTTGCCGGATTTGTGGAGCAGGGCGCGCACGGTGTGGCGATGGAGGTGTCGTCGCACGGTTTGGTGCAAGGACGGGTCAACGGCACCGTGTTTGCGGTGGCTGTGCTGACCAACTTGTCGCGCGACCACCTGGATTACCATCGCGATATGGATGCCTATGCCGCCGCCAAGGCGTGCCTGTTTTTCTGGCCTGGCTTGCAGTATGCGGTCATCAACATGGACGATGTATTGGGTGTCGAACTATCGCGGCAGCTTGCCAATAAATCCACAACCTTGATCGGCTATGGATTTCACTATCCGGAAAAGCGCGATTCAAGTCCATTCAAAATGGTGTATGGCTCCAATTTAAAAGTCGATCTCCATGGTCTGGAATTTGATATCGAATTTGAGGATAATCGCGAACATTTGAAAATTGGCTTGCTGGGTAAATTCAATGCATCAAACTTGCTTGCTGTCGTGGCTGCCATGCTGGTAAGCGGGATCCGCTTGCCGGACGCAGTCCGGTCGCTGCAAAATGTGCAACCCATTCCGGGTAGGATGGAGAAATACCAAGGGGTTGACCAGCCGATTATTGTTGTCGATTACGCGCATACGCCCGATGCCTTGGAAAAAGTGCTGTGCACGTTGCGCGAGTTGTTGCGCGGCGCGCAACCGAAGAAACGGACATCCCGGCAAGGTGCGCGGTTATGCTGCGTTGTCGGGTGCGGCGGCGACCGCGATAAAGGTAAGCGCGCCATGGTGGGCGAAGTCGCCACGCGGCTGGCGGACGAAGTCATTTTTACCAGCGATAACCCGCGCACGGAAGATCCTTTGAGCATTATTCAAGATATTACGGCGGGTGCGGGCGCGGACAATTACCAGATCGAGCCCGATCGCGCGCTGGCCATTTATCAGGCCATCGCCAACGCGCACAACAACGATATTGTGCTGATCGCGGGCAAGGGTCATGAAAAATTCCAGGAAATAAAAGGGCGGAAGATTCCCTTCAGCGATGCGGAAATTGTGCAGCAGGTGCTGAAGGATTTAGCCAGAAAGGTGCGGGTTCAATCATGATGACGATCCGGGAAGCGGCGCAAGTACTGCAAGCCGAGTGGAGCGGGCAGGACGGGTTGTTTACCGGGGTCAGCACCGACAGCCGCACGCTTAAATCCGGCGATCTGTTCGTGGCGCTAAGCGGTGACCGGTTCGACGGCAGCGCATTCATCCGTAGCGCCGAAGAAAAAGGCGCGGTTGCCGCGCTGGTTCCGCAGACAGTCAGTGGCGATGTATTGGCGGCCGGTATTCCGCTGCTGCGCGTCAAGGATACCCGGCTAGGGTTAGGGCAGCTGGCGGCGCATTGGCGTAACCGGTTTACGCTACCGGTGATCGGCGTTACCGGCAGCAACGGCAAGACCACGGTCAAGGAAATGATCGCCGCGATATTGCATCAAGCTGCGGCATGCGGCGGCGCAAATGAACAAGCCGATCAGGTGCTGGCGACCGAAGGGAATCTGAATAACGATATCGGCGTGCCGCAGATGTTGTTACGTCTACGGCCGCAGCATCGCTACGCAGTGATCGAGATGGGTATGAATCATATCGGCGAGATCGGTTATCTCAGCGGATTGGCAAAACCCTGCGTGGCGGTGATTACCAATGCCGGAGCCGCGCATATCGAGGGATTGGGTTCGGTCGAGACGGTGGCGCGCGCCAAGGCGGAGATTTTTACCGGGTTGGATGCGCAAGGAACGGCAGTGATCAACGCGGATGACCGCTATGCCGCTGTGTGGCGGGGGTATGCTGGTGCGCGCAAGATAGTCGATTTCGGTTTGCGTGAGCAAGCTTTGATAAGCGCGGAGTTTCAGGCCGATCGATTGAGCAACCGGATTCAGTTGAAATTGCCGGATGGCAGTGTGGAAGTGAAATTGCAGGCACCGGGCGTGCATAACGTGTATAACGCGCTGGCTGCCGCCGCCGCTGCAATAGCGCTGGGAATCGGCAAGGAAGCGATTGCCGCCGGTCTCACAGCATTCCAAGGTGTGAAGGGGCGGTTGCAGAAAAAATCCGGTCTGCATCATGCGCTGCTCATCGATGATACCTATAACGCCAATCCCGAATCGGTGCGCGCGGCTTTGGCGGTGTTGGCGGCAACCCCGGGGAAAAAAATATTGGTGCTCGGGGATATGGGCGAATTGGGCAAATCCGCCATCGATCTGCACCGTACGATCGGACGCGATGCGCGCAATGCCGGGTTGGATCGCTTATTGACGTTGGGCGAGCTGAGCGCGTACGCGGCGGAAGAATTCGGCAAAGGCGCGCGGCATTTCAATAATATCGATGAATTGTTGCACGAAACGGAAAGTTTGCTGGCGGATGACGTGACTTTGCTGGTCAAGGGATCGCGCTTCATGCATATGGAACGGGTAGTACGGCAACTGGAACAGCCGGTGGGGTCATCATGCTGCTGACGCTCTCGCAATGGCTGGCGCAAGACATTCGCGCGTTCAATGTGTTCAGTTATATTACCTTGCGCACCGTATTGGCTGCGCTGACGGCCTTGGTGATTTCCTTCATCATCGGTCCGCTGATGATCCGTAAGCTGACCGCTTACAAAATCGGTCAATCGGTGCGCGACGACGGGCCGCAAACGCACCTCGTCAAAACCGGTACGCCGACGATGGGCGGCGCCTTGATTTTGATGGCGATTGTTTTAACCACTCTGCTGTGGTCGGATTTGAACAATCGCTATGTCTGGGTGGTGCTCGCGACCACACTGGGATTCGGCGTGATCGGCTGGGTCGACGATTACCGCAAAGTGGTTCACCGTAATCCGAAGGGGCTTTCCGCGCGCGCTAAATTTTTCTGGCAATCGCTGATCGCGCTCGCGGTTGCGTTGTATCTGGCGTCGATCGCGGAAATTCCGGCGCAAACCGACATGATCGTGCCCTTTTTCAAGGAGGTCGCCATTCCTCTCGGGGCAACGGGGTTTGTTGTGCTGTCCTATTTCGTCATCGTCGGCACCAGCAACGCGGTGAATCTGACCGACGGCCTGGACGGTCTGGCCATCATGCCGACGGTGATGATCAGCAGCGCGCTGGCGGTGTTCGCGTATGCGGCCGGTCATGTGGTATTTGCCAAGTATCTCGGCATTCCTTATATCCCCAACGCCGGGGAATTGGCCGTATTTTGCGGCGCTATGGCCGGTGCCGGACTGGCCTTCCTGTGGTTTAACGCTTATCCCGCCGAGGTTTTTATGGGCGATGTCGGTGCATTGGCGCTGGGCGCCGCACTGGGGATCGTCACCGTCATCGTGCGCCAGGAGATCGTGCTGGTCATCATGGGTGGTGTTTTTGTCGTCGAGGCGCTTTCCGTGATGCTGCAAGTGGCGTCGTTCAAGCTGCTGGGCAAACGGGTTTTCCGCATGGCGCCTTTACATCATCATTTTGAATTGAAAGGCTGGAAGGAAAATCAGGTGGTAGTCAGATTCTGGATCATCACTTTCATTTTGGTATTGGTCGGGTTGTCGACATTAAAGTTACGATGAATTTGCAAGGTAAAACAATTTTGGTGCTGGGTATGGGTGAAACCGGTTTGTCCATGGTGAAATGGCTGCTACGGCAAGGCGCCAAGGTGCGCGCTGCCGATAGCCGTCCGGAGCCGCCCAACTGGCAGCGAATCACCACCGAGTTTCCAGCCGTGCAATTGCACACAGGTAAATTTGCCGCGCCGGTTTTCAACGGAATCGACATGATTGCGATCAGCCCCGGTGTGCCGCTGGCGGATCCCAGCGTGCAACAGGCGGTGCAACAAGGAATTCCGGTGATAGGCGACATGGTGCTGTTTTCCTGGGCGCTCGAGCAAAGTCATTTGCCAAGACCAAAAGTCGTGGCGATTTCCGGCTCTAATGGAAAAACAACGGTTACTGCCATGACCGGTGCCATGCTGAAAAAATCCGGCTGGAATGTCGAGGTGGCGGGCAATATCGGCCCTGCCGTGCTGAATGCGCTGATGCAGCGCATCGATGCGGGTGATTGGCCGCAGGCTTGGATTCTGGAAACTTCCAGCTTCCAATTGGAAACGACGCACAATTTAAATGCCGATGCCGCAACCGTGCTGAATCTGAGCGAAGATCATCTGGACCGCTATCGCGGCATGCATGATTACGCCACGGCCAAGGCGCGGGTGTTTTTGCGGGACAAGACCGGCGCAGGTGTACAAGTTTTGAACCGCAACGATCCCGGCGTTTGTGCCATGGCTTTGCCCGGCAGAAAACAAATCACGTTCGGCGTGGATGAACCGCCGACTGAAGCGGATTACGGTCTCCGCCACGACGGCGATGATCTGTGGCTGCTGGAAGGTAGTCAGTCACTAATGAAAGCTTCCGAGCTGAATGTTTACGGCCTGCACAACGCGGTCAACGCACTCGCAGCGTTGGCGCTGTGCCGCGCGCTCGGTGTAGCCATTGAGCCTCTCTTGTCCGCATTGCGTGAATTTCGCGGCTTGCCGCATCGCATGGAGAAAGTGGCGGCGTTCAATGGTGTCACTTTTTATGATGACTCAAAGAGCACCAATGTCGGCGCTACCGTGGCTGCTTTAAGCGGCATGAAGCAAAACGTCATTTTAATCGCCGGTGGCGACGGCAAGGGACAGGATTTTTCTTATCTGCGGGAGGCGGTTGCCCATAATGCCCGCGCCGTCGTGTTGATCGGCCGGGATGGGGGCATCATTGCGGGAGAATTGAAGGATTGCGGCGTGCCGTTGCATTTTGCCGTGACTATGGAAGAAGCCATGCAAAAGAGTTTTTTGCTGGCGCAGCCCGGTGATGTGGTCTTGCTTTCACCGGCATGCGCCAGTTTCGACATGTTTAGAAATTATATCCATCGCGCGGAAGTGTTCGTTGCAGCGGTCAAGGATATGGAAAACAAATTTTTCAGTTTCGGGCAGAAAAAACATTAACCGATGATTTATCAGGCAAGCAATCAGAAACCAAGAATCATGGCCGATTTTGACCAGGCGTTGGTATGGTCTGCTGTGCTGCTGCTGAGCATCGGTTTGGTGATGATTTATTCCGCCTCGATTGCCATCGCCGAAGCGCAATTCGGCACCGACCGCGCTGGCCATTATTTGTTGCGGCATAGTGCGTATCTGGGTGTCGGACTGCTGTTGGGATTGGTCGCTTTTCAAGTGCCGATGCAGATGTGGCAGAAATACGTTACCTATCTGCTTATCACCAGCATTTTTCTGTTGATATTGGTGCTGGTGCCCGGCATCGGGCATGAAGTGAACGGCAGTCAGCGCTGGATTTCGCTGTACGTGGTGAATATCCAGCCGTCCGAGTTCATGAAGTTTTGCATGGTGTTGTACGCCGCTGATTATGTGAACCGCAAGGCAGCCGATCTGAATTCCTTCTTCAAGGGATTTGTGCCGATTGCGATCGTGTTGTCCGTGGTCGGTGCGTTATTGCTGCTCGAACCGGATTTCGGCGCTTTCTTCGTGGTAGCTGCGTTGGCGATGTCGATTTTGTTTCTCGGCGGCGTCAGTCTGAAAATATTCGTCAGCCTGATCGCCATCCTGGCATTTGGTTTGTACGAGCTGATTTTAAGTTCGCCGTACCGGCTGAATCGCGTGATCGCATTTATGGATCCTTGGGCCGATCCGTATGGCAAAGGCTATCAGTTGAGTCATGCGCTGATCGCATTCGGGCGCGGCGAATGGCTGGGCGTCGGTCTGGGCGGCAGCGTAGAGAAACTGTTCTATTTGCCGGAAGCGCACACCGACTTTTTACTTTCGGTGCTGGCCGAGGAACTCGGCTTTGTCGGTGTGGCCACTGTGATCGTTTTGTTCATCTGGCTGATCACGCGCGCGTTTGTCATCGGCCGTCTGGCGGCCAAACTGGGCAGCCCTTTCGCGGCGCTGGTGGCGCAAGGTATCGGCATTTGGATCGGGGTGCAGGCGTTGATCAATATGGGCGTCAACATGGGCGTCTTGCCGACCAAAGGATTGACATTGCCGCTGCTGAGTTTCGGCGGCAGCAGCATCACGGCGAATTGCATTGCATTGGCGGTTTTGCTGCGCATCGACTGGGAAAACCGGCAGCGGCTGCGGGGGTTGAACGTATGAGCGCGCCTACGATTTTGATCATGGCAGGCGGCACCGGCGGGCATGTGTTTCCGGGATTGGCGGTGGCCGATTATCTCAGGCAGGCCGGCTGGCGTGTTGTTTGGCTGGGAACGGAAGCCGGCATGGAATTAAAACTGGTGCCGCAGCACGGTTATACAACCGAAGTGATTCGCTTTTCCGGATTGCGCGGCAAACATCTGGCGACTTGGTTGATGCTGCCGGTGCGATTACTCAAGGCATTCTGGCAGAGCATGCGCATCATTCAGCGCGTGCAGCCGGATGTGGTGCTGGGTATGGGCGGTTATCCGGCCTTTCCCGGCGGCATGATGGCATCACTGCTCAATAAGCCGCTGGTGATTCACGAACAGAACTCGATCGCCGGGTTGACCAATAAAATTCTGGCGAAACTGGCGGACAGGATTTTTCTCGGATTTCCCGGCGCGCTTCGCGGTAATCCGGAAACAACGGTATGTTCGGGTAATCCGGTGCGCGCCGAAATTGCGCAAATAGATCCGCCGGAAGAACGCTTCCAAGGACGGCGGGGTCCATTGAAATTACTCGTGGTGGGCGGCAGTCTCGGTGCGCAAATCCTGAATACCGTCGTGCCGCAAGCGCTTAAGCTGGTACCGGAGGATGCGCGCCCCTTGGTGGTGCATCAAGCTGGAACCGTGCATTGGGAAGCGGTTAAAAAAGCGTATGAAGACTTGCAACTGGACGGGGAAGTGAGCGCGTTCATCGATGATATGGCCAAACACTACGCCGATTGCGATCTGGTGATCTGCCGCGCCGGTGCGTTAACCGTTGCGGAATTAAGCACCGCGGGCGTTGCCAGCATTCTGGTGCCCTACCCGCATGCAGTCGACGATCATCAAACCGCTAATGCGCAATTTCTGGCCCGGCACGGTGCCGCCTTATTGCTGCCGCAATGCGAGTTGACTGCGCAAAAACTGGCGGATTTGCTCATGGAGCTAACCCGTGAAAAATTGCTGATCATGGCCTTGGCCGCGCGCGACCAGGCGAAACCGGATGCCACCCGGGTGGTGGCCGAAGCTTGTATCGAGTTGAGCGGAGCGCTGCATGAAGCATAAAGTCAAACATATTCATTTCGTCGGTATCGGCGGTGCGGGCATGAGCGGTATTGCCGAGGTTTTCGTCAATCTGGGGTATCAGGTCAGCGGTTCCGATTTGATGAAAAACGCGGTAACGCAGCGTTTGGCGAAGCTCGGTATTAAAGTTTATGCCGGACATGCCAGTGAACAGATTGCCGGAGCGGATGTGGTGGTGACGTCGACCGCGGTGAAACCGGACAATCCGGAAGTGATCGCCGCCAAAAACAAAAATATACCAGTGGTGCCGCGCGCCATGATGCTGGCGGAGCTGCTGCGGTTGCGCAGCGGTATCGCGATTGCGGGAACGCACGGCAAAACCACGACCACCAGCCTGATCGCGAGCATTCTGGCGGCGGCGGATATGGACCCGACGTTTGTCATCGGCGGAAAACTGGAAGCGGCGGGTTGTCATGCCAAACTTGGCAGCGGCGAGTTCATCGTCGTCGAAGCGGATGAATCGGATGCTTCGTTTTTGTATTTACAACCTATGCTGGCGGTCGTGACGAATATCGATGCGGATCATATGGAAACATACGGTCACGACTTCAGCCGGTTGAAGCAGACTTTCGTCGATTTCGTGCAGCACTTGCCTTTTTACGGCATGGCAGTGGTTTGCATGGATGACGCCAATATCCGCGAAGTGATGCCGTCGATTACCAAACCGATCACGACGTACGGTTTGTCACAGGAAGCGCAAGTACGCGCGACTGACATCCGGCAGGAACGTCACCGCATGAAATTCACCGCGATCGTCGGTGTCAACGGCTCCGCCCGCAAACTCGAGATCACACTGAATATTCCCGGTTTGCATAATATCCAGAATGCCCTGGCCGCCATTGCTGTCGCCAATGAGATTGGCGTGCCGGATGCCGCCATCGTCAAAGCGCTATCGGAATTCAAAGGCGTCGAGCGGCGTTTTCAGCAGTACGGTGAAATCCGCTTATCCACGCAGAAAAGTTTTACTTTGGTCGACGATTACGGCCACCATCCGGCGGAAATGGAAGCCACCATCAAAGCCGCGCGCGGCGCGTTTCCGGGTCATCGTCTGGTGGTGGCTTTTCAACCGCACCGCTATACGCGCACCCGCGACGTATTCGAGGGTTTCACCCGGGTTTTGTCGCAAGCTGATGTGCTGTTGCTCACGGAAGTTTATCCGGCCGGTGAAGAACCGATTGTCGCGGCGGACAGTAAATCGCTGGCGCGCTCGATCCGGGTACAGGGCAAAGTCGAGCCGATTTATATCGAGGAAGTGGATGATTTACCGGATGCCATTCTGAACATCGTGAAGGATGGCGACATTGTGCTGGTGATGGGCGCGGGTTCGGTGGCCAAGGTGGCGCCGCACATTGCGCAAATGAAAAACAAGCTGACCGTCGTGAACGGCGGTGAATGCTGAGGATAATAAGGAATGACCGCTGTTCATCAAAATGTGAGGTTTGCCATGCCAGTAACGGGTGAAGCGCCTGGTAATGCGGATGTGCCTGTTTTGCGGGGCGAGCTGCGCGTCAATGAGCCGATGAGCCGGCATACTTCCTGGCGCACCGGCGGTTATGCGGATCGCTATTACCTGCCGGCGGATCTCGAGGATTTGTCCGATTTTCTGCGTGCATCTCCGCATGAACCGCTTTATGTCATTGGCTTGGGCAGCAATTTACTGGTGCGGGACGGCGGCTTGCGCGGCACGGTCGTGGCACTGCACGCGCGCTTGAATGATGCGCGTGTGATCGAGCAGAACTCATCCGGTGCGTTGATTTACGCGGGTGCAGGTGTAGCGTGCGCCAAGGTGGCGCGTTTTGCCGCCAAACATCATCTCGCAGGGGCGGAATTTTTGGCCGGGATACCGGGTACGGTCGGCGGCGCGCTGGCGATGAACGCCGGATGCTACGGATCGGAAACCTGGGAAATCGTGCAACAGGTGCAAGTTGTCAATGGCGGCGGACAAGTCTTGATACGTCAGCCAAGCGAATACACAATCGGTTACCGCAGCGTGCAACGGCATGCCGGAGCAGCCGGTGCGATGGAGAGTGAATGGTTTACTGGCGCGTACTTCCGGTTGCCGCCGGGCGATCAGGCGCAAGCCCGCGCACGTATCAAGCAATTGCTGGCGCAACGGGTGGCCAGCCAGCCGCTCGATCAGCCGAATGCCGGTTCGGTATTCCGCAATCCGCCGGGAGATCATGCGGCGCGTTTGATTGAAGCATGCGGCCTGAAGGGATGTTCTATTGGTGGTGCGATGGTGTCGCCCAAGCATGCCAATTTCATTGTCAATACCGGTAACGCCAGCGCGGCGGATATTGAAGCCTTGATTATGATGGTGCAAGGCAGGGTTAAGAAAGCAACGGGTATAGCACTGGTTCCGGAAGTCCGGATCATTGGCGACGCCAGGAGATTGACGTAGTGAGCGCGCATAGCGTGGGTAAAGTAGCCGTTTTGCTGGGTGGTCGTTCCGCCGAGCGGGAAATATCGTTGCAAAGCGGGCAGGCTGTGCTGGATGCGTTGCTGCGCTGCGGCGTCGATGCGCATCCTTTCGATCCTGCGGAGCAAGCACTGGAAAAACTGCTGCAGCAAGGATTCGATAAAGCGTTTATCGCGTTGCACGGGCGTTTTGGCGAGGATGGAACGATTCAGGGCGCGTTGGAGTTGCTGGGGTTGCCGTATACCGGCAGCGGTGTGATGGCCAGTGCGCTGGCGATGGATAAATGGCGCACCAAATTGATTTGGCAAGCAATCGGCATCCAATCACCGCGCTACGAGTTATTGCGTGCCGACAGCAATTGGACACAAGTTGCCGAAACATTGGGATTGCCGCTAATCGTCAAACCGGCGCGCGAAGGTTCGACCATCGGTTTGACCAAAGTGAAACGCACCGAGGACTTGGCGGAAGCGTACCGGCTGGCTGCCCGGCACGATGCGTTGGTGCTGGCGGAAGAATTCATCGCGGGCAAGGAATTGACCGTGGCGATTTTGGGTGAAACACCGCTGCCGGTGGTGCGGATTGAAATCGCCGGCGAGCTTTACGACTACCAAGCCAAGTATTTTTCCAATGATACGCAATACTTTTGTCCAAGCGGTTTACCGGCGGAATTGGAAGCGGCGATCCAGAAACAAGCACTAAAGGCATATCAGGTACTGGGCTGCCAGGGTTGGGGAAGGGTTGATTTGATCTTGAGTGCAACCAACCAATTTTACTTCCTCGAAGCGAATACTTCGCCCGGCATGACCGGCCACAGTCTGGTACCGATGGCGGCAAGAACCGCGGGGATTTCTTTTGACGATTTGGTTCTGAAAATATTGGATTTGGCTCATGTGGAATAACCATCACGCCTTGAATCTACTGTCCGGGACATTGTTCACTTCGGTGGCGCTGGCGGCTCTGTACGCCGTCAGCTTGCAGCTTATCCAGCCACCACTGTTTCCGATCAAGGAAATTAATGTGCAAGTCATTCAGGGTGCGGAAAAAGGCAGAGCCGAGCTGGAACATGTGACGCGCGATCAAATTGAGCAACTGGTGAGAAATGAAATCGCGGGAAATTTTATTTCGGTAAATCTCACTGAAGTGCGTGAAGCTTTTGTAAAATTACCGTGGGTGCGTGAAGCCAGGGTGAAAAGGGAATGGCCGCATGGGTTGAATGTGACGCTTGAGGAGCATCGGGCATTGGCCTATTGGGGTAGTCATGCACTGGTTAATACCTACGGTGAGGTGTTCCGGGTGACCGCCGATACTGATTTGCCGGTGTTTACCGGGCCTAACGAAGCCAGTGCGCACGAGGTGACGCAGCAATTCCGGCGCTTCAGCCGGATATTGGCGCCGCTGCAGCAGCAAATCGCAGAAATAAGCCTGACCGCGCGTTATGCATGGCGCATTCAGCTCGATACCGGAACGGTTTTGGAACTGGGGCGCAACGAGATTGAAGAGCGGCTGGCTCGCTATGTTTTAGTCTATAACCACAGTATTGCACGGTTGAGCCAGCAAGGGCCGTTAGCGTATGTCGATTTGCGCTATCCCAATGGCTTTGCTATCCGCATGCCCGAAGTAATACAACAACCGCGTAAGTCTGGCACGAGGAGAGAGACGTAAGACCATGGAGATGGGATTAGATGAATAAAGCGCGAGAAAATAGAAATCTGGTGGTCGGTCTCGACATCGGCACATCCAAGATCGTGGCCATTGTCGCGGAGGTCGTTCCGGACGGCGGTTTTGAGGTGATCGGTTTGGGAAGCCATTCTTCGCGTGGATTGAAAAAGGGTGTTGTGGCCAATATCGAGACAACGGTGAATGCCATTCAGCGCGCATTGGAAGAAGCGGAGTTGATGGCGGATTGCAAGATTCATGAAGTCTATACCGGCATAGCGGGCAGCCATATCAAAGGGTTTAATTCCGACGGTATGGTGCCCATCAAAGATAAGGAAGTGACCGAGAAAGATGTCGAACGCGTCATGGAAGCGGCCAAAGCGGTAAATATCCCGGCCGATCAGCAAATCTTGCATATTTTGAATCAGGAATTCATCATCGATGGTCAGGAGGATGTGCGTGAACCGGTAGGGATGAGCGGCATACGGCTGGAAGTGAAAGTGCACATTGTCACGGGCGCCGTTTCGGCTGCACAGAATATCGTCAAGTGCGTGCACCGCTGCGGTCTGGAAGTGCGCGATCTGATCTTGCAACCGCTGGCTTCGGCCATGGCGGTGCTGTCCGAGGATGAAAAGGATTTGGGCGTCTGTCTGGTCGATATCGGTGGTGGAACAACGGATATTGCGGTGTTTACCCATGGCGCCATCCGCCACACCGCGGTGATTCCGATCGCGGGAGACCAAATCACCAACGACATTGCGATGGCGCTACGCACGCCGACCAAAAGCGCGGAAGACATCAAGTGCCGCTACGGCTGTGCCTTGAGAAGTCTCACCGATACCCATGAAATGGTGGAAGTGCCGGATGTGGGCAATCGCGGGTCGCGCCAGCTTTCCAAACAAACTCTGGCTGAGGTCATAGAGCCGCGCGCGGAAGAGCTTTACTGCATGGTGCAAGCCGAGTTGCGCCGCAGCGGGTTTGAAGAGTTGCTGTCATCGGGCATCGTGATTACCGGCGGATCCGCTTCATTGCGGGGTATGGTGGAATTGGGAGAAGAAATCTTTCATATGCCGGTGCGATTAGGCATGCCCAATTATCACGGCAACTTGAAAGACGTGATCCATACGCCGCGTTATTCGACCGGGATTGGTTTGATTCTGGCCGGTATCGAGCAGATGCAGCATCAACATGGTTCAAGATTACAAGGAGGCTCTGCGAAGCAGATTTTCTCCAGAATGAAGGGGTGGTTCCAAAGAAATTTTTAATGTGAAATTTCATGGGTTGTATTGCAGTCAAGCGGCTTTAATTTCAATGTACTAAAGGAGAAACAATATGTTCGAGATCATGAATAACGAAACTCAAGAAGCAGTCATCAAGGTTGTCGGTGTTGGTGGGTGCGGCAGCAATGCTGTGGATCATATGATCCAGAACGGCATGCAAGGCGTTGAGTTCATCAGTATGAACACTGATGCCCAGGCATTGAAAAGTAATAAAGCACCGACCGTACTGCAACTGGGTACGGGTATTACCAAAGGGTTGGGCGCGGGCGCAAATCCTGAAATCGGCCGCGAAGCCGCGCTGGAAGACCGTGACCGTATTGCCGAACTGATTCAAGGCGCGGATATGCTGTTTATCACCGCGGGCATGGGCGGCGGCACCGGAACCGGCGCGGCGCCGGTGGTAGCGCAAGTCGCTAAGGAAATGGGTATTTTAACCGTGGCTGTGGTCAGCAAACCTTTCGCATTCGAAGGCAAACGCCTGGCGGCCGCCAAAGCGGGCATGGAAGCATTGTCGCAGCATGTGGACTCGCTGATTGTGATCCCGAACGATAAGCTCATGATGGTACTGGGTAACGATATTTCTATGCTGGACGCATTCAAAGCCGCCAACGACGTGCTCTACGGCGCGGTAGCCGGTATCGCCGAAGTGATCAATTGTCCCGGCTTGGTCAACGTGGATTTTGCCGACGTCAGAACGGTCATGTCGGAAATGGGCATGGCGATGATGGGTTCGGCTATTGCCATGGGCGTCGATCGCGCCCGGGTTGCGGCGGAACGCGCGGTATCAAGCCCGCTGCTCGAGGATATCTCCTTGTCCGGAGCGCGCGGCATTCTGGTGAATATTACCGCCAGCTCGTCGCTGAAAATGCGCGAGGTGCATGAAGTGATGAATACCATTAAAGATCTGACCGCTGAAGACGCAACGATTATTGTCGGTACCGTGATTGACGAAAATATGACCGATAATTTGCGCGTTACCATGGTGGCAACCGGTCTTGGCAGCATGGTCGGCCAGAATCAAAACCAGAATTCTCCGTTGACCGTGGTGCATACGCGTACCGGCACAGACGACCGGGATTCCGTTTATTCCGCTGAAGAACCTGCCGTCATACGCACAGGTAGAAGAAGCAATGCCACAGTGGCCGCAATGCGCCAATCGGGTGTGGATCCGATGGATATACCTGCTTTCTTGAGAAGGCAAGCCGATTAACATTGTTTAATTTCTGAGGATTTAATTTTTCTCATTTTTAGGAGTGAAAAATTGGAAATCAGAGAATTAAAGAAGGCAACAAATACCCCACCGCATAAGGTGGGGTTATGAACCGGAAAAACGATTGCTGCAATTGAGGCTGCCGATAATTTTGTGAAGATAACTTATTTGCGGATTCTATATTAGGTCGTTAGTTTATATGTAAGAAATCTCAGGGTTGTTTACAGAGAGGTTGATTGAAATAAGCGAAGAGTATTTCATAAGGGGTTGCGTTATACAAACTCTTATGGGGTTTGACGGTGTTGTAGAAGTTAATGAAACGGAGAAGCTGAATGCGTCGATCGGCGCTGTCTTTAAAGTGAATCTTACTGTGCCACATGTCCATCAGGGTACGGATGACCCGCTCAGCTTTGCCGTTGGTTTGAGGACGATTGACACGAGTAAACTTCTGACCGATACCGTGTTGCCTGCAAGCTTTGACAAAAGCATGATCGTCAGTTCCTTTAAATTCCGTGCCGTTATCGGAATAAGTGCAATCGATTTGATAAGGACATTGGGCAACAGTAGCGATGAGAAAGCAAGCGGCGCTGTATTGAGTTTTATCGGGGAAGATATCGGCATACAATTCCCTGGAGAAATCATCGATGGCCACAAACAGGTACTCGCGAGGTTCATTGGCAGACTGTCCTTTCAATAATGGAAGCCGCTTGGTATCGAGGTGAACGAGCTCGCCCGGATAAGATTTATTATAGCGCTTCGCTTCACGCTTGAGACGTTCCTGGATGGTTTGCTCTACTTTAGCCAAACGTTTGAGGCCATACTGCAGTGTTTTGAAGCGCTGATTGGTACTGCTACGCGGAGTAAATTCCTGGAGTCTGGCTCGTTTCAGTACGTCATAAATCGTTGGCCGGCTGACGTGAAAGTATTCTGCCAGCTGAACCACCTTCCACAGCCGGGTTTGATACAGCCGCCAGATTTCCTGACGATCCAATAATGTTAAGCGAGTGCGTTTGTGTATGTTCATCTACAGTATTCTCCTGAATACTGTAAACAACGCTAGAAATTCTTACAGGAAATTTTAAAGAATGCCATACAAACGGCGATGAATAGCCCAGAGATGACACCAGAAGTTAAGGATACGGCCGACTTTTTTATTTTGCTTTTAGACGAAACAGGTAATTCATTTAAATGCGATGCTGAATCAGTCATAGAACCTGTCGTAAAGCTCGCAAAAGCAGAAGGCCGTGACACAGGCGGCAAAACACGCGCAGCGAAGGATGAGAGAACGGTTTACCTTGACGAAATCGAGAAAGAGGCAATATCCAGAGGCCCCAAATTTAAAAGATATGGTTATCAAGCGGCTTTTGTCCATGAGATGCTGAGAAAATACGACCCAAAGCTAAGGGATGATAAAGCTATTCTGAAGCGTTTAAGTAAATTGAAAGAAAAAGGCTTAATTGAGAAATTGCCTAATAAATAATAACTTAAATACCCCCTCAACTAGCTGATTCCACTTTCAACTAGATCGTTCCTATCACAAGCCGCAGCACGCAAATAATATTGCATCAACTCGCTTATATGGCAATCCCGCCAAGGCGAATTTCTTCAACAGGAGAAACGTGATGCAAACTGTATCAATACCCCCAAACTTAGCTGAAATATCGAAAGGCCGCGACCATATCCAAACCGCTGAAGTAGCCCGGATTACCAATCATAAACCGCAAACCGCGCGCAAGTCATACTGCATGACTGGTGCTTATTTTGGAATCAGGCCGCTTAAATTGGGAAATCGGCTTTTATGGCCGGTTGCGGATATTGCAAAACTGCTAAACGGAGGTGTTTAACATGACCGATCTGACCACCGCAAAAAACGACTGTGTAAATCTTCAGCAACAAGATCACGTACTTTGCACAAAACTTGTATCTGCTGAAAACGATCAAAATTCCCAGCTCCAAGAGCGTGATAGTGTTACTGCGAACCGTGACGCGACTGAGAAGCGTCATATCATGGATCAAGCAAGCGATGCTGAAGTTGCCGCAGCACAGCAGCTTTGCAACACAGTGGAAGCGAAATTAGCAACCACGAATCGACGTGTTGAATTAATCAAAGCCGCAAGAATTGAACTTGCTTCAAAAATCGCTACAGCAACCCAAAGCCTAAAAATCGCCCGTTCCGAATTTTGCATAAGCCGCCGGAATGCAATTTTCAATGAAATCCAAAACGACCAAAAGTTAAAAGCAAAGCTACTAGAAGCGCTTGCGGCCTTCGCTTTGAATGGACACATTCCATACACGACCGATCGCGCGAAGTTTTTCGAAATGTTTGCACGCGATTTTTTGCCAGAGTTTGCAGAGTCGCAAGTGTTGGAAGCTGCCGAAAAGTTCAGAAAAGTTAACGGTTTAGACTAATAAAAAACGCCTGGTATCCGCCAGGCGTTTTTGACACAACAAACAAGCTTTGGAGTTTTGCGAGATGAATTATTATACCTCAAAATCGCAGCATGATAATCGCAATTTGCATGAACTTATCGGCAGATTATCGAAAGTTAGACGAATTGGTGAAGGGCGTTACATTGCTTGCTGCGCTGTTCACCAGGATCGGACACCGAGTCTTGCCGTAACGCAAAAACCTGACGGAGTGATTTTGCTTCACTGTCATGGTTGCGGAGCCGGTGGCGTTGATATTTGTAATGCACTGGGTATCGATCCGGCCAGCCTATTCCCACCGAGCGACAATCCAAAATACGAAAAACGAAGCCGCGGCGGTTTTTCAGCATGGCAACTGCTTCATGCCTTGCGTGGCGATTTGATCCGGCTACTGGTGGTTGCGAACGATCTGAAAAAGCTGAATGCGCTATCGAGTGATGACAGGGATTTTATCGCTGAAATTATTTTGCGGCTCAACGATGGTTTGACGTATTTGGAGGGCGCAAAATGAGTTTGCGAGAAAAAGCCGAAGCCGCGATTGCCCCCATTGAGCCTAATGCACTAACACCCGAACCGTTACCCGAATTGCCGGAAGTGAAATCGTTCGATTACTGTTTCTTACCGGCAAGCATTCGCGGTTACGTTGAAGATATTTCAGAGCGGATGCAATGCCCGCCCGATTTTGCGGCTGTGAATACCTACTTAATGTTTAGTTCTATAATCGGCTGCAAAATTGGGATAAGACCGAAGAGGCGTGATAACTGGGTAATTGTTCCAAATCTTTGGGGCGCGGTAATCGGCGGTTCCGGTGTTATGAAATCGCCAAATCGTAGCGAAGTTATGAAACCACTAAAGCAATTGCAAATCGAGATTGCGCAAGAAATCCATCAACGTAACACCCAATTGATAAATTCAGGGGAAGAATCGAAGCTTCGACAAGCTGCCAAGAAGTCACAAGCAAAGAGGATGCTGAAAAATGATCCGGCGGCGGATATTTCAGAGTATTTGAAAAATGACTCAGATAACTCGCAAGAAGTAGAAACAGCGCCCCGGTTCATCACCAATGACGCAACGGCGGAAGCACTTGGTCAATTAATGATTGAGAATCCCAACGGGATTTTATTCGAAGCCGATGAGCTTATTGGATTGCTTAAAAGCCTTGATAAGCAAGGGCAGGAAGGCGCGCGAGCTTTTTATTTAACGGCAGCGGATGGCAATCAATCCTACACAATCGACAGGATAATGCGTGGTACTAATTTGCATATCGAATCCGCTTGTTTATCGATTGTTGGCGGAATACAGCCGGGCGTATTGGGTGAATACGTGAGAGAAGCACTATCCGGCGGCGCGGGCGCTGATGGCTTGCTTCAACGCTTTGGGCTGATGGTTTACCCGGATATATCACCAAAGTATGAATACATTGACAGATTCCCGGATAAGCTGGCAAGGGATACCGTTAATGATCTTGTTAGAAAGCTTCACAACCTTGATGTTCAGGCAATAGCCACCATTGGCGAATACTGCAAGACACCATACCTTCATTTTGATGATAGCGCACAAGAAGTATTTATTGAGTGGCTGTGCAATCTTGAAAAGCGGTTACGATCCGATGAGGATCATCCGGCCATAGTGTCGCACCTGTCAAAGTATCGAAAGCTGGTTCCCGCATTGGCGTTAATCAATCACTTGTGTGACAGCGAGGAAAAGAGCGTATCAGAATCGTCATTGCTACGCGCCTTAGCCTATTGCGAGTATCTGGAATCACACGCGCGGCGGGTATACAGCTACGGAACTCAGCCCGGCATTGATGCTGCAAAATCAGTTTTAACGAAACTGAAGAAAGGCAAACTAAATAGCCCGTTCACGGTTCGAGATATTTACCGGAAGTGCTGGGCTGGCATCGACACACCAAAGAAAGCTGAAGCCGCCATTAATGTTTTATTGGATTACAACCACCTAGAAAAAAGTTGAGACTTTCACCGAGGGCAGACCAACAACATTATTACATTGGGTGCAATCATGAGCGGTTATCTTTCCAGATTGAAACAAATCGAAAATGAAAAAAATTTTCATAATTCCCCCGAAAGTGAACTGACAAAACCGCCAAAAGGTGCTTCTGTCAGCTTTGTCAGTTCAAATTCAAGAAAAAGTGAAAAAAAATTTAATGATCCGCCAGATTCATCAAAAGAATCGGGGTTACTTTCTGTCAGTTTTGTCAGTTCTATTTCAGAAGAAAACAAAAAAAATTCTGATATTCAATTGCTGCAAATCGAAATGATACAAGCATGGCTTCACCGCATTGGAGAGCCGCCAGAGGATCATCATATTGTATTGAGCAAATGCCGGAACGATCCTGAAGCATTGGCGTATTTCTTGAAACACGCACGTGGGGAATTTGAATGAACAACGTTATCAAAATGAGTCATTTGAATAAAAGGAGACGCCAACTACCAGATAAATCTAAACCAATCCGCAAATTCATTTTAACTTTAAAACAGGAGTAGCAAATATGGGAGTTATAAACCTTCGGGCAGAACAAAGAGAAATATCGGGATATTTGGCGACACAATTGGGCATGGCCAACGAGAGCGACAGGGAAACATGATAACGGCTCTCAAAAGGGATAGCAACTCTTGGGTTAATTATCTGAACAGCGCACGAAAAGCAAAGCGGGTGAACTAGGAAAAGCCGGGACTGTGTAGACAGTGCCCGGTTACGCTGAATCAATTAATTTTATGGCATGAATGAAATGGGTCCTCAGAACGACTTTTTGCATGAGGGAAATTCTGCCCCCACTTGCGCACTAGAAACCTAAAATCTGAAATGGGTTTCTGTATAGATAGGACATAACACATGAAAACTTCAGAATTAGCGGAAAAATTAGGTAGGGTCTTAGGAAGTTAAGCACTTACTAAAGTGTGCTAACTTTCTGAGATGAATGCTAAAAACAGATACTATTTTCGTTCTCGAATCAGAGAAGCAAAATTCAGGCAACTTATTCGATGTTTTTCGATGGATTTTACTGCTACTGACACAGCCCAATTGACCGGCATTTCTATCCGATCCGTCAATACCATTTATCTTAAAATACGACAGCGAATTGCCCAGAATTGCGAACTTGAATCCCCTCTGCAAGGTTCTGTAGAAGTTGATGAGTCTTACTTTGGTGTCCAGCGAGTCAGGGGTAAAAGGGGGCGGGGCGCTTATGGCAAAACAATAGTCTTTGGTGTGCTTAAACGCCAAGGAAAAGTTTATACAGAGATTGTTCCAGATTGCTCTAAAGCGACATTGCAAGCCATTATCCGTGGGCATGTAGCGCCCGATACCGTAATCCATTCCGATGGATGGCGTGGTTATGACGGATTGGTCGATATCGGCTTTGATAAGCACTTCAGGGTTCACCATGGTGACAATGAGTTTGCCAGTGGCGAGCGGCATATTAATGGTATCGAGTCTTTCTGGAGTTTTGCTAAAAGACGTTTGGCCAAGTTCAATGGTGTGCCCGAACATACTTTCTACCTGCACTTGAAAGAAACCGAATTTCGTTTTAATCATCGCCGTGATAATCTCTATCATGAAATTCTTAAATTGTTACGTTTAAACCCGCTTTAACTTCCTAAGACCCTTAGGTATTAGTCAGCAAATGTGCAACCGGCTGAAAAAGCGCGGAATGCCTTGTGATTCCTTACAGAGCGCGATTGAATGGCGCAAGCGGAACCTTGATTTAACGCAAACTAAATCATGGCGGATTGACGGAAACCAGGGTGTGAAACTGGTTTCAATTGAAACTCTAGGAGATGATCGAGCGTTTGATAGTAAAACCGCTCACAGAGTATTAACGCACAGCGTACCCGATTTGTGGTTTAGCCAAGTTAACCGCTTGGACACAGCATTAAAAGAGCATGGCGTTACCTTGTCAGCGGAAAAATTGCTCGAAGTGCAAGCGACACTATTTTTGCTTTATCAGATCGAAACAGATCGTTACCTGAAAATTGAAGCGGTTTATCAAATGCCAGATATTTTTATGATCAGACCCGAACACGAAAATTACGGCGCAATGGTTGTTTCATTGGAACGCGCATTAAATGACTAAAGCTTTTTCTAAAGCATTCGCCTGAACACTTTCACGGTTATTTGAGATCAGAAAATAATTTCATAGGTTGACGCATGAAAAAAACTGAATTTTTTCCGAACCAAGGAATACCGGACTGGATTAGCGGCGGCGCGTGAAAGATTGTAAGCGGAGCGGCGATGCAATATCAGGTAGAAATAAGCCTCTCAATTACGCAACGCTGCCAGTGACACAAGCAGCCCGGATTCATTCCGGGTTTTTTATTACTTGGCGTTTACCGGATTTCCTTACGCCAGCCTTACACAGAAGCCATAAAACAAAAAAGCACTTAGGATTTTATTCACTAAGTGCTTAATTTTATTGGTGGGTCTGGTTGGACTCGAACCAACGACCAAGGGATTATGAGACGCAGCCATTGAATATGCAATTAATATAATCAATCGCTTACAATGCTTGCCAAGCACAAAACCAGTGTCAAACAGCCTCAAATGATGGTATTTCTGCCGCAGTTTGGCACAAATTTGACACAGTCATTTCTTAGCAATGATTGTTTCAATATCTGTTTGCTGTTTCAATTTGCAAATCATACTTATCTATGCCAAGATTAAACATGATTACTTCTGATTAAGGAATAAGAAATGGCAAGCGAAACAGGACGCATGAGTGTATCAGTGGCACCAGAAAAACAAGAAAAGCTGGATGCAATTGCGCACAGTCTGGATCGTTCCAGAAACTGGTTAGTTAATCAGGCTATTGATCACTATCTGGAAATTTACGATTGGCAAACAAAAAAAATTCAAGAACGTCTGGATATTGCTTCAGGGAAAAATGCAAAATTTCATTCAAGCGATGATGTTGATGCCATGATAGATAAATTCAAAGCATGAGCGCTGTTGTATGGCTCGATGAAGCACTAGAAGATTTAAAATCAATTGGCGATTATATTGCACAAGAGAACGCCAATGCTGCTTATAATGTTTTAATTAGAATAAAAGCTACTGCCAATAATCTATCACTCCACCCCGAAATTGGTCGCCCAGGCCGTGTGTTTGGTACGCGTGAAATAGTGATGAGCGATCTTCCATACATTCTTGCCTATCAAATAACCGACAGAGATATTCGCATATTAGCTGTCATGCATACATCCAGAAAATGGCCTGAAAATTTCAATCGATTACGCTAGTGGTTATGCTTACAACAACTTTGGCACTTCGATATCGTAAAAATAGCGAACATCCATTCCATTACAACATGAAAGACCTCTATTACAGCTCGTCATGCCATACTGCAAATGATTCAAATTGGAGTAGTGTGTCCATTGACATCAAAATGACACTGCATTAATAACCTTTTTATCCTTTAAAAAAGATCCAGAATTAACGCTATTTGTTGTCGATTAAACACAAATTTTGTGAATTTCTGATCGCTTTATAGCGTGATGGATTAACCATTGAGCTCGAAAATTCGGCGAACAAAGTGTATAGAAAACCCCGATGATTAAACCGTTGGGGCGTCAGGTCACATTGCGAGATGATCCGCCATTCCATAATCACGCGTCTGATATTCAGTTGACTCTACTGTGAAAGTTAACGAGACAGTAGTGGTTATTTCTTAACATATCCTAAATGCTTATGACGACTACATCCGCACCCAGGCACGTGTAGGTGATTTACCGGATCGGTTTTTGGTTGAAGTGAACGTATTGCCAGATCACGGCCACGCGCCATGTTGCCATGCGCCGCAGGAGCAGAAAGAATAACCTTTTCTGTCGTACTCCCGCATACCGGGCAATCTGGATTGGTCGCATTGATTGAATGGCGTGTCTCGAATTGTAGTTTGCACTGTGTGCACAAGTAATCATAAGTTGGCATTTAGAATCCCTATCCATTAATCAAGGCATTTCTCAGAAATGTTATGACGCGACCACTTGGCACAACAAGTGATCACGTTTCCAGGTTTTTCTCTTGAACTTAGCTCCAACGAGGTGGTTGCTTCACTTTGACACCGAATTGAGCGGAGGTGACATCGGTTCTGGCCCGTTTTTCAGGGTCTCGGGTTGGCGCTCTCAGCCGGCGCGTCTCGACCTCCCAGATCCAGCCGCTGATGGCTACGTCCTTGGGAATGAGAGGATGATTTTTGAATGTCTCGATGGTCTTCAAGCAGGTTTCGTCCACGTCATCCATCATTCCGATCCACTTGGCGAACGCACCTTTCTCCAGCTTCTGCTCCGGCAGGGTCGGGTCCAGCGCGATATTGTCCGGATCGATCCCCTTGTCGCGAAAAGCCTGTTCCAAATCGGCTGCATTCGCCGACAGCATGCCGCACTGCGTATGTTGCACGATGACGATTTCCCTAGTACCAAAGAAATTACAAGTCAGCATCGCTGAACGGATTGCATCATCGGTGACAATTCCACCGGCATTGCGGAAACAGTGCGCATCGCCATGTCCGGCCGGTGTGTCTACGTGAATGCCGAGCGCTTCATCTACCGGCAGACGTTCGTCCATGCAGGCAAGTACCCATAATCTCAGGTTGTTATGTCCAGCCGGCCCATGGCGGCGACGCTGTGCCCAGTGGTCATATGCGGCAACGCGTGTGTTTAGTTCATCTTTGAGAGTTTTCAATGTTAAGTCTCCTCGGTAATAGGTTGCAATTTTAAAATTACTTTAAGTGATCTATCTTTTCGATAGACCCTAAAGGGATTCATAATGGATATTTAACAGGCCGTTGAAAAACTATCTGTGTTGCCGTTACGATTTTAAAAAAATGGGTTCAAAACGCTCATTGATTAAGCATAAACTGCGATTCACCTGTTCTTGCCTTGTATCGGCAGCCTCGAAAAAGTTTTTCAACGGCCTGTTAACCCGCACACCTGGTAATTGTTAGATGCAATAAAATTACATGCAAATACCATGCCACTGAGGATCAATAATTTTTATTATTAATTACAATAGGTTATTTATGAGCTGTTGCTACATTAGTGTAGCTGTGCTTCAATTGATGAAGTTTCACTTCACAAATCATCCATAAACTATGAACAAGAATCCTCTTGCTGAATTAACACCGGTTTTTTTTCTGCAAACCTTTATTCTTGAGCTGATGCATGCCAGTGAACAACAGGGGCAAAAGCATTGCGAGCAGTTGATTGAACATATCGCCAAAACCGCCGGATGCTTTTTTGAAGAAACTTACCGGGAGAATACCAATAAAAGTGAGCAGCTCGATAGTGAAAGCTATACCGAACTCATACTCGGCATCAAAAACAATATCGGCGGTAAATTTTCACTTGTTTCCAGTAATCCGGACTGCATAACGGTTACCAATTCACGTTGTCCTTTCGGCGAGCAAGTCACCAGCTTCCCTGAATTATGCCGGATGACTTCCAGCGTATTCGGGGGGATCGCAGCCAGAAACTTCGGTTATGCCAAGGTTGAAATCAAAAAAAGCATAGCCCGTCAGGATGGCCAATGTGATGTATGTATTTATACCAATCCGCATGCAGCAAAAGGGCACGCCGGAATGGAATATACTGACACGACACCGGTTAAGGAGATTAATGATATCAATGAATTACAGTGCCGAATTGAAACAAGCATGCAACGGCTTTGGCATAAACAAAGCAGGCAAGCATCAAAGAAACATCAATCTCCTGCAATCATAGCAAAATCACCAGTGATGCAGAAAATACTGCAATCGATCGAGGTTGTTGCGCCTACAGTGGCAACAGTGCTAATCCAGGGGCAAACAGGTGTGGGTAAAGAGTTGATAGCACGTGCCATACATGCGATGAGCGAGCGTTATCATAAACCGTTCATCGCTATTAACTGCGGTGCAATCCCGGAAAGTCTGATTGAAAGTGCCTTGTTTGGGCATGAAAAAGGTGCTTTTACCGGAGCCATAGAAGTACACCAAGGCTACTTTGAGCGAGCCGAAGGCGGTACTCTGTTTTTGGATGAAATCGACTCATTGTCGCCAGCAGCACAAACTCGATTGCTTCGTGTAATCCAGGAAGGGGAACTGGAAAGAGTTGGCGGCAAACAAACATTGGCGATTGATGTAAGGATCATCTCTGCAACGAATCAAAATCTGGAGAGTCTCGTAAAAGAGGATTTGTTTCGCAATGACCTGTACTATCGCATCAACGTAGTCCGCTTAAACATCCCTCCTTTGGTCGAACGGTCGGAAGATTTACCTTACCTGGTGCAATTGATCATTCAGCGATTGAACAAGCGTTATAACAAAGAGGTTGAATCAGTAAGCCGTGAAGTCATGCGGAAAATCCGCGCCTACCATTGGCCAGGTAACGTCCGCGAGCTGGAAAACATTCTTGAGCGCAGTATCCTGTTTGCCAGTGGCAAAGAAATGACCGAACTGGATTTAGAGCTTCCAGCTAAAACCAAAAGTGTTGTTGAATGGAAAAGCGTAAAAGAACATACTCTTGCCAAAATAGAGCAATCGTTCCTTGAGACAGCTTTGAAACAGCATCATGGAAATATAAAAAGAGTTTCTGAGAACATGGGAATTACTTCACGTGCTGTTTACGCCAAACTAAAAAAATACGAAATAAACTTGGCAGAATTCCGTATTTTTGATTGAAGCCATCATATCAATCTCGAAGTGGCCACGCAAATTCGGACAGCCCGCTAAGTATTAGCTTTGCTCAACCTAAACCGTAGTGTACTGGGTCAAATTATTAGAAAGTCACAATGCGTCAAGACTGCAATAGAAGCAGAAGCAACGTTTTACAGCAGATCCATCCCATTAATCATTACAAATCTAAGTGCTGCCGATGCGGAGTATTAGTACCCATACCGAATTACGAGAAATTGGCACGCTAACCCTAATCCGATTAGCACGATTCCAATCTAAAAATTTAACAAATTTCTACACAAGAATTCTATACTGCATACAGTTAGCTTCTTATCGAGGCTAACGAACAACTAATGGAATTGAAGGAAATTAAATGAAACTCGGAATTATCATTTATTCGAATGACTCAGAAACTGTATGGAACGCCTTCCGACTTGGAATTTTCTCCCGCAAGCAGGGGGATACTGTTTCAGTGTTTTTACTCGGAAAAGGTGTGGAGGTAGAATCTCTTGATAGGGACAAGTTTGATATTACCGGCCAGATTCACAGTTTTTCGGATATAGGCGGTGCAATTTTAGCTTGCGGAACCTGTCTTAAGCTTCGTGAGTCTGAAGAGTTAGGAATCTGTTCGATATCCACGATGCAGGATTTATATACGCTGATTCACGATTCAGATAAGGTATTGTGCTTTTAGAGAAATTACCCCATGGATAATAAGCGGCATTGGGAACAGGTATACCACTAAGGCATCTGACTCAGTTAGTTGGTTTCAGGAACACGCTGACCAGTCTCTGCGATTAATCCATAATACAAGACTCGGTAAAGATGCGGCCATTATTGATGTGGGAGGGGGGACTTCCAGACTAGTAGATGACCTTGTGGCAGAAGGCTATACTGATTTGACAGTATTTGATCTGTCATCGACTGCGCTTGCTGTTGCAAGGCAGCGTTTGGGGAAACATGCGAATATTGTTCACTGGATAGAAGGCGATATTACCCGTGCAAAGTTTCCCATGAACCGATTCGACATTTGGCATGACCGTGCAGTGTTCCATTTTTTGACTGATCCGGCAGATCGCCATGCTTATGTCGAGCGTGTCTTAAGTTCGGTTCGGCCAGGCGGCCATGTGATTGTTGCCACTTTTGCCGAAGATGGGCCAGAGAAATGTAGTGGTCTACCCGTGATGAGATACCAACCTGAAGCCCTACATGCGGTATTTGGAGATACTTTTCAGCTGGTCGAACATGAAAAAGAAGCACACCACACGCCATTTGGCACTGTTCAGCAGTTTGTTTATTGCTACTGCCGCAAGAGATAATAGCTAATTCTCCGAATATTTTTAAAACTGAATGTCTTTCCCGGATAGAAGCACAACTTGTTTATCCTAATTACTTCTTTTTGCTAAGCACTTTTGAGATTTCTAAACTTTTAGACTCTTGAAAGATAATCGAAGGCACCAATCGTATGTAAATCAGCTCACCGATTAGTTCCACCAGCGTTTGAGTCACGATTACAACAGATGCCAAAATCCAACCATCCGGCAAAGCCAGCGCTAAAGGCAGAACCACCAACGAATTCCGCGTCCCTGCGCTAAAAACAAGTGCTCTTCCTGCCTGTGTGTCCAGGCGAAATGCATATGCTATCAAGCGAGAAAGAAAGGGCATGATAGCCATAAAGGCAATATAAACTGGCACAACTTGTTCCACAACAGGGAGGTATTCTTCTATTCTGCCAATTTGAGATGCCACGACGAGAAGTAATGTAACCGCCATAAATGGCACCGGAAACCACGCCGTGACTTCAAGCCAGATTGCACCGCTACGCTGGCGCTTTGCCCAAAACTCCGTTAGTAAGGCAAGCCCTAGAGGAAACACAATCAATACAAGAAAAGCCTCAAGGAAAGGCTCAGCACTCATGACTTGTGCAGCTTGTTCTCCCATGAAAAGCCATAGATACACGGGCAAAAGAAGCATCTGGGTAAGCAGCAACAAAGGCGTGGAAGCAAGTACAAGCCGGGCATTGCCACGACCAAGGTGAGTAAAAACGACAACGTAATCAATACAAGGTGTTAACAGAACCAGATATACCCCTAGTAACAGCGGCGAGTGCTCCGGCAAAGAAAATGACAATAACCAAACAACGATGGGCACGATGCTAAAATTAACTAGCAATAGCGCAGCTGTAAACCGCTTATTCGCGAACGCCTCGCGTAGTTGAAGAAAAGGGATTTGCGCAAACATGCTATAAAGCAATACTGCAAGCACGGGGGAAATCAAATACTCCAGGCCTGCGCCAAAGCTAGAATTCCACAACCCAAGCCCCATCCCGACAGCCAAGGCCACAGCATATAACCCTATCTGATTTTCTTCCAGTTGTTCTCTTCGCATTGTGTTTCCTTAAAATACATACCGTAATGGGATAGTGAGCAATTTGTGCCATAATTTGGCGCAGCGTTTTATTTCAATGTTTCTGATCATGTTGACATAACCATTGCAGTTCAGTCTACGAATCTCCGATCGGTTCCATCTAATTTTAATATATCCGCTATTTTTAGAAATTCACATGTCGGAAAGAGAATCTATATATGGCACATAACCACTCCCCCGATCATGATCATAGCCATGTTCCCAAAAACTTTCATCGCGCATTCGCAATAGGGATTGCGCTAAATGCAGGTTTCGTTGTGGTTGAAATTGTTTTTGGTTTATTTGCAAATTCTCTCGCGCTGTTGGCAGATGCAGGCCATAACCTCAGCGATGTTTTGAGTTTATTATTCGCGTGGGGCGCAAGCGTCTTAGTGCGCAAGTTACCAACACAGCGGCATACTTACGGTTTGCGCCGTACTTCTATTTTGGCTGCATTGATTAATGCGCTAGTTTTGCTTGTTGCTGTTGGCGCTATCGCCTGGGAAGCCATTCTCAGATTTGGCCATCCCGAGGCAGTGGCAAGTGACACAGTCATCTGGGTGGCATCAGTTGGCATAGTCATCAACGGGTTCACGGCATGGCTGTTCATGTCCGGCCAAAAGCAAGATATGAATATTCGCGGTGCATATTTGCACATGATGGCTGACGCAGCAGTTTCTCTTGGCGTCGTTTTGGCAGCTATTGCCATAAAATTTACGGACTGGTTGTGGTTGGACCCATTCATGAGCCTTGTGGTCGCAGTAATTATTGGTATTGGCACTTGGGGCTTGCTCCGTGAATCGTTAAGCCTTGCTCTTGATGCTGTTCCAGCAAATATCCATCCGTCCAAAGTTGAAGCTTACCTCGCTAGTCTTCCAGGGATTGAAGCAGTTCACGACCTACATATCTGGGCAATGAGCACGACGGAAATTGCACTAACCGTGCATCTAGTCAAGCCAGATGCGGTCATTGATGATTTGCTATTGGTTCACATCAATAATGAATTGCGTGAGCTGTTTGGAATTCAGCATACCACCGTCCAATTTGAGCGCGGAGATACATCCCATCCCTGTAAGCAAGCACCGGCAGAAGTGGTTTAAAGTAGAAATGAGTAACTTTTGTTTTATCATCATAATAAATAATTATTTGAGAGCTCCGAAGGTTTTGTAAACTTAATAATTACGTGATAAATATGCATAAATGAAAACGATACAGTTGCAATCGACTATTACTTGCCCGAATTGTGGAACTCAAAAATTGGAGACGATGCCGACCAATGCCTGTCAATTTTTTTATGAATGTGAATCTTGTCACCATTTATTGAAGCCTAAAGCTGGAGACTGCTGTGTTTACTGCTCTTATGGCGATGCACCATGTCCACCGATTCAACTGTCCGGTAGCAATTCTTCTTGCTGTACAGATTCTTGAACACCAAGTGCTAAACGTTATCGTGGTTTCTAGTCCTTATTGGAATTCTGTCAAGGTTGTAATAAACCTGTTTAGACTTAACTTAAAAAACACTCAATTTGATAAGTTAATGTAAATGTGTACATTAAATAACTATATCATCTTGAACGCTACTAATTTTTAAGTTAAACAAATTCTTAATAAAGCACTCCGCTGCTTGCAGCAGCGGTATAAACTACGCACTTCAATGTACTAGTTTCAACTAGCTTCTCTGTTCCAAGGAGTGGGGAATTGAACCTGCAAAGATTGTTCAAATCGAATGTTAAGCAGATTATTGCTTACTAATATGTGTGCAAAACTATATTTATATCGGAGTGATAATCTTGAAAAGAAACATTAGTAATGTTTTTGCCAATATTTGCAGTATGTTCGTGCTAATAATATTGTCTGGAGTGTTGGCCATGCAACTTGCCGATATAGCAATCGCAGCACAGGAAGAAATGGTCGTCTCTCATGAGGGTATAGCAACTGTCAAAGCGATTGATATGAACCAAGGCATCGTGAAGCTAGCCCATGGCCCGATTGCATCCCTCAAATGGCCGTCTATGACCATGAATTTCAAGATTAAGGATAGAGCATTATTGCAAGAAATCAAGGTGGATAATGTTGTGACCTTTACATTCATTCAATCAGGCAGTGACTATATAGTCACGCGTATCCAGTCTAGCAAATAGCCATCAAAACCATTTTTTAGAAAAATATAGTGCCAACTCCGGATATGCGCTTCTTTACCAGATACAAATTTATAATATTATTATTTTTATTAATACCAGTTTCAGCGTTAGCACACGGTATTTCTGAGGAAGATAAGCTGCGAATGTTGAGTGGTGGGTATCTCCAATACATAGGGCTTGGCGCTACCCATATGCTGACTGGATATGACCATTTATTATTCCTATTTGGGGTAGTGTTTTTCCTGACCAGCTTCAAGGATATAGCCAAGTTTGTAACAGCCTTCACGGTCGGACACTGTATTACTCTGATTTTTGCAACCTTCTACCAGATTACCTGGAATTATTTTTTGATTGACGCGATTATTGCACTTAGTGTGATCTATAAGGGTTTTGACAATAACGGCGGCTTTCAGAAGTATCTGGATATGAAATCACCCAACCTGTTAGGCGCAGTTTTTCTATTTGGTTTACTACACGGCTTTGGCCTTTCAACCCGCCTTCAGCAGTTGCCACTCGGTGACGATAGTACTGGCATTCTATTACGAATATTGAGTTTTAATCTGGGTGTAGAAATAGGGCAGATCGTTGCTTTGGTGGTCATGGTGGCTTTGCTTTCTTTATGGAGACATAAACCATCTTTTCAACGATTTAGCTTTGCATCTAACCAATCTCTTATTTATGCCGGAGTACTCTTGCTGTTGATGCAATTACACGGGTATCAGCATGATTCTGATCCTGATAGTTTTCGCTTTCCCAGCCAAGAACACAAACATGCGCATGAGGATCTGGAAGTTGAGCAGAGCATTGATACGGGGCGTGAAAGCCTTTAATTTACTAACTACCGAGGAGTAATTTAATGAAGAAACTATTGATGATAACGATTCTGGTTGCTGGAATATTTGGGGCTGGCGGGGTGATGGCAGCGGAAGGCAGCAGTTGCCATTTTCACGGCAGCAAAGTTGCTACGGAAGAAACTGTAATAAACTGCGCGACTGAGCGAAAAGAAATATTGATTAAGCAAGGCAAGATTGATCCATCATGGAAAATGATTGAACAAGATAAAATCGAGATGGTAGATGGGAAAAAAGGCAAAGAATGGCTAGTCACATTTACTAATCCTGCTGTTGATGATAAGACGAAAGAGAAACTTTATTTATTTTTCACATCCACAGGCAATTTTATTGCCGCAAACTTTACCGGCAATTAAGCACATTCACACTTAGAGATAACACTTTGTGCACCAATTCTTGACCGCTATGGCAGCGATCTTTTCTTTATAGTTGAGCCCCGATCCTGGGTAAAAAAACATGAAACTAAAATAACAACTAATGGTAGCCGCAGCGGATAAGCCAAGGCTAAGCCAAAAACCCAAGCCATGTTTAAGAAATATGGGCAGCAATACGAAAAACAGAAGCGATGGCAATACGAACCAAAATATTTGCTTCGACAGATCTGCAATTTGCGACACTGTAGAACCTTCAATATGGAGCCAGATAAAAGCTAATAACGATGTAAGCGGCAGAGACGCTACAAGTGCAGCGAGTCCTGTATTTCGCTTGGCAATCTCTGCAATCGCTACTATTACAATGGCCGAAATAATTACTTTGAGTGCGTAATAAAGCATAAGGTTTAATTTTTAATAGCCATAAGTATGTTCATAGAGAACGGATACTTATCCATGGAAAACTTCTCTGCAGTATCATATCAAACCGGCTCTCAGGTACTAACGGCGAAACAAACAAACCCTTGTCAGCATCAAACTTGGAAACAACGCCAACAGTATCAGAAGAAAGAGTCTGTTCCCTGGCTTGAACATCATTCTGAACGTGGCAACCCAATATTGCAGTGCTGTTACCGTGCATTACAAGCCAGCTGTGGCATACAAACTTCCATGAGTTGTAAGGGTAATTGTTTCTTTGACACGCTAAAAACTGAAAGCTTGCATCATTATTGATTTAAAACGAGAGAAAACGTTAAATGGCTTATTTTTGAGTATATCGAAGTATATTATAATTGCACGAGGCGGCATGCAAAGATCAGTAACTAATACCTGCTTATTTACTCTGATGTGAATGATTTTAAATACCGGAGCTCTTATGTGCCACGTATGTGACAAAAAGAACGAATACCTTCAGCATGATTTACGAAAACGTTCATTCCTGAAATTGGCGGCAGCCTCTACGCTGGGTTTGGGTATTAGTGGTGCAGGTATCTCCAGTGTGGAAGAAATTCTTTCGGGTGCATACCTTTCACGCCGAATGGCGGCACACAATTTATGGAGGTAAAGCAAAAGTATTATTTAATTGCTTCGGCCATCTTACGATGGGCATCAGCTAAATTCATATTTTCTATTGTAGCTTGCTCATAAGTATGAATCAAAGCCCGACACATTGATTCCATATCTAAATCGCGCTTACCATAATACTGTCTTTGGGCTTCATATTGCGCCAGCATTTTCTTATGTTCTTCTGCTTTTGACTGCATATCTTTTGCAGTATCTTCATAATGTCCAGCAATCCAATTATGATCCCGAGAAGTTTTGGCAGATTCGATTATTTGAGTCATATCCATCCGATAAGGCCCCAGATCTGCGCAGGAAGTCAGAAATCCTAACAAGCCAAAAACAACTAACGAGAAAATTGAGATTCTCACAGTTATATATCCTTACTAATTATGATCAATTAACACCCTATCAAAAACAGTATATATCATCATAGGTTACAGTACAGCATAAAATTTAGTAGCATAAGCAAATGAAAAATAAAAACCAATATCCAAATAATTTCCTAGTAATCATATTCTTGTACGATTAAGCCTCAACGCGTTAGTAACAACCGAAACCGAGCTTAATGCCATGGCTGCACCGGCAAACATGGGTGAAAGTAAAAAACCAAAAGCCGGGTACAATACACCGGCAGCAAGCGGAATGCCAAGGACGTTATAGCCGAATGCAAAAGCAAGGTTTTGGTGAATATTACGCATGGTGGCGTGCGACATCAGGATAGCGCGCTCAATACCGCGCAGATCCCCCTTTATAAGGGTAATACTTGCGCTTTCCATTGCAACATCGGTGCCGGTACCCATCGCTATACCGACATCGGCCTGCGCTAGCGCAGGCGCATCATTGATACCATCACCCGCCATCGCAACCTTGCGGCCTTCGGCTTGCAAACGTTTTACATGCCCAGCCTTGTCTTCGGGAAGCACTTCGGCCAGCACTTCATCAATCCCGAGATGCCGAGCTATTGCATTGGCTGTGTGCTGGGAATCTCCGGTCAGCATCACAATTCTAATGCCCAAATGTTTGAGCGTTACGATAGCTTCTGGCGTGTTTTCCTTAATGGGATCAGCGACTGCTGCGATTCCAACGGGAATGCCATCCACGGCGAAGAACACCACTGTTTTGGCTTCAGTGCGTAGAGCTTCTGCTTGATGATGCCAAGGTTGAGTATCCACGCCATGTTGCGCGAGAAAGCTGTAATTACCAACGAGCACGTACTCGCCATCAATATCTGCTTGTACGCCAAGGCCATTGATTGCGTCGAAAGATTTTGCTGGACGCAGAGTCAAACCACGTGCTTTTGCATTCTCTACAATTGCAAGGCCAATCGGGTGTTCCGAAAGTTGTTCTACACTTGCGATCAGCGCGAGCGCCTCATCGTCCGCAATACCCTTGACGATAAAATTGGTTAGAACCGGATGCCCGAGTGTCAGCGTGCCAGTTTTGTCTATCACTAAGGTATCAATATCCCGCATGCGTTCGATCGCCTCTGCATTGCGAAACAGGATACCCATCCGAGCGCCTTGTCCCATCGCGACGGTCATTGAAATAGGTGTTGCAAGACCGACCGCACAAGGGCAGGCGATGATGAGAACGGCAATGGCGTTAAGAAATGCATAAGTGAATTTTGGTTCGGGGCCTAGAAACCACCATGCTAGTGCAGTGATAATTGCGATGGCAATAACGATCTGAACAAAGTAAGCGGCGATGATATCCGCAAGCCGCTGGATAGGCGCGCGCGTGCGTTGGGCTTCTCCGACCATGTGAACGATACGTGCCAGCAATGTGTCTGCGCCGACGTGTTCAGCGCGGATAATCAATGAGCCATTACTATTCATGGTTGCACCGGTGATCTTGTCGCCCGGTGCTTTAGCTACCGACATAGGCTCACCGGTAATCATTGATTCGTCAACTCTGCTCATGCCTTCAAGTACTGTGCCATCGACAGGAATTTTTTCTCCAGGTTTTACGCGTAGCCTGTCACCTACAACAATTACATCAAGCGGTACTTGTTCCTCCGTTCCGTCATCGCGCAAGCGCCAAGCTTGGTTGGGTGCAAGCCTCAACAATTGTTGAATTGCCTGACTTGTCTGACCCATCGCACGCAACTGAAGGTAATCGCCAAGTATCACAAGTGTTACGATAACAGCTGCTGCCTCAAAATAAGTGCCCACCGCACCGTCGTGCGCGTGAAACTCCTGTGGAAACCAGTCAGGCATAAGTACTGCGGCCAGACTGAAGAAATAGGCACATCCGACGCCGAGTCCGATTAGTGTATACATATTGAGCGCGCGGTGTACGAGTGAGAGCCAGAACTTGCGCAGGATAGGCCAACCCACCCACAGCACTACTGGCGTACCCAGCAGGAATTCGATCCAACCACGTAAACGAGGTTGAAGGCCAAATGGTTCATTTAGACCAATCATGGGCATCATCGTGAGAGCAATCAGTGGAAGCGACAAAGCAATGCCAATCCACAACCGTCGCGTGAGATCGCGAAGCTCGGAATTATCCGATTCGCCCATATTCGTATTTGTAATAGGTATCAGAGCCATACCGCAGATCGGGCAGTCTCCCGGTGCATTCCGCAAGATTTCCGGGTGCATTGGACATGTCCATTTATCTTCATCCGCTGCTAGCGGCGCATCTGGAAGCTTGGAGTTTATTTGCCGATGATCATCAGTATCTGACGGATGTGAATCGTTTAAATCTGAATTCATTTTGACCCTCCCATAAATCATATCTAACCTGAAGGCTACGAGTCTCTCGTTCTTAAGTTGTGGACATTACTTCACTTCATCCGCTATTTGGTGGTGAATTTTCGCCATGCTCATATTTGCTTCTACAGCTTGCTCATAACTTTTTATCAGACTCCAACAATGCCCTTGGAGGTCTTGGGCGCGCTTGGGATAGTAATAAGGGTGTTTCTCATATTCTTCAAGAAGTTTTTTGTGCTCTTCTACTTTTAGCTGCATTTCATGAACTGCATCCTCATAGTGTTTGGCCAATGCTTCATGGTCAGCACTAGTTTTGGCATTACGAACCGCGCTGGTCATCTCCATCGGATGGGGGTTCATTTGTGCACAGGAAATCAATGAAGCCAGAATCACCAAAGTTGCAAAAAATATACGTGCTTTCATAAGTATCTCCTGGTAGTTGAATCAAAGAAATATACCTAAATTCTATAATTTAATTCGTAATCCTCGGTATAAAGTAGCCACCGAGTATCCCCAATGCTGTGATAATTGAAAGAATACGCCGTCCTTAGCGGTTAGTGAGTGAACTCGCTGTTGGTGACAAGATCAAGCCCTACAATATAGTTCATCTGCTTGACACTAACGAAGGATGATTATGGCATTTAGCAATAACCATTTTTTGCAGCACTTCCTCTTCGGCGCTGAAAGCATCTACGGCTTCCGGGTCAAACTGGCTTCCCTTCATACGTAGAATCTCTGCTTTGGCGAACTCAAAAGAATGACTCTTACGATAAGGCCGATTGGAAGTTATCGAATCCAAGGCATCTATTACCATGAATAGACGCGCACCTAATGGAATACGACCGCCACTCAGTCCTTTTGGGTAACCTGAACCATCATAGCGTTCCTCATGACAGAGAATGATATTTGCTGCATCTGTCATGGCAGGTATTTGCGAAATGAGATGGTAGCCTTTTTCTGGATGTGTCCGCATTTCGATCCATTCAGATTCTGTTAAAGAGCCAGCTTTCAGTAAAATGGCATCGGAGATACCAATCTTGCCAATATCATGCAGTAATGTTCCCCAGTATATTTGCTGCAATACATTCGGATCGAAGGTAAAGCGACGTGCGAGCACCATCGTATGGCAGGCGACGCGCTTGGAGTGCAAACCCGTTTCGTGCTCCCGCAGATCCAGCGCATTCACCAAAGTTTCTGCTAAGAGGTTGAACATATCTTCCTGACTGGCACAGACATCTATGGTTTTGAGGAAACAATGTTCGGAACAGTATGTAGCACCCACAGAAATATACGGTTGCCTTTCAAGAAGCTTTCCACAATGTTGGCAATACGCTTCTGGGTGCCTGCCTGTTTTGTTCATTTGATCCCCGTCTAACATGTGTGCTCCATTAGTACACAGAGATCAATATAATTATTATTTTTCAAATCTCCTTTATAAGACGATAGCGAATGAATTTTCTCAGCTCCAGAACGATCAAGGGTATGAATCCTACCGCGAACCATCCTATGCATTGACTTAGCGTAATAGGTTCAACCCCAAATAAGGTTTGAAACATCGGGACATGGTGTATCGCCAACTGCAAGCCAAAACATACTGCTACAACCAAAAATAACCTTATATTGGAAAACATGCTTATTTCCCAAATGGCACGCTGCTCGCTTCGGGCCCCAAAAGCGCGTAGCAGCCCAGCAATCACCAAAGTAGTAAATGCTGCATCGCGAGCTTGTTCAAGACTGCTACCCATTATATAGAGTTCATAGGCAAATACACCCAGCGTGACGCTGGCGGTCAGTAAGCCGGTAAATAGCGTTAGCTTGATTAAATCACGATTGATTAGTGCCGTTTGTGGATGCCGCGGTGGACGATCCAATACATCGGAGTCAACTGGATCGGTCGACAACGCCAGGGCTGCAAAACCATCAGTTACCAGATTGATCCACAGAAGATGCAAGGGCAATAGAGGGAGCGGCCAGCCAAGTAGAACTGCGACCAGCATCACGATTAATTCGCCGGTACTGCTACCAAGCAGATAAGCCAAAGTTTTAGCAATGTTGTCATAAATGCCCCGTCCTTCTTCCACAGCAGCGACAATAGAAGCAAAGTTGTCATCGGTGATAATGATATCGGCCGCCTCCTTGGTCACCTCGGTGCCAGTTACACCCATCGCGATACCAATGGATGCTTCCTTGATTGCAGGCGCATCGTTCACTCCGTCTCCGGTCATCGCCACTACCGCACTCTGGGACTTCCACGCGCGAACAATGCGAAGTTTGTGCTCGGCGGTGACGCGCGCATAAACGGAAACCCTTGATACACGCTCCTTCAGCACCTCATCATTCAATCGGTCGAGTTCGATACCTGCGAGAATTTCGTCGCTCTTACCCAGAATACCCAGCTCACGCCCTATCGCACGTGCCGTATCAGGATGATCACCTGTAATCATCACAGTTTTGATGCCAGCCCGCTTGCATTTGGCCACTGCTTCTTTTGCCTCGGCGCGTGGCGGATCCTGTAAGCCTATTAGCCCCAGAAAGATAAGTTCCTTCTCGATTTCGGCATCATCTGTCACTTTGCCTTCTTCGAAACTGAAGCCATCCAGGATGCGCTCAGCAATTGCAAGCACGCGTAGCGCATCGTTTGCCAGCAACGTATTAGCATGGAGAAGCCGGACGCGATCACTTTCTGTCAGATCCCTAATTCCCTGGTCGGTACGGATTCGGGTGCAGCGGCCGAGAATCACTTCCGGTGCACCTTTGGCGAATGCCCAGGAATTATTTTCCTGCCGACGGATTACAGTCATACGTTTGCGAGCGGAATCAAAAGGGACAATGGCCAGTCGTGGCATTTCAGCCTCAATCATTTGCCGGGTGATATTGCCTTTGGCGGCAGCAACCAGCAGCGCTCCTTCAGTAGGATCGCCCACTATCATAGATCGACCATCTATTAAAGCTAGCTCGGCATCGTTGCAAGCAGCCGATGCACGGAGCAGCGCGAGAAGTGATGGGGTTCCCTCTACCGGGATTTCTGCATTTCCGACAAAAAACCCCCCCTCGGTTGAATAACCTTCGCCAGTGATGCGATACAAGTTATCTGCCGTGATTAATTTGCAAGCAGTCATTTCACCCATTGTCAGAGTGCCCGTCTTGTCCGTACAAATGACTTGAGCGCGGCCTAATGTTTCAATCGAAGCCAGGCGCCGCACCAATGCATTCCGCCGCACCATGCGTTGTACACCCAAGGCAAGCGCGATAGTCACTACTGCTGGCAATCCCTCGGGGATAGCAGCAACGGCGAGACTCACCGTGCTTAAGAAAAGCTCAAATGGCGCTATCCCCCGCAATAATCCTAGCCCGAAAATCAGTGCAACAATGCTGAAACAGGCCAGCAATAACATATGTCCTACCCGGTCGAGCTGGACTTGCAACGGAGTTTCTCCACTTTCGGCAGTCTCCAGCAGTTTAGCGATATGGCCGAGTTCCGTTTCCATGCCGGTATTAACCACCAATGCGCGACCGGAACCGCCTGTTACGCTGGTACCAAGAAAAACCATATTTTTTCGCTCAGCCAAAGCTGTTTCTGGAGGCAGATTATCCGTGAACTTGTTTACAGCTTGCGATTCACCCGTGAGCGGTGCTTCGTTGATGCGTAGAACAGAAGCCTGAATCAGGCGGGCATCCGCAGTAACTAGATCCCCTCCTTCTAGCAGAAGAATATCGCCCGGAACAATTTCGGTTGCAGCAACCACCACGCTATGGCCATTGCGCACTACGCGACAATGAGGCGCTACCATATCAGCCAACGCGGCAGCAGCCTTTTCGGCACGATATTCTTGAATGAAACCAATCAGCGCATTCAATATTACGATGGCAATAATAGCGATGCCATCTACAGTTTCACCCAGCGCTGTTGAAACAGCTGCTGCGCCAATCAATACCCAAATAACCAGGCTTTTAAACTGACTTGCCAAAATAGCAAAAGCTGAAAATCGCTTACCCTTTCGTAGTTTATTAGGCCCATTCCGGACGAGCCGATCAACCACTTCTTCATCAGTAAGTCCCCGTTCCACATCGGTTGCAATGAGGTGTTCGAGTTCGGCTATTGATTGGCTATGCCATGCATTCATAGTTTATTTCTCATTGGCTTGCAGGCACGGTATAAAGCGATGGCTCCGACCACTGTGCGATAACGGGTAGTCTCCTCCACTGGATGGAATCCGGCATCTGCTATAAAAACCGGCAATAAACCCAGAATGTTATCGTGAACCTCTTCAGCCCACCGCATTACCAGAGAGATTAGCCGCATGACTGAATCGTGCGGTTTGCCGAAGTCCGCAATATGCAACTCACCACCGGGCTTCAACACGCGAAATGCTTCTCTGAGTGCTTGCTGTTTATCTTCCCGCGTCAAATGATGCAGCATCAGGCTGGCGAAAACGTGATCAAAGCTTTCATCCGGATAGGGCAAACAAGCCGCCGTACCCTGTTGCAGGACGATAGTCACTCCTGTTTGCTCGGCCTTCCTTCGTGCGATGTCCAATATCTGAGGATCCATATCAAGACCATTTACTTCGGCATCCGGTTGAATTTGTTTGATCATCAGAGTGAGTGTGCCCGTACCGCAACCCACATCCAGCACATCTTGACCAGGCTGGATGCGGGCTTGCGCGATCAATGCAGTCTTAATTCCCGATTCAGGGAATAAGCGCCGCATTATCGGATCGTACCAGCGTGTCAGCCAGTGGAAATGAAACGCCGGGATATAGCGAGGGGAATTCTTCATGATGACAAACCTCCCCTCTTTTCCGTTTTAAGCGAATGTCGAATTGGGATTTCCTTGACAAGCGCATAGACTGCGGGAAATACGATCAATGTTAGTACTGTAGCGGAAACCATGCCGCCCACCATCGGGGCAGAAATGCGCCGGATTACTTCGGAACCCGTACCGCTGCTGAACATAACCGGAAGCAGGCCCAAAACGCTTCCGGCGATGGTCATCATCACGGGTCGTATTCGATATACCGCCCCTTGCACTACCGCTTCGTAAAGATCCTCGACAGTGACTTTACTACCAGAAGCTTCGCGCTTTGCAGTCACCTCTTTGAGCGCCTGATCGAGAAACTCGAGCATGACCATCCCCGATTCGGCCGCAATACCAACGAGACCGATAAAACCAATTGCGGCTGCGATGCTCATATTGTAGTCAAGCCAATACATCAGCCAGATACCCCCGACTAAGGAAAAAGGTACCGATAGCATTACTATCAATGTCTCTGTAAGACGATTGAAATTCAGATATACAAGCAGGAACACCATCAGGAGAGTGATAGGCACTACCACTTTCAGTTTCTCGTTGGCCCGCTCCATGTATTCGAATTGCCCGCTCCAGGTGGCATAGTATCCGGGAGGAAATTGCACTTGTTCACGCACTGCTTTCTGTCCGGCTGCAACGTAACTGCCGATATCACGATCACGAATATCAACAAAAATATACGCGGACAGTAGTGCATTCTCCGTACGAATGCTTGGCGGGCCTTTGACAAGGCTGATTCGTGCAAGCTGGCCAAGCGGAATCATCGTCGCTCCCATGGTTGGAACCAGCACCTGAGTAGCAATTGCCTGCGGATCGCTGCGTAGCTCGCGTGGATAGCGTACGGTAACACCAAAGCGTTCCCGGCCTTCAACCGTGGTCGTCACCATCTCGCCGCCAAGCGCTGCTGAAATCACAGACAATAAATCGCCGACAGCCAATCCATATCGGGCAAGTTCAAGACGATCGGGCTCAACATCAAGATAGTAGCCGCCGGTTGTGCGTTCCGCATAGGCGCTACTGGTTCCTGGCACTGTTTTTACAGCTGCCTCAATCTGCTTGGCAAGTTTTTCAATCTCGCCCAAATCCTTGCCGAACACTTTGATTCCGACGGGTGTGCGTATGCCGGTGGCAAGCATATCGTTCCTATTTTTGATCGGCATCGTCCAGGCATTACTGACTCCTGGCATTTGTAATACTTGATCCAATTCGGCGATCAACTTGTCGATGGTCATGCCTGGACGCCATTCGCTTTCCGGTTTCAAATTAATGATGGTTTCAGTCATTTCCAGCGGCGCTGGATCAGTAGCGGTATTAGCGCGTCCGGCTTTTCCCAATACCGATGCCACCTCGGGAAAACTTTTAATGATTTTATTCTGTGTTTGCAGGATTTCTGCCGCCTTGGTAACGGAAATACCTGGAAGTGTTACTGGCATATAAAGTAGTGTGCCTTCATTCAATGTTGGCATAAACTCTGTTCCCAGCCTGAGCGTTGGATAAACAGTAACCCCAACTACCACGACTGCTGCCAGGACAATGACTTTTTTCCACTGTAACACCTGAGTCATTACAGGCCGATAGAGCTGGATCATGATCCGGCCCAACGGATTGTCCTGCTCGCGCGGAATGCGGCCACGGAGCAAAAGCAGAATCAGAGCCGGGACCAAGGTGATCGAAAGCAGCGCAGCACCCGCCATCGCAAACGTTTTGGTATAGGCAAGCGGGTGAAACATCCGCCCTTCCTGTGCTTCGAGCACAAACACCGGTATAAACGATACCGTGATGATCAGCAGGCTGAAAAATAGCGGCGGGCCGACTTCCTTGCAGGCTGCAATGACAGCCTCCGTGCGCGATTCATCGGGAGCGAGTCGCGCAAGATGTTTATGCGCGTTTTCGACCATGACGATTGCTGCGTCGGTCATTTCTGCGATCGCCAGCGCGATACCGGCCAGGCTCATGATGTTGGAATTAATGCCAAGGTGAAACATTGCAATGAAGGCGATCAGCACACCGATCGGAAGCATGATGATCGCCACCAGTGCACTGCGCACGTGCATGAGAAATACTACGCATACCAGCGCCACGATTATGATCTGCTCGATAAATACTTCGTTTAGCGTCGCGATGGCGCGGTGAATCAACTCCGAGCGGTTGTAGACAGGCTGAATCGAAACACCTTCTGGTAAACCGGATGCGATTTCGTCGATCTTTTTTTCGAGATTATGGGTCACATTGAGAGCGTTTTCACCATGCCGCGCCACTGCGATACCCGAAACAACCTCTCCTTCTCCGTTGAGTTCGGTGATGCCACGGCGCTCATCAGGTACTAATTCCACCCGGGCAATATGACGCAGCAATACCGGCATACCCTCGTGTGCCTTCACAACCAGATTTTCCAGGTCACTAATTCCGCGCAGATAGCCCTTACCGCGAACCATATACTCAGTTTCCGTCAGCTCGATCACACGTCCCCCGACATCGCGGTTGCTGGAGGCGATAACATCGGAGATTGTTTTGAGTGATATCCCGTAGGCTTGAAGGCGCCGCGGATCTACAGTGACTTGATAGTTTTTTACAAAACCGCCCACACTCGCCACTTCCGACACGCCATGTGCTGCGGTCAACTGATAACGCAAGAACCAATCCTGAATAGCACGTAATTCGTCGAGTGCGCGATTCTTGGCAACTAGCACATATTGGTAAACCCAACCGACCCCCGTTGCATCCGGGCCGAGAGAAGGCCTGACATTTTCTGGTAACCGGTTTGCTGCGAAGCTCAGGTATTCCAGTACTCGCGAACGCGCCCAGTAGATATCGGTGCCATCTTCAAAGATGACATACACAAACGATACACCGAAATTTGATAGTCCCCTGACAACCTTTGATTTTGGCACACTTAACATAGCTGTAGTCAGCGGATAAGTAACCTGGTCTTCGACCACCTGCGGCGCCTGTCCGGGATATTCCGTGTAAATGATGACCTGTACGTCCGATAAATCGGGTATTGCGTCGATAGGCGTCTTCAATACTGCATACACGCCCCAAGCTACCACAAAAAAGGTTCCAAGTAGTACCAGGAAGACATTCCGCACCGACCATTCGATTATATTGCCAATCATCTTAATGTCCTCCGTGAGCAGTGGCGCCAAGGCTGAGATCTACTGGCTGAATGTACACGATGATATATTCACCGGCTGATTCACCGGTGATTTCGAATATAATCTTTTGTCCAGGCTTTAATGAACGAAGTAACGCTGGATCAGAAACGCGAAAATCCATGATCATTGCAGGCCATTGAAGACTAGCGATTGGGCCATGCGCAAGTGTGATTGTTGCATGTGCAAAATCCATGGTATTGATGGTTCCTTCGCCACGATGAGTTTTTGACGGCGATGCCTTAACAAACGAACCAGTTCCAGTTTCTTTTTCCTCGTCCGGTAGCTGATGGCCTCCGTAACCCAAGCCACTCAGAACCGCCTTGAGATTACTTTCTGCATCAATTAGGAAATTAGCTTTAACCACAACGGTTTCTCCAGCATTAATTCCCCCCAGCACCTCAGCATAGCCATCGGCATGCATACCCAGTTTAACCGTGCGCGGTTCAAATCGGCCTGCGCCGAGATCCACCAATACCACCCGGCGGGTGCCAGTATCCAGTACGGCTGAATCGGGTATTACCAGCACTTTGTCTTTGCTGTGGGATGAAGCAAATTCCACGCGTGCGTACATGGCAGGTTTCAGCAGACCATCGGGGTTGGGAAGTACAACACGCACGATAGCAGTACGCGTCTCCGGAGTTACTGTGGGATAGATGAAAGCAATTTCACCGTTGAAAACTTCGTTTGGATAAGCTTCCACTCTGATGGTGGCCACCTGACCTTGATGTACCATTCCAAGATCCTGTTCAAATACATCTGCTAGCACCCACACGCTGGATAAATCAGCAATCTGATAAAGCACTTCTCCAGGCATAAAGCGTTGACCCATGACAGCCCTCTTTTCCAGCACGACACCATCGGCTTTAGAACGCAATGTCATATACTGCCGCACTTCGCCGGTTTGCTGCAGGCGTTGTAATTCGGTTTCCGCAATATCCCAATTGCGCAGTTTCTGCAATGCGCTGGCAACCAATCGCTGCATAGAGGCCCGCACATCGGAATCGCTATCAGCGGTGGATTGCAACCCCCTTAGCGCAATCAAGTATTCCTGTTGCGCTGTAATCAACTCAGGACTGTATACATCCATCAAGGCATCGCCCTTTTTCACTGCCTGCCCTGTGGTGTTTACATAGAGCCGCTGGATCCAGCCTTCAAATTTTGTTACTAACGCATATAATTTGCGTTCATCTGCCTGTATCGTTGCTACGGCTCTAATAGTGCGCGTCAGTTCACGTAATGTTGCAGTTTCAGTTCGCACCCCTAGTTTTTGAATTTTTTCGGTACTTATTTTTACAATAGTTTGATCTGATTGAGATTCCTCTCCCTCATAAACCGGCAGATAATCCATTCCCATGGTATCCTTTTTGGGTACTGGGGAGGTATCGGGCAATCCCATTGGATTGCGGTAATATAAAATCTTTTTTTCAGTGCTGGTTGCTGCGGATAAAGTAACTCCGGTTGATGTTTGTGATTGCGTACTACCCCACCAATAACTTGCAAACAATGCAGTTGTAATCGCAACTCCAACCATGATTAGTTTAACGACGGATTTCATAGGAATCTCCATAATCGGTAACAGTTAGTGCTGCTTTTTGCCAGCCAGCAAATCAATTTCCGCCACTGCTTTGTTGTAATTCGCCATCGCTGTGATGAGACTGGTCTCGAAATCAAATACTGTCATTTGATTATCCAGCAAGGTCAAAAAGTCGACCCGGTTTACCTGGTAAGCAGCCAATGCGGATTCAACCGTCAATTTCGCTTGTGGAAGAATGGCAGTCTGATAGAGCTTGACCGATTTCAGGCTTTGCTCAGCGATGGCAATTTGCTGACGCAATCTTGCCGTAACTTCATTACTTTGCGCTTGATACAGACTGACTGTTTGATCACGCATTGCCTGTGATTCCATGATGCGAGGCTCAATTTTATTGCCGCGCCATACCGGCAGATTAACCGCCACAGTCATACTGACCATGTCATCGCGTCTCGTACCGTCCATCATGTTGTCACGCTGACCATACGAAAGTCGCACGTCAAAATCCGGATAGTAGGTCCTGCGTGCCAAATCAACAGATTTCTCATTGCGTGCAATCAGACTTTGCAATGCAAGCAATTGCGGGCGTTGCGTTAGAGCTTCTTGTTGTAATGTCTCTAAATTCAAAGGCACTTCTTGAATTTGTAATGGTACCGGAACTAGAATCTCGCCTTTCATGTGGCGTCCCAGAATGCGAATCAATTCCGCTTCCAGCACTGGCTGTTCGCGCGTCAATACTAACAATCTGTCCAGCATTCTCGATACCTGTGTTTGTGCTTTCAGCACATCCGCCTGACTGCCTTGTCCAACTTGGTAGCGTTCTTCCGCAATGCGCAGAAAACGTTCGAGAATCTGCTTGTTTTTCTCGGTCAGCTTGATTATCTCAACCGTGAGTCCGAGATCCCAATATGCTGTTTTAAGATCGTGCACAACGCGATTAACCGTTTCATGATAACCCTGCTCAATCGCTTCGGCATCCTTGGCGGCAACATCTTTACGCAAACCGCGCTTTCCCGGAAAAGGCAAACGCTGGGATAGACCGATCATTTTCATGGTCATATCCTCGCGGTTGAATGGTGAAGATGCCAGCGGTGCATTGATCACACCAGCCTCAAGCATGGGATCATCCAGCGCTTCCGCTGGTGATACTCTTTGTTGAGCGGCTTCACGTTCTTGATACGCAGCCTGAATCTCCGGATTATTTTCCAGTGCTTCTGCAATCAAACTTGGGAGCAGCGTCACGTTGTGGGAGTTGGATGCTGTTAAAGTTGCCTTTGTAGCAGACTGTGCAAAAATTGCTGTACCAGCCCTGTTTAAAATATCTTCCTTACCCTGAGCATTTGCCGGAAGTACGATAACAGCAAGCACTGCCGCAACAATTCTGCCGGGAATCACTGCGAACTCCCGGTGGAATTTTGCTTACTCAATTTTACGATGACGTAATTGGAAGCTTCTTTTTCAAGAGAGAATTCAACGATATCGCCTTCTTTAATTTTAGTAGCCAATGAGCGTTCCTTCAGGCGAAAGGGCATAGTCATTCTTGGCCAATTTAGTGCAGCGATCGGGTCATGATTTATTTTTATTGTGGCGTTGGATTGATCGACCTGCAGCACCACACCCCTTGCAAAAATGAGATTGGAAGAAACAGACGATTCTTTATTGGATATTTGTGCCGAGTTGTTGCTTGTGTTATCAGTAATGTCGGATACTGAGTCAATTGGAATTGGTTGTGTAATCCGATCTGCAAGTGACAGAGCAGACATACAGGCAAAGATTAACGACAGTAATAATTTAAAAGAAAATGAAAGGGACATACTAACCTCCTAACTGTTGTATCACCAAAACTTATCAGTCTAGTAATAGACAATAATGGCAATAGCTTGCGCATTGCAAAATCTTGCGTAGCAATTACTTAAACGCAGGATTAATCTGAATTGATATTTTTTGCCTGGATTACAGGCGGATTTTTAAAGGGGGTTAGCTAGCGGAGGATGTTGCGGCTGTTCGGATACAAATGAAATAAAACTTGGACTCAATGAAGTAATAGCGGAAGTGTCGTTAGTTTGCATGACAGCAGTGTAGCCAGACAGGATCGGCGTATTACTGTATGCGTTACAAGAGGTATCATCGCACGGCAGACTTGCTAACAAATGATCGGTTGTATTATCTGCTGTTTGCTTATGACAAGCATCATGATGATGGCTGTCGATAGCTTTCGTCGATATGTTGTGATGACTGTTGATATTGTTTTCTTGCACACACACTGACAAAGCAGCCGCTGCAGCGCCTTGCAATGGAAGCCACAGCATAAAAAAAACCAATAGCCATTTGTAGTTGCGTCTTTTCATTTGTTTATTATAAACAATTTCAAGCTTATCACTAGACAAAAATTAAGTAGCTCAATCGTGCTGCTTCATCAATCGAATATTACTTAATCTCTTCAGCCATTTTGCGATGGGAATCGGCCATATCCGTATTTGCTTTCGCAGCTTGCTCGTATGCATTAATTAGGTTTCGACAGTGTGCCTGCAAATCTAACGCTTGTCTACCATAGTGGGAAGAATTTGACTCGTATCCTTCAAGCATTTTCTTATGTTCTTGTGCTTTTGACAGCATTTCTTTTGCAGCATCTTCATAATGCTTAGCTAGTGCATTATGGTCAGTAGGACTTTTTGCTTCCTGAATAGCTTTAGTCATATCCATTGGGTGTGGATTCATTTGTGCACATGAAGCTAATAAACTTAATAAACCAACAGCAATTAAAATTAAGATTTTGTTTTTCACAATAGTTCTCCATAATAAAAATTAATATAGCCCAATAGAACCATAATACTACTATTGTCAATGGCGGAGTAAAAGGGTACCAAATAGCGCGCGAAGAGTGTACCAGTTAGGTTAATAAAAAGAGGGATTTAACCTCTGGTTTTGCGCCTCTGATTTTTTATTTCTTGGGTTTCAGTAAAGGCGCAGTGTTTCCCCTAAAATCTTTTATATTGGTCTGGCATCCTCCTTTTCTATAGGCTTGGTTTGTACTGTCTGCTTTTGCCGTTTCTTGCTTGCGGCCAGGCGATACGATTCTCCATTCATTTCCAGAATATGAACATGATGGGTTAAGCGATCCAACAGCGCACCGGTCAATCGTTCTGATCCCAACACACTGGTCCACTCATCAAATGGTAAATTCGATGTGACTAAAGTGGATCCATGTTCATATCGACGGCTGAATACTTCGAATAAGAGCTCTGAACCAATTGCAGTAAATGGCACATAACCCAGTTCGTCGATGATCAGCAATTTGACGTTGGTCAATTGCTTTTGCAAGGTACGTAATCGCTTTTCATCGCGCGCCTCCATTAACTCATGCACCAGCGCTGCAGCTGTCGTGAATAAAACGCTCATGCCTTTTTGGCAGGCAGCCAGCCCTAAAGCCAATGCGATATGAGTCTTGCCAACGCCTGATGGGCCCAACGCAATGATGTTCTCGCGCTTATCGATCCATTCACAGCGCATCAACTCCAGTATCAATGATTTATTCAGTCCAGGTATTGCAGCAAAGTCGAACGTATCCAGGCTTTTAATTACTGGGAATTTCGCCTGACGTATGCGCCGCTCGGTATTCCGCCGTTCACGATCAATGCATTCCAGTTCGCATAGTCGCAATAAATAGCGTGCATAATCAACATCCTCACGTGCGCATTCGAGTCCCACCTTTTCATATTCACGTGCAAAGGTTGGTAACTTTAGGGTCTTGAAGTGATTGATCAGCAAGACTTGCGGCGCGACCGTGGTGGGAATAGAGGTATCAGTCATAACGCACCTCCGTAGATTGGCTTGACTTGAATCCTTGCAGCAAGCTTAAATACGATCGTGGTTCAGTGGATTTCACGCTGGCACGGGGTAAATAGGGATAGAGCATCAAATCGAGCTTGGCAGGTCGTTGCTCTATCGCGCACAGAATCAAATGCTTGATGGCATCAAAACCAATTGTACCGAACCCCATCGCTTGTTTGATTGCCTGCTCAACTTGCGCTAGGCTAAAATTCTCCAGCAACCGCAAAATCTGGATATATTCCTTGCGGCCACGGCGTTCCATGCGGACTTCCAACACGCGACGCAGCCGATCGAATACTTCAGGTAGTACCCAATCTTGCAAGGGTGCCGCTTGATCGAGCGCACGCGGTTTCTGCTCTAACAATGCCAGGTAGTGCAAGGGGTTGTATATGAATTCTTCCCGACCGTAGCTGCGCGCATGACGTGCAATCGTATCTGTGCCCAGGCAAATCTCTACGCGATCCACATAGCCCTTCACCAGTACCTCCCAGTGACCGTATTGAGTAGGCACCGAGTAATCGTTGCTTCGATAACGCACGAGCGATAATGAAGATACACGCGTGGAAATCTTATGGCAGGCATCAAAAGCAACTGCAGGTAAAGCCATCAATGCAGCCGTATCGCGTTTCATGCGCTCAGCGATGGTTTCAGTTTGACCCCGCAACTTGGCCTGTTGGCGCTTGATGCACCCATCCAACAATTTTGCATTCAGGGCATTAAAATCAGCAGCAATGGGTAGCGGCACCATGAAGTGGCGGCGACTGTAACCAACCATGCCCTCAACTTTCCCCTTGTCGTTGCCTTTGGCCGGTCGCCCAAACTTGTCTTCAAACAGATAGTGGCTCTGCAGCTCGCTGAATGCCTTGGTACGCTGGCGTTTGCCATCGCCCAGTATCTTGGCCACCGCAATCTTGGTGTTGTCGTACAGGATCGATTGCGGTATCCCACCCAAAAATGCAAAGGCAGCAACATGCCCATCCAGAAAGGATTCGGTATCTTCAGTTGGATAGGCTTTGACAAAGCAACCATCCGAATGCGGCATATCAAGGCAGAAATAATGGAATCGAACCAGTTTGCCACCAATATAGCCATCGGCTTCACCAAAGTCTACCTGGGCATGGCCAGGCAAGTGCACTAACGGCATGAACATTTCCTTCTGCCGAATTGCAGCCTTGTTAACATAGTTACGTACGATGGTATAACCACCAGTAAAGCCGTGTTCTTCACGCAACCGCTCCAATATCCGTATCGCAGTATGGCGCTGCTTAACATGCACTTGTTTGTCAGCTTCCAAAATAGCATCAATGATGCCAGTGAAAGGAGCAAGCTTGGGAGATACGGGTTCGCGCTTGCGCCGATAACCCGGCGGTGCAGCGTATTGACACATCTTCTTCACAGTCTTGCGGTGAATTCCAAAATAACGCGCAACTTCGCGCTCGCTTCTGCCTTCTACCATCACCGCACGTCGAATCTTTACATATAGTTCCACTGTATACATCCTCATCGCCTTTCACTTGATGCTAATCGCATCAGCTTACAGGCTTCAGACTGGTACACTTTTATTCCGAGATTCCCGCGAAATTCAGTGCGCCTCAGTGGTACATTTTTACTCCGCTATTTACACCGGGTGCCTGTAATCATTGGCATTCGTGATGGCAAATACGGTATTGACGCCGGAATTGCGTGCAAAATTTTGTAATCGCACCAGAAGCAGATTTTGAGGACGATTCAATACCGATAAGGGTAATTCACTTAACGACAATACAAAACCTGTTGCACTGATCCCTATCAAGTTAAAAAACTGGTCTCGCTTTTTTAAAGCATGGCCTATCTTTGCCAGATCCTCCGGTGAGGCTATTTTCTCCAGGAGCAGTTCATGACTTTTATAATGATTATTCTGGTAACCTCCTGCCTGATTACCCATCCAATCCACAAAATCGACATGACCGTCTTTATCAATGACACTGTATTGACTGGTATTGATAACGACATGGCCTTTGAAACTCGGGACAAATGATGCGATTATTTCTGTGAGCCTGACATCCTGACTCGATGGCGTAGCATTACCCGATGGATGATTGTGCAATAACCAGTAACCATCTGCTTTAACATGACGTTTAGTCTTTTCTACCAAAACACCCAGATCATGTTTGGCATGTCCAATCTTCTCCAGATAGACTGCACCCGGCAATCTGGAACTCACAGCAGTATGATGAACGATGCGATTCATACGGGTATAAAATATTCTCAGCGTTTCATAGCGCGGATCACGCAGTATTTGCGCCATTATTGCCAGATCATGGCCTGACTTGATGTGCTGATTCAGAAAAGTGGTTCCTCCTTTTTCTCGGAAGTCTTTCGGGAAATCACAACCCAGTAAGGTGCCACCTGCCCATCGAGCATGAGCTTCAAGCAGTTCTGTATAGGCGCCTCTTCCTGCTTCCCTTTGTTTTTCGGTAGTACCGGGACGAGTTTCAATGTTTTCATAAAGATCACCTTCATCAGGATTGGATGGGATTCCTGGAATCTTCAGCATATTATCGCGCATCTTGCGGCCTCCTTATCAAATTACCTGACCAATGCCCGTTTTTGCTTGATTTCCTGCTGCTTAGGTTCAATAGGGACTTGTAACTTCAATAAGCTGTCCTGTTTAGCCTGCTGCGATACTTTTTCAACAACCGATCCAACTTGTCGTTTAACCGCCTCAATACCCAACGCGCTCTTATTGGCGAGATCATTAAAATCATTTAATTTCTTTGAGTCCTGTTCACCCAATGCAAAAACCGGAAATACCGCTACACCATTTACCAATGCCGCTGCTTCAAGCGCTTTTTCCTTGCCAGGGTTTTTGCCAAGGGTGGATTCCAGATGATAATCATCGTCGCCTGCGATAACGATTGGCTTGTGCGGGTATTTATGATGTAAATCCTGCGCAACTTTGGGCAAGTTACCTGAATCAAATGCGGTGATGACGGGATAATCCAGCGCCTGGGATAGCGTGTCTGCGGTGGCATAACCTTCAGCAATCACAATGGCAGGTGCAGCATCCAGTGCTGTGAGTCCCTGACTCTCGCCACCAACGACATGAAAGTTATTCTCCTTTCTGCTACCAGATGCAAAAAGCTTTGCTCCACCAGCCTGTATCGTTTGCACGCTCCAGATCTGTCCATCAACATCTTGTGCGGCCAGCAACAAATCACCGGCACTCAGTACAATACCGTTTGGATTTTCTTCTCGTAGTGCTTTGACTTCCTGCCAGTTCTGACCAATTTTTATGATTGAGTCATTGGGTAAATCATCAGCATTCTGCGGCACAATTCTCAGATCGCCTGGCCGGGCATGCTTGTCTTTCAGATAAGGATGCTCGGAATCGGCAGCAGGTGCGATAATCAGCAATTGTTGAATTGCATCAGCAACTTTAATTTGCTGCGCATGTTGTTCGGCTTTTCTATTCTGCTGCTTGATAGCAGCTTGGGTGATCAGCTCCGCTTTTTGCTCATCCGTTAACGAATATCCCTTGGCCTTCCAGCGCGTCTCTATCCCGGTTCGATTGTTCTTGAAATAACCGGCAGGATGACCATCCAGATGCGCCACATAAAAACCTGATTTCTCACCCGACTTGTCACCAATAACTTTAATTCTGTGTTTACTGCCATCCATCATCGGATGATTACCATCAACCTGACAACCTTGAGCACGCAGCAAGTCAGCAAATTCACTCACAGGATCTATCGCAGGTTCCTGCTGTGTGGAAACATTCTCCGGTAGCCAACGTTGCAATGTTTGGATATCTGCTTCTGGCCCTACATACCAGGCACGGGCCTTTTTGTCCCAACGAGCTCCAGCGGCCTTTGCCAAGTCTTTTTCCGTATAAGGAACGATCAAATATTGACGAGCATTGTCATCGTCTTGATCGGTCTTGGCTCCTGATATCGATACTTCAGTACTAATTGGATCATTTCGAATACGATTTTCATGGATGTTGGCGAGCTGAGCGGCCTTTTCATGTTCATTTTTATCGGCAGCGACATCAATGAGTGCAAGCAAATTGGTTAAATCTTCCGCTTCTTGTTTAGACTCACAGTCTTTTACCCATTGAAAAGTCTGGTCATCACGCTGCATAGTCACGCCCCAGAATTGCGGTTCTCTATTCAGTGAATCAGCGGATACTATCGACTCAACGCCATTTTCATCGGTTTGAATGACGTTGCCCTGCACTTGGGTGCGCCCATTCCAGTCAGCCGGAATGCTAAAACCCAATTTGTCTGAAGATACTTCTTCAAACTCCAGATTATCAATGGCACCATTCCTCAAAAACTTGAGCGCATCGGCAACTAAAACGATGGCATCCTGATCCTTTTTTGACATAGCTTGTGTCAACTCATTCAACCGTTTGATATTGTGGGATGCGATGGTGGCCAGATCAGGTGAGAGATTGTGTAAATAGCTGGCGGTGTTTTGCTTGATTTGATTCATTTTGGTTGCCTCCTCTACATCAACTTTCTGTGCAATTTCCTGTTGTTGTGACAATGCCAGTACATATTCTTGGATTTTTTCCGCATCAGCGGCAGCACGAAATATTTCTGTCGGATCTTCCTGTAGCGCTTTGATCCATAAACTCACATAAGCCACATGCTGCCCCGGATCATGACCGATACCCAGCTCACCGCTGAGCAACATGCTGGCAATTTCAGCGCGTAATTCTTCGCGGCCGTAACCCTCGCTGCCGAATGGATGCGCGAGATCACGATTTAAGCGCAATTCATGACCGGTCCAGTGGCCCAGTTCATGCAGGGCGGTTGCGTAATAGCGATCGGGAGTCGGAAATTGATGCTTGTGTGGCAAGTGGATACTGTCGGTTGATGGCCGATAAAATGCGCGATCAGCCTCGCCATGATGGATTACGGCATGGGATGCTTGTAATATGCGTTCTGCCCGCTCCAGGGGATCCCAGTCAGGGGCTTTAATGTCAAGTTCGGGCAGATTATCCATCTGCTGCGCATTAAATACGGCGGCATAAAACACTCTGGGGCGCTCTAGTCTCACCTGTTCTTTAATGGGCTGCCCCTCAGTATTGAATACAGGATTTCCACTATCATCATTTTTGATGCGCTCATCAGTAAATTTCCAGTATTGCACGAGCGTGCTTTTTTCACCCTTGCGCACCTGTGCGCCAATGTTTACCGCTTGCTTGTACGTCAACCAACGCGGATCCGTATACGCAAGACTCATCAGGTTAAGGCTATTAATTCCCCGGTAACGCTTACCAGTTGTGGGATTGACAGGCAATGTGGCCAGCAGGTCACCTGGTTTCCACGGCTTTTGCCAGGGAGCTACGCCTTTATTAAGTTGCTCAATCAAATTCTCGGCGACTTGTTCATGAAAAGCCTTCTTAGCCCCTTTCATCTTCAACCTCCGCTGCATGATCAATCGTGCTATCCAACGCATCTTCCTCACTCAAAGCGTCTTCTTTGAATGCGCCCAGCCTTTCCGCCTCCAATGGATCAAATTCAGCCTGGAAGCCCGGTATTTCTGCATCGAGCAACTTTTCCTGAATGATTTCTGTTATGTCAGGATTATCGGTTTCAGCATCAATCGGTGGTCTATGCATGGCTTTGACTCCTGTTAATTTTTAATTAATGACTCCAGGTAAAAACTGGACGGACAACCTGTTTAATCTGATCACGCGCAATCAGTCCGAAATAGCGCGCATCAAAGGATTGGGGGTTCACATCGGATAGCAGCAGGTATTCAGCATCATTCAGCACAGTTTGAAGCCGGTATTGTGGCAATGGTTGACCCTCAGCATCAGCTGTTAGCTGAGCGCTGTTAGGTAAATGTTCACCATTCACAAAGATGCCAGCCTGATCGATGGAAACCGTATCTCCGGATTGTGCAAACACCCGTTTCAGCAACAAACCATAACCGCCCGGACAATCCCCTCGATTGATGTAGGATCTGTCCTTAGCCATATCAAAAACCGCATTCTGTGGTGGACAGAAAGCAACATAAGCGCCGCTGACAATTGGTTCATCAACAACTTTGTAGAAACCCACTGGCAAACTTGGTGTGGTATTGATATAAATCCCGCTGATCTGAAAACCAATACTCAGCACAAACAGGCTAATGCTCAATGCCAGTAAAGAAACAACCAGGATTTTTATGGTTTTTTTCATGAAATTGATTCTCATGCGTGCGGGGTATCTCACAGCCCGGTTAATTTGTCGCTGAAGCTCGGGGGATTCACTTGTGCTCGTGCACTAAAGGTTTCATCCTGGAAATACAAAGGCTGCGTGCCATAAATGGCTGGGAAACCGGCCACATAAATGATCATGTCGCCTGGTTTGGTGATTTTGCCTTCAGCATCTTTCATGGGGCCGGGCAGTCGCATACATTCATCCGGCGTTAATAACGCGCGCTGCGTCTCCTGTAGGGTGCGGGTGACATGTCCATGCATCATCGATGAGCGGCGTCCACTGGTGGTAATCTGTTCTTTGATGACCGTGGTTTGCCCGGTCAGTTTGGATAAGTGTTCCGCCGTTTCAAGCCGGTTAGGTGCAAACGCGGTCTGGATATGGCAATTGGAAGTAATCGCTTCATCATGCCCGTAGCCGGTCTCGCGACTTTTGAGCTGATTCAAATCCTGGCAGATCAGATAGGCTTTCATGCCATAGCCTGCGATAAACGCGAGGGATTCCTGAAAGATTTCAAGCTTGCCTAGGCTTGGGAATTCATCGAGCATCAATAGCAGTTTGTGTTTGTAATGCGCGGCTGGTTGACCATCTTTAAATGTGATTCTATCGGCCAGCTTTCTGATGATCATATTGATCAGAATGCGGATTAAAGGACGCTGCCGCGATTTGTCATTGGGGTGCGAAACAATATATAAACTGACAGGATGCTCGTGGTGCATGAGGTCGCGGATTGTAAAATCCGATGTGCTGATGTTGTTGGCCACAATCGGATCGCGGTACAAAGACAAATACGATTTGGCTGTCGATAATACCGAACCTGCTTCTTCCTCCGGGCGATCCAGCATGTCGCGCGCACTGGCTGCAATCACTGGGTGACTTTTGCCATCCAGATAATCCTGCATAGCCATTTCCATCCACAGTTCCCTGATATCGCGATCAGGATCAGAGAGCATTGCATCGACAGTCGATAAAGTGGCCGGAGACCCTTCTCGCTCAGACTTGTACAAAACATGCAAAATGACACCTACCAGCAATGCCTGGCTGGTCTTCTGCCAGTGGGTTTGCAATCCCTTACCATCTGGATCAACTATTAAGGTGGTCAGGTTTTGAACATCGGCCACTTCCATGCCGCTGCCAATCTGGATTTCATCTAACGGATTCCAATGCGCGCTACTGGTTGATGCCGGATCAAAACGCAGCACCTTGTTTTTAGCATGCTGCTTTCTCCAACCGGAAGTGAGTGCCCATAACTCACCTTTGAGATCAGTAATGACCGCGCTCTGAGTCCAGGAAAGCAGGGTCGGTATAACCAGACTGACACCTTTGCCTGAGCGGGTCGGGGCATAACACAACACATGTTCCGGGCCGCTGTGTTTCAGATAGTGGGTTTTGCCGGAATTATCCCGCCAGCCGCCGACATAAACGGCGTCGTTATTGTTACTCTTGCTATACCTGCCTGTTGCTAGTAATCCTGCAGCTACAATATCCTTTTTGTCGGCCCATCTGGCTGAACCATGCAATCCCTGATTGGTCCGGGATGAATTGGCCAGCACCATTTTAATGACCAGCACCAATATCAAACCGATACTGGAGAATAAAATACCGAAGCCTGCCGCCAGATCGAAGATGCCCGAATACTCGCCATACCATTTATTTGCCCATAGCAGAATTGCCCAGGGTTCATAGATGTTAAAGAAGTGCGTGCCTAATTGCGGCTGATAGTTGAATTGGTGAGCAAAATACTGGGTGGCGACTTGGAATCCGCCAATAAGACAGACAATGGATAATGAGCGAACGATAATCTTGTCTTTTTTGATATTTCTGCTGTCTTTAGAACTCAGATTGATGTTATTCATCAGAGGCTCCTTCGAGTGGTGATGGAGGTGGTGGATCGTTTTTGACCTACCGATTGCGCTCTATTTAAAGCATGCTGTTTCATCAACTGCTGACGGTATTGTTCAAGTGGCTTATCGTCAAAAGTGATGCGCATTTGGTTTTGTGCTGCAACCTGAGCTATCTGAAGGCGAAACGATTCAGTTCCATTGATTGCCAGGTGACTGCCATACTTCTTTATGGCCACTTGTAAAATATCCACCAATGCATCTTGTGTTGTATCCGGCAGCACGATTAATCGCTTGCCGTCATCGCGAATTGTGGTTGATCCTGCTTTATAAGTGACTGTGCCGATTTTGGTGATCGATTCCACAGAGCTATCTTTAATAAAGCCATCCTTGAAGTAGCCATTAGATTTATCATTGCTTGGCTTGGCCGATACCTGGTTGCCCTTAAATTGACCGATTCTTCTGGATCGCAAAACAGCCAATGCTTCAGCATTGCCATTTTTGGCCTCAAATGCTAACCAATACAGCCACCCCATTCTGGAATGACGGTTTTTAGATTGCTGGTAGGCTTTTTGGTAATCACTTTTAATGACTTCGATAGTCGTTTTGAATTGCTGATGTGCGGTTGCGTATAGCGCTTTATTAGCCAATCTACCGGCTTTGATGCTTTTAATGATGTTGCGCTTGAGTTTGGCTTCCCGTTTGGCGCGCTCAATGAGTTGATCCCTTTTGTGTCGCAGCATGGCCCATTGAGTAGTTCGCTGTCTGACGCTATTCGCTTGCTCTTGTTGGTATCGCGCATAAAGCTTTGAAGTATCCATCCGGTTTTGTAATGGTTTTGGCTGATATTGTTTGGCGTTTTGTTGTGACGATTTTGCAGAATGCTCACTAGGTACAAATGCACCCAGTCTTTGAGTTAAATTCCCTTTGGATAAAGAGCGATCAATAGAGCTGGCTTTAACAGCCACGCCATTATTGGCAACCAATACAAACCCGTTGCCACGTTCCTTGATTTCAAGGCCATGCTTAGCTAAAACCTGATGCAAATCCTGCCAGTTGTCCGACTGCTTCAATTCATCCAAGCACTCACGCTTGATCCAGCCCAATAAACTCTCCACGCCTGTCCTGGCTTCAATTTCTTGCGCTACTCTGGACGCTTTATCACTCACAGTTTCATGATTAACTGTGGTTAAGCCATATTCTTGTTCGATCTGCTCACAAAGCTTAGCTACTTTCTTGTAGTCATAGTAGGGATTATGGATTGTTAAGTTTCCAGGATGTATCTTGTTGATTGCAATATGCATGTGCAGGTTATTGGTGTCATCGTGGACTACGCTGATGCGTTGATGACCATTAAAACCCAAGACATCGCAAAATTGTTCTTCAATAGCATTCAGATCAGAAAGAGATAAACGTTCCCCTTCAGGGAAGCTCAGTACCAAATGACAGGTTTTGTCTGATTTGGCGCGCGTGTTCATTTCCTGCGTGTTCTGAACTTCAAGTAAGGCAGCCGTTAGATCGTCTGTATAGCAGTTTGATACCTTGATCTGGCTGACACGTTCACTCTTGTCTTGGGGATCAGTTAAATACTGTATCAGCACAGAGAAGCTGCTTTTGCGCACTGATTTGATGGGTATGATTTTAGCGATCATCGTATTTAAGCTGCTTAAGTCAAAAAGGACTATTCCGAAAGTTATTTTTTAAGCTTCATAATTTCATTGAGCATGGCGCTTTGTGTATTCCGGATACTGTCCAAGGTTAAATGCAACTGCGACTTGCCAATTAATTTTGTGCGCTTGTCGTTGGTAAGCCAAAGTTTGATCAATCCACCCAGCCTGCCAAGATCGCCGTTAATTTTTAGCAGGCTATCTACCTGTCTGCTGTCAACAATACTAGGTACTTGATAACCCAAGCCCAGATTGCGCAGATACTCAGCAACAGTTAATCCAGCATCCGTTGCTTTACTCTTTATTTCAGCTTCCTCAATTGGCAAAACAGGAACCCTGAGCTTCTTCTCTCTTCTTTCTTTTTTGATTGTGTTGGGGCTCTTTTTGTCAATCATTTCAGTTTTCCTCGAAGAGCAAGATCAACGTTGAGCACACTGTGCGAATAAGTTGTGGTGGAGATGGCCATCTCCACATATCTTGCCCGGTTCTGTGAGTTTCAAGAAATATACTAACACTATAATCGATGTTTGCAAATAGTTTATTTTCGTTATATCATAATTTCAAACAATACAAAAACGCTTGAAAGAAGCTTCATTCAACTAAATAACAGTCACTTGGAAACAAAAAAAAGGATAAGCAATTAAGAGAAACTGAAAGCAACAAAAAGAAACAAAAAATAATTCAAAAGAAATTCAAGAACTGTTTGGACGCCAAGATAAATATTTTTGTAAAAATTGTGATGACTAAATCCTTATCAGATCGAATCGCACTTTATGCGGATAAAAACAAAAGTACCGGTAAGCAATTTTTACCGGCATTCATTGCGTTGAAACCGGAAATTGAACAAGCATTAAAGGATGGATGGACGATTCGCCAGATCTGGAACATTTTGCACCAGGAAGAAAAAATCACATGTTCTTATCAATGGTTCAGGACTTTGGTCAATCGACATATTGGCAAGGACAGAAAGCAGCATCCGCGCATTGATCAAGGAAAGTCAGCTGGGAATGCTCATGAAGGATTTCGTTTTAATTCTGCAACTGAAAAAGAGGAGTTGGTCTGATGGCTAAAATACATATGATTTTGCAAGGGAAGGGCGGAGTAGGGAAGTCGTTCATATCATCCACGCTAGCACAACATAAGTTTGCCAAAGGGGGCAATCCATTATGCATTGATACAGATCCAGTGAATGCCACTTTTTATGGATTTAAAAAACTCAATGTTAAGCAGATTAATGTGATGAACAATGATGAGATTGATCCGAGAAAGTTTGATGACTTAATTGAATTGATCGCCAAAGCTGAAAATGACGTCATTATTGATAATGGTGCCAGCACCTTTGTATCGATGTCACATTACCTCATCAGCAATCAGATACCCGCCTTACTTCTGGATATGGGGCATGAATTGGTTGTGCATACTGTCATCACCGGTAGTCAGGCTTTACTGGATACACTCAATGGCTTTGTGCATTTGATTAAACAGTTTCCGAAAGAAGCGCTGTTTGTTGTCTGGTTAAATCCCTATTGGGGAGAAATCACCATGAATGGCAAGCAGTTTGAAGAAATGAAAGCTTATGTGGATAACAAAGCGCGAGTATCCGCCATCATCCGAATCCCGTACTACAAGCCTGAGACTTTCGGCAAAGATTTAAGTGAGATTCTGCAATCAAAATTCACGTTTGATGAAGCATTAAAGAATAGCACTTTACCGGTGATGGTACGCCAACGATTAACGATTATCCGCAGGCAGCTCTTCACCAGCATTGAAAATGTAGCTGCGGTTTTAACATGAATAATAACAAATTAGATGCGCTCATTGAAAGAGTAGCGTCGGAACATGGGATTGTTCTATCACAAGATGATCCGGTACTCATGATGCACACGCTCAACGAAGTATTGCTGGAACAAAACGAAAAAGCCCATGCTGAGCTGCTAAGCGATTACCAGGCGATATTGGAAGAAAACTTTAATCGGTGGTGTGAATATTCGACCAAAAAATCCAATGCCATCATCAGCGCATCCATGAGTAACGCGCAATTAACACGAGACCAATTTCTGGAAAGCTGTATTCAGCTGATCGATGAAAAGATAAAAAGTGGAGTGGATCAGGAAATTTATGATCTAGCCAGAATTTCCAGACAAGCGGCCATCATCAATTTGCTGGCATCAACCTTAATCTTGGTTTCAGTTGTAATCATATTTTTGATTTTGTTATAGCAAGGTTTTCTAAAAATAAGTTGGATAGTACATGAGAACATTAAATTTAAGTGAAGCTGCCCAATTCTTGAAATTGCACCCTGAAGAAGTGCGCCGTCGCGCTAAAGCGGGGATTATACCTGGTGCAAAACTAGGGAAACGGTGGGCATTTATTGAAGATGATCTTGCTGATCACATTCGCTCGTTATATGCTTGCACTCGGCAAGCGTTGCAAGTGGGACATGAGGAGAAACAATTATGTCACTCTGTAAACGTGGTAAGACGTGGTGGATTAGTTTCACCACACCAAGCGGCGAGCGAGTTAGATGCTCTGCTGCAACTGAAGATAAAACCCAGGCGCAAGAATTCCACGATAAGTTGAAAGCGGAATCCTGGCGAGTTGCAAGACTGGGGAATAAGCCAAAGCGGACTTGGGATGAGGCGGCATGCAAGTTTTTGTTAGAAACACAGCACAAAGCGACGCATGAACGTGACAAGGAGAAATTACGATGGCTACAGCAGTTTTTACGTAAAAAGCTATTGAATGAGATTGATCGGATGCTGATAGATCATATTGCACATACCAAGGCCAAAGAAACTAGCCCATCAACTGCTAATCGGCATTTAGCGCTGATACGGGCAATTTTGCGCAAGGCATGCTATGACTGGGAGTGGACTGACAAGGTTCCGAAAATTAGATTATTTCCGGAACCTAAACACCGAGTACGTTGGTTAACTCCTGAGCAGGTGAAAATGCTTCTTAAGGAATTACCCGCTCATCAACAGGATATGGTGATTTTTGCTTTATCAACTGGATTAAGACAATCAAACGTAATTAACTTGGAATGGAGCCAAATTGATCTGGAACGCAAGGCTGCATGGGTTCATCCTGATCAGGCAAAAGCAAGAAAGGCAATCCATGTGCCGCTAAATTCAATAGCTTTGGCTGTTCTATTTCGGCAAAGTGGCAAGCATCCAAGCAGAGTATTTACTTATAAAGGTCGCTCAATTTCTTGGGCAAATACCAGCGCATGGAGAAATGCTTTGAAACGGGCCGGAATAGATAATTTCAGATGGCATGACCTGCGCCATACATGGGCAAGTTGGTTAGCCCAACAAGGTGCGCCCATGAATGTGTTACAGGAGCTTGGAGGCTGGGAATCGGAAGAGATGGTCAGGCGGTATGCTCACCTATCAAAACCCCAACTTTTACAGCATGCCGAACTGGTTTCAAATGTCTTTATTGGCACAAATTTGACACACCCTAAGAAAAAAGAGGCTAGAGAAACACTCTAACCTCTTGATTTATTGGTGGGTCTGGCTGGACTCGAACCAGCGACCAAGGGATTATGAGTCCCCTGCTCTAACCGACTGAGCTACAGACCCAAATTCTAATTATTCCCGGTATCCAAAAAGCTGCGTAAGCGTTCGGAGCGAGCCGGATGACGCAATTTGCGTAATGCCTTGGCTTCAATTTGACGGATGCGTTCGCGGGTGACGTCGAATTGCTTACCGACTTCCTCCAAAGTGTGATCGGTATTCATCTCAATACCGAAACGCATACGCAGCACTTTGGCTTCGCGTGGTGTTAAGGAATCTAATATGTCCTTGGTGACACCACGCAAGCTGGCATAAACTGCGGCATCGGCAGGCGCCATCGTGGTTGCGTCTTCAATGAAGTCGCCCAAATGTGAATCCTCATCGTCGCCAATCGGGGTTTCCATCGAGATGGGTTCTTTGGAGATTTTAAGAATTTTGCGAATTTTTTCTTCAGGCATTTCCATTTTTTGAGCCAGCACTGCGGGTTCCGGTTCTTGCCCAGTTTCTTGCAGGATCTGACGTGAAATACGATTCATTTTATTGATCGTTTCGATCATGTGAACCGGAATTCTGATAGTTCTTGCTTGATCGGCAATTGAGCGGGTTATGGCTTGACGTATCCACCATGTGGCATAGGTAGAAAATTTGTAACCGCGCCGGTATTCAAATTTATCAACCGCTTTCATGAGGCCGATGTTGCCTTCCTGAATCAAGTCAAGAAACTGCAGCCCACGGTTGGTATACTTCTTGGCAATGGAAATCACCAAACGTAAATTGGCCTCGGTCATCTCACGCTTGGCTCGGCGTGCTTTCGCTTCACCCGTCGACATTTTGCGATTGATTTCTTTCAAATCTTTGATCGGAATACCTACTTTATTTTTGAGCTCCAGCAAATTCTGCTGTTCTTCCAGAATGGCTGGCTTGTAGTGCTCAAGTGCCGGGCTGTATGGTTTAGCAGCGGCAATTTCTTGCACTACCCAATCAAGATTGGTTTCATTTCCGGGGAATGTTTTAATGAAATGATTACGTGGCATTTTTGCCTTGGATACACAGAGATCCATGATCTTGCGTTCATAGTTACGCACATCGTTCACTAATTCCCGTTGCGTATCACAGAGTTTCTCCACCATTTTTGCCGAGAAACGAATGCCCATTAATTCGGCTGAAATTTTGTCCTGAAATTCAATATATCCTTGATGATAGGGGCCTTCTTTCTCAAGCAAGTTTTGCATCTCGCAATATATTTCACGGATAATTGCAAAACGCTCCAGAGCATCTGCTTTCAGTTTTAACAAATCCGCGCTGGCAATTGCTGAGCCGTCGCCCTCTTCGTCTTCGTCGTCATCGCCGAGGTCACCGGAAGCTAACTCTTGCTCTAAGGATTCTTCAGAAAATTCTTCATTCGTTATTTCTTGCGCATTGGCATCCAGCAATCCATCAACAACCTCATCAATGCGCAAAATGTCTTTTTCAACTTCCGATGCCAGATCGACAATTTTTGCAATGATCGGAGGACAGGCTGAAATAGCTTGAATCATATGGCGCAGACCGCCTTCAATGCGCTTCGCGATTTCAATTTCACTCTCGCGCGTCAGCAGGCCAACCGAGCCCATCTCGCGCATATACATACGGACGGGATCCGTGGTCCGGCCAAATTCGGAATCTACCGTAGAAAGCGCCGCTTCAGCTTCTTCCGCCACATCTTCGTCAGCTACGGTTGTCGCTGCATCGGACATCAGCAATGTTTCCGCATCCGGTGCCTCGTCGTGCACGGAAATGCCCATATCATTGATCATGCTGATGATGCCTTCGATTTGCTCCGCATCCAGCATGTCATCCGGCAGATGGTCATTGATTTCGGCGTAAGTCAGGTAGCCGCGTTCTTTGCCTAATCCGATCAGTATTTTCAGGCGCATGCGCCGTGCTTCGAGGTCCTGCGGCTGTGGATTGCCGCTTTCTATAACAGAGACGGACTCTATTTCGTCGATGGAGTCCAGACCGGCAGCAGCTTTATTTTTTTTGGCGGTTCTGCCGCGCGCCTTTTTGCCTTCGTTGAACTCTGCATCACTTGAGCTTAGTATTGCTTGAGAGATTTCCGCTGCGCTGCGTGCCGATTTAGCTGATACTTCTGTTATTTCAACCGTATCGGCTGTTTCTGTGCCAGCAATTTTCTCATTGGTTTTTTTACTGGTTGCTTTAATATTTTTTTCAGTTTTAGCTGTTAATTTTTTAGATTCTTTTTTTTCTACCATTTCACTGTCGGTACTATTTATTATCTGCGCTGTTGATTCTTTAATAATTTTTTGATCTATATCTTTTGATTCGACCGCTTTTTTCTTTGGCATATTGGATTCCCAATAATATGGATAAATTAAAAGCTGAAAGACCTGGATTATAGCAAAATTCGGTATGCCTGACACCTCATAACCGATTTCATCGCAAGGCCAATCGCTGCAGTTCTCGTTTCTCTTCATCAGTCAACAGATTCAAAGGCTTGCTGTGCAGCTCAGCCATGCGTTTCTGGTACTGCATTTGTTGTAGTTTTTTTAGCGTATCCAGAAACTCGAGTTCTAGATCAACCGGATTGTTCCATTCCAATGTCTCGCTTTCGATGTTCTCCAATAGCGTTCGATACTGATTATCTTGCAAGCAAGCGGCTATTGAGAATGCCGATTCATTTTCAATTAAGTGTGGATGCGTATCTAAAAAGACTACCAACGTTTTGAGTGCAGCGACTTCTTCATTTTTTTCGCTCCATTCGACAAGTAATTTGCGGTCAAGTTTAGCGATATGACTCGGGTCATACAATAAAATCCGAATCAACCGGCGATAGAGTGTAATGCTTTGTCTTCTTGGATCTTTTTCTGTTTTATGAGTTCCTGAAGTACGCTTTATTTGCAATAGTTCGCTTAATTCTTCTTGGTCAACCCCGCTTAATTCCGCCAAGCGCCTTGTGAGAATTAATGAAAGCGCTGGTGCCGTGACTTGTTGTAGCAGCGGTTTTGCTGCGTTTATCAATTTGGCGCGGCCTTCGCCGGTTTGAAGGTTCGCCTCCGAACATAATTCCTTGAATAGAAACTCCGACAGCGGCAGCGTATGTTTAAGCTGCTGTTCGAATGATTCTTTGCCGAATTGATTGATATAGCTATCCGGATCTGCGCCTTCGGGTAAAAAAAGAAAGCTCAGGTACTTACCATCGGATAGCAACGCCAGGCTATTTTCAAGTGCGCGCCAGGCTGCTTTTCTGCCGGCTTTGTCGCCGTCAAAACAGAAAATGATGTTATCCGTCTGGCGCAAAAGCTTTTGGATATGAAAGCTTGTTGTCGCCGTGCCCAAGGCTGCAACGACATTGTCAATCCCGCGCTGCGCAAGCGCGATGACATCCATATAACCTTCAACGACAATGACGTAATTTGCTGCGCGGATGGCGCGGCGCGCGGAAAAAAAATTGTATAGTTCGCGCCCCTTTTCAAACAAAACCGTTTCGGGAGAATTCAAATATTTGGGTTCTTCTTGTCCTAATACGCGCCCGCCAAAACCAATGATCCGGCCTTTTTGATCGAGGATCGGAAACATGATCCGGTCTCTGAAACGATCATACTGCTTGGCTTCGTCGTCACTGATGATCAGTCCTGCTTGCATCAGTATTTTTCGTGTTTTCTCGGATTTATAATCAGTAAAAACGGCTTCGAGATTTTGCCAGCCGGGGGGGGCATAACCAATACCGAAGCGCGCTGCTATTTGGCCGGATAAACCCCGTTTTTTGAGATAAGCGATAGCCTTGTCTGAAGCTTTCAATTGCTCGCGGTAATAGCGGGTAGCTGCCTGTAAAGCGTTTAATAGCGCTTGCGGTGATACGTCAGAATTATTGCTACCCGCAATTTTTTGATCACGTGAGGAGCTATCAGCAGTAGTTTGGTCAGAAAAAGTGCCGGCTTGTTGCTCTGGAGCCGGTAACTGCATGCCGGCATAAGCCGCCAGGTCTTCCACTGCCTCGACAAAACTTAGCCCGCTATATTCGATCAAGAAGCTGATTGCATTGCCGTGAGCGCCGCAACCAAAACAATGGTAAAACTGTTTGGATTGGCTGACTGTGAACGATGGGGTTTTTTCGCTGTGAAAGGGACAACAGGCGACAAAATTGGCTCCGGCCTTTTTGAGAGGAACGTGACGATCAATCGCATCCACAATATCAATGCGATTGAGCAAATCGTGAATAAAAGATTGCGGAATCATTTACCGGAAGCTATTCATTTACAATCAGCTTCAAGTATAAATAAACTGCAATTTTTATGGTTTATTTTAGAGAGAATCTGGCGCGCTGCTGAATATCAGCCTGCTATTCTGGTTTTGATAAGCGTCGACACTTTCGCCATATCAGCGCGTCCGGCAATCTTAGGCTTCAGTATGCTCATCACTTTGCCCATATCTTGCATGCCAGCAGCTTTGGTTTCCGAAATTGCTTCCGTTATCAAATGCTCGATTTCCGAATCACTCAATGCTTGCGGCATGTAGGCGCTTAAAATGGAAACTTCTTCTTTCTCGCTATTGGCAAGATCCAATCGCTGCGCTGCTTCATACTGAGTAATCGAATCTTTTCGTTGCTTGAGCATCTTTTCGATTACCGCGACGATGGCTGAATCATCAAGCGTTATGCGCTCGTCCACCTCGCGTTGTTTGATAGCAGCTTGCAGCAACCGGATGGTATCCCGCTGTTTGGCGTTGCCGGTGCGCATCGCCATTTTCATATCATCAGTGATTCTTTGTTTCAAGCTCATAATGAATAGATGGAACTAATTGATTATCAACTCATCGCTTTTCAATGAATTCAGCAGGAAAAAGAACCGGTGCCAATTAATATAATGACTTAATAAAGCTTAGGCGGCAATAATTGACTGCGCAGGCGTTTGTAATTCCGTTTTACAGCAGCCGCCAGCTTGCGTTTGCGTTCCGCAGTCGGTTTTTCATAAAACTCGCGCGCGCGCAATTCAGTCAATATTCCTGTTTTCTCGATTGAGCGCTTAAAGCGGCGCATAGCAACTTCGAACGGCTCATTTTCCTTAACTTTAATCGTCGTCATAAATAGGCAAATTCCTCAATTAATTACAATATATTGTATCTATAACTTTTTACTAAACAGCAAGACACAACAAAAGGCGGGAATTATAACACCAAGAAAATCATTCTAAAAGAATTAGTTTTAAGCAATGCCCAATGCGAATCTTGGTCGTGGTGCCGGTCATGGTGTGCGCCGGATCGCTTTGATCATCTACCTCAATCAATCCTTACCATGGCGCTGATGCTTCGATTGCTTGCATATACCATTTCTTCATCGTTCGCTTCGGCTTGTTCACATCATCAGCAGCACCAAAAATCATCTGTTTCATGGATTATCGCGCCCGAGGATGAATACAACTTAAATCATTTTATTGCAATAGCTTCTGATAAAAAGCTAGCCGCTTGGAATGAATTTTCCCTTGTTCCACCGCGGCCAGCACGGCGCAACCGGGTTCTTTGAGATGACGGCAGTTGCTGAATTTGCATTGGCCGAAGTAGGGATGAAATTCGAGAAATCCCCACGCCAGGTTTTCTTCTTTGATATGGCTCAAGCCGAATTCCTGGAAGCCGGGGGAGTCGATGATGGCGCCGTTTTCATCGAGATGGTAGAGCTGCGAGTGAGTGGTGGTGTGCGTGCCGGAATCAAGTGCTGCCGATATTTCTGCAGTGGCGCGATTGGCTTGCGGAATCAGAGTGTTGAGCAGCGTGGATTTGCCCATGCCGGATTGCCCTGCCAATACACTCAAGTGGCTTTTCAGGTAAGGACGAAGCGCGGAGACATCCTGCAGCGCGCTGAGCTGCAGGATGTGATAGCCAAGGCTTGCATATAGCGAGAGTGTATCCAGTGCCGCCCGGGTGGGTTCGATCAGGTCGGTTTTATTCAGCACAATCAATACCTCGATATTTTCGCTCTCGGCAGCAACCAGGCAGCGGTTGATCAGCTCTTCGCTAAAACTCGGAACGGCCGCAACCACGATAATGATTTGCGTCACGTTGGCAGCGATGATTTTTTCTTTGAAAGCGTCACTACGGTACAGCAGCGATGTACGCGGCTGGATCTTTTCGATCACCCCCTGTCCGGCGGTGGTGAACTGGTAATCAACTCGATCGCCGCAGGCAACACCGCCTTTCTTGCCGCGCATGACGCAGGAAATGATTTCACCTGTTTCAGTCTCAACCGAATAGTGCCTGCCGAAAGCGGCAACCACCCGTCCAGTTGATGATGCTTCCCGGCGTTCTGAATTTTGCAGGCGATTACTCAAATGGCAAACAGCTTGTCGATTTTAGCCGCGCAGATGAAATCGTTCTCGGACAAGCCGCCGATGGCATGCGTGGTGTACGTCACCACGCACTGGTTGTAACCAACCAGCATATCGGGATGATGATCCTCGCGGTGCGAAACCCACGCCACCGCATTCACAAACGCCATGGTTTGATAATAGTTTTTGAAAGCGTAGGTTTTGCTGATTTGTTTGCCTTGCAGTTGCCAGTCTTCGATTTGCCGCAGGTATGTGTCGACTTCTGCGCCGGAAAGCGGCGGTACGCCGCCTTCGCATGGCTTGCATTGCTTGGATGTCAAATCGCACACGGAAGTGTTCATGCTTGCCCCTGACTTTGTAAGTGCGCCACACGGATCGACGCGGGCGGATGTGAATCGTAAAAAGCCGAATGCAGGGGATCCGGTGTCAGCGTTGCCGCGTTGTCCTGATACAGCTTGACCAGCGCGCGCACCAGATCGTCGGCGGAAGAATTTTGCGCTGCATAGGCATCGGCTTCAAACTCGTGCTTGCGTGAATAAAGACTGGAAATCGGATGCAGCAGGAAAGTAAATACCGGCATCACCAGGAAAAACAGCAGCAATGCCATTGCTGTTGACGGCACGGCTGCAACGTTCACGCCCAGACCTTGGTAAAACCAGCTTTGCTGCATCAAATAACCCAGCAACCATAAAAATGCCAAACTCATCGCAAACGATACCACGATGCGCTTGATGACATGGCGATGCTTGAAATGCCCCAGTTCATGCGCCAGCACCGCTTCGATTTCGCTTGGATTGAGCCGCGCCAGTAGCGTATCGAAAAAAACGATGCGCTTGGTTTTGCCGAAACCGGTGAAATACGCATTGCCGTGATTGCTGCGGCGCGATCCATCCATGACGAACAAGCCGCTGGCTTTAAAACCGCACTTGCTCATCAATTGCTCAATGCGCGTTTTAAGCGTGGCGTCTTCCAGTGGGGTAAATTTGTTAAACAGCGGTGCGATCCAGGTTGGGAAAATTGCCAGGACGAACAAATTGAACGCGATCCAAGCAAACCACGCGTATAGCCACCAGCTTTCGCCCATTTTTTCCATCAGCCACAGCACACAAAACAGTAGCGGAGCGCCCAGCAACAAACCGAGCGCGGCTTGCTTGACCAGATCGGCGAAAAACATCGCGGGTGTCATTTTATTGAAACCGTATTGCTCTTCGATTACAAACGTGCGGTAGTAGCTCAACGGCAGTTCGGCCAAGCTCATCAGCAAAAATGCACTGATGATCAGCGCCATGCCATGCAGCAAAGGATCGTTCAGCCAGCCGGCCCAAAAAACGCTCAAGGCACTCAAACCGCCGCCCAGTGTAAAGGCCAGCAATAACACGACATGCAGCAAAATGCCCGGATAACCCGCGCGCGTTTTGGCGCAGGTATAATCCGCGGCCTTGCGGTGATCGTTCAAACTGATCTGGCCGGAAAATTCTTCCGGCACTCTGTCTTGATGCGCACGTACATAGCGGATATGCCGCACGGCCAGCCAGATCTGGGTTGCCGTCGTGAGCAGCAGTGCAATCAGAAAAATCAATGTAAATGTTTGCATAATCAATTATCTTGAGTTTGAAAGTTTAAATTCACGTGGCACATTAAGTGATCGTCACAAAATAAACCGCATTTGTTTAAAAGTGACGGACTAACGGCGATATGACACAATTAAGCGCATTACATTCAAAAAAATCGAAACCATTATGGCACAAGATAACAATAACCTCATCTGGGTCGATATGGAAATGACCGGACTCAATCCCGATACCGACCGCATCATTGAAGTTGCTTTGGTTATCACTGATTCGCAGCTCAATACCATAGCCGAAGGTCCGGTTCTGGTTGTGCACCAGCCGGATGAGGTGCTGAACGGTATGGATAAATGGAATCAATCGACGCATTCCAAATCCGGCCTGATCGGCAAGGTGAAAGCCTCGCGCAATAGCGAAGCGGAAGTGGAGGCGCAATTAATCGAGTTCTTGAAACTGCATGTGCCGCCCGGCGCATCGCCGATGTGCGGCAATTCCATCTGCCAGGACCGGCGCTTCATGGTGCGCACGATGCCGCAATTGGAAGCCTATTTTCATTATCGCAACCTTGATGTCAGCACTTTGAAGGAACTGGTCAAGCGCTGGAAACCGGAGATAGTCAACGGACTGACGAAAGAAAGCAAGCATGAGGCATTGGCGGATATTTATGATTCCATCAATGAATTGAAGTATTACCGTCAGCACTTTATCGTTGCTTGAAACAACGATAAGTACCATGCTTCGGGAAATGTTGCCATTACCTGCCGAACTTTCCAAGCGGGGTCGTTTCTAAAAGCCGGAAAGGAAATTTTGATCTTTCGTTCACAACCATCCCACACTTAGGAGAAACAAGATGAGCCTTAAAAGAAATGCGCTTTCTATGACTGTTGTAACGGTTTTCTTACTCTCAGGAAGCGCAATAACAGCGATGGCCGCCGATGCCACACAAGGCGGACATCAGCATCAAAGCGGACACGCATCCGGTCATAGTCATGGGGATGCGAAATCCGGCGATCAGCACGGCTCTCACGGTCACGAATGCGAACACATGGCGTCCGTCGATACGAACAAGGATGGCAAAATCAGCAAGGAAGAGTTCTTGAAGCATCATGAAGCCATGTTTGACAAAAAAGATGTCAATAAGGACGGTTTTATCGATCAATCGGAAATGCATCGCATGATGGATCGTATGTGTAAACACGGCGATGATGGGCATACCCATACCCATGACGGCACGAAAAAATAAAGGTGTTTAGAAAGTCAATAATTTTCGGTTTCACGCTGACAGCCGCTCGGCTTTTCGCTAATTTCCAATGCGTCTGTCAGCATTCTGATATTTCCACTCGATTTAACCGGCTCAGTGTCTTAAACCGCTCGGCGCTTTCACCGGTGTTTTTTGTTCCAGCGGCTGCGGATCCAGTACGGCCACCGTCAGGCTGTCGTCGTTGAAATATTTTTTCGCTACGTCGCGTATTTGCGCTGCGGTAACTGCTTTTAACTTTTCCAGGATGACATCGATGTCGCGGTAAGATAGCCCGGTGCTCTCCAGCCTGCCCAGTTGCATCGCCTGGGAAAAAATGGAATCGCGCTGATACACATGGCCGGCGATAACTTGCGCTTTGACTCGCGACAGTTCTTCCTCGGTAACGCCGTCTTTGACGATTTTTTCAATTTCTTTTCGCAGTGCTTGCTCCAGTTCGGTGATCGTTTTGCCGGCACGCGGCACCGCGCTCAGAAAGAACATGCTTGGGCCGCGTGCTATCGCGCTATAACCGGCATTGGCCGAATTGGCGACCTGGCTTTCCCGTACCAGATTTTTGTTCAGTCTGGCCGATGCATGGCCATCCAGTACGCCTTCCAATATTTCTAGCGCATACGGCTCCCAGTCTTCCATGATGTTTTTAATGGTGGGCGTATGATAGCCCATCATGAGGTAGGGCAACTCTGCCGGCGCTTTGACGATGATGCGTTTGGTGCCGGTTTGCGGCGGTTCGGTTTGGGGTTTGCGGGCGTTGATCGGCAATAAAGTATGTTTAGGAATAGTGCCGTAGTTTTTTTGTGCCAGTCTGAATACTTCATTGGTATCGACATCACCGACAATAACCAAAATTGCGTTATTGGGCGCGTACCAGCGGTCATACCATTCACGCGCATCTGCAACCGTCATATTCTCCAGATCGTTCATCCAGCCGATGATGGGATTTTTGTACGGGTGCGATTGATACGCGACCGCCATCATTTTTTCATACAGTAAGGAACGTGCCTGATCTTCGGTGCGCAACCGCCGTTCTTCCATCACCACTTTGATTTCTTTCGCAAACTCTTCCTCGGTCAGAATCAGGTTGCGCATCCGGTCGGCTTCCAGTTCCATCGCCATCGGCAGATGGTCTTTATGCAGTTGTTGGTAATAGGCGGTGTAATCGTAACTGGTAAAAGCGTTTTCCCGTCCACCCGCGGCTGCGATCCGCTTGGAAAATTCTCCGCCCGGAACTTTCTCCGTACCTTTGAACATCATATGCTCCAGCACATGCGCCACGCCGGTAGCGCCGTTGACCTCATCGATGCTGCCCGCTTTGTACCAGATTTGCGTCACCACGACCGGTGAGCGGTGATCCTGCTTAACAATCAATCTCAGGCCATTATCGAGCAAATATTCATGCGGATTGGCAGTCGCCGGAGATGAAATCAGCACGGCTGCGGCAAACAATGCGGAAAATGAGAAAAGGCGAAGCAACGTAAAACAATCATCAGGTTTCATTTTTACCAACCAAAATGTAAGTAAACAGAATAAAATTAGACTTTGAGAATTTTCGATGTATATCAGTAGAAGAGCCTACCAGAATGTTCAGTTTTTTTAAATCCAAAAAGGATCCCGCGGAATCCGCAGGAACACCGGTTTCACTCGACGCCGATGCACAAGCCGAAGCTGAAGTCGAAGTCGAAGCCGAAGCCAAACCGGAAGAGCCGATAAGCTTTGCCGCCAAACTCAAGCTGGGACTGGCGCGCACCCGGCAGAATCTGAGCAAACAGCTGTCGGGTTTGTTCGGCGGCGGCAAAATCGACGAGGCGTTGTATGAAGAATTGGAGACCGTTTTACTGACCTCCGACATCGGTGTGAGCGCCACGCAGCAGTTGCTTGAAAATCTCCGCAAACAGGTCAAACGCGACGCCTTAACCGACTCGGCGCAATTGAAAGAAGCGCTGAAAGAGCTGCTCGCCGCCATGCTGGAGCCGCTGGTGCAGCCGTTGGATACCACGACGCACAAACCGTTTGTCATCATGATCACCGGCGTCAATGGCGTGGGGAAAACCACGTCGATCGGTAAACTGGCCAAATATTTTCAAGGACAAGGCAAATCGGTATTGCTGGCTGCCGGCGACACTTTCCGCGCGGCGGCACGCGAGCAATTGATCGCCTGGGGGGAACGCAACAACGTCACGGTCATCGCCCCGGATAACGATCCGGACAAAAAAAGCGATCCCGCAGCGGTGATTTTTGATGCAGTCAATTCGGCCAAGGCGCGTGGCATCGATATCGTACTGGCGGATACCGCCGGACGGTTGACAACGCAACTGCATTTGATGGAAGAAATCAAGAAGGTAAAACGCGTCATTACCAAAGCCATGCCCGATGCGCCACACGAAGTGCTACTGGTGCTCGATGCCAATACGGGGCAAAATGCCATCGCGCAAGTGAAAGCGTTTGATGAGGCGCTGGATGTTACCGGCCTGATCTTGACCAAGCTGGATGGAACCGCCAAGGGCGGTGTGGTGGCTGCGATTGCCGGGCAATATCCGGAAAATCCCCCGGCATTGCGCTTTATCGGCGTCGGTGAGGGGGTGGATGACTTACGGCCGTTTGATGCCAGACAGTTTGTTGATGCGCTGTTTGATTGAACGTCACTGATATGATCACTTTCAAGAATGTCTCGAAACGCTATCCCGACGGCTATGTGGCGCTGAATAACGTTGATTTGTCAGTAGCATCCGGCGAAATGGTGTTTCTGACTGGTCACTCGGGCGCGGGTAAAAGCACGTTATTGAAACTCATAGCGGCGATCGAACGGCCGACTTCCGGTGTCATCACGATCAGCGGGCAGAATATCGCCCAGCTCAAACCGGCGGCTATTCCGTATCTGCGCCGCAAAATCGGCTTCATCTTTCAGGATCACAAGTTGCTGTTCGATCGCACTGTATTCGATAATGTCTTGCTGCCGCTGCAAATCAGCAATTTCGATCACAATACGGTGGCTGCCCGTGTCCGTGCCGCATTGGATAAAGTGGGTCTGTTAAAAAAAGAAAAAGCCATGCCGATTGCGTTATCGGGCGGAGAAAGACAGCGGCTCTGCATTGCACGCGCGGTGGTTCATCGTCCGGCTATTCTGATCGCCGATGAGCCGACCGGCAATCTGGACGTGGAATACGCCCGGGATATCATGGCTTTGTTTACGTCGTTCAATCAGGTGGGCGTGACGGTGTTGATCGCAACGCATGATGCTTCGCTATTGGAAGATACGCAGCATCGCATTCTGTCACTGAAACAAGGAAAACTGGCGGCATGATACGCGCATGGCTGACACAACATGGGTTTGTATTTTTTCTCACGCTCAAACGGCTGATTGCAACACCGCTCACAAGCTTGCTCAGCATTATCGTAATGGGGATTGCGCTCAGCCTGCCGGCAGGCATTTATGTACTGATGCAAAACCTGCAAGCTTTTTCCGGGCAAACGGCGGGTTCTCCGCAGATGAGTTTGTTTCTTAAGCTGGATACGACGCAGGATAGTATCGAAAAAGTCAATCAGCGCCTGGAAGAAAACCCGCAAATCCTGACCATTCAGTTTATTCCGAAAGATGCTGCACTGCAGCAGTTGCAACAAAGCACCGGACTTACCGATATCGCTGCAAGTCTGGCGCGCAACCCGCTGCCGGATGCCTTTGTTATCCATACCCAGGAAAACACCACTGAAGCTCTGGAACAGTTGCGCTTGGCCTTGCAAGACTGGTCGGAAATCGAACATGTGCAATTCGATTCCGCTTGGATCGAGCACTTGAACGCATTACTCGAGCTCGGGCGCTTTGCCGTGCTGATGCTGGCAACGCTGTTGAGCATCGCGATTATCGCGATCATGTTCAACACCATTCGCCTGCAAATTCTCACCAAGCGGGATGAAATCGAATTATCCAAACTCATCGGCGCGACCGACAGCTTTATCCGGCGGCCCTTCCTTTATTTCGGCGCACTGCAAGGATTGGCGGGAGGCGCTACGGCATGGCTTATCATGGCGCTGGCCATTCGTACCTTCAATGAACGACTCGTTGTGCTGTCACAACTTTACGCCATTGATTTGCAGTTGCAGCCTCTTACTACGGCAGACAGTATTAGTTTGCTGCTGTTTTCCGGCTGGCTGGGGTGGCTGGGCGCGCGTATCTCGGTTGCGAGCCATCTTTGGCAGATCGAACCTAAATAAGCAGAATCCCCATAGCGAACTTTCCAAATATTTGGCACTCTCATTGTGGGAGTGCTAGAATACTGCCAGTTTGAAAGATAAAAACTGGGCGAAAATCTTAATCAGGAGATTATTACAATGACGAATGCTTTGACACTGCCTTCAATGGGTGGAAGTTTAGAAAGTTATATTCAGTCTGCTAATTCTTTCCCCATTCTTTCCCAAGAAGAAGAAAGCAGCTTGGCGCGGCGCCTGTGGAATCATGGCGATATCGAGGCTGCGCAACAACTGATTCTGTCGCATTTACGGTTTGTGGTCGCAATAGCGCGCGGTTACAAGGGATATGGTCTTCCGCAAGCTGACTTGATCCAGGAAGGCAATATCGGTCTGATGAAAGCGGTCAAGCGTTTTGACCCTGAGCGTGGTGTACGTTTGGTGTCCTTTGCCGTGCACTGGATCAAAGCGGAAATTCATGAATTCATCATGCGTAACTGGCGTTTGGTTAAAATAGCCACCACCAAGCAACAGCGCAAACTGTTCTTCAACTTGCGTAGCATGAAACAAGGACTGGATACGATGAATCCGCAGGAAGTGGATGCGATGGCCGCGCAATTGGGTGTCAAGTCCGAGGAAGTGGTCGAAATGGAAAAACGCTTCAATGGCTCGGATATTGCATTGGAGCCCGTATCGGATGAAGAAGATGAAACATTCAGTCCGATCAGTTACCTGACTAATGGCGAAGAACCGTCGCAAATCCTGGAGAACGAACAAATCGCGCATTTACGCGAGAAAGGATTGCAGCAATCGCTCGCATGCCTGGACGATCGCAGCCGCCATATCATTGAAGCTCGCTGGTTAAGGGAAAAAGATACGGCAACACTGCATGATCTTGCTGATGAATTGGGCGTATCCGCAGAGCGTGTCCGTCAAATTGAAGCCAAGGCACTGCAAAAAATGCGTGCTGCCTTGACAGTCGCCGCATAAAGCATGTGAAGTTATAATTTGTAATGCCCATTTGACTTTGAGTCAGTCAAATGGGTGTATTATTTTAAAGTCGGAGAGGTACCGAAGCGGTCATAACGGCGCTGACTCGAAATCAGATGGTCAGGGTAACCTGGCACATGGGTTCGAATCCCATCCTCTCCGCCAAAGATGCGCCAATTAACACCCAGTAATGCCAACAAGACCCGCGTAAATGTTAAGTTTAGCGGGTTTTTTGTTAATCGTAGGCAACCATGTGAAATGTGAGTAACACACCGAATTTGTGTGTAACTTTGTGAGTAACTATAATACTCATAAAAAGGTTACTCACATTTTTGCGCAATCCAATAGGATAAAGGCACTCACATGAAACTGACCGATTCAATCATCAAAGCGGCAAAGCCCAAAGAAAAGGATTATTCACTAGCAGACGGGCACGGACTGGCTTTACTGGTGAAAACTTCTGGCGCGAAATGGTGGCGGTATCGATACCGTTTTAATGACACACCCAAAATGCTTTCAATCGGCGTATATCCTGACGTTTCACTAAAAGAAGCACGCAATCAACACGCACGCCTGAAAGAACTGCTGGCGCAAGGCATAGACCCTTCAGAAAACCGCAAGGAAGAAAAACAGCAGGCAGCCATTGCAGCCGCCAATAGTTTTGAATCGGTAGCCCGGCTTTGGTGGAATCACTGGAAGCATGACAAGACTGGACGCCACGCCGGTTACACGATCCGGCGGCTGGAAGCGGACGCATTCCCGGCCATTGGTCATAAACCCGTGAATGAAATCACCGCAGCCCAGTTCATAGCGATGGTGCGCAAGGTTGAATCACGTGGTGCGCTGGATATTGCCAAGCGTGTATTGACGATGTGCGGGCAGGTTATGCGCTATGCCGTGGCGCATGGGTTGGCAGAACGTAATCCGGCGGCTGATATAAAACCTTCCGATGTACTGAAGCCCGCCAAGAAAACCAATCACAAGCGGTTGAGCGAGAGAGAATTACCTGAATTGCTGCGCAATATCGATGGTTATGACGGGCAACCACTCACCCGCCTTGCATTGCAGCTTATGGCGTTAACGTTTGTTCGCACGGGTGAACTGATTGGCGCACAATGGAATGAAATCGACCTGATCAAGAAAGAATGGCGCATACCAGCCGAACGCATGAAGATGAAAACCCCGCACATCGTACCCTTGAGCAACCAGGCAATAACGGTACTGGAAGAAATCCACAAACTGGCGGCTGATGACGTGTTGTTATTCCCAAGCGAACGCAGAGACGGCAAGACCATGAGCAATAACACGATTCTTTACGCACTCTACCGGTTGGGGTATCACGGCCGCATGACCGGCCACGGATTCCGGGGGGTAGCTTCAACGATCCTTCACGAACAAGGATTCAATCATGACCATATCGAATTGCAGCTTGCACATACACAACGCGATGCAGTAAGCGCGGCATACAACCATGCGCTGTACCTTGAACCAAGGGCACACATGATGCAGGCATGGGCGGATTATCTGGATAAGCTGAAAGCCGGAGCAGAGGTGATACCGTTTAAGGCTGCATAAATTTAACAGCACTTGTTCACCAACTACCACTGATAGCGCTCTAGGTGTCTAGGTGCATGCAATATTCTGTGATATTTGTGCTTCTTAATGGCGTTTATTCTGGCGCTTTCTGGTACTCACTCACCCTAAATTTTCACACTGCAAGCGGCGTCAAATATAGCTCTAAAAGCTTTTAGAAACTCATGAAATTATTTTTCCCATAGAAAATATAGCTTTTCCATTAGACTCTTATATCTACGAATACGCACCCGGCAATCATCAAAACTACCAAACCGAAGCACAACATCTATTAGTAATTATGAATGTTTGTTCTCTATATAGAGGCGCCATGTATTTTTATGAATTCCATTAACTATCGCAGCTTGGCCAACCAGTGCTATTATTTGTAAACCTCATTTCACCAAATGAGAAAACCCCGCCAAGGATTGCCGTCCAAAGCGGGGTTGGTTGCCGAATTTAGTCACGGCGGGACTATATTGCACTTATGTTCTTGCTTGGCTTAATGACGCGGCCGAGGTGGTTATTTACGTCATTAATGTCTGAATTTTGCTGTTTGAGAATGTAACTATAGTTACACCATTCGGCAAATACTAAACAATACGTGTACGTATTGCAATAGTGATTGCTAATATTTGCCAGCAATGGCAAAGAACGGCAAGCAATTAAGACGCAAATATCCGCCTGATTGGTGAATTTTTTAATTCGTCAAAAGGACTTGCGATGCAACAAAAACAAAAAGCATTACCCGCAGTACTTCCTTTAACTGGCAAATCACGCTGGCCCAAAATCGCCAAATTCTCACCCGTATCAAGGGAAACCTTCAGAAAATTATCCAAGGAAGGCAAAGCACCGCAACCCGAGCGCATGGGCATCCGCTGCACGTTTTACGATAACGCGGAGCTTCACCGCTGGCTTGCTGACCCCGTTAATTACCGAATAGGGGGTTAAACATGATTCCACAAAATAAAAAGCCGCACCCGGCGGGGGTAGCGGCTGGAATAAACTCATACTCTAATTATAGCACTCATGACGCATTGAACGAAGTCACGAATCGCTTAAAGGGCGTTATCAAACGTCATAACGGCGGTATGCTGGCATTTTGCCCTTCCCACGATGACCGGAAAGGCCGCAGTCTTGCAGTAAGTGAAGGCCGCGAAGGGCAAATACTTCTTCATTGCTTTGCAGGTTGTTCCATTTACCAAATCACAGCGTCAATCGGTTTAAATTCCGCTGATTTATTCCTAAAATCTGACCGGCAAACCTACGATCCGCAAACCCGATCTTACTTCAACGAATGGCAAATTTTGAGTGCTTTACAGCATGATGCGATTGTTGTGCTATTGGCTGCCCGTTCGATGCTCACCGGTAAAGTGTTGCCTGAATCAGATATTGAGTTTCTATCAAAGGCAGTTATCCGGATTAACGAAGCAATGAGCTATTCAAGGAGATTCAAGTAATGAATGACCTGGAGAGCCAAGCACTAGAGATGATGGCCGTTGATAACGATCCTGATGACACCATCCATCAAATTCCGAATCATTCCAGAGCTGTATGCATCAATATTGGTGATTTTTTAAGAAAGGAACTGCCAGCCCGTGAAATCATGCTATCGCCTTGGTTGACGATGCAAAGCCTTTTTATGATCTACGCATGGCGAGGTATCGGTAAAAGCTGGCTGGCTTTAACCTTGGCTTATGCGGTGGCTTGCGGCGGTGTATTTCTGGGATGGAAAGCACCTCAGAAGCGGCGCGTGCTTTACATTGACGGAGAACTGCCAGCACCTACCTTGCAAGAGCGTTTATCTGTAAGAAATCTCAGGGTTGTTTACAGAGAGGTTGATTGAAATAAGCGTTGAGTATTTCATAAGGGGTTGCGTTATACAAACTCTTATGGGGTTTGACGGTGTTGTAGAAGTTAATGAAACGGACAAGTTGAATACGTCGGTCAGCAGTGTCTTTAAAACAGAATTTGTTGTGCCACATGTCCATGAGCGTGCGGATCACGCGCTCAGCTTTCCCGTTGGTTTGAGGACGATTGACACGAGTAAACTTCTGACCGATACCGTGTTGCCTGCAAGCTTTGACAAAAGCATGATCGTCAGTTCCTTTAAATTCCGTGCCGTTATCGGAATAAGTGCAATCGATTTGATAAGGACATTGGGCAACAGTAGCGATGAGAAAGCAAGCGGCGCTGTATTGAGTTTTATCGGGGAAGATATCGGCATATAATTCCCTGGAGAAATCATCGATGGCCACAAACAGGTACTCGCGAGGTTCATTGGCAGACTGTCCTTTCAATAATGGAAGCCGCTTGGTATCGAGGTGAACGAGCTCGCCCGGATAAGATTTGTTATAGCGCTTCGCTTCACGCTTGAGACGTTCCTGGATGGTTTGCTCTACTTTAGCCAAACGTTTGAGGCCATACTGCAGTGTCTTGAAGCGCTGATTGGTACTGCTACGCGGAGTAAATTCCTGGAGTCTGGCTCGTTTCAGTACGTCATAAATCGTTGGCCGGCTGACGTGAAAGTATTCTGCCAGCTGAACTACCTTCCACAGCCGGGTTTGATACAGCCGCCAGATTTCCTGACGATCCAATAATGTTAAACGAGTGCGTTTGTGTATGTTCATCTACAGTATTCTCCTGAATACTGTAAACAACGCTAGAAATTCTTACACATAAAATAATCAACATCCTTCAATCCAGCGGCTCTTTTTGTTGACAAAAATTTGCTTAGACTCAGAATATATAATTGTTTATTTAATGCTTTTACCATTACTGACTACAGGTGATTCTTGGAAGACATGCCGCTGCACATCATGCTAATCGCGTTGGTGTTTTTACTTGTTTTATCAGGCTTTTTCTCCCTATCCGAAACCAGCATGATGGCGATCAACCGCTATCGTTTGCGGCACCTTGCCAAGCAAGGTCATCGGGGCGCCCGGTTGACCATAAAATTGCTCGACAAGACTGACCGGTTATTAGGCGTTATTCTCCTCGGCAACAATTTATTGAACACGGCATCAGCAACCTTAGTCGCCATTATTGTCGGCACTCTTTTCGCTCACGACGACTTTGCGTTATTGATGGGGACGATCGCCGTGACTTTCGCCATTCTCGTATTTAGCGAAATCACTCCGAAAGTCATCGCTGCCGCTTATCCTGAGCGGATTGCGCTGACGGCAAGCTACGTATTAACGCCTTTACTGATTATTTTCTACCCTGTCGTATGGTTCGTTAACTTGTTCGTCAGCGGACTGCTAATCCTGTTCCGGCTAAAACCCCAAAAGGGCGAACTCGAGCAAAAAATCAGCACGGAAGAGCTGAAAACATTGGTGCTGGAAGGCGGGCATTTTATACAACACAAGCATCAGAGCATGCTATTGAACTTGTTTGATCTTGAAACGGTCACCGTTGACGATGTCATCGTACCGCGCAGCCAAATCGAAGCGATTGACTTAAATGCGGACGATGGCGTCATTCATTCGCAATTGCTGACTTGCCATCACACCCGTTTACCGGTCTACCGTGAGCGTATGGATAATATTGTCGGTATCGTGCATGTACGGAAAGTATTGAATCAGATGCAAGGAGGAAAAATAACCGCCGCCACGCTGGAAAAAGTCATGCGTGAACCCTACTTCATTCCCTCCGGAACATCGTTGTTTTCCCAGTTGCAGTTATTTCAGGAAAATCAGAAAAGAGTTGGTTTGGTCGTGGACGAATACGGCGAATGGTTGGGATTGGTTACGCTGGACGACATCATTGAGGAGATTATCGGCGAATTTACTACGCACGCCCCCACGTTGGCCAGTGTTTTCCAGAAGCAGGAAGACGGCAGCATCCTTGTTGAAGGAAGCACTTTATTACGCGAGTTGAATCGTAAGCTGGGTATGCAATTCCCGTTGGACGGACCGAAAACCTTGAATGGCCTGATCCTGGAATATTTTGAGGATATTCCGGAAGCAGGGACGAGCCTTAATATTGCCGGCTATTCGATCGAAGTGATTCAAACCAAAAACAGGATTGTAAAAACTGTTAAAATCTTCCCCCTTGCCGTTGAATCAACGGTAAAGTACCCCGAGTAACCGGATGGATGAAATATTTTTTCCACATAGACTGCTGATCTAGGTTGGACGGGAATAATAAAAGCAGTTATCCTTGCGCCGGCAATAAAGATTGTTGGTTTATTCACCTCAGGAAGCTCTGAAAAAGATAACGAGTGATGGCCAGGTAAGGGGAAATCAGACGAAAAAGCGCAGTTTACAGATAGTAAATGAGCATTTTGAGACCGATTTCAACACAGCATGACCGAAGTGCAGTAGTTTTTAAGAGCTTCCCTAAGCGCCCATAGCTCAGCTGGATAGAGTACCGCCCTCCGAAGGCGGGGGTCGCACGTTCGAATCGTGTTGGGCGCGCCAATCCATCATGAAGCCTGTTGCTGAAATAATTAAATACATTTTTATTTGATTTTTGAGACAACCGGTCGTATTATCTTTTCATGTCAAAACCAAGCAAAAAAGAGCTCAACCGGGACAGCCTGCTGAATCAAGGCGTTGTCTTTTTTATGAACCAAGGCTACCACGGTACCGGCTTGCAGGAGATTCTCGATGCGGTCAATGTCCCCAAAGGTTCTTTTTATAACTATTTCAGCAGCAAAGAAGAATTTGGTGCGGCGGTCATTCAGCATTATATCGAGCCGTTCATTTCGCGATTGTCCACGCATCTTCAGCAATCCGGTTCCGATGCGCTGGGGGCCATCCGCCGCTATTTTGACGAACTGATCGTGGAACTCGAAGAAAACCAATTCAAAGGCGGATGCTTGCTGGGCAGCCTCATGGGAGAAATCGGCAGCACCAGCGATATATGTCAGCAGTCCCTGCAATCGGCAATCGCACGATATCGCGACTTATTGCAGTCCGGCCTGGCCCAGGCGCAGCAACAAGGATCTGTCAGATCGGACAAAAGCGCGGAAGAAATGGCTGATTTATTGATCAATACTTGGCAAGGCGCGCTGTTGCGAATGCAAATAGAAAAATCATCCGCGCCGGTCAAACAATGTTGTCACGATTTATTGAATGATTTTTTTGTCCGGTGATTATTTTTTTAGCATTCAAAAAACGACCGGTCGTTTCTTATGAAAACTAAAGGAGAAAAATATGCCTAAATACATGATTGAACGTGAAATTCCTTGCGCAGGCTCACTCACACCCCAAGACCTCCAAGCCATTTCGCAAAAATCCTGTACCATTCTCAACAACATGGGGCCACGTATTCAATGGCTGGAAAGTTACGTGACCGATGATAAAGTGTATTGCCTTTATCTTGCGCCGGACGAGACCGCTATTCGAACACACGCAGAACAGGGCGAATTCCCCGTGACTCGTGTTGCCCAAGTCCGATCCGTGATTGATCCCACCACAGCTGAATAGCCTCGAGAAATTTCCTGTTAACCTGACATCAACATTTTTTTACGGAGGCAGCTATGTACCGCCGAGATATTGTTTCCCCCTTTTTAATGGCAGCTCTGGCTATTGCAAGTCCTGTTGCATCATGGGCTACGGCTGAAAAAGAAAGCGGCCAATCACACACCCTGGCATCCGACGCGGCGCAACAATTCGATTCAAAGCAACAACCCGCTCCCCGGTTACAGAACCTCGGCAAGCACGCATTCCCTGTCAGTACGAGCAATCCATTGGCGCAGCAATACATCAATCAAGGACTCAATCTCGCCTATGGATTCAATCATGCCGAGGCGCGTCAAGCATTCCGCGCAGCGGCGCGGCTGGATCCCGGGCTTGCGATGGCATATTGGGGACAAGCGCTGGTGCTCGGCCCGAATATTAACGCCATGATGGAGCCGAACGAAGAACCACGCGCGCTGGAAATCATCCAGCAAGCCAAATCCCTGATGACGCGAGCTACCGGGAAGGAGCAGGCGCTCATCAGCGCCCTTGAAAAACGCTACTCCGGTAAAGCCGAGCACAGAACCGTCAATGACCAAGCCTACGCGGCGGCAATGCGCGAAGTGCACCGGCGCTTTCCGGATGATCCGGACATTGCGATGCTGTACGTCGAATCGATGATGGATCTGCGGCCGTGGGGTTATTGGATGCTTGACGGCGCTCCTTACGAAGGCACTGCCGAAATTGTCGCGCTGACCGAAGACGTACTGCGGCGTTACCCGGAACACCCCGGCGCCTTGCACATGCATATTCACTTAATAGAACCGACATCGACGCCGGAGCGTGCCGAGAAATCGGCCGATACGCTGCTTGAATTAATGCCGGAAGCAGGCCATATGATTCACATGGCATCGCATATTTATCAACGTGTCGGCCGCTATGCCGATTCGATCAAGAGCAATCAGATGGCCATCGCCGCGGACGAGTCTTACATCGCGCAAGATCATGCCCACGGCTTATATCCGATGGTTTACTACCCGCACAATATTCACTTTCTCTGGTTCGCGGCGACATCGGACGGACAAAGTAAGCTTGCGATCGAATCGGCAAAAGAAGCCGCCCAGAAAATCGATGATGACGTGCTGAAAGCCATCCCGCTGACGGCGGTTTTCCGCGTGACGCCGTATTGGACGTTGGCGAGATTCGGGCATTGGCAGGAAATTCTTGACCTCACTCCGCCGCCATCGACCAATGCTTTCCTGACCGGCAGCTGGCATTATGTGCGCGGCCTCGCGAGGGTGGCCACAAAACAGTTGCCACAAGCTGAACAGGAACTCGCGGCGCTGCGCAAAATCATGGAAGATCCACGGTTAGACCACCCCTTATTGTCGAAAAACACCTCGAGCACCGTGCTTCGCATCGCTCCGGAAGTGCTGGCGGGCGAAATCGCTGCCGCGCGAGGGCAATTCGATCAGGCTATTGCGTATCTTGAAAAGGCGGTCCGGCTGGAGGATGCGCTGATCTATACCGAACCGGCCGAGTTTCATCAGCCGCCACGGCTATCGCTCGGTGCTATCCTGCTGGAATCGGGCCGGCCGGAAGAAGCGGAAATAGTTTTTTGGGAAGACTTGCGGCGTAACCGCAACAATGGCTGGGCGCTTTTCGGCTTAATGCAGGCCATGCGCGCGCAAAACAAGAACGACCAAGCGGCTCCGATCGAAGCGCGTTTCAAGAAAGCCTGGGAACGCGCCGACGTGACGCTGACCGCACCCCGTTTCGGGCGCGAGACCAGGTAATCAGCGCCAAACTGCCATCCGGACAGATTCTTGGCATCGGGTAATGCTAAACTATGCGCCTTGTCGGATTACGCAACCTGGAAATTTGAATTGTTTACCGGAATCATAGAAGCCGTGGGTACCATCACCCGTATCCACCCCTGCAAGGAAAACGATCATGGCGGTTTGTCACTGACTATTTCGGCACAACAACTGGATCTGGACGATGTCACGCCGGGTGACAGCATTGCGGTGAACGGTGTTTGTCTGACGGTCACTACGTTGACACATGATTCGTTTGCAGCCGATGTTTCCGGGGAAACATTGAACTGCACCAGCGGACTGGATCGACCAGCCGCTCACGTCAATCTGGAAAAAGCCATGCGCTTATCCGACCGGCTCGGCGGACACTTGGTCAGCGGGCATGTGGATGCCGTTGGGACTGTGATCAAATTGGCTGCTGTTGGCGAAAGCTCTGAATTGATCATTCAAGTGCCGGAATCCGCCATGCGGTTTTTAGCGCCGAAAGGTTCGATTACCGTCAATGGCGTCAGCCTGACGATCAATCGGATTGAAGATCATACGTTTTCTGTCAATCTCATTCCGCATACTTTGGCGATGACGAATCTGAAAGAACTCGCCCCGGGCATGCGGGTAAACCTGGAAACTGATATGCTGGCTCGTTATGTGGCAAGATTATTGAATGTATAAGCCTCGCTGGAGCAAACAGACATGAGTATCAGCGCTATTCAAGACATTATTGCCGATCTTAAAACAGGCAAAATGGTAATCCTGGTCGATGAAGAAGATCGCGAAAACGAAGGCGATCTGGTGCTGGCTGCCGATTTCGTCACGCCGGAGTCGATCAACTTCATGGCGACGCATGGGCGCGGGCTGATTTGTTTGACGCTGACGGAAGAGCGCTGCCACCAGCTTGATTTGCCCTTGATGGTATCGGCCAACCGCGCCCCGCTCGGCACCAATTTCACCCTCTCCATCGAAGCCGCCAGCGGTGTCACGACCGGCATTTCCGCAGCGGATCGCGCGCGGACGGTACAAGTCGCCGTCAAAGCCGATGCAAAACCGCATGATATCGTACAGCCGGGGCATATTTTTCCGCTGATGGCGCAAAAAGGCGGCGTATTGGTGCGCGCCGGTCATACCGAAGCCGGTTGTGACTTGGCCAGGATGGCTGGTTTGACAGCCGCCTCGGTGATTTGCGAAATTTTGAAAGAAGATGGCAGCATGGCGCGCTTACCGGATCTAATGGCATTCGCGCAAAAGCATCAACTCAAAATCGGCGCTATCGCGGATTTGATTCAATACCGCAGCCAAATCGAAAGCCTGGTCACGCGTGTGGCGGAACGCACCATCCAGACCGTGCATGGCGAATTTCTGCTGACAGCGTATCGCGACGAAATTGCCAATACCGCACACCTGGCCTTGGTCAAGGGTGAAATCGATCCGGCCACGGAGACGCTGGTGCGCGTGCATGAGCCGTTGTCAGCCGTCGATCTGCTCGATATTCACGATCATACGCATTCATGGAGTATTCATAACGCCATGAGACTGATCGCCGAAGCCGGGCGCGGTGTTATTGTGCTGTTGCACCGCAAAGAAAGTCCGGTGAAACTGATTGAACGGGTACAATCGAAAGAAACGCATGCTTCCGCTCAACTCAAACCGGATTTACGCGACCATGGCATTGGCGCGCAAATACTGAAAGATCTTAACGTCGGCAAAATGCGCTTGATGGCGGCGCCCAGAAAAATGCCCAGCGTCACCGGGTTCGGTCTGGAAGTGACCGGTTACGTGGACGCACCTAAGCTATAATTCACATTCTGCCCGCTTGAGAAATAAGCGCAATTGATTAATAGAACAACAGGAATCAGACATGCCGTACTATGACGATATACTTGAATTTGAACCGAACCTGGATGGATCCGATCTGCGCATCGGTATTGTCATGAGCCGCTTTAACATCGATATTGGCGAAGGTTTGCTCGGCGCCTGCACGGCGGAGCTTAAAAAAAATGGTGTACTGGATTCCAATATCCTGATCGCAACCGTGCCCGGCGCACTGGAAATTCCGCTGACGTTGAAAAGAATGGCCATGTCCGATCAATTCGACGCCCTGATTGCATTAGGTGCCGTGATCCGCGGCGATACCTACCATTTTGAAGTAGTCGCCAACGAATCGGCGCGCGGCTTGGTCACGGTGCAATTGGAAGCGGAAATTCCCATCGCCAATGGCATATTAACCACCGATGACGAAGATCAGGCGATTGCCCGGATGAGCACCAAAGGCATAGAATCCGCGCAGGTTGCACTGGAAATGGCCAATTTGCATATCAAAATAGATGAAATCGATTTATGAGCAGCGCAGTGACAGAAATTGATCCGCCCAGCGGCAACCCAACGGAAAAATACAAAAGCCGCCGCCGCATAGCGCGTGAATTTGCCGTACAGGGCATTTACCAATGGCAAGTAGCCGGTGGTACGGCAAGCTTTATCGAGCAGCAATTACGCGAATCCGGCGAATTCAAACATGTCGACGACAAGCATTTCGTCCATGTACTGCACGGTGTGCTGCAGCATAAAGAAGAATTGGAAAAAAACATCCTGCCGCATTTGGATCGCGCCTTAAATGAGTTAAGCCCGGTCGAATCGGCGATCCTGCTATTGAGCACGTTCGAGCTGATCCATCACCCGGAAATCCCTTATCGCGCCATCATCAACGAAGCGATCGAACTGGCTAGAACTTACGGCGGCAGCGACGGTTACAAGTATGTCAACGGCGTACTGGATAAATTAGCTATCCAGCTCCGCCCCGTTGAAGCAACCATGCCAAGAACGGTAAAACATCGGCCGTAAAACCAAAGCCGCATGGCCTCGGAATTCGACATTATCCGCGACTATTTCAAGCGGCCAGTGACCGATGCATTGCTTGGAATCGGCGACGATGCGGCGCTCATAGCGGTCAAACCCGGAACCGAACTGGCCCTATCAACCGACACGCTGGTAAGCGGGCGGCATTTTTTTGCCGATGCGGATCCTTATAAACTCGGCTATAAATCCCTGGCGGTCAATCTGTCCGACATGGCGGCGATGGGTGCCAAGCCGCGTTGGGCTTTACTGGCATTGACGCTGCCGGAAGAATTGGCAAACCCGGATACAAGCTGGCTGGCGGAATTCAGCAAGGGTTTTTTCGCCCTCGCTGACCGGTATCGGGTCGAATTGATCGGCGGCGACACCACCGCCGGGCCGCTGAATATTGGCATACAAATCATCGGCGAAGTTGCGGCAGGCCAGGCTTTACGCCGCAGCGGCGCGCAAGTGGACGACGATATCTGGGTTTCCGGTAAGCTGGGCGATGCCGCGTTGGCGCTGAAACACGAATTACAACAGATTACACTGGCACCCGAAGAAATAGCGCAGTGCCTGCCGTCGTTACTGATGCCGGAAGCCAGGGTGGAATTGGGACAGTGTCTAATCAGCCTGGCGCATGGTGCCATCGATATTTCCGATGGATTGATAGCGGATTTGGGACATGTTCTTGCCGCTTCGGAAAAAGCCGCCAGCATCAACATTACAGACATACCTTGTTCCGCGGTGTTAAAAAAATATTCACGGCAAAAGATTGCCACCGGTTGCCTGCTGGCGGGTGGTGACGATTACGAGTTATGCTTTACGGCAGCGCAAGCCAATCGCCGTGAAATTGAGGCACTTTCCGCCGAATTGGCTGTCCCGCTGACCCGCATCGGTAAAGTTCATCCGGGTGCGGGATTGATTGTGAAAGACGCGCAAGGACACGCAATAACATTGGAAATAACAGGCTATGACCACTTCAACCCCTGAAACACACCATTCGACGGAAGACACTGGCGCCCCACAATTCCGGCCGGATATCTATTTTGTCTACAGCCATGCCGCTTCTCTCATCGCATTTTCCGGCGGAGCAGGACTCAGTCCGTTTGCTCCGGGCACGGTAGGCACATTGGTGGCGTTTCCGTTATTCTGGTGGCTCAATCATTATCTGAACCCGGTTTATTTTCTCTTGCTGATCGACATCATGTTCATCGTCGGCATCTGGGCCTGCGGCCTTTGCGGCAAGGCACTGGGCGATCCCGATCACGGTGGTATGGTCTGGGATGAAACCGTGGCATTCTTACTGGTGCTGTACTTCACACCGGACGAGTGGACATGGCAGCTCGCGGCCTTCATTCTGTTCCGCTTCTTCGACATCGCCAAACCGCAACCAATCCGCTACTACGATAACCATCTGACCGGTGGATTCGGCGTCATGTTCGACGATATGGTGGCAGCCTTCTTTACGCTGCTTTGTTTGGCCGGATGGAAGGCTTGGATTTTATCCGAAACCTTTTTTTAGAGATGCCTTAACAATTAGCGGCGTTGAAGTCAGACCCGAAAGCTGATAATCACTCGTAAACCGCGCTTTCTCGCCGGATTTCGCCATGCCTGACCGTCGCTCGCTACCTTTTTCAGAGTTTCTCCCCGGCGTCACTTCAACAGCACCGGTTCAACCGGCCTTTACCTCCGTAACGCGCTTCCTGGCGCTCGCGGAAGAATTCCTCGTAAGTCATGATGGCGCGATCGGGGTGCGCGGTTCTCATGTGCTCGACATACGTGCCGTACTCCGGCACGCCGACCATCAAGCGCAGGCTTTGGGTGAGATGACGAAAAGTCAGTGTCAGCGTGGTGTACATATTCCAATCTCCATTATTTGTTGTTGACGGTCGCGTAAGCGGGTAACAATTCGAACGGCGCTTCCTGCGCGGTCGGATGTTGCACGACGCGCGCTTGCAGCACAGTGCGGATACCGAACAGCAGCATGCTGATCAGCACCGTCATGAACAATCCCGCCAAAGTGGTATTGACGTAATCGTTGAAAATCACTTGCTGCATTTGCTCGAGCGATTTCGCCGGTGCCAGCACGATGCCTTGCGCTACCGCGTCCTGGTATTTCTGCGCATGAGCGAGAAAGCCGATGCGCGGGTTATCGTGAAAAATTTTCTGCCAGGCGGCGGTCAGTGTGCAGATGCACACCCATACCACTGGAATCGCGGTGATCCAGGCAAAGCGATCGAGCTTCATCTTGAACAGCACGCAGGTGCATAGAATCAACGCAATACCGGCGAGCATCTGGTTGGCGATGCCGAACAGCGGCCACAGCGTATTGATGCCACCCAACGGATCGATCACGCCTTGGTACAGGAAATATCCCCAGCCGGATACGCAGATACCGGTGGCGATCAGGCTGGCCACCAGCGAATCGGTACGTTTCATCGCCGGCACAAACGAACCGAGCAAATCCTGCAGCATGAACCGTCCGGCACGCGTGCCGGCGTCGACCGCGGTTAGAATGAACAAGGCTTCGAACAGAATCGCAAAGTGGTACCAGAACGCCATCATCGTCGTGCCGCCGGCCACTTCCGACAGAATCTGCGCCATACCGACGGCCAGCGTCGGCGCGCCGCCGGTACGCGAGATGATGCTATGCTCACCGACGTTCTGCGCGGTTTGCGTGATCATTTCCGGTGTGATGTAGAAACCCCATTGCGAAATCGTTTGCACCGCCGATTCCGCCGTAGTGCCGATGATCGCCGCCGGACTGTTCATCGCGAAATAAATGCCGGGTTCGAGTGCCGCCGCGGCCACCAGCGCCATGATCGCGACGAATGACTCCATCAGCATCGCACCGTAACCGATGAAACGCGCGTCGGTTTCGTTCTGGATCATTTTCGGCGTGGTGCCGGATGCAATCAGCGAGTGAAAGCCGGAAATCGCGCCGCACGCCACGGTGACGAACAAGAACGGAAACAGATCGCCCGACCACACCGGGCCGCTGCCGTCGATGAATTGCGTCAGCGCCGGCATTTTCAGCTCCGGTGAAATGATGATCACACCGATGGCCAGCCCGACGATGGTACCGATCTTCAGGAAGGTCGACAAATAATCGCGCGGCGCGAGCAGCAGCCATACCGGCAACACCGAGGCGATAAAACCGTAACCGATCAACGCCCAAGTTAACTGTTCGCCGGTCAAGGTGAACATTGCTCCCCAAACCGGATCCTCTTGCACGTATTGTCCGGCAATGATCGACAGCATCAGCAGCGCAAATCCGATCAACGATACTTCGGCAATCGCGCACGGCCGGAAATAGCGCGAATAAATACCCATGAACATCGCAATCGGAATCGTCGCCGCGACGGTAAATGTGCCCCACGGCGACTCGGCCAGCGCTTTGACCACGATCAGCGACAACACCGCCAGCAAAATCAGCATGATGAAGAACGCGCCGAATAGCGCGATCATGCCGGGAATGTGCCCTAGCTCGGACTTGATCAGATCGCCGAGTGAACGAGCATTGCGGCGCGTCGACACGAACAGCACGATAAAATCCTGCACCGCTCCGGCGAACACCACCCCGGCCAGCAACCACAACATGCCGGGCAAATATCCCATCTGCGCCGCCAGAATCGGCCCGACCAGTGGCCCAGCTCCGGCAATCGCCGCAAAATGATGACCGAACAACACGTACTTATTGGTCGGCACATGATCCAAGCCATCGTTGTGTTTATGCGCCGGGGTCATACGGGTTCCGTCGAGTTTCAACACCCGGCTGGCGATGAACAAACTGTAAAATCGGTATGCAATCAGGTACACGCACACTGCCGCAATCACGATCCAGATCGCGCCGATCGATTCACCGCGGTTGAGGGCGATGACGGCAAAGGCGGAAGCGCCGAGGAGGGAAAGCACCAGCCAGATAAGATGTTTTTTTATCATAATCTTGAATTCTTGTTTTGTTCCTGAGTTGATTACAAATCTAATCTATGATTATTATTCGATAAATTATAAGCAGACCAAACTTCAATATTTTTTTTGAATTCATTCCAATGGTCACAAGCATCGCTAAATCTTTCGTCATCGTCAGCAAACTTTTTCAGCAATTTCTCAGTTTCTTCTTGTGCCTTTGCCATAAATTTAGGAGTAAATTTTTCAATTTTAAATCCCTTATTTTTTATTTCTTCAATCGCATGCATATTTCTTATATTGTAAGGGTCTTAGGAAGTTAAGCACTTACTAAAGTGTGCTAACTTTCTGAGATGAATGCTAAAAACAGATACTATTTTCGTTCTCGAATCAGAGAAGCAAAATTCAGGCAACTTATTCGATGTTTTTCGATGGATTTTACTGCTACTGACACAGCCCAATTGACCGGCATTTCTATCCGATCCGTCAATACCATTTATCTTAAAATACGACAGCGAATTGCCCAGAATTGCGAACTTGAATCCCCTCTGCAAGGTTCTGTAGAAGTTGATGAGTCTTACTTTGGTGCCCAGCGAGTCAGGGGTAAAAGGGGGCGGGGCGCTTATGGCAAAACAATAGTCTTTGGTGTGCTTAAACGCCAAGGAAAAGTTTATACAGAGATTGTTCCAGATTGCTCTAAAGCGACATTGCAAGCCATTATCCGTGGGCATGTAGCGCCCGATACCGTAATCCATTCCGATGGATGGCGTGGTTATGACGGATTGGTCGATATCGGCTTTGATAAGCACTTCAGGGTTCACCATGGTGACAATGAGTTTGCCAGTGGCGAGCGGCATATTAATGGTATCGAGTCTTTCTGGAGTTTTGCTAAAAGACGTTTGGCCAAGTTCAATGGTGTGCCCGAACATACTTTCTACCTGCACTTGAAAGAAACCGAATTTCGTTTTAATCATCGCCGTGATAATCTCTATCATGAAATTCTTAAATTGTTACGTTTAAACCCGCTTTAACTTCCTAAGACCCATTGTAATTAGCCAATGTTTCGTTATAAATCTGAGCACACGCTGCGCGTAATATTCCTTGAAATGATCGATCTAGTTTTTCCCAATCATCCCTATTAATTTGTAGCTCGAATGTTGTGCCAGGCTCCCACCAGCCTGGATAGTGATAAATCAGCTCATTCGCACGCTTGATTTTTTCAAGGACAAGTTTATCTTCATATGGACCAATAAATTCAAATGCATTGATTTTATGACTGTTTATTAATTCAGGAATACTTTTGCTTTGATGGGGCATTGGCTCAGCTGAGCTACTTAGTGTTGATCCAAATACGGTAAAATCATTATTTAATTTGGCTAGAATCTCCCCACCTAAACCCGGGATCCGCATTTTAATTCCGGCTAAATCTTCGGGTGCAATTATTCTTTTCGGAAAGAATCCTCCCATCTGATGTCCAGTTGCAATAAGAGGGATTGGTTTTATATTGAATCCATATATGCCATATATGTATTCCATAATAGTTTGATTCTGATTGGTGCTTGTTTTCCTTTTGCTTTGACCTTCATATTTGTACTCATGCCAAGCTGTCTGTTCTTCTGAATTCAATCCAAAAGGTATAGCAGTTCCAAAATAAAGACCTCTATTCTTAGCTGAGTAATAAATTCCTGCGATACCACAATTGATCTCGTGTTTTGAGTCACTGATGTTACTCAATAATAAATCAGAACTTAGAGAATCAGCAGGTTTAAGTGGAACTGATTCAATAATGAATTCGCCATTCGTCATTTTATTCACAAGATTTGATAAGTTTTTCATTGCATTGCTAAGAATATCACCAGAGTTAGGTTCAAAAACAGAGTGATATTTCCATCTAATTTGATGTTTTTTGCCTGGAGTAAAAGCATTTAATCCACCAACTACTGCAGCACCACTGAGTTTCAGAAATTCTCTTTTTTGAGATGATTCAACATTGAATCTATCTAGTGAATTAAATTCCTTTGCGTATTCCTTAAGTGACTCCAAATCATTTTTTCCAAGAATGTCTTTCTCTGAGAATCTGGTTATTTCTTTAATTAACTTTTCGCCTTCATCTCGTTTGCTATTATGCATGGCTCTGATTCGTGAGTGAAAGCGTTCAGAAATAAAAAGATTCCGCAGATCTTTCCATAATTCTTTAGTATCCTTGGAAAGACTGTTCCATAGCTCTTCTTGCTCAATATTTTTAACTAGCTCTAGCTCCTTGTGAGCTTTATCTAAATCCTCACTTATAACTCCAAAAGATTTGTTTGCTATTTTCCCCCGACGGTTTTTATTAGGAGATATTTCAAAAATACTAATCCCTAAAACAGAAAATCCCCCTACGCTTGTGACTAATATGTAAGAATTTCTAGCGTTGTTTACAGTATTCAGGAGAATACTGTAGATGAACATACACAAACGCACTCGTTTAACATTATTGGATCGTCAGGAAATCTGGCGGCTGTATCAAACCCGGCTGTGGAAGGTAGTTCAGCTGGCAGAATACTTTCACGTCAGCCGGCCAACGATTTATGACGTACTGAAACGAGCCAGACTCCAGGAATTTACTCCGCGTAGCAGTACCAATCAGCGCTTCAAGACACTGCAGTATGGCCTCAAACGTTTGGCTAAAGTAGAGCAAACCATCCAGGAACGTCTCAAGCGTGAAGCGAAGCGCTATAACAAATCTTATCCGGGCGAGCTCGTTCACCTCGATACCAAGCGGCTTCCATTATTGAAAGGACAGTCTGCCAATGAACCTCGCGAGTACCTGTTTGTGGCCATCGATGATTTCTCCAGGGAATTATATGCCGATATCTTCCCCGATAAAACTCAATACAGCGCCGCTTGCTTTCTCATCGCTACTGTTGCCCAATGTCCTTATCAAATCGATTGCACTTATTCCGATAACGGCACGGAATTTAAAGGAACTGACGATCATGCTTTTGTCAAAGCTTGCAGGCAACACGGTATCGGTCAGAAGTTTACTCGTGTCAATCGTCCTCAAACCAACGGGAAAGCTGAGCGCGTGATCCGCACGCTCATGGACATGTGGCACAACAAATTCTGTTTTAAAGACACTGCTGACCGACGTATTCAACTTGTCCGTTTCATTAACTTCTACAACACCGTCAAACCCCATAAGAGTTTGTATAACGCAACCCCTTATGAAATACTCAACGCTTATTTCAATCAACCTCTCTGTAAACAACCCTGAGATTTCTTACATTTTATGCTCGATATTAGATTTCGAAAAATCTGAACACTGCAATATATTTATGATATTAAATGGATAATGTGAAATTCGCGGAGATTTTTTCAGGAATGACCGAATGATGTGACTGAAAATTGTTTTGTTTTTTGTAAACCTATTTAATTGGAGTAGCGTTAATAGCATCTCTTCGTTCTGATTCAAATGCTATGTCTGACTCCTTAAATTTAGGCTGCAATAGTTCTAAAGATATTAAATTTCTTGAAATCAAGCACCTGAATGGTCCCAATATGTGGACTTATTACCCTGCTTTGGAAGCAACCGTCGATATCGGTGAGCTGGAAGACTTTCCATCCGATAAGATTCCGGGTTTTTATGAACGGTTATCGGAATGGCTGCCGTCCCTGATAGAGCACCGTTGTAGCTATGAAGAACGCGGTGGTTTTTTACGCCGTGTCAAGGACGGTACTTGGCCGTGCCATATTCTTGAGCATGTCACGCTGGAGCTTCAAAATCTGGCGGGCATGCGCGGCGGTTTTGGCCGGGCGCGCGAAACATCGGTGCGCGGTGTTTATAAAGTTGCATTAAGCGCATGGCATGCGGAAATTACCAAAGCGGCTTTGTATTCGGCGCGCGAGCTGGTCTTGGCTGCAATGAATTTTCAGCAAGTGCGTAAGCCGTATTACGATGTTGATGGCGCTATTGAGCGTATCCGTGATCTCGTCGATTCGCTGTGGCTTGGACCTTCTACAGCTTGCATTGTGGACGCGGCTGTTGCTCGTAATATTCCGGCCATTCGTTTGATTGCAAAAGGAAATCTTGTGCAACTGGGGTATGGCGCACGCTGCCGCCACATATGGACCGCAGAAACCGATCGCACCCCGGCTGTAGCCGAGAGTATTTCCCGCGATAAGGATTTAACGAAATCATTGCTGCAATCTTGCGGTGTTCCGGTTCCGGAAGGGCGTGTGGTCGAGAGCGCTGAAGCCGCTTGGGAAGCGGCGAATGAAATCGGCGTGCCGGTTGTTGTAAAACCGTGCGATGGCAATCATGGACGCGGCGTTTTCATTGAGTTGAGTCAGCGCGAAGAAATCGAATCGGCCTTTCACGTAGCGTTAAAAGAGGGCAGTGAGGTATTGGTTGAGCGTTATGTTCCGGGTACTGAACATCGCTTGTTGATTGTGGGCGATCGTCTTGTTGCCGCCACGCGCGGCGATTCGGTATCCGTTGTGGGCGATGGCGTTTCAACTATCGCTGATCTGATCGAATCGCAAATCAATTCTGACCCGCGGCGCGGATTGACAGAAGATCATCCGCTGAATTTGATCCGTTTGGATAGCGCAGCGCAAATCGAAATCGCTCGCCAAGGTTATCAACGTGATTCAATCGTACCGGCCGGCATCAAAGTTTTGATTCAGCGCAATGGAAATCATGCTTTCGATGTGACGGACCAAGTTCATCCGAGTACCGCGTCTATTGCGTCGCTTGCGGCGCGTGTTGTCGGGTTGGACATTGCCGGGATTGATCTGGTCACCAGTGATATTTCACGTCCGCTGAATGAGCAAGATGGCGCTATTGTTGAAGTGAATGCGGGTCCAAGTTTGTTGATGCATATCAAGCCGGCAGTCGGCACGCCACGCCCTGTTGGAAAAGCAATCGTAGATCACTTGTTTCCGAATCAGGAGAATGGTCGCATTCCTATCGTCGGCATTTCCGGAAGCTATGGCAAAACCCCGGTGGCTTACCTGGTTGCCAGATTGCTGGTTCTTTCTGGAAAACAGACTGGTTTGGCCTGTAGCAACGGGCTTTATCTGGATTACCGGCAAATCGATAAGAACAATAGCGCTAATTGGGCGGCGGCCAATCGCACATTGTTGAATCCGACCGTTGAAGCCGCTGTCTTCGAAAACGGTTTCGATACGCTGATGAATGAAGGACTAGCTTATGACAGCTGCCAGGTTGGGGTAATTACAAATGTTGATCCTGCTTGTCATTTTGGGCGGCATGGCATTGAAACCCGCAAGCAAGTGTATACCGTGTTGCGAACGCAAGTCGATATTGTGACACCGACGGCCGCAGCGATTGACGATGTGGAAAAAGATGTGAAGCTGCCGATCGGTGCTGCGGTGCTCAATGCAAAAGATGACATGCTGGTAGAAATGGCCGAATTGTGCCACGGCGAAGTCATCTTCTTCAGCAGTGAAGCGAATTTACCCGTAATCACCCAACATCGGGCCAATGGAACCGGTCCTACCCAAGGAAAGCGCGCTGTCATCATCCGGAATGACAAAATTGTGCTTGCTTCCGGTACGAATGAATTGTTACTGCTCAATTTACGCGAAATCTCCGCGGAAAGCGGGGTGAAAAGCACTCAAGCGATAGAAAATATTTTGGCGGCAGTGGCCGCTGCGTGGGCGTTAGGTATTGAGCCTGAAGTTATACGTGTTGGAATTGAAACATTTGGTTTTAGTCAAGACAAATACAAACCTGAAAATCAGAATCTTTCTACCGGATTACAAACTCAAGGGATTAAGTTATGAAAGTGTTACGTATGCGCGCTTTGCGCGGGCCTAATTTATGGAGTCAGCACACCTCTATTGAAGCTACCGTCTTTTGTAGCGGACCTGAAAACGACATCGATACCATTTCCGGTTTTGAAGCACGGCTACGTGAGCGTTTTCCTGAAATTTCCTTGCTTCAAACCGCTGGTCATCATGAAGCGGTTACGCTAGCCCATGTGCTTGAATTCGCCACATTAGGTCTGCAAGTGCAAGCCGGTTGCCCGGTGACATTCAGCCGTACGGTACGAACTCCAGAAGCGGATACCTATCGGGTCGTCGTCGGCTACAGCGAAGAGAAAGTAGGTCGACTGGCTTTCGAGCTGGCGCAGGTTTTGTGTATCTCGGCTATCGAGGATACTGCTTTTGATTTAACAGACGCTTTGCGCCGCTTGCGTGAGCTTAATGAAGATATCCGCTTGGGGCCGAGTACAGGGTCTATCGTTCAGGCGGCGATAGTGCGTGGTATTCCGTTTCGTCGCTTGACGGAAGGTAGTCTGGTGCAATTCGGCTGGGGCAGTAAACAGCGGCGTATTCGAGCATCTGAGAGCGATCGGACCAGCGCTGTTGCCGAATCGATCGTGCAAGACAAAGAATTAACGAAAACCTTGCTGCATGCAGCGGGTATACCGGTGCCTCAAGGCCGGGAAGTAACGAACGCCGATGATGCATGGGCGGCAGCCTGCGAAATTGGCGTTCCGGTCGTGATAAAACCGCAAGACAGTAATCAAGGTAAAGGGGTGACTGTCAATCTGATTACTGCCGAACAGGTAAAAGCGGCTTTTATGATCGCAGCTGAGATCAGCGATAACGTTTTAGTGGAACGTTATATTCCCGGGCATGATTATCGCTTGCTGGTCGTTGGCAATAAGCTGGTTGCCGCGGCACGGCGCGACCCTCCGCAAGTTATTGGTGACGGTGTGCATAGTATTTTTGAACTGGTGGAGCAAATCAATCGTGACCCGATGCGTGGCGAGGGGCATGTTTCTTCGTTGACAAAGATTCATCTGGATGAAATTTCTTTAGCGTACTTAGCGGCGCAAGGATTGACAGCCGAGTCGGTTCCCGTGAAAGGTATGCGCGTTGTATTGCGTAAAAATGCCAATTTATCAACGGGAGGCACAGCAACAGACGTGACCGATGATGTGCATCCCGAGCTGGCGGCGCGTGCGATTGCGGCTGCAAAAGTTGTGGGGCTGGATATCTGCGGTATCGATGTGGTCTGCGATAATGTTATGAACTCCCTGGAAGATCAGGGGGGGGGCATTATTGAAGTTAATGCGGCGCCCGGTTTGCGTATGCATTTGCAACCTTCGTATGGTAAAGGGCGCGCTGTGGGGGAAGCCATTATCGATTACATGTTTCCCCAAGGAGAAGATGCGCGTATTCCCGTGATAGCGGTTACCGGCACCAATGGTAAAACAACGACAACTCGTGTGATTGCCAACATTTTGCAAAAAGATCACAAACGTGTTGGTGTTGCTTGCACCGATGGCGTTTATGTCGACGGGCAGTGCATTGATACCGGCGATTGCAGTGGCCCGAAGAGCGCAAGGAACATCCTTTTCCATCCGGATGTCGATGCGGCCGTTTTAGAGACGGCGCGTGGCGGTCTGTTGCGTGAAGGTTTGGGGTTTGATCGCTGCCATGTTGCTGTCGTTACTAATATTGGCATGGGCGATCATCTCGGTATGGCCTATATCAATACGGCGGAAGAGTTAGCTGTGGTCAAGCGGGTTATTGTGCAAAATGTGACACCGGGCACCGGTTTTGCAGTGCTTAATGCGGCTGATCCGCTCGTGGCCAGCATGGCTGATCATTGCCCCGGTTCGGTCATATTCTTTGCCCATGACAAGCATCATCCGGTGCTGGCGATGCACCGCGCACAGCATAAACGTGTCATTTTTGTGGAATACGGTTGTATCGTCGCTGCTGGTGAAAGCGGCGAATACCGCATACCATTGAACGAAATCCCCTTGACCAAGAACGGCAGTATCAACTTTCAAATAGAAAATGTGATGGCTGCCATTGGCGCCGGCTGGGCGCTTGGTTTGGAATGGAAGGCGATTCATGCGGGTGTGTCAGGTTTTGTCAGCGATACACAAACGGCACCAGGCCGCTTCAATCTTTTCAATTATCGCAACGCTACCCTGATTGCCGATTACGGGCATAATCCAGATGCCATTCAGGCACTGGTTAGCGCTATTGATAATATTCCATCGAAAAAACGCTCCGTGGTTATTAGTGCGGCAGGCGACCGGCGTGATGAGGATATTCGTCAGCAGACCAGAATCCTGGGTGATGCGTTTGACGAAGTGGTGCTGTATCAGGATCAATGCCAGCGTGGCCGCGCCGATGGAGAAGTATTGACTTTATTGCGGGAAGGTTTGGGTAATGCCAAGCGCACGCAAAAAATTAGTGAAATAGTCGGCGAATCTATTGCGATTGATGCAGCGTTATCCAATTTGCAGGACGGTGAATTATGTCTTATTTTGGTTGATCAGGTTGAGCAATCGCTGGGGCAGATTAATAGCCGTATCGCATTAGGATAATCTCGCATATACTGACTATGACTGTTAATTTGCGCAGTCTGCCAAGCGAAGTCTTTCAATTTCAATAGTAAATGCGGGGCTGGTATGGCGGTGCAGCTTTTCAACGGTAGCTGCACCGATAAGTGCAAGTGTATTGCGATTTTTTGACGAACAGTCAGAATTCCGTGTACCCGGATTCGACAAGGTTATCGATCGTAACCATGAGAATTTTGTCATTTTCCTATTGAAAGAACGCTGCAAAAAAATGACATCTTCTCGTCATGCTATAAATTGCAAAAAGTGAGTTCAAATTTGACGTCACCTTCATAAACTTTATTTTTCTGATTGGTGTGCATCGGGATAAAACGGATATTGAGCGCGTATTTGTTGGCGCTGATCTCCGGAATACAAGGCAATTGATCACTCAAGTTAAGTCTTAACATATGGGCGGTATACTCCGATCCCGTTTGCTGGAAGATGCCTTGATTCGCGACGACCTGCTGGGTTCTGCCGCTTTTTCTCAATAAGTACAGCACAATTCCAAAAGCATTGCGGATGGGTTGAAATGGTGTCAGCCATTCGTCGAAGTCTCTGTGGCGATGCTCAGGATCCAAATTCAACCAGTAGTGATAGGATGGCAAATCAAATACACAGCAGCCACCCGGTATCGCAATGCGTTGTTTGATGGCCATTAGCCATTCGTTTTCACGCAAATGCTCCCCCACTTTTCCAGGAAAATCGAGCATCTCCCGGAAGGTGATCTTTATGTCATTGAGCACGCTATCCAGCACTGTTTCCGATACATCCGGATTCTTCCGCAACATTTCCAGTATTTGCTTTTGCCGCTCCAGCTCTTGCAATAAATCCGATTTAATATCCGCGCGACCGGTTATTTCAAGAACCTCAAAAAGTGCAATGAGGGAAGCATGATGTTCGGTAGCGGTATCTTTTGTAGAAAAGAAATCAATCTTATTAAACAGATCTTCAAGCCGGAGAAGGGTACGGATACGCTCATTTAGCGGGTGTTCATAACAAATCACAGTAGCTATGCATCCACAAGAGAAATTAGTGATATTGGAATCTTGCCGCCTAGATTATTTCATAAAAAAATTAATTTTCCCAAACAATTTCTTCCCGCTAGTTTGCGGCCTTGTCTCCGTCTTTAGAAAGCATCAGATACTGGTGATGTAGCTGAATGACCTGTACTTTCAGAAAATCGATGTCTCGGTCATTCAAAATCACATCATCGGCTTTCAGTAAGCGGTCTTTGCGCGAAATCTGCTGCGCCATGATCGCTTTCACTTGTTGTTCCGATAATTGACTGCGTGCCATGGTGCGTGAAATTTGTGTCCGCTCTTCACAATCAATGACCAAAATGCGCTGAACAATAGGATTGTAATCATTTGTTTCAAGTAATAATGGCACCACAAGGATGGCATAGGGAGAGCGGCTGTGTTCAATTTGCGCTATGGTTTCTTGCAGTATAAGCGGATGGAGAATCTTTTCCAGTTGATGCCGCGCACGGCTGTCCGAGAAGACCAGATTGCGCATTTTTTCTCTATCCAGAGCGCCGTCTGCCGTCAGGAATGCATTCCCGAATGAATTTTTGATTAAACTGATCGCTTGACCACCCGGCTGGGTTAATTGCCGGGCAATGACATCGGTATCGACTACGTCGATGCCTAATTCCGAGAACAGTTGGCTGGCGCTTGATTTTCCACAGCCGATTCCGCCGGTTAAGCCAACAATAAAAGTCATTGATTACAATAAGCCAAGATAGGTATGAATCAATTGCTCTCCCCAAAAGAGAGCGATAAGCGCGCCGCCGACCAGGTAAGGGCCAAATGGAATGGGAATATTTCTGTGCAGTTTGGCTGCGAGAATCAAACCGATACCGACAAGTGCGCCTACTAATGATGAGAGCAGGATAACGACGGGGAGCATGCTCCAGCCCAGCCATGCACCGATCGCGGCTAACAACTTAAAATCGCCGTATCCCATGCCTTCCTTACCGGTTATGAGTTTAAAACACCAGTAAATTGACCACAAGGAAAGGTAACCTACAATCGCACCGATGACCGCCGATTGAATATCGGTGAAACCCTGATTGATATTGATCAGCAGGCCGATCCAGAGCAATGGCAGCGTGATGTCATCCGGCAACAGTTGCGTATTCAGATCAATGACCGCCAAGGCGATGAGCGCCCAAACAAAAATCAATGCCGCAAGCGCCACAAAGCCGTAGCCGTAATGCCAGGCAACAAAACCGCTCATCAGAGCTGTTAAAGCTTCTATGATCGGATAGCGGGGGGAGATGCGCGCACGGCAATCGGAGCAACGTCCTCGAAGCATGAGATAGCTGATAACCGGAATATTTTCCCATGCGGTAATTTTGTGTCCGCAGTGGGGGCATGTTGAGCGCGGCGTAAAAAGATTGAATGGCGGCGACGCCTTGGCCGCTTCACCTTGAAGCTCCGCGCACTGCTGCAACCAGCTCCTTTTCATCATTTCGGGTAAGCGGTAAATCACAACATTCAGAAAGCTGCCGACCATCAAACCGAGTATAGTCACGCAGGATGCAAAGAAGACCGGTGAATCTTGCAATAAGGATAGGAATGACATGGTTCTTGAGGAAATTGAGTTTAACTGACAACCATACCCATTTTGAAGATCGGCAAGTACATCGCAACGACCATGCCGCCAATGAGGGTGCCCAATACCACCATGATAATGGGCTCCATCAGGCTCGAAAGCGCGGCTACCGCATCGTCTACCTCCGCTTCATAGAAATCGGCGATTTTACCGAGCATGGCATCGAGCGATCCGGCTTCTTCGCCGATCGCGACCATTTGGATCACCATGTTCGGAAATACACTGGTGCCTGCCATTGAAGACGTCAAGCTATTACCGGTGCTGACTTCCAGTTGTATACTCTTGGTCGCTTCGTAGTAGACAAAATTTCCCGCAGCACCGGCAACGGAATCCAATGATTCCACCAGCGGAACACCGGCCGCGAACATGGTCGAGAGTGTGCGCGACCAGCGGGCGATGGTGGCTTTGCGGATAACTTCACCGAAGATCGGCAATTTGAGTGCAAAACGATCCATGACGCGCTGCATGGGAATTGAGCGTTTCCAGGCATACAAAAAGGCATAAATTGCACCGCCCAGACCGCCGATAATCGCCCACCAATAGGCGACAAAGAAATCCGAGAGCTTCATTACGACCAATGTCGGCGCTGGCAATTCGGCGCCGAATCCTTCAAATAAATCTTTGAAAGCGGGGATAACAAAAATCATAATGACCGCGGTGATGATGAATGCAACGACAATAATCGAGATCGGGTAAAAAAGCGCGGATTTGATTTTTCCCTTAATCGCCTGAATTTTTTCTTTATATGTGGCCAGGCGATCGAGAATGCCGTCCAGAATACCGGCCGCTTCTCCGGCGCCAACGAGATTGCAGTACAGAGCGTCAAAATACAGTGGGTATTTGCGGAACGCATCCGTTAAATTGCTGCCCGTTTCCACGTCGGTTTTGATGTCCATGAGTAATTTGCTCAAGGCGCGGTTGCTGTGCCCTCTTGCCACGATATCAAAGGCCTGCAATAGCGGTACGCCGGATTTCATCATGGTTGCGAGCTGGCGGGTAAATAAAGTGACATCCTTGTCGGTTATCTTACCGCCGGATTCGGTTTTCTTGATTTTAGTGACTTTAATACCCTGGCGGCGTAATGTGGAAGTCACAATCACGGTTCCGGCGGCGCGCATTTCGCCTTTCAGTTGCTTGCCGGTTTTGTCCTTGCCTTCCCATGAATAATTGAACTCCTTTAATTTCTTGTCTGCCTGAGCGGTTACGGTTGCCATATTAACTCCTAAGGACCAGGGTTCTCAGAAAATCGATACATCAGAAAAACTGCGGAAGCTTAAATACCGCCGCAGTTATTGACGTCTAAACCCAAGTGATTGTTTTGAGATTGTGCGCAATAAACGGCACGGATTGGTATATTCTTAGTGTTAATTGGAGAAATTAAAGCCGTGTGGAGCACCATCGCGGGATTTCATAGATTGTTGGTTGGCGCTGCCGCAACGCCTTCGTATACCGTCGGGTATAGTAATTTGACGCGTAATTCTTTTTTCATTCTTAGGTTCTTGAGCTGCCTGGATTCTTTCATGAAAGACAACATACCCGGCGATATTTGCTCGTATGCCTGGTTTCGGGTGATGCGGGGCGGGCGTGGTAAGCCGAAATGATCCGCCACCAAGTCGAAATACTCTCCCATTTTCAGACGGGAGTCATCGCTTGTATGATAGATTCTGCCTGCTTTTGCGCGATGCAGGGCGGCTACGATGATGCGCGCCAGATCATCGGCATGAATATGGTTGGTATAACTATCCTCGCTATCCACTATGGCGGGGTGACCCTCATGCAGGCGTTTCAGCGGCAGTCTGTCCGCGGCATAGATACCGGGAACACGTAAAATGGTAATGGGAACGTGATTTCGTTTGCCCCAGCTTCGTATCTGCTTTTCAGCATCGACGCGCCGGATTGCCCGGTCATTTTGGGGATTGATCGGGCGGCTTTCATCAATTGATGCGCCGTGGCAGTCACCATAGACTCCGCTGGTACTGATGTAGACCAATCGTTGTGGTAAAATCGGCGCTTTGTTTTTAGTTCGCTTGGAGATTGCGGACAGTAGATGCGCGGTTCGATTGTCGCGTAATCCGTGGTTGGGTGGAGGTGCCAGATGCAGTATCAGCTGTGCGATTCCAGCGAGTTTTGCAAGGCTCTTTGGAGAATCTAAATTTCCGTAAACCGGGATAATGCCATGCGATCGTAAGCGACCGGCGCTATCTAAATTACGCAGCAGGCCGAGAATCCGGTAATGTGCTTGCAATAGCTTCGCCGTTCTTAGCGCAACATCACCGCAACCAACAATTAATAATGTTTCTTTCATAAAATCTGTCTCTAATTATCATATCTACTTGCTTGCCACTCAATGTCGCATCAAATCATTATTCAGCCCAGCGGGCATGCTTTCCGGGTAGAACCCGGAGAAACGATTCTTGAAGCGGCTTTACGCGAAGGATACTCACTACCGTATGGTTGCCGCAATGGTTCCTGCGGAATTTGCAAAGGAAAAATCATCCAGGGGACAGTACACTATGGCAACTATAGTGAAGAAACCTTGACTGAAGAAGAAAAACAAGTCGGTTACGCATTGTTTTGCTGTGCTTCTCCTCTGAGCGATGTTGTGATTGAATGCCATGAGATTGGCGCAACCAAGGATATTGAAATTAAAACGTTACCCTGTCGTGTGCAAAAACTCGAGCTTGTCGCTCCGGATGTCATGATTATTTCTCTCAAACTGCCAGCGAATCAACGGCTGCAATTTCTGGCGGGACAGTATATCGATATTTTGCTCAAAGAGGGTAAACGCCGCAGTTTTTCCCTGGCAAACGCACCGCATGATGACGAGTTATTGCAGTTGCATGTGCGGAATTATCCGGGCGGCGCGTTCACGGAACATGTGTTTACGCAGATGAAAGTTAAAGACATGCTGCGTTTTACGGGGCCGCTGGGTTCATTCTTCTTACGCGAAGCAGCGGATGACACGGCGATTATTTTCCTGGCAAGCGGTACAGGATTCGCGCCCATAAAAAGTATTCTGGAACATATTTTTTATCAAGAAAACAATCGAAACAACAAGAGAAAAATAACTCTCTATTGGGGCGCTCGCACAAAAGCGGATTTATATTTGATCGATTTGGCTGAAAGCTGGCAACAACAGCACGGCAATTTTACTTTTATCCCCGTACTGTCGGAGCCGTTGCCATCGGACAATTGGCATGGTCGAACGGGACTGGTGCATGAAGCCGTGATGCAAGATCATCAGAACTTGGAAAGGCACCAAATCTATGCTTGCGGCGTTCCCGTCATGGTTAAAGCCGCTTATCACGACTTTACCAGCTATCGCAATTTGCCCAAGGATGCTTTCTTTTCCGATGTGTTTACTCCTGCGACCAGTAATCCCCAAATTGTTTAGAAATCTTAGCTGCCAGGATGTACTATAAGAGTGATTCAATGAGTTGGCGGTAAGTCCGGTTAAGTAGTTTCGCTTAACATACAAAAGGGGGAATTCATGACAACCTTCTTGAGTACCAGAAATTTCACAGCCCGCTCGAGTGATGAGCGGCAATCCTTATCTAGTGCCCTGGACGCTATTCTTAAGAACGATTATCAGGGCGATTTCTTTGCATTGCTGGGCACGTACCAGCGCATTCTGGCGGATAATCATCAGCGCCAGCGCTGGCCGGAAATCCATAAAAAGCTCGATACCTTATTCAAATGCGGCGCAGCTGAGGTCATCAGCGGGCCGATGATCGGCATTCCCGTTTCCATCCGCGACAGCGATTATTTCAAGAAATCCGCTCAGTCGCTCGGCAAGGATCGATCCTTGATGGCCGATATCGAATGGATGGCGACCGCTTGGAATGCGACCTATGCCGACACCGGTTTGTGGATGGGAAAAACGTTCGAACCGGTAGCGCGCGGCACGGTGGCGAAGAAAACCGCCAATGATACGAAAACAATGAGCGGCTATGATCCGGCCACGGTGCGTATCGGCCGCAATTTTTTCCGTGAACCGCCCGATCCCAATGCGTTACAAGCGATCGGGCTGCCTGCGTTAACGCAGCTATGGAAGCTGAAAGACCGGCCGATGCGCCCGGATACGGCAGGATTTGATTGCGAATTGCGAACGGAAAATCTGGCCAAGGAAAAAGCGATTCCGTACAGTAAAACGGGTGGATATTTTCTCTGCAACATGGGCACTTCAGTGGTGCCGGAAATGAACGGCAAGAAAGTGTATCAGCTCAATTACCGCTGGCCCGGTCTCGGTCCGGTGTATCCCATGACGCGCCTGATCGATGAAATCGTCCGCATCGACGATGGTATTTATTTGGGCCAACTGGTGTTCGCCACGCACCATTACAGTTTGGGAACCTTCACTTTGCCGGATGGCCATGTCCTATCGATCGGCGACAGCTACCCGTACCGTTCGATGATCGACAATATCAAACGGATTTTCCCCGTGGGCTGGGTCGACGACAGCGATCCGTACGATTATCAGAATAACGGCTTTTTCCTGATGGTCGATCCGGCCTATGCCAAGGAATTTTATGCGGATAACGCATTTCCGCAGCTGCGTCCGCGTCCGGGTGAAATGGGCTACAACGAACTGGGTTATGCGCAAGCGGCAGCGATTTCAGGCGAGCCGGAAGCCGTGAAAACGGTAACGGCGGGTGTGCAGAGCTGGCCCGGAATCACTGATTGGGCCGAGGATTGGAAAAAAGATGCAGCGCTCCAGCGCAAATTCACCACGTTTATCCTGGAAGAGTCGCCTAAGCGTGCGGAAGATGGTGATGTGAGGCAAATGCGCCAAGAAGGCGAGTCGATTTTGCAGATGTTGCAACGGATCAGCGCGGAAATTTCCGCGCAGAGCAATCCGCAAGATAACCTGAAACATTTTGAGAAGCTCAATCGCCTGTTTCGTTGCGGCGTAGCGCCAACAGTAGAAAGCGGGTTGTTCCAGGGACATGGCGAGCGAGGTTACAACGTGCGCGTCGACAGCAAAGAAACTAAGGACTGGTATGGCGAAACAACACGCACCACCGGTTTTGATTACTATCACGGCGCGACGCTCAATTTGCATTGCGGCTTTGCCGAAACGTTTTGTCCCGATCCTGATACCAAGCCGGGCGACGAGCAGCTCTTTCCCGGCCGCCTTGCCGGTCTGGCGCTGGGGCACAGTACGCCCAATGTGCTCAACCTAGTATGGCACAGCATCGGCAAGTATATTTTCCCGTGGGCGGGAAAGTCGTATGAAAAAATCTCCGGCCGGAAATTGAGCATGCTGCTCGACGAGAGCGGCGATTTGGCCGAGCGCTATCCCGAGCGCGTTCACCAGCTCAAAACGCATATCGCCAGCGCGCCGCATTACGCTTTGGTGGAAAAAAACAAAGCGCATTATTGGGATGCGGAAGGTGTGTACGCTCAGCATTTGAAAAGCGGCGCCTGGGATCGCGGTATGTCCGATGGAGACAAGGCATTCTGGGAGAATGAGGCGGCGCAGCATTGGGTGGACGGCTGCAATATTCAGGATAAACGCATTGTCACCGCCGATGCGCTGATGCGGATCGCCGATATGAATTATCGCGTGCCGGATGCTTCATTGCAGGCGGTGTCGAAAAGCGGGCCATCACCATTCGCCAGGCAGGGTTACATTTTTCTTGGCGTGGATGACCGGGAATCTATTTTGCCAATGAATAACGGCAACGGGAGCAAGAAAAAAGTGTTTCAATTTCACTACCGCTTTCCAATGATCGGCGGTCCGGTTCCGATCGGTTTCTGTCTCGACGAGATCGTTGAGATCGCCGACGGCCTTTATCTGGGGCAACTGATTTATTCCACGGCGTTGGATAAACCGTTCCATTCATCGGTCGACCCTGCGGAATACCGCTACCAGTTGTTTGGTTATTTTTTGCTGCTCGATGATGCATGGCAGTATCACCGGCTGGCAATCGGATTGGATACCTTGAATTAATCAGCGTGGAGGAAAAATGATGAGTAATGACAAATTCAATCGCGGCGGCATCCGCATCGATCTAGAACAGGGCACTGCGGATACTTCAGCATTTAGCGGTAACATCGCCGTTTTTCCTATTCCCAATACCACGCCGGATAAGATCAAAACATTACGCGATCTGGCGCTGAGCGACATCCAGCTCGGCGACTTCCCGGTGGTGCAGGCGTGGCGCAATCAATTGTTCGATCCGGAATGGATTCCGGAAGTGTGCGATGAACTGCCGCGCTTATTGACCGAGTTTCTGCGTCAGCCCGAACATGCGGCGTTGCTGCCGGTAACGCGCCGCGCGCAAGCGTTGAAACACGTATTCAGCCACAAAACGCCGCTGGTGCGCAGCACCGACCTACTGCCGGGGCAAACCACCACCAGCTTTGTCGGCCCGGTGGTGTACATGGATATGAGCGGGTATTGCATTTGGCCGGAGCTGGAGACGCTGGCCAAACGCCCGCAGAATCCGTTCAAGATCAAGCCGGAAGTCGCCAAGCGGCTGAACGAAGAAATTTTTCCCTTCTGGCTGGAGCGGCGCACGGTGCAAGAGGCGGCGCGTTATAGTGCTTACGACACCGCGGATTACAAGAACGATCAGCGCGATGAAGTCGATGGCGGAATGTGCGAAGGCAAACCGTCCATCGACCCGCCGCTGAAAAAAAGCGCCGGTGAAACGCCCAAATGCCAGGAACTGTTTGAACGGGTGGCTTTTTACTTATCCGATAAAGCCACGGCCGTTTCCCATACCACACCGGATTTCGCCCGGGTGCTGCAATTCGGATTCAACGGACTGATTGCGCAACTGCAGAAAGATATCGCCGATGGTGTCGCCGATACGCCGCAAAAAATCGAATTTGCCCAAAGCGTCATTGCGGTATACGAGGGCGCCAAGATTTACGCCGGACATTTGGCCGAGGCCGCCGAAAAAGCCGGAAATAGCGAGCTGGCGGCGATCTGCCGCAAGGTGCCGGCAGAGCCTGCCAGTACCTTGGCGGAAGCGATTACCGTCGTCTGGATTTGCTACCACTTGCTGTTGCAGGAAAATACCAATTTCGGCCTCTCGCTGGGCCGGTTGGATCAGACGCTGAATGAATTCTATCTGCGCGACTGGCAGTCGCAACCGGACGAAGCGGCGAAAACGGCGTATACAAAACGGGCGGTCGAGTTGATGTGTCACTTCTTTTTGCGCTGCTCCGATCATGTGCCGCTGTCGCCGGAAAGCGCGGAGGTGCTGTTTGCCGGCAGCGGTTCGAACCAGGCATTAACCGTGGGCGGTACGCGTTGGGAAAATGGCCAGACGGTCGATGCAGTCAACGACATGACCTACATCATCCTGAAAGCGACGGAAATGCTGTCCATCCGCGATCCGAACGTACATGCCCGCTATCATAAGGATGTTCATCATCGCGCGCCGGATGGCACGCCTTTGGCGGCGCATGAGATTTCCCCTTATCTGAAACGCATTTGCCAGGTGAATCTGGTTACCCGCGCAACACCTGCGCTGCACGGCGATGCGCCGGTGATCCGCAGCATGGCGAATTATTATGCCAAACACGATCATGTTACGCCTGACGAAGCGTTGGCGGATGCGCATGATTACGCGTCGATCGGCTGTATCGAACAGAATGCCGACCATAAACATTACGGCCATACCGGCTCCACCTTGCTGGTGCTGCCGGCGGTGCTTGAGCTGGCGATGTTCGGCGGCAAGCACCGCAGCGACGGCGTTGGCAAGAACGATCCCAATTTGTTCTACGGCCAGCCGGATTACACGTCCCCGCCGTTGACGGCGATGACGTCGATGCAGGATTTCATCGCTAGCTTTCGCTTTCAGCTCGATGAAATGGCGCGGCATTGCGTGCAATTCAACAATTATCTCGGGCGCACGCTGGAAAAAGTCCGGCCTTCGCCACTGCTGTCGGGACTATTCGACGGGCCCACGAACAAACCGGGAGAAAGTGGCGCCAAATTCCGCGACGTTGCTTCCGGCGGCGCCAAATATAATTCTTCCGGGGTGGCCATTATCGGGCTTGCCGATGTGATCGATTCGTTTTGTGTCATCGATGCGCTGGTGTTCGGCGGCAAGATGTCGGCGCAGGAACTGATCGCAGTATTGGATGCGAATTTCGGCCGCAGCCCGTTGGCCGCTAATGAGGCGGAAGCGCACAATTTTGTCAAAAACTGGCTGGATCGTATCCGGCAGTTGGCAGGTGGTTCCGGCACGCATCCGGCAGCAATGACGCCACAGCGGCTGCAAGAGTGCATGCGCTTGATCCGCCTGGCGCCGAAGTATGGCGCCGGGGTCGATGAAACCCCCGGTGGTATTTACAACAATGCAATGGCGGTTAAGTACACGCGCTTACTGACTAAAATGATCCAGGAGGTTTTTTTCAAGTACCGCACGCATCGCGGCGGGCGCTACCTGACCGGTTATTGGAGCATGACCAACCACGCCGGTTTCGGCATGCTGAGCCGGGCTACGCCGAATGGCCGGGTCAATAGCGCGTCGTTCGCCAGCGGCATCACGCCGTGCCCCGGTATCGTCAAAGCCAACGGCGAGCCGGTGATGCTGCTGGATCATATGCTGTCGGTGGCCAGCGTCGACGCGGATACGGTGCAAAACGGCTACACCTATAATCTCAGTCTGACGCCGCGTGGCAAGGCGTATTTCGATGAAGATATCGAGCTTTTCGCTACGCATATGAAGACATTTATGGATCAGGACGGTGTGCTGGTTCAACTGTGCGTGACCTCGATCGAGGATTTCATCGCGGCAAACGCTGCCGCGACGGCGGCAAGCCGGGCCGGTGCGGGTGAAGCCGAGCAAAAAGCGCTGGCGCCGTACAAAGATCTGATGATCCGCGTGGCCGGTTACTCCGCTTACTATGTCACGTTGAGTCCGTTGATGCGGCAGGAAATTATCGATCGCGCCAATTTCGACATGAAAAGCGGCGTCGAACAGCACGCAACTACAGGAGCGTAGCCATGCACGCGACTATTCCCGCGTTACCGGACGGCATACACTATATTTTAAAATCCGGCATCCAGCTGGGTGAAACGGATGGCAGTCTGGACGGTCTGTTGGATCGCATGGAAGGCACGCTGCTGGCTACCGGCATGGCGGCGCTGATCAAACTGGGGTTCGGTTTCTTGATCAACCCTGGCTTGAGCGAATCCAAGGCGCGGAAAGCGCAGCATTTTTTCGACGATAATTTCGTTATGCGCGACCCCAATGCGCCGGGCGGTATTCGCTATTACCAGGGGAAAATCCTGATCCGCACGCGCAAACCGCAAGACGACGTGAATGTGCTGATTAAATTCTGTCCCGATCCGCAAGCGCTTTTTATTGAAACACCGTTCGGCAAGCAATTGAATCCGGTTGCCATCGTGACGACCGAAGCGCTCAGCGAAGCGGAAGCGGACCGGATCGAGCGCGATCCAAACGAAGTGGATTTGATAATCCGCTTTAAGGATACCCAGGCGATTTTGGGATTGGCCGGGCGTCCGAATGCGGATGTGGCGCAGTTGTTGATTGAGAATCTGGTGCAGATTACCGGTAACTTCGGGCATATGTTTAAGTTCGGCGCGATCGGCAAAAATGTTCAGGCGGCTGTGAAGGAATTTTTATGAGCAGCGAAAAGGGGCTGGTTTTCGACATCAAGCGCGATTGCAGCGAGGACGGCCCCGGTATCCGCACCACGGTTTTTCTCAAGGGCTGCCCGCTTTCCTGTGTTTGGTGCCAGAATCCTGAAGGCAGAGCGGTCAAGCCCGAAACCGATATTCATGGCAACCGGATCGGCACGTGGTACACGGTGGACGAACTGATGTACCGATTGCTGCAAGACAAACCGATTTTTACTGCAAGCGGTGGCGGTGTCACGTTGTCGGGTGGTGAAGCGACATTACAAATGGGTTTCGCCAGTCAGCTGTTGCAAGCTTTGAAACGCGAAGGTATCCATACGGCGATAGAAACCAGCGGGTTTTTCGATTATCAACGCTTCAAGGATGAAATGCTGCCATGGCTGGATTTGATTTATTTTGATATCAAATTGATGGATGAAGCAGCCAGCAAAGAATATTGCGGGCACTCGAGCAAGCGCATTCTGGATAATTTTTCCCGTTTACTTAAGGATGCGCAGATACCGGTGATTCCAAGAATTCCGCTGATTCCGGGAATAACAACGACCGAAGACAACCTCCGCGCCATCGCCGCATTTCTCGATCAACAGGGCGTCAAGTCGTGCGCGTTGATGCCCTACAATCCGCTGTGGAGCGATAAGCTGAAGAAACTGGGTTTGCCGGCGCGTTACGAGCATAAAGGGTTCATGACACCGGCGGAACAAAAAGCTTGCATCGGTTACTTCACGAAATCAGAATAATTCAAACGAGTAAAAGGACGATCATGCAAAAAGACTTTCATCATGCGACAACCTATGTGCTGGCACGATTGGCCGATTTCGATCACGCCGAGGCCGAGATCATTGCCTATGCTTCGCAGTATGTCGATGATGCGACTAATGCCGGTGTTGTTCACTTCACCGACGGTTCCATGTATGAACATATCAGCTCGGCGCATAAGACCCTCGATTACAAGAATTTTGACGAATTGGCCAATCATCAGGCGTGGCTGCCGTTTCATTTCTTGCCGGGCAATAATGACGCGAATGCTGGGCAGAATCCGCTGGATACCTTCATGGACAAAATCGTCTGCAAACCGGATAGCCCTATCGCCAGGGACATGGTGGCCGCGTGCATCAATAGCAAGAATAGTCCGCACGCTTTGCAGCGGCTCGGCATTACGCTGCATGTGTATGCCGATACCTGGTCGCATCAGGGGTTCGCCGGGGTTAATCACAAAAGCAACGATATCAGTAAGCTGAACGATGAAGACAATCCCGGTAATTATCTGGCAGCCCGGCTGAAGGATTATTTTGGCGACAAATTTGACGCGATTACCAGCAAGCTGATCGGCGATACGTTGCCGCTGGGTCACGGTGCCGCGCTTTCCTATCCGGATCGCCCTTATTTGAAATGGAGCTACAAAGATAGCAAAAAGAACAAAATCATCCGGGACAATGCGGCGATTTTTTTACAAGCGACGGAAAAAATGGTTATCGCCATGCGGCGTTTCCGGCTCGGGGACGCGAATGCCAGTGTTCCGGGGTTGCAGGCTACAGATAGAGCCAGAATCGAGGCGCTGTTCCGCAATATCAAGTACGACGAGGAGAGCGCCCGGCATCAAGCATGGTTGGAACGTATCGCAACCGGTTATTTCGATTTTCCGCCAGTCAATTTGACGTATATTGAAAAAGGCGTCGGCTCCTGGAAGCATGAAGCGCTGGGTACGATCAAAGTGACTGATGATAAGCGCGAGAGATTTGAATTCAGACCAAGTTTTTTGACCAGCAATTGGAAATTATTCCACGACGCGTTGCAGGTGCATCGCTTTTATGTGATCCATGAACTGTTGCCGCGCTACGGCATTTGCGCGGCGTAGCTGATCGGTCCCTTTCAGTATATTGCGGAAGCCTTATTTCTGGCTGATTTTCTCGTCGAGATGTTCGACCCTGACTCTGGCCACGCCGTGCAAGCCGATTTTTTTTGCCGCGCCGTGCGATAAATCGATAATTCTGCCTTTCTTGAACGGCCCGCGATCGTTGACCAGAACGTCGACATGACGGCCGTTTTGCAAATTGGTAACGCGGACACGCGATGGCAGCGGCAAGGTTTTATGCGCGGCGGTTAAGCCATGTGGAACGAAGCGCGTTCCCATGGCGGTGCGATTACCCGATTCCGAACCATACCACGAGGCATGGCCGACTTCCCGGTAGCCGGCGGCCGAGCGCATCGGGTAGTAGGTGACACCATTTATCTTGTAAGGTTTGTTGTAAGGCGCGGTGAGATTGGGGTAGCGTTGACTGCCCGTATCCGGTGAGCGCTGCGAAGTACCGGAAAACATCGAAGCACAACCGCTGATCAAACTGGCGGTTAATAACATCGCACCGATATGTTTGCGGTAGGTTGATTGTGACATAGTGTTTATCATTCACATGTTTCCAAAACACGGCTGATTATAGCTGACATTATCTATGATCCATGGCATGAGTCTATGTTCACACCGCAAAATCTTGAATCTGCATCGGCCGGTCATATTATCATCGCAAGCCGGTGCTGAAGTCGCAAGACTGCGCCATTGCACTCAACGACCAAGGAACAAGGACTGAACGATGACGGATCATGGCTCAATCAAAATTAACGGTGCGATAGCACGCGAGGATCTTCACGGCATGTTGCGCGAGCCGACTTTCTCGGGTGTGCTTTCCTTCATGCGGCGCATTTACAGCAAGGATATTACCGGAGCCGAACTGGTGATCAGCGGGGTGCCGCTCGATCTGGCGGTGTCTTACCGTTCCGGCGCGCGTTTCGGGCCGCAAGGAATCCGCTTGGCGTCGGCGGAAGTCGCGTCATTGAAGCCCTATCCGTGGGGTTTCGATCCGTTCGAGCAGCTCGCGGTGATCGATTTTGGCGATTGCTATCTCGATGTTCACAATCCGATGACGATCCATGAAGCGATTGCCGATCATGCCCGGCATATTCTGGCTTCGGGTGCGCGCATGCTGACATTCGGCGGTGATCACTACATCAGTTATCCGTTGTTGAAAGCGCATGCGGAAAAGTTTGGCGCGCCGCTTGCATTGATTCATTTCGATGCGCACAGCGATACTTGGCCGGATAACTCGCCCAGTTCGCTGAATCACGGTTCGATGTTTTATAAAGCCGTGCAAGATGGATTGATCGATCCCAAACATTCGGTACAAATCGGTATTCGTACCTGGAATGACGATTTCATGGGCATTCATGTCTTGGATGCCACCTGGGTACAGCGGCACGGTACCGATGCGGTGATCGCCGAAGTTGAACGTATCGTCGGCGATCGTCCGGCTTATTTCACCTTTGATATCGATTGCCTCGATCCGGCGTATGCGCCCGGCACCGGCACGCCGGTGTGCGGCGGACTGACTACTGCGCAAGCATTGGCGATCATTCGAGGTTTTACTGGAATTAATCTGATCGGCATGGATATCGTGGAAGTATCGCCGCCCTATGACCACAGCCAGATCACGGCGCTCGCCGCCGCGCATATCGCCTGCGATCTGATTTGCTTGCTGGCAAAGCGCAAAGCGGACGGATTGCTGCGAGTCTGAGCAAGCGGAGGCAAAGGACAAGGGCGGGCGAAAGGTTGCTGCGCGCTTAAAAAACATACCGCAGGTTAATGCCGCCACCCCAATCCGGACTGCGTTCCGCGAAACCTTTCAGGCCGTAAATATTCAACCGGAAATGGTTGCTGACGCTTTGCGAAAGATACACGGTCAGGTCTCTGCTCTCTTGCAACCGTACGGGCGATTGTCCCATGTTGTAACTTGTTCCCAATGTGATCGTGTCGGATAACCGGTAACCGGCGCCGGCAGCACCGTAAAATACGTTATGAAACGTTATATTGGATGGGTTGCCGAGTATCCGGTAGCCGAAAGTGGCGCTGAGCGTGAACTTGGCGATCATTTTGTATAAATCCCCTTGAACGGCGTAATCGACTTGACCGGTGCCCAATCGCTGACTGCTGCTGGCGGTGGGGATTTTTAACCGGGCCGTGATATCAAACGCAATGCCGCTAGGTGCGTGATTGATGAGGTTGTAGCTGAATGCGGTGACGATATCACCCAATCCGGACCGGGTCGAGTTGAAGAAGGAAGGGCCTCCGATAGGAATGCCGCTTACCAGGCCAAGTGCGCTTACTTTGCCTTGTCTGGATTTTTCAGCAGCGTCATCCGCGCCATGACCGCCGCCGCTGCTGTCGCCATCATCACTACTACCATCTCCACTTCCTCCGCTGCCGGAACCGCCATCGCCGCTGCCACCCCCGCTTCCGCCATGATCGTCGCCGCTGCCACCTCCGGAACCGCCGTGATCGTCACCGCCACTGTCGTCGCTGCCACCCCCGGAACCGCCGTGATCGTCACCGCCGCCGTCGTCGCTGCCGCCACCGGAGCCGCCATGATCGTCACCTCCGCCACCTTCGCCTGTGCCGCTTCCATCGCCTCCACCGGAACCTGAACCACCCCCGGAACCGGAGCCGCCTCCCGTACCTGAGCCGCCGCTGTCATCGGCTGCGATAATGCCCGGGCAATTAATGTTCTGGTCATCGCAAATAACGATACCGCCACCGGTAGAACCTCCACTGATGCTAGCGCCACCGTCAAAAAGGGTACCACGGCTGTCAATGGCGCCGATGCCGGGCCCGAGCACGTTACTGGGGCCGGTTATATTGAGGTAGGGAATGGTTATCCGGAAAGACGCCCGGTTTTTGTCGTAGCGCGCTGTGAAGGGGACATACCATATGTCCGTCGAGGTTGTGCCGCCATATCGGCCCGAAGTGAAATCAGCCGCGGTGCTGAAACTAAATCCGTTCGCGGATACTGCCTGGCTGGCGCAAGCCAGCAACAGGAACAGTATTGAATTGACCCGCTTGATTGATACTGAATGCATGATAATTTACGCGCTGATATTGAACTGATTTGATTACAAGTGTGATCTATCGATCGAAGTGGCGGTCATGATGTCCGCCGTGATCGCGCCCACTGTCAGGAATATCGATATCCCTGACAGTGTCCCGGTGGTCGGTGATTCTTTCCGGAGAATGCAGCTCCACCGGTTTTTCCGGTTTGTCGATGATTGCGTGGTCGGGAAGATTCTGCTCGCGAGGGTGTTGCGGTGTTTCCGCGTGATGATCACGCCCAGAGGAAACCGGGTGATCCAATTTTTGTTCGCTACCGAACGGAGCCGGCGCATCCCCGGACAGTACGTTAATTTCTGCAGCATGATCCTTGCCGGAGTGACTGCCGGTGTCTTTTATTGAATCACCCGTCACACTGAGGTCGCGCCCGCTGCCGGAATTATGGTCGCTTTTATCGCTTTGCGGTGTTGCAGTTTCGGGTTTACTGCCGGATGAGCTGCCCGAATGACCACCGCTTCCCGAAATATGCCCCCGGTCTTTACCTGAGTTGCCGTCAATCAACTCGCCGGATGTGCCGGAGTCATGCCCGTTGCCATGATTCTTGCCGCTTTTGTCGCTTTGCATTGTTTTAGCTTCGGGCTCACTGCCTGAGTTAATTTTTTGCTCCCGGATATTGTGGTCACTTTGATCATTGCCACTTCTTTCCTGCATTTGGATTTGCACCGGCCATTCGTCTTTTACTTCGATTTGCTCAGAACTGATGCGCTGATCAGCACCGGGACGGCCGCTGATCTGAATGCGTTGATCCGTTCGGAGATCGTTTCTGGTGGCACCAGCTATGGCGGTATTTGAATCCAGCGTGACGATCCGGTTATTCACATTTAATTCCTTGTCGCTGAGCGCATGGATATAGCCCTCGATCACGACATGATCAACGTTACCGATACTGTGACGAGTCGGCTCGGTTTGAACGTGTTGCGCTTGCAAATGCACGCCATCCCAGTGGCCGGTAACCGATACTTCCATGCCTTGGGTCAGTCCCGCCGGTACTAATTTTCCTTCCGGCTGGATGCGTGCGCCATTGATTTCGAATCCTTGCGGGCTGATTTTGGTGATATGGCCATTGAGGCTGGCTTCCGCGCGCGGCGGAATGATATCGATACGCGATGCGGCAATTGCGCCACCGGCAAACCGGTGGCCGCTGATTTGCACCCAGTCGCCGGTTTTTATGCCAGAGAGGTTGCCATGTTCGAGGGATTTTCCGATGCGCACGGTTTGACCCAAGACCTGCATTTCTCCTTTTTCCTCATCGAGGTTGCTGACCGGCCCGACTGCGGCATGCACCACCGCGATACTGCGTGCCGCTAGTTCCCGGTCTGCTCCGGTTGCGTGCGCCGCAATTACTTGCCCAACCGCGAGTTCGCGTGGTGTAGTGGCTCGGCCATCCACTGAGATGGCGGTATGCTGGTTGTAGTGAATTTCAATGCCGTTGACGCAGATACTGGCAAATCCGGTAATGGTGCCTATGATGCCGGTGCCGCCAATGCCGCCATCGTCGGCGGTATTGCCAGTTCCGCCGATGCCGCCTTGCGGGTGGCCAGTGCCACCGGTTCCACCGATGCCGGATTGGGCGAGATTGGCGGGATTGATCGCCGAAGCATGGGTATCGCAGTTATTTTTTGCGAATGCGCTGACGGTATAAAGAAATGTTAAAGCGAGAATACCTAGTTTCCAGAGGCCGTTTTGACTTATTGTTTTTATTAAGTTTGTTATCATGCGATCTTCAGGTGTCTTTTTTCTCATCGCTTTTTTCCGGCTCCGCCGCTTCGCTGTAATAATAAATGCCGAAGGTCATGCGCTGCCGGGGTTCGTTCTTTTGCGCATCGCTTTTTTCCAATTCCATGGCGATTTTATTGACGGCGAGCAGTGATTCCATGCCCAGTTGTTCGGATTTTTCAGCCAGTATTTTGATTGAACCGGCGCTTAATCCATCGTAGTAAACGCTGCGCTCCAGAAAAGGTTGATTTTGACCGAGCAGATTGCTGGTTGCGGCAGCCGCATGATCGTGCACGTTATGACTGAAATAAAAAACTTTTTCATCAAAGCCGTGCGCCGGAATGAATGCCGCCGTGTTGAGGCACACGCGATTTTCTTCATCGAAATGAGCGATGCCGAGCCGGAGCCATTCATCCAGCACAACGCGTGAGCGGATATCGCAGCTGACGCCGGCAACCAATCCTTCAAAAGAAATATCGCCGCCTTCTTTGGAAAACCGGGGCAATCGCTTGGGTTGATTGTTTTCATCCAGGTAACGGGGATCCGTGGTCCAGAGATTGACCAGTCGCACACCGAGCGATACCGCTTGCGGGATAGTTTCCGTATCCGTGCGGCAGTCATGGCGCAAGCGCTTGATGTCCTTGCGGTGTATGCCGGTGAGCAAGCTTAGGTGACTGTCGCTGGAGGATTTTCCTTCGATCTTGAAGTCGTTTTCCGCGACCTCGACGAATAAATCCTTCAGCATCTCGGCCAAGAACGGATAGGTAATTCCTTTGGCCAGCATCAACTTGATGAATGGGCGCAATACCCGGCGCAATGCGGTGATCAGCACCGGTGAGGAAGTGGAATTGGTTGAATGGACGCCATGCATGTGATTGTTTGTTGATCAATGAATGCCGATGCAATTGATTATGAGGAATTTTAACACATTGTGGGAAAATATCACACAGATTTGTTGACATGGGAATTTTTCCCACGTATAGTGTTTCTCGCGCGGGAAAATATCACACAAAGATTGCTTTCGAATGTAACGGATTTAATTGAGAGCGACTGTTTCAGAAAATCTAAAAGAGAGGCTTTATATGTTTGAGAAATCAATCGTCAGAAAAATAACAGGCGTCATCGCTTATTGCGCTGCCGTTTCGGCTTTGCCGGTAAACATGGTTTTTGCTGCCGGCAGTCAGGTCAATTTTGCGCTGACCGATATTCCAGGACGCTGGTTTGACACCGGATCGGCGATTGCGGGTAATCGCTCGATCGCCATCGCGGCGCCGGGTGTGCAAGTCAATTTTTCCGGTAATTCCAATACCGTGCATACCAGAACCAGCTTGATTTACCCAACTGGTGCAACCGGCATGCCGTTCAATACCGAGCCGAAGAAAGGCGGGGATAGCCTGACGCTGACCACGCCGGGATTGTATGTGTTCACATGCAGCATTCACCCGTACATGTTCGGCGCCGTGATTGTCGATGATCCAGCTACCGGCGGTCTCGATCTCGGATCTTCGCTCAGTTTGATCAACGGCATCACCGTTCCCAGCAGCAGCGATCTGGCGACGCGTTTGTTACGCACTTTTTTCATCGCGACCAATCCCGCCAACTGGCAGGATTATGCGAAAAATGCCCCGTGGCATATCACCTATCCGAACGTCGACGTGCGCGTGGATATCGGCGCCGTCAATTTGCCGGCCGTGCTGAATGCGCGCTACGGCAACGATATTCCGTTATCCGCATTGCAAAATCCGGCTACACCCGCGGTCGGTGAAATTTGGGCAGCCACGCAGTTTGAAATGACCGCGGGAAAAGAGAAACCGGGCACAGTATCTGCGGTCGACGGCAACACCTGGCGAGTCACGCGCAAGGTGGCGCTGCCTGCGATCAAAATGAACAATCCGCATAATATGTGGACGGATAGAAATCAGAATGTTATTTATGTGACACAATGGTTCGATAAAAAACTGACGGTCTATGATCGCAAAACCGGCGCGCTGATCCGTAACGTATCGGTCGGTGAAGCGCCCGCACATGTGATGACGCTGACTGACAACGATCGGATTCATATCACCAATAACGGCGATACGCGCACCGATTCCGTGATGGAGCTGAGTCCATTGGCCACCCAAGTGCTGCGCCGGGTGGATATCGGCCGCGGTAACGCGCATGCGCATTGGATGAGCCATGACGGCAAGACCATGGTGACGCCGAATGTGCTGAGCGGCGATACCACGCAATACAATTTCAGAACCAATACCATCGATGCGATTTTGCCGGTCAGCGGGCATTTCAGTCATCCGCTGGCCACCGGTATGATGCCGGATGCCAGTAAATATTACGTCGCCAATCTGCTGGACAGCACCATCACGGCGGTCGATATGGCGACGCATACCGTTATCAAGCACATCAACCTGATCGAACATTACAATCCTGTATCCGGCGCGATTTCCGGGCCTGTCGGCGCACTGCCGGTGCAAACCCCGGTTTCGCCGGACGGGAAAAACATGGTAACGGCGAATACCCTGACCGGTACCATCACCATCGTCGATACGCGCCCCGATTTGGCTACAACCGATGAAGTGGTCGCCATGCTGCCGTGCGATCCGGGTTGTCATGGCGTGCAATACGGCGCCAAGAAAGGCGGCGGTTATTATGCGTACGTGACCAGTAAATTTTCCAACCGGATGCTGGTCATCGATCCCGATCCCAATGGCGACGGCGACCCATCCGACGCGAAAATAGCCGGAAAAGTCGGACTCTTCGCTGCGAGCGCCACCGCGATGGACGACAGAATTGCGGCAAATCCGGGCATGGGCGGGCAAGGCATACTGCCTATTCCGCTGGTTTATAACGGCTGGGTGCAGAATCTGCCCACTGTATGGCGTAATCAACTAACCCCGGCACAGCAGGATCCCATTAAATAGCGGATTGGAAATGTTTTCCCGAAATATTTTAATTATTTAAATGTTGCACAGTACTTTTACTAACGAGGAGAAAAAAATGAGTTCAGGACATGACGATTCACATGATGATTCATCAACGCACGAGCGCAAAGCTTTTAAGTTCACAATCACGGGCGGCAAGGTAACGGCCGTATTTGAAATGGACGATGGCGTGCTGAAGCCGAAATCGATCGATGACGACGGCAGCGAAACCTACGCGGTGGATGGAACTCAAGTCGTGCGTACCGAGATCAAGCCCTTCGGCACGGAAATAACTCGCTATGCCGATGCGGACGGCGACGGCCTTTATTTGCGAGTGTCCGAGCAGTGGGTGAGTGCAACGGGGAGTCCGGATGACTGGAATCATTTCAGGTTCGAAGGCGCTCTTTCCTTTTCGCCGTCGGATGGTGACGATCATATTGCCGTCCGTGGCGGTGAAGATTGTTCCGGCGGACGTGGCGCCGATGATTTTGTCATCCGCGAAGCGGCGCATTTGCGCATTAGGGATTTCAACTCGTCAGAACATGATTCGCTGAAGTTCGATACCGGCTTGGGCTTAACCTCTGTGGATCATCTGAAGAGTTTTGTCACCGATGCGCATTACGAGGGCGCGGATCTCATCGTAAACTTTGGCTCCGATGTATCAATCACGCTGATAGGCGTACCGCCCGGCCAAATCAGCTGGGATGATGTCAGTGTGCTGAGCTAGCGCCAGCTCTTAATCCCCCCTTTCGTTTTATCGATTTTAGCTGTCAATCAAGCTTTCCAGAACCGGCGATAGCGTCGTTTTGGGAAGCTCGGGGGGATTATTTTCTAAAAATTTGCCGGTCTGTTCTTTTTAGAGTTCATCGATCAAGGAATTTAACATGAATACTTTACTCATTGGGGCTGTAGTAGATCAGGTTAAATCTGAGTCCAAAGTTTAAGTGTTTTTAGTTGTTGTTTAGGTGTTCCATAGTTGAATCTGAATATCCCCAACAACCTTCGTACAGACCTTACCGCCACGTTTCAATATGCCAAATACAGCAACCTTACCTGCAGCGCCTCGACCTCGCTTTCTCTTATGGATACTGCCAAAGTAGCTTTCATCTAACTCACCATGCCAGCAAAAATTTCGTGAGATTCCTGCTCCAAATGGTGAACAATCACTTCCCGTATTTTGCGATAAAACAGCATTGCACTATCGGGTTGTATCTCCAGTGTATCGGCTGCCGATCTTGCTGTAACCTCCAACACAAAATGTTCCGGCAGCTTTGATTGTGTTTTCTTTAATAATCTACAATGACTTATCTTCTCTCAATTAGCTTAGCATCTAAGCAAATCTACTACGACCCCATTTTTTAGTGTTATGCAAGTATGCTGCGAATGAGCATGCGTGCCTGTTTAGCTTGAGGCTAATTTATTTCTCTTCCGGTAAATGTGATAGCCCGGCAAAGCAAGCATACCAATACTCAATAGCATCAACATGGATGGCTCTGGAACCGGGGAAGCAGGAGATGAGAAGTTTCCTGTGCCATCTGTTTGAAGCCACCAAGTTCCAGTAAGTATTGAACCAAAAAATATAAGACCATCAGAAAAATAATTGTTATTGGGTACAAGGCTATCAATTCGAAGTACGGCATAATTTTCTGTAGAAATGCTTTTCATCACAATAAAATCACCACTTTTATTGGGACCTATATAGTTATCAGTGAAGTTAAAAATTGAGGCGTCTGTAATTTGAGAAATGTTCGATACTCCGGTAGCAAAAGCGACATCCGCGGAGTAATCACTAGGTACAAAAAAAAGACTCATGAGACTTTTACTGCTATAGAAGTAAGCCAAAGGATTCTCAACAGAAGGAGTTGAAACCCATGGAATAATCATATGATTATTTCCGTAATATATTAATATACCTCCTGGAGCACGAGCTTCGACATCATGATATGTTTTAATTGTGCCAGTAATAACCGCTGCTTGCGCTGATGAGATCAATAGCATTATTGCTAAAACAATCGTTGGTATATGAAATAATTTGCGGTTTTTCATTTTGATTCCTTACAATAACAATTAAGAAAAATGCATTGTATGGATAGGCTTTTACTTTTACAAAAATTTCACTGATTTTTTTGCCGTAGTGCAATTTCATAGTTTTTGTTATTTTTCCGCAAACAATCCAGTAATAATTCAATGACACTCTAGTTACTGTGTAACAGCACAGACTGGTGCAGGTTGTGCTTTCCGCCACGGAATGAATGCGCTATAGTGAAATTGTTGCGCTGGAGTAGTCTGGTTATGATGCGCGCGCAGTAGCGATCACATACAAAAAAGGGAAATTCATGGCAAATTGGTTTGAAGATAACTCACTATCGATTGGGCGTACCCCGCTGGTGCGTCTCAACCGGGTGACGGATGGCGCGGCGGCGCTGGTATTGGGAAAAATTGAAGGGCGCAATCCGGCGTATTCGGTCAAATGCCGTATTGGTGCGGCAATGATCGACGATGCCGCGCGCAAGGGCTTGCTCGGACCAGGAAAAGAAATTGTCGAGCCGACCAGCGGCAATACCGGGATCGCATTGGCATTTGTGGCAGCGGCACGGGGTATTCCGCTGACCTTGACGATGCCGGAAACGATGAGCGTGGAGCGGCGCAAGTTGCTGGTAGCGCTCGGTGCCAGATTGGTACTGACCGAAGGCGCGCGTGGCATGAATGGAGCTTTGGCGAAAGCGGAAGAAATCGTCGCTTCCGATCCGGGGCGCTATGTGTTGTTGCAGCAGTTCAAGAACCCAGCCAATCCCGCGATTCATGAAAAAACCACTGGTCCGGAAATCTGGAACGATACCGATGGCGCGGTCGATATTTTTGTCGCCGGCGTGGGAACGGGCGGCACGATTACCGGTGTTTCGCGTTATATCAAGCACACCAAAGGCAAGGCGATCACTTCCGTGGCGGTTGAGCCGTCGGCGAGTCCGGTGTTGTCGCAAAAGCGCGCGGGCGTGTCGCTGGCGCCCGGGCCGCATAAAATTCAGGGCATCGGCGCCGGTTTTGTACCGGATAATCTGGATCTGTCGCTGGTCGATGAAATCGAACAAGTCAGCAATGAAGAAGCGATACTGTATGCGCGCCGGCTGGCACGCGAAGAAGGCATTCTGGCCGGTATTTCCTGCGGTGCCGCAGTGGCGGCGGCGATGCGTTACGCCAAGCGGCCTGAGAATGCGGGGAAAACCATCGTGGTGATATTGCCGGATTCCGCCGAACGGTATTTGAGCAGTATTTTGTTTGAAGGCATGTTTGATCAGCAAGGTTTGGCGACAGAGTGAACACGAGCAAGAAAGTAAGAGATCTCCTGGTGCGCGGCACGCATTTGGATGTGGATAGCATTGTGGCCGAGCTGCGTGCGCAGCGGCTGGCGTCACTGGAAAGCCGTAACCGTCATGACCGTCCGCCCAGATTGCCGTCGCGCAGGATACTGGTGAGCGTTGCCGAGGGCCTGAGCGCGGCGATGTTTCCGAACCGCTTGGGTTCAGCGGAATTGGCGGACGAAGGGGTCGATCATTATGTCGGCCATATCTTGAATATGACCTTGCGCGAGCTGATGGTGCAAATTCAGCATGAATTGCACTATAACTCAGGTCTGGAGGCGCTCAGCGACGAAGATCGCGCGCAGTCGATCGCCATTACACAGTCATTTGCCAAATACTTACCGGAAATCCGGCGCTTGCTGGAGAGCGACATCAAAGCGGCGTATGAAGGCGATCCGGCGGCGCGCAATGTCGACGAGGTGCTGGTGTGTTACCCCGGCATCATGGCGATCATGCATTACCGGCTGGCGCATGTGCTGCACGGCTTGGGTGTGCCGCTGATCGCGCGCATGATTTCCGAAATCGCACATTCGGTAACGGGTATCGAAATTCATCCCGGGGCACAGATCGGCGGCAGTTTTTTTATCGATCATGGCACCGGCGTGGTGATCGGGGAAACCGCCATCATCGGGCAGAATGTCCGCTTGTATCAGGCAGTGACACTGGGGGCGAAACGTTTCCCGGTGGACGAGAACGGCGCCTTGGTGAAAGGCAATTTGCGCCACCCGATTGTCGAAGACGATGTGGTGATTTACGCCGGCGCTACGATCCTAGGGCGCATCACCATCGGGCGCGGATCGACGATCGGCGGCAATGTTTGGCTGACGCGCAGCGTGCCACCCGGCAGTAATATTTCGCAGGCGCAAATGCGCCAGGAAGTATTCGAACATGGTGCCGGGATTTGATGGCAACCGTTTCTGACTGGATACCCTATTTTCTGCGGAGAAATGACGATGACGACGAACAAATTACTGCTGACGCTCGATGATGCCAAGAAAATAGCCGCCGGCGCAGAGGCGGAAGCAAAACGGAATCAATGGCCGGTGGTCATCGCGATTGTCGATGACGGCGGCCATTTGCTTTATCTGCAGCGTCTGGATGAGGCGCAGTACGGCAGTGTCCAAGTAGCCATCGAGAAAGCGCGCGCCGCGATCGCCTTCCGCCGTCCGACCAAAATTTGGGAGAACAATATTGCCGAAGGCCGCCTGCACTATTTGGGCCTACCCGGTGCGTTGCCGGTCGAAGGCGGATTGCCGGTTGTGAGCGACCAACAATTCGTCGGCGCAATCGGTGTCAGCGGCGTGCGGTCTTTTCAGGACGCGCAGATTGCTCAAGCCGGGATCAATGCGTGGTTGTCCGGCGCTTGAGTCATTGTTCGCAAGAAAAACACCATCTTCAATTATTCTTCTCTTCGTCTGCTTGAACCAAGTGGATGAGAATTACCGCGATAATCATCACTAAACGGAATGCAGCTTGCTGCCCGTTGGCAACTTCCGATTGCCACATCGAAAACCATTCGCCGCCGATCGTCATGAATCCGGTGAACCATAATAAAAAGCCCAGTGTTAATCCGAGGATTGCTAGATCTTTTGCTCGATTGAAAGCGGCGGGGTCTTTGATATTTTTGTATAGACGAAAACCGCCCCACCAGCACAGTGCTGCGATGACAATTTCAGTGCCGATGATGAAGCCGTAAACTACATGATGAACAAACGGAGAATGAATGGCTCGCCATAATCCCCGGTTGCCGGGAAACGTGGTATCCATCATCAGCACATGCGCTACAAGCGTGAAATTGGAGTTGTAATCGGTGAGATTGCCGAAGGCCACTAGCGAAGCGTACAGTGCGAAAGCCAAGACCATGACAAGTTTTGATAATCTCGTGTGCATGGTGCCGATTAAAGTACGCCAGATATCAAGCGGAATTTACAAAAATGAATTCTATGGATAGTTTCCGGCCGGATCACAACGCTGGAAACGGGCGATCTGGCCGGATTTTGATTCTATGTTGCGTGCTGCAAAATTTATGAAACTTGCTGAATTCCAGCCAATAGCCAAGTGGCATTGGAATCTTTCAGATCTTTCTGTACATGCCAGATTTCATCAAAGGCTTCCGCTTCGCCATTCGGCAGTTCACGTAACTGGCCGGTGAAGCGTACGCTGGCGATAGCCATATCCGCGCTTGTTTCAACTTCCAGCAAATGGGCGTCTATGAACATGACTTCGGATTTTTGCTGCGCATCGCCTCTTTCTTGAATTTGTTGACTGATTTCCGCCAGCATTTCCGGTGTCGTGAAATCGCGGATTTCGTTGATATCGCCGCGGTCATGCGCAGCTTGCAAGCGGATAAACGAAGCTTTGGCGTTGCGGATAAAAGGCTCTACTTGGAAGTCCGCGGGGATGGCCGGTTGACGCTGCGTTGTTTCTGCTTCACCGGTGGCTGTTTCTGCAGTTGAGCTAAACGGTGGTGGAGTAAAGCGGTCTTGCGTGCCGGTGTTCATTCCGGAATATTGCATCGGAGCCGCGTGCTCTGCACTTTTGGGTTTGCGCAGCATGCGGATGATAAAGAAAACAACGCCGATCAGCAGCGCCAGAACCACAAAATCCATCATGTTAATGTTTTCAAACGCGCCGCCCATGAAGAGCGCAGCCAGCAAGCCGCCAGCCGCGAGACCGGCCAGCGCACCGCCCCACTTGCTGCCGCCCGCAGCCGCTGCTGCCGGTGCCGCCGGTGTGGAGGATGGTTTGTTGGGTGCTGCCTGCTGCTGATTGACTGATTGGCGTTGCGTGCCTACATTTTTGCCGCCACCCATACGTTTTGCTTCCGCATCAAAGGCGAGCAATCCGAAACTGAGAAAAGCCAAAGTCAGAAAGGTGAGTGTTTTCTTCATCGTTTTGTCTCCCAAACTGTTATTAAAAAAATGAGTATAGCATCGGGTTTGCATTATCAGCTACCCGGAATTTTTCGACCTTAAATGTTTTGAAAAATTTCAAAAGGCTTCTTGTTGCAACACCCCAAGCAATTTTTGCGATTCAATATAGCAAGACCAGACGAGGAATTGCGTCGCGGCCAATCCAGACGATCGCATTTTGGCGAAATTGCTGACCCAGTGATTTCGCGGTGTTTATATCGATTCCGGGAATAAAAAAACTTTTTTCCGTGGGCCATACGCCAGCCGGGTCGATATTCAAACCTTCAATGACCGGATAAGTATGGCGCATCAGGAATTTTCCAAGCGATGCATGTGCCGCTGAATTCTCCTCGTCGCTTAGTAACTCACTGTATGGATTATAGGCGCTGATGATTGCAGCGCATGATGGATGGGATGCAGCCAGAAGCTGCGCCAGCGGCGCCGAGTATTGATCGATTCGCAGCGTTATGGATTCAGCCGGGGTGCCGATCCGGTAATGCGCATCGGTGTAGTGTGCGATAAGTTGGGCGGAGATCGTTGGGGAAATCGAGTTTTCCCGATTAATGTTCGCCATGCTCGTGGTCGTGTGTATGAGCGTGGTCCTTGGCCGATTCGATGAGTTCCCGGTATTGCTCGGGTGTCATATGGCCCATTTCGAGGATGAAGGCGGCCATCGCCCAGATCGAATCGTCATCGTGACTGAGTCCCCAAGCTGGCATGGCAGTCATCTTTAAGCCGTTTTTTATTACCCAGAAGTATTGCCTGGCACGAGCTTGTTTTTCGGCTGGATCGATGACCGGCTGACGCTGATGAAATACCGGCGGCTGGGGATACAAACCGGCTGAGAGTTCGGTAGGTTTCAAGCCGGGTGCAAGATGACAGATCGGACACATGGCGTCGTAGTGAACAGCACCCTTTATTAACCGCTCTTCGCCATCCAAAGCAGGCACTTCCAGATTCCTGGCGCGCGCCTCGATGGAACTTTCACGCACCCACTCGATGATCTTTTCCGTGACGGCCCAATGCTTTTCGGTGGCCGCCATATTATAAGCGCCGGAACCGAGCGCAATGATGATCAGAACGAGTAATACCGAAAACAAACTCAGGATCGTTTTCATGACTTGACCTCATTGAGTGATTGAGCACTTGTTTGTTAGGCCGAACACAGCTGCACCGACCATCGTACTTTCAATTCCGGCGAGAATCAACTTGCATGCTCAAGATCGCCAGATTTGCCGCTTTCCAGTTTGGCTTGAATACTGGCATGATCGAGATGTGGCGCGAACATCTCAATAAAATCGAAAATATAGCTGCGTATGTAGCTGTTGCGGCTGATACCGATGCGTGTCGTGCTGGCTTCAAACAGATGGCTGGCGTCGATCGATCTCAAATTCTTGTCGCGTTTGGCATCAAAAGCCATGTTGGCCAGTATGCCGACACCCAGCCCCAATTCCACGTAGGTTTTGATCACATCAGAGTCGATTGCGGTTAATACTACATTAGGTTCCAAGCCACGGCTTGCGAATGCCTGATTGATTTTTGTACGGCCGGTGAAAGCGAAGTCGTAAGTGATGATGGGGTACTGATTAATCGCTTCCAGGGTGAGTTTTTTTAATTTCAACAGCGGGTGCTTAGGTGGAACGATGATGCACCGGTTCCATTGATAGCATGGCAACATGACAAGCTCCGGGTATTGTTCCAGCGCTTCGGTGGCGATACCGATATCCGCTTCTCCGGAAGAAACCAAAGTCGCAATCTGTGTAGGATTGCCTTGCCGCAAAATGAGTTTGACTTTCGGGTAGCGTGCGGTAAAGCGTTTGATTACCGGGGGTAATGAATAGCGTGCCTGGGTGTGAGTGGTTGCGATGGTTAACGTGCCGCTGGCTTCGTTGGTGAATTCCTGGGCGATTTTTTTGAGATTATCGGCATCGCGCAGCATCCTGACGGCGGTTTGTATGATCAATTGCCCGGGGGGGGTTATTTTCACAATCCGTTTGCCATTGCGCAGAAAGATATCGACACCGAGTTCTTGTTCGAGCAATTGGATTTGCTTGCTGATGGCAGGTTGAGAGGTGTGCAGATTCTTGGCTGCCTTGGATAAATTCATGTCCTGATTGGCGGTTTCGCATAAATAGCGAAGTTGCTGGAGTTTCATGGGTTATGCCTGCTAATAAAAAATGATTATATCTATCTAATATAATATTATTTTGATTTATAAATGGGTATTGTTATTATGCCGGGCAGTTAAAAAGGAAAAGTGCAGTTGTAAGATTTATTCTGTCAGGTTCTCTGATCAGTTTCATTTATCATACGCAGCAGGATTGATTGCCGCAGTAAGTTACAGGCGATTGCACCTGGGTTTTTTGATAAAATAACAAATTACACTACGCTTCAATAGTGATTATGTATTCAAAGGCGGTGAGATGCCGGTGACGACTGGTCAATATGATGGCAATGTGTTCAAAAAATTTTAATAAAAGCAGAGAAGCTGTTCGGTTCGCCAGATAAAGTCTGAGCGGCTGGGGTGGCGGATTACCGGATCATTGGCGGGTTCCGGCGATTTCCCATTAATGAAACAAGGACTGATTAATTAATGAGTACAAATATTGAGAATAAGCCAAAACAAGTGACCTGGTTTAATGGTTGCGGCGGACGGATTGGTATCGTGATCGGGGAAAGCGGCGAACATGCTTATATCGGCATGGCGCTAAGGCACGACGAAGATGATGATGTCGACCATATCATGAAGTATGGCGCTAAATTTCCATTGGATGCGGCATTATCGTTGCCGGTGTCGAAACGTTATACGCAGACGGAGTCTTAAAGATAGGAACCTTTGGGTATCTTTGAACAAATGGGCGGAGGAATTAACGATGTATCGCTACGATGAATATGATCAGCAGATTGTGGATGAACGTGTCAGACAGTATCGCGATCAGGTGCGCCGGCGTCTTTCCGGTGAATTGACCGAGGAAGAATTTTTGCCGTTGCGATTGCAAAACGGTTTGTATATGCAAATTCATGGGTATATGTTGCGAATCGCGGTGCCGTATGGCCTGATATCATCGCAGCAGATGCGCATGTTTGCACATATTGCGCGCAAGTACGATCGCGGCTACGGTCATTTCACGACGCGTCAGAACATTCAGTTCAACTGGTTGAAATTGCAGGATACACCGGATATTCTCGCCGATCTGGCGTCGGTGCAGATGCACGCTATTCAAACTTCCGGTAATTGCGTGCGTAACATCACCTCGGACGAATTTGCCGGCGTGGCGCGGGATGAAGTGGTCGATCCGCGTCCGTATGCCGAGATTCTGCGTCAATGGAGCACGTTTCATCCGGAATTCGCCTATTTGCCGCGTAAATTCAAGATCGCCATCAGCGGTGGACAGGAAGACCGTGCGGCTATCTATGCGCATGACATCGGCTTGGCGGTGACGAAAAATGCACAAGGCGAAGTTGGTTTCCGCGTGCTGGTCGGCGGCGGATTGGGGCGTACACCGATCATCGGTACTGAAATCTGTGAATTTGTGCCCTGGCAGCATATTTTGACGTATGTGGAATCGATTCTGCGGGTGTATAACCAATACGGCCGCCGTGACAACAAATACAAAGCGCGTATTAAGATTCTGGTCAAAGCCTTGGGAATTGATGAATTCAGGCGTCAGGTGGAGGCCGATTGGGCGGATTTGAAGGACGGTCCGGGGACGCTGACTAACGAGGAAGTCGATCGTGTCGCGTCGTTCTTTACCGATCCCGCGTACGAAACGTTGCTCGATCACGATTCGAAGCTGAATGAATTCAAGGCCGATAGCCGCTCATTCTCGCATTGGCTGCAACGCAATGTGAGGCCGCACCGGGTTCCCGGTTACGCGATTGTGGTTCTGTCCTTGAAAAAACCAGGCAATGCACCTGGCGATGCAACCGCCGAGCAAATGGATTTTGTTGCGGATTTGGCCGATCGTTACAGCTTCGGCGAGTTGCGTATCACGCATAAACAAAACCTGGTGCTGGCGGACGTGCGGCAAAAGGATTTGGTCAGTTTATGGCAGGAAGCTTCAGTGCAAGAATTAACCACACCGAATATAGGCATGCTGACGGATATTATCAGTTGCCCGGGTGCGGAATTCTGCACCTTGGCCAACGCGCGTTCGATTCCTTTGGCCAAGCTGATCGCCGAGCGTTTTGAGGATCTGGATTATCAATATGATATTGGCGAGATTACGCTGAACATCTCCGGTTGCGTCAATGCTTGCGGTCAACATCATATCGGCAATATCGGCATCACCGGCGTGGAAAAGAAAGATCACGACGAGTGGTATCAGGTGTCGATCGGTGGTGCGGAAGGCAATGACAGTTCGATCAGCAAAATTATCGGCCCGTCCTTCACTTTCCATCAAGTGCCGGAAGTGATTGAACGGCTGGTGCAAGTCTATTTGCGCGAGCGTACCGAAGCGGAACGCTTCATCGATACGGTGCGCCGTATCGGCCATGTGCCGTTCAAAGATCATGTGTATGCAACCGATTTTAATGTGCAGGAAGAAGAGGTTGCCGACAAGCATAGCGTAGCGCCTGCACACTATGACGTGCCGTACTACTCACCCAGGTTCTAGTCAATATGATTATCAAAAATAAAGCCATTGTTGCGGATGATTGGACGATGCTGCGGCTGCAAGAAAATGAGGCGGCTGAAAGCGTTCATGTTGCGACAGGGAAAGTGATCGTGCCGTTGAAAGTATGGCAAGCACAACACGATGTGTTGCAGCAGCGCAAGGAAATCGGCGTATGGCTGGCGAGCGATGAGCGTCCCGAGGAATTGAAAGAGGATATAAAAAAATTCGCTGTGATTGCAGTGGATTTTCCCAAGTTTTCGGATGGCCGCGGTTATTCGATTGCTTTCAATCTGCGCGCGCGCCTGGGTTATACCGGAGAATTGCGTGCGATTGGCGACGTATTGCGCGATCAGTTGTTCTATATGCAGCGTGTCGGTTTTGATGCCTTCGCGCCACGTCCGGACCGGAAAATTGAAGACGCACTCAAAGGATTGAGCGATTTTTCCGAAGTGTATCAAACTTCTTTTGATCCGAAACTGCCGCTTTTCCGGCGCGTGCAACGCAAAGGAAGTCAGGCGGAAAACAGTCAATGAGCGGCTTGCAGCAAAAAATTGAGCAGGTTGTTGCGGTTCTGACCGAAACAATTCGCGACTTTTCGCCGGTTGCGTTTGCCAACAGCCTGGGTGCCGAGGATATGGTGTTGACCGATATCATCGACCGCCATCAGCTCGCGATCGAAATGTTCAGTCTGGATACCGGGCGCTTGCCGCAAGAAACCTATGATTTGATGCAGACCGTGCGAGAGCGCTACAAAACGCCGTTGCGTATCTATTTTCCTAATGTCAAACAGGTTGAGGTCTATGTCGCCGAGCACGGTGTCAACGGGTTTTATGACAGTATCGAGTTGCGCAAGGCCTGCTGCCATATCCGCAAAGTCGAGCCGTTGCGCCGCGCCTTGCAGGGCAAACGCGCGTGGGTGACCGGCATCAGAAGCGAACAAGCGTCGACGCGTTCAAATTTGAAGGTGTCGGCTTACGATATGGACAATCGCATGCAGAAAGTGAATCCGTTGCTGGATTGGTCCAATGCGGAAGTCTGGGAATATCTCAAGCACTATGATGTGCCTTATAACAAGCTGCATGACAAATTTTATCCCAGCATCGGTTGCGCGCCCTGCACCCGTGCCATTACGCCAGGGGAAGATATCCGCTCCGGGCGCTGGTGGTGGGAAGCTCCGGAAACCAAAGAGTGCGGACTGCATACCAGTAAGGTTGTGCCTATTAAGTAGCGCGGCCTATCCAGCAAATATTTCTTGCAAGAACCTTAGCCGGTTTGGAATTTACTTAACCTAGTTTGTTGAGAGAAAGAAAATGAGTAACCATCTCTTTACCCATTTGGATGCGCTGGAAAGCGAAGCCATCCATATCATGCGTGAAGTGGCGGCGGAATGTGCCAATCCCGTTTTGCTGTTTTCCGGCGGTAAGGATTCGATCGTTTTGTTGCGTCTGGCTGAGAAGGCTTTCCGCCCCGGCCGCTTCCCGTTTCCGCTGATGCATATCGATACCGAACACAACTTTCCCGAGGTCATCGCGTTCCGCGATCATCGCGCGCAAGAATTGGGCGAGCGGCTGATCGTGCGCAGCATGGAAGATTCGATCAAAAAGGGCCGCGTGGTACTGCGTTCCGAAACGCAGAGCCGTAATGCTTTTCAATCGGTGACGCTGCTGGACGCGATTGCGGAATTCAAATTCGATGCTTGTATCGGCGGGGCGCGCCGTGATGAAGAAAAAGCGCGCGCCAAGGAGCGGATTTTTTCTTTCCGTGATGAGTTCGGGCAATGGGACCCCAAGAATCAGCGTCCGGAATTATGGGATATTTATAACACCCGTACGCATCCTGGAGAGAATATCCGGGTATTCCCGATCAGCAACTGGACGGAACTAGATGTCTGGGAATATATCGCACGCGAGAAACTGGAAGTGCCCGAGATTTATTTTGCCCATTCGCGCGAGGTGATCCGCCGCCCCGCCGGCCTACTGCCGGTCTCTCATCTAGTGCAACCGCAGGCTGGAGAAAAAACCGAGCATATCACGGTGCGTTTCCGCACCGTGGGTGACATGAGCTGCACCTGTCCGGTGGAATCAGCTGCGGCTACTGTCGATGAGATCATTGCGGAAACGGCAATGACGCGGATTACCGAACGCGGCGCGACGCGCATGGACGATCAGACATCGGACGCATCGATGGAGCTGCGCAAGAAAGAGGGCTATTTCTAGGCAATAGCTGCGTCAGTAGTGTGGCACAGACTCATCCAAGTTGCGTGTGTGCAGGCAATTAATTCTTACAAATTTTTTATGGTATTAGCCATTTCCAGAAGGTTTTCAAATGTCGGCGATTGAAAAGATTTCACTTGATCAAACCGGATTGTTGCGTTTTATTACCGCCGGGAGCGTGGATGACGGCAAGAGCACGCTGATTGGCCGCTTACTGCACGACTCAAAGTCTATTTTTGAAGATCAGCTGGCGTCTATTACCAATACGACGCGTAAACGCGGCGCGGAAGGCGTCGATTTATCCTTGCTGACCGACGGCTTGCAAGCGGAACGGGAGCAAGGGATTACCATCGATGTGGCCTACCGCTATTTTGCCACGCCCAAACGAAAGTTCATCATCGCCGATACCCCCGGGCACGAACAATACACCCGCAACATGGTGACCGGCGCATCGACGGCGAATCTGGCAATCATTCTGATCGATGCGCGCAAGGGCGTGCTGACGCAATCGCGCCGTCATGCCTATCTGGCCAGTTTGGTCGGGATTCCGCATCTGGTGGTGGCGGTCAACAAAATGGATCTGGTGGATTATTCACAAGCGGTTTTCGAAAAAATTTGCAGCGACTTCAACGCGTTTTCCGGGAAACTCAACCTTCATAATGTCGTTTATATCCCGATGTCGGCGCTGAATGGCGACATGGTGGTAGAACGCGGCGATCATCTGAATTGGTACCAAGGCTCCGCCCTGATGGATTTGCTCGAAACGGTATCGATTGAGGATGACATCAACCGCGAGGATTTCCGTTTCCCGGTGCAATGGGTGTGCCGTCCGCAAACGAAGGAATTGCATGATTTTCGCGGTTACATGGGGCGCATTGAATCAGGCTCTGTGCGGACAGGCGATGCCGTCACCGTGCTGCCGTCCGGCCTGAGTTCGCGTATCAAGGAAATTCTCGTATACGAGGGGGCGGTTGCAGAGGCGTTTGCGCCGCAATCGGTTACGCTGACCATTGAAGATCATCTGGATATTTCCCGCGGCGATATGCTGGTGAAGACCGGCGATACCCCGCAAGTCACCAAAGCGTTCGACGCGATGCTGTGCTGGCTCTCCGAGCAACCGCTCGATCTGAACCGGAAATATCTGGTTAAACAGACCACGCGCATGGTTAAAGCCGCTATCGGGCGGATCGATTATCGTGTTGATGTCAATACATTGAGCGAGGAAGCTGCGAGTACGCTAAAAATGAACGATATCGCGCGCGTCGGCCTGAAAGTGCATCAACCGCTGATTTGCGACAACTATGCGCGCAACCGTTCCACCGGCTGTTTTATCGTCATTGATGAAAGCACTAACAATACCGTGGCTGCCGGAATGATTTTGCCTGCCGGGGAAGCAGCATAAACCGGTGAAGGAGGAAGAGCGCTGTTTTGGCCTGACTGATAACAAGACTGGGTTTGAATTTAATATTGCCGTGAGTATACTCTGAGGATTTCCGTTAAGCGCAGTGTGAATGCATTGTGTCTCCTTGCATCCTGTCAAGGATGCGATTAAATTCACGGATACGGGTAAAATACCGGCTGGTGTGTATCCGGCACAGCGGTGTCAAAAATATTAAATCAGACTGACAGTATGAATCTAATAAAAGAACAAGATCGGAAATTAAAAGGATTTACTGTGCTGGTGGTGGAAGATAATGAGCTGAACCAGCAAGTTGCCAAAGGTTTGCTGGAATACAACGGGGCTACCGTGGCCCTTGCCAATCATGGCAAGGAGGCATTGGATATGTTGAGCCGGTCATCGTTTGATTGCGTCTTGATGGACATCCAGATGCCGGTTATGGATGGTTTGGAAGCGGCGCGCTTGATTCGCGCCAATCCGCAATGGCCGGATATGCTGATTATTGCAGTGACGGCCAATGCCGATCAACACCACAAAGATTTATGCCAGAACGCGGGAATGAATGATTTTCTGGCGAAACCGATTGATCCGGAACGATTAGTCAGTACGCTCTTGAAATGGTTGACGCCGGAATCCGGTGCGGCAGACTCAAAGCCCAGCACAAAAAAATAACATTGAATGTTTTTTTATTAATCGATCAACGGGATTTGATTCAGCGTTAACTCATTCGATGGATAAAGAAAAGCCGTTACGTGTGCTGGTGATCGATGATGACAAGTTCATGCTTGAATTTGTTAGTCATTTGCTGAGAGATCTGGGTGTCAGTGAGGTATTGGTGGCCGAGGACGGCAAGGCCGGCTTATTTGTTCTGTCCGCGCAAGTAACAGCGATCGACTTGCTGATTTGCGACATCGAGATGCCGGGTATGGACGGCGTCGAGTTTTTGCGCAACATTGCGGATCAATACTATAGCGGCAGGATTGTGTTGTTTTCCGGCGTTGATCCCGACTTGCTCAAAGCAACGGAGCGCTTGGCCACCGCGCGTGGGCTGAATGTCATCGGCACATTGGCGAAACCGGTAACGGTAGATTCGCTGGCAGCGATTCTGGAGCAGTTGGCGGAGCCGGTTTCGCGGCACGTGGACGTTGCCCGGATGCGGCAAATCTTTGCGGTGGAAGAAATCAAGCAAGCCTTGGTGGACAATCAGATCGATTTGTTTTATCAGCCTAAGGTTGCGGTTTCCAGCGGCTATGTAACTAGCGTCGAATGCCTGGCGCGCTGGCGCCACGCGCAATATGGCTATGTTTCTCCGGATAATTTCATACCGGTCATCGAGCAGAGCGGATTGATCAACGATTTTACCCGCACTGTGTTAAGAAAAGCCGCGCAGCAATTGGATTTGTGGCTGCAACAAGGATTGGATTTAAAAGTTTCTGTTAACGTCTCGATGGAAAATCTGGATCGGTTTAATTTGCCGGAGATTTATGAATCGGCGGTGCGCGAATGTAATGTTCCGATTGACCGGGTGACGCTGGAAATTACCGAGAGCAAGCTGGGAAAAGATTTTGCACAAACCCTCGATATTCTGACACGAATACGACTGAAAGGATTCGGATTGGCTATCGATGATTTTGGCACCGGCTATTCTTCGATGGAAACGCTGAAGCATATGCCCTTTACCGAACTCAAAGTCGACCGGATCTTTGCCCATGGTGCGGCGGAAGATCCGGCTGCCCGGGCGATATTGGAGTCGAGCATCAAACTGGGTAAGGTCTTTGGCTTGAATGTGGTGGTGGAAGGCGTCGAGGTGGAGGCAGATTACGCATTGGCGGTAGCGCTCGGGTGTGATGAAATTCAAGGGTTTTTGATTGCAAAACCGATGTCGGCCAGCGAATTTATTGAGTGGTTATCGGATTATGAGAAAACAAATAATGGGCGATTTTAATTAGCCGGCGATTAGCATGGAAAGTATGTGTTGACTGAAGTGCCGTCAGCAGATCTATTGCCGGATGGAATGAAATAATAAAAGATTGAATTATTGAGATTATGGAAAAAATGGATGCGACATTGCCTACGCAACAAGGAACAATAACAGCTTCAGCAAATTTTAACTTCAACTTTACGATCGCCGATTTTTATCGCCGCAGCGGTTTGGTTAAATTGGATCAAGTATTTTTGGATTTTCTTCGCACCGGGGATGAAGCGTTATATAAAAAACTCGAACAGGCACGCGCGCATCCCGACGATTTGCAGCCCAAAGACGAATCCGCATTATTGATTGATATCGCTCCTTGGCTGGAAGACTTCATTGCCCGGCTATTCAATATCGAAGCCGAAGTTCAGCAATTGGCGGCGCAACATCACGAACTGGCGCCACTGTATTTTTGTAAACGGCAATTTGTGCAACGCCGCGCCAAAGGGAAAGTGAGCGACGAAGCATTGGCGGCCATCGACGGTTTGGCGCTGGAGAAGGAGCTGGAAAAAGAATTTGGTGAGACATTCTCGGAGCTTGTTTTTGCAACTAATGTTGCCCGGTGGATGGATGCGGAAGCGGAAAACGAGGCTCGTTTGAACAAGGCGCTGCACTATGCCGCCTGGGCATTGCGCACACCGGCCGGCCAGCAGCATACGCAGCAAGGCATTCTATTCAAGACGCCCGCCAAACTGGATTTTCAGCACTTGCTGTCATTGCACACGGACGAATCGGCGGGTTTTCCGTTGCATAGCCTTGAGCACTTGCGCGAGCGCAACGGTTTTGCATTGACCGATGAAGGCACGGATCTGATGGGGGCGCTCGACGAAGCCAATTATTGCATTTGGTGCCACGAGCAAGGCAAGGATTCCTGCTCGAAAGGCTTTAAACAAAAAACCAAAACCCCGGACGAGCCGGTAACCTTCAAGAAAAGCGAGTTGGGCGCGCTGTTGGCAGGTTGTCCGCTGGAAGAACGCATTTCCGAGTTTCATAAACTGAAAACGCAAGGCGTTGCGGTAGGAAGCCTGGCGATGATCGTGCTGGACAATCCGATGTGCGCCGGTACCGGTCATCGTATCTGCAACGATTGCATGAAATCGTGCATTTATCAGAAGCAGGATCCGGTCGATATTCCGCAAGCCGAAACCCGCACATTGAAAGATGTGCTGGCGCTGCCGTGGGGTTTTGAAATTTATAGCCTGTTGACCCGCTGGAACCCGCTTAATTTGCGCCGTCCGGTGCCGAAAGCGGCATCCGGCCGCAAGGTTCTGGTGGTCGGCATGGGACCGGCCGGCTATACGCTGGCGCATCATTTGATGAACGAAGGACATACCGTGGTCGGTATCGACGGCCTTAAGATTGAGCCGCTGCCGGAGGATATTTCCGGGGTCGATGCGCGCGGCGAGCGCGTCCCGTTCAAGGCGATCCGTGCCGCCAGTTTCTTGGAAGAAAATCTGGACGAGCGCATGCCGGGCGGTTTTGGCGGTGTTGCCGAATACGGCATTACGGTGCGCTGGAATAAAAACTTTTTGAAGCTGATCCGCTTGCTGCTTGAACGCAGAGAGGAATTTGCCTTGTTCGGCGGTGTGCGTTTCGGCGGCACCTTAACCACTGACGACGCATTCGCGCTGGGATTCGATCACGTCGCACTGGCAGCGGGCGCCGGACGTCCCACGGTGCTCAACATGCCGAACGGTTTGGCGCGCGGCGTGCGTGCGGCATCGGATTTTCTGATGGGGCTGCAATTGACGGGCGCCGCGCAAAGCGATTCGATCGCCAACATGCAGCTGCGCTTACCGGTGGTGGTGATCGGTGGCGGCTTAACCGCCATCGATACGGCAACCGAAGCGCTGGCGTATTATCCGGTGCAAGTGGAGAAATTCCTGAAACGCTATGAAATTCTCGCAGCTGTGCAAGGCGAGGCCGCAATCCGGGATATTTGGGATGAGGAAGAAAAGATCATTGCCGACGAATTCCTGAGCCATGCGCGCGCCATCCGCGCCGAACGGCAGGCCGCGGAACAGGAGGGACGGGCGGCGAATATCATCGGTTTGCTGCAATCCTGGGGGGGCGCAACGATTGCGTATCGCAAGCGCCTGATCGACAGTCCTTCCTATACATTGAATCATGAAGAAGTTGAAAAAGCACTGGAAGAAGGCATTTGGTTCGCCGAAGGCATGACGCCGGTGCGGGTCGATGTCGATGTTTGGGGGCATACGCAATCGGTGCGCTTTGCCGTGCAAAAACGCGATGAAACCGGAGAGTGGCACGATGCCGGCGAAGTGCAATTAGCGGCGCGCGCCTTGCTGGTGGCGGCCGGCACGCAACCGAATACAGTGCTGGCGCGCGAAGACGATAAAACCTATCAACTCGACGGCCGTTACTTCAATGCCTGCGATGAGGAAGGTAATCCGGTCAAGCCGGTGTACGCCAATCCCAAACCGGATTATCCGGCAGTCCTGCTGAGCCGCTACAAGGATGCGCAAGACGGCCGTTTTATCAGTTTCTTTGGTGATTTGCACCCGTCGTTCTCGGGTAACGTGGTCAAGGCCATGTCGAGCGCGAAACAAGGTTATCCGGTAGTCAGTCGCGTGCTGGAGCGGATTAAGCCGGCATCCAGCGAATCCACGCAGCAATTTTTTACCGGGATGAACCGGCAATTGCGGCCGATCGTGCATAAAGTGGAAAGACTGGCGCCGAATATTATTGAAGTGGTTGTTCATGCGCCCATGGCGGCGGAACATTTCCAGCCCGGCCAGTTTTACCGCTTCCAGAATTTTGCCACGCATGCTCCGGTCAGCAATGATACCCGGCTGGCGATGGAAGGCTTGGCATTGACCGGCGCGTCGGTGGATCTCAAGCAAGGCCTGGTTTCTCTGATTGTGCTGGAAATGGGCGGCTCTTCCAATCTGTGCGCTACGCTGAAACCGGGCGAACCGGTCATTTTGATGGGGCCAACCGGCACACCGACGGAAATTCCATCCCATGAAACCGTGGTGTTGGTCGGCGGCGGTTTGGGTAACGCTGTGTTGTTCTCTATCGGCGCCGCTGCGCGTGCGGCCGGATCCAAAGTACTGTATTTCGCCGGCTATAAAAAACTGGTGGATCGTTACAAAGTGGCTGAAATCGAGGCGGCTGCCGATATCGTGGTGTGGTGTTGCGACGAAGCGCCCGGATTCACGCCTACTCGTCCGCAAGACAAAAGCTTTACCGGAAACATCGTGCAAGCCATGGTAGCGTATGCCAGCGGTGAGTTGGGCGAACAGCCGGTCGCATTGGCGGATGCCGAGCATATCATTGCCATCGGTTCCGATCGTATGATGGCGGCTGTCGGGGTGGCGCGCCACAATCAGTTAAAGCCGTATCTAAAAGCGGATCATTTTGCCATCGGCTCGATCAACTCACCGATGCAGTGCATGATGAAGGAAATTTGCGCGCAATGTTTGCAACCGCATGAAGATCCGGAAACCGGCAAGATTACTTACGTATTCTCCTGCTACAATCAAGATCAGCCATTGGATCAAGTCGACTTCCCCGGATTGGCAATGCGTTTGCGCCAGAATACCGTGCAAGAGAAGTTGACCAGCCGTTGGATTGATCGTTGTTTAAAAGTCGGAGTATGAAACGAAGTGGAAAATGGATCGTTTCCAGATGAGTCGTTACCGGTCGATATGGCCGTCATGTATCGGATGTTTCATAACAATCCGGCACTGGTGCGTAAATTCTGCTTCAAATTCATTGAAGTGGCCGCTGATACGGTAGTGGAAATGAAAGGGGCGCAAGCCGGGAAAGATTTATTGGCGCTAGGCCGCTTGGGCCACAAATTGAAATCGTCCGCCAGAACGATCGGCGCTTCAGGTTTTGCCGATTTATGCGAAGCGCTGGAAAAAGCCGGTACCGATAATAACTGGCCCGAGGCGGAATCGTTGATGACCGAGATTCCTCTTTTGCTGGAGCGGATTACACAGCAGTTGGAGAGCGAATTCAGCAAAATGAGCGAGTAAGCGTCATGGTGGACCGCTTGTTTTGATGACAGCTCAAGAATAAGCATTGCGTAACCGAGCGGCGGACTTTACCAGTCCGTTACGCTACGTGTTCATGTGTTGTCATTATCACTACAAAAATGCGGGCGAATCGCCAGAGAACCAGCTCGCCTCAAGTTTTTCCTGATGCAATTAATGCATTGCAAGGAAATTGATTTATAATCCGCAATTCATTAAAAAATTAAGCACAATTTTAGTTTTTAGTTGCCAGCAGGCTGGCAAGAAAAGGGAGATCATCAATGCATATAGGCATACCAGCAGAAATTCGCGGTGGAGAAACGCGTGTAGCCGCTACACCGGAGACCGTGAAAAAATATACTGCCAAGGGTGTTCATAAAGTTTCAGTGCAGACGGGTGCCGGCGCAGGCGCCAGCATACCGGATTCGGCCTATCAGGAGGCCGGTGCGACTATCGTCACGGATGTGGCTGAATTGTACGCGCAAGCACAGATTGTACTCAAAGTGCGTGGCCCTGAACCGGGCGAACTGGTCATGATACGCAAGGATGCGATATTGTTGGGTTTATTGTCACCGCATCATAAGGAAAGTGTCGATGCGCTGACGCAGCATGGGCTGACCGCATTTGCGATGGAGAAACTGCCGCGCATTTCGCGGGCGCAGAATATGGATGTTTTGTCATCGCAGGCCAACATTGCGGGTTATAAAGCCGTGATTATGGCGGCCAATGTCTATCAAAGATTCTTTCCCATGCTGATGACCGCAGCGGGTACTGTCAAGGCCGCGCGGGTTCTGATTTTGGGTGCCGGCGTTGCCGGCTTGCAAGCGATTGCGACAGCGAAAAGGCTGGGTGCCGTGGTGGAAGCTTTTGATGTGCGTCCGGCGGTGAAAGAACAGGTCGAAAGCTTGGGGGCCAAGTTTGTGGAAGTGCCGCTCAGCGACGAAGAAAAAGCCAAAGCAGAAACTGCGGGCGGCTATGCGACCGAGATGTCGGACGATTACAAACGCCGCCAAGGTGAATTGGTGCACGAGCGTGCGATCGCGGCCGATATCATCATCACCACTGCATTAATCCCCGGACGTCCGGCGCCTGTCCTGATCAAGGAAGAAACCGTGCAAGCGATGAAACCGGGTTCGGTCATCGTTGATATGGCAGTGGAAGCTGGCGGCAATTGCCCGTTGTCTGAGTTGAACAAAACAGTCGTCAAACATGGCGTGCATCTGATCGGCATTGCGAATCTGCCCGGTTTGGTGGCAGCGGACGCCAGCACTTTGTACGCGCGCAACCTGATGAATTTTCTGAATCTGATGCTTGATCCGGCTAGCGGTGAATTAAAAATAGATCGTGCGGATGAGATCATTGCGGGAACATTACTGTGCGGCGGCGGAGAAATCGCCGCTAAGGCATAATTTAAAGGAGTAATCATGATTGGTGAAGTCGATCCGGTGATTGTCAATTTAACGGTCTTCGTGCTGGCAATTTTTGTCGGCTACCATGTGGTGTGGAACGTCACACCGGCGTTGCATACCCCGCTCATGTCGGTAACCAACGCTATTTCCGGCATTATCTTGGTCGGTGCCATGCTGGCGGCCGGTCCTGCGGAAACCGACTGGGGTGTCTGGCTGGGTGCCGCAGCGGTCACACTGGCAGCGATTAATGTGTTCGGAGGGTTTCTGGTGAGTCAACGCATGCTGGAAATGTTCAAGAAAAAAGATAAAAAAGGAAATGCCTAAATGTCAGCAAATATGGTAGCACTTGCATATTTAGTCGCTTCGGTATTCTTCATACTGGCGCTGAAAGGTCTCAGCTCACCCGAGTCTGCGCGCCGCGGCAACCTGTTCGGCATGATCGGCATGGCGATTGCGGTTGCCACAACGCTGACGCTGACTCAGAACTGGATTTTGATTTTAAGTTGTATCGCCGTGGGTGGTGTGATCGGCGCCATCGTTGCACAACGCGTGCAAATGACCGCGATGCCAGAGCTGGTTGCATTCATGCACTCCTTGGTGGGGTTGGCGGCGGTTTTTATCGCGATTGCCGCAGTCAATAATCCGGTTTCGTTCGGATTGCCCGAGGTATTGCCCGCGGGTAGTAAACTGGAGCTGTTCCTTGGTACCTTTATCGGCGCCATGACATGGTCGGGTTCCGTTATCGCATTTTTGAAGTTGTCCGGCCGCATGAGCGGCACGCCGATTGTGTTTGCTGGCCAGCATGCGCTGAATTTAATTTTGGCGCTGGTGATGGTCGGTTTCGGTTTATGGTTTTTCTTCAGTGAAATTACCAACTGGAATGCGTTTATCGCCATGACCGCCATCGCTTTTGTATTGGGATTTTTGATCATCATCCCAATCGGTGGTGCGGATATGCCGGTGGTGATTTCCATGTTGAACTCGTATTCCGGGTGGGCGGCAGCCGGTATCGGCTTCTCGTTGGGCAATCCAATGCTGATCATTGCCGGATCGTTGGTCGGCAGTTCCGGTGCGATTCTCTCGTATATTATGTGTAAAGCGATGAATCGTCCGTTCTTGTCGGTGATCTTGGGCGGGTTCGGCAGCGATGGCGGTACTGCGGCAGTGGATAGCGGGGTGGTGCAGAAAACCTACCGCAGCGGCAGTGCGGATGATGCGGCGTTCTTGATGGGAAATGCCGACAGCGTGATTATCGTGCCGGGTTATGGATTGGCGGTTGCCAGAGCACAACATGCGGTTAAGGAATTAGCCGAAAAGTTGCACGAGAAAGGAGTGAATGTCCGTTTTGCCATCCATCCTGTTGCCGGGCGTATGCCGGGTCATATGAACGTGTTGCTGGCGGAAGCCGAGATTCCCTACGAGCAAGTTCAGGAAATGGAGGAGATCAACAGCGATTTCTCGAATACCGATGTGGTTTTGGTGTTGGGTGCGAATGATGTGGTGAACCCGGCAGCCAATGTTCCCGGCAGTCCAATTTACGGCATGCCGATATTGGATGCGCATAAAGCGCGTACGGTAATGGTGGTCAAACGCAGTATGGCTGTAGGCTATGCCGGGCTTGATAATGATCTGTTCTATATGGATAAAACGATGATGATATTCGGCGATGCCAAAAAGGTCGTTGAGAGTATGGTCAAAGCCTTGTGATGTAAAGAATTTAAGATCTGAAAAAAGGCGCAATTATTGAGTTAATTGCGCCTTTTTTATTTCTATTTATAGATGCGTAAAAAGTACTAACTGATAGATTCAAGATCATTGAATGGATGCGGTTTGGCAATACCGAATCCTTGCGCGAAATCCACTCCGATTTCCTGCAGCTTTGCAGTGATGTCATCCGTTTCAACCATCTCAGCAATTGTTTGGATTCCCGCTTCATGAGCGAATTGATTAATATTTTTTATTTTAACCAATTCATCTTCATCGCGAAGAATATTGCAGACGATGCCTCCATCGATTTTTACGTAATCAACTTTTATTTTATTGAGCAGACTGAATGATTCGAGGCTCTCGCTGAAACTGCACAGTGACACCAGGCATCCGAGTTCACGGACCTTGTTGGCAAACGCGCTGGTATCAGCGGAATTGGCTTCTGCATCGGCGATTTCGATTTCAAAACAAAGGCCGGAAGCAGGAGCGCCCGTTCTTTTTAATAAACCTTGAATAAAACCGGGAAAAGCCTGATCACTTAAAGTATCTTTGGCAACATTCAAATAGAATACCGGATTGGCTTTCGAGTGAGTCGATAACCACTGGACGATGTGATTAATTATCCAGCGATCCAGTTTCGGCATCATTTTGAATTGATCAACCAGCGGCAGAAACGAGCCTGGCGGCATCAGATTATTTTCTTCTTCGTGCATACGGATCAGAATCTCATAGTGCGAAGAAGAGGCGGCGGTAGGTTTGACAGGGAGGATTTTTTGGCAATATAGATTAAATTCACCACTTTCGATTGCCTGCGCAATGCGAGTTGCTGTAACGCTCGGTTTTGATGTCTGTGTGCCGGATTGAAGGGTTGCATCGTTTTTATTCTCTATTGCTCTGGATTTCTTCGCTTCCGGTTTGGGAACATTTTCTATTTTCGTATTTTTTGTAGCAGAGGCGCGGTTTTTTTCCTGTGCTCGAGGCGTGTGCAACGTATAGAAGCCGATCGCCTTTCCCTTACTATCCAGATGCGGCAGGTATTGTTCCGTGAAAAGATAAGGAAAGCCTTTGGTTGACTTAAGTACGCGTTCGTTATGGATGGTTTTTCCGGACATGATTTCTTCAATCCGGTTTTGAATGTCGGAGAAAAATTCTTCAGTGGAGAATTCTTTCAGAAACCGGCCGTCGATTTGATCCGGTTTTAATCCGAACCAGCGGCGGAATATCCGGTTGTGGTAGCGGCAGCGCAGATCGGTATTGAAATAAGCCAGCATGACCGGAATATTTTCATCGATGAACTGTGATTTTATTTTATTCTCGGCGGCGGTTTTCTCAGCCCATAACCGGTGTTTAATCTCGTTTCCTAGTCTTTCCTTGCTGATAGCGAGTTGATCGGAAAGATTCCGGGTATGTTTCTCTGCGCGTACTATCTGTATGATTGTGATCAGCATTGTGAAAATTAGCGAGAACCACAATACGGCTCGCCAATGCGGCGCGATTGCGCCGTTAAAATAAGCGTCAGCTATCAGGATGGCAGCGAGAGTCAACGCAATACAAATTGCTGAATAGGACTTAACGCTATCAAATAAAGGAGTTTTTTGCATGATAATTCCTTATTTCGGAGAGCTGAGATTCATGATGGTGATTGGGGTATGTGCGGAGATGGCGCCGTTAAAATGTTCATTTTGATTTAGGCTAGTGTTTTTCGCTGTAAACGGAAAGGGGTTTGGTAATAAGCCAGAATTTCCATAGGTTTGAACGAGTAAGCGTAAAATTTCGCGTTGAAGTTTCATCGAGTGCTGTAATCGTCAATTGATTGATTTTTCCTTGCTTAAGCGCTGTATGTAACGGAGAAAACCAGTCTTTTTCCATCGCTGTAAGTGTTTCGCGCCAGCCATAAGCATTCCTGTATTTGGCTTTTCCCCGAAGTAAATCCAATACTACAAGATGATCACCTTGCGGTTGAGTCATCAGCCATTCATCGGCGTTCGCCGGTAGCTTTGCATATTGGGTGTTACTGATCAACGTTAATGTGTGGACAAAATCATCATCACTCCATACTTGCGTATAAGGCGACCGAATCGATTGCGGCAATTTTCCGCCTCCCCACAACCAAACGCTATTAATGCTTAATTCGCCGCGCGATTCGCGCGCCAGATTGATTGGGTGTTCATGCAACAACATCTGAATTTCATTGAAGATTTTATGCCATATAATGCTATCAATACCGGATGGCAGGAAATTATTGATGTTTTTGCATGTGACCTGCCCCAGCGTATATGTCCGCATATCCGGTATTTTCGATAACCGCAGATACCACCGGTCAGGTCGTAACGGTAAGAGCATGCAATCGTAGTCAGCAAGATTATGATTTAGAGCTTGTGTCAATTCCTTAGCTTCCTCTTCAGTGATCCGGAAAGCTTGGCTATCAGCTAACATGATGTGATTCTGTTCAATGCGGAGATGGACAGGATCGGCACGTATCCAGAAATCTTTATTTGCTGTTGCTAAGTCAGGGGCATCTATGTGCAACATAATCGCTGCAATAGGCCAATCATTTTGCTGCTGCGCGATATTAAACTGCCGGCACAGCCAGATTTCCATTTCTTGTGCCGGACTGGTTGTCAAAACACTCTTTGACAACAGTGCTTCCAGGTGATGAACAGGTAATTCATGATAAATATTGATCTGTGCTGCATCAGGCCAGAACAAATTGGGTATGAGGATGTTTAAATTCATTATAGAAGAATTGCTTATGGCTATTTTAAATTTTCTGATTAGAACAGGATCGGCATTGGTGAAGGATGCAGTCTCTATTGTGTCTATCGTGGAAAGGCATCCTGTTTGTACGTATAATGCTTAGCTAGTTTAAGCCCATTCAAGAGTAAAAGGTTTTTTCTTGTAATGCGGTTGAGTGGTACGGTTGAATAGTTTTTGCAAGAAATCACCTGTTGCTTGGACTTATTATAAATTGTATTTGAATACTTGGAGATGCCATGTATCAGCATATAAAGATACCCCGTGATGGTGAAAAAATTCAGATCGGTCAAGATAATTCACTGAAAGTGCCTGATAATCCAATCATTCCATTTATCGAAGGGGATGGTATTGGTATCGATATCACTCCGGTAATGCGCAAAGTTGTAGATTCGGCGGTAGAGAAAGCATACGGAGGAAAACGTAAGATTTCTTGGGTGGAAATCTATGCGGGTGAGAAAGCCACGCAAATTTATGGATCCGATGTGTGGTTGCCGGAAGAAACTTTGCAAGCTGCAAGAGAATTTGTAGTTTCCATTAAAGGTCCGCTCACAACCCCGGTGGGGGGCGGGGTCCGCTCGATTAATGTAGCATTGCGTCAGCAGCTGGATCTATACATCTGTTTGCGGCCTGTGCGCTATTTTAGTGGTGTGCCTAGTCCGGTAAAGAATCCGGAAAAAACGGATATGATCATTTTCCGGGAAAATTCCGAAGATATTTATGCCGGCATCGAATGGGAAGCAGAATCTGAAGCTGCCAAAAAAGTAATCAATTTCTTGGTTAAAGATATGGGAGTAACGAGCATACGTTTTCCTCAAACCTCTGGTATTGGCATCAAGCCTGTTTCAAGAGAAGGCACGGAACGTTTTGTACGCAAAGCTATTCAGTACGCGATAGACAATAAGCGCCGGTCCGTGACACTGGTGCATAAGGGCAATATCATGAAATTTACAGAAGGGGCATTTAAGAAATGGAGCTATGCAGTAGCTGCCAAGGAATTTGGAGCAGAGCTGCTGGATGGCGGTCCATGGATGAAATTGCCGCCGGAAAAAGGCGGAATTATTATCAAGGATGTGATCGCGGATGCCTTTCTGCAACAAATTTTATTACGCCCGGAAGAATATGATGTGGTGGCTACTTTAAATCTGAATGGCGACTATATTTCTGACGCACTGGCTGCCCAAGTTGGGGGGATCGGTATTGCGCCAGGAGCTAATCTGAGCGACTCCGTCGCAATCTTTGAAGCAACCCATGGCACAGCACCTAAGTACGCAGGGAAAGATCAGGTCAATCCCGGTTCGATTATATTATCTGCCGAGATGATGCTGCGGCATTTAGGCTGGGTGGAAGCGGCTGATATGATGATCAAGGCGATGGAAACTACTATTCAGAATAAGACAGTCACTTATGATTTCGCACGATTAATGCCAGGCGCTAGGCAGGTTTCGTGCTCTGCTTTCGGCGACGAGATGATTAACTATTTAAGCTGAAGATAAAAAATGCCTCTTCTGTTGTAGGAAGAGGCATTTTGCCATCAGGTTAAAACCTTATTATTGTCAATAAGTCCTAAACCAGTATTTTATAAAAGTTAAGTGGATTGGATATTAGAGGCTTGTTTTCCTTTCGGTCCTTGAGTGACATCAAAACTCACTTTTTGACCTTCTTTAAGGGTTTTAAATCCAGACATATTGATTGCTGAAAAGTGCGCGAATAAATCTTCACTGCCATCATCTGGAGTAATAAAACCAAAACCTTTGGAATCGTTGAACCATTTTACTGTACCTGTTGCCATTTCTACTTCCTATATAAAAACTGGGCCGGAAACCCTAATACTATTTGAATTTCAAGACTATTGACGGATAAAACTTGTGCCGCTGAAACTTGAAGTCAAACGCCATTTGCTGTTTTACGCAAATCCAGGGTTAAAGTCAAGAGGTTACAGGGTATTTGTATACCCGAGTTAGGTAATTATCTTAAGAAACTTGAAAATTTTGTCGTAATCGTCAAATATGTCACTACTGCGATGAAGTATTTTTGTACTAATTATTATTTATAATTGGAATCAAATAGGAAAAAGAAAGATGACGGAGAGTAATTCAGAAGCCGTTATACTTGCAGAAGAGAGGGTAAAGCAAAAACCGCCTCCCCTGTATAAAATATTACTATTGAATGATGATTTTACACCGATGGAGTTTGTGATTGAGGTATTGAAGCTATTTTTTTCTATGAATCAGGAGCAAGCAACGCGAATAATGTTAAAGGTGCATACGGAGGGAGTTGGAGTGTGCGGCGTATACCCTAGTGATATTGCAAGTACAAAGGTTAAGCAAGTGGTCGAATTTGCAAGAAAGAATCAGCATCCACTAAGGTGTGTAATGGAGGAAAACTGAGATGATCGCACCCGATTTAGAAGTCAGTTTGCATATGGCGTTTGTGGAGTCCAGACAGAAGCGCTATGAATTCATTACAGTAGAGCATTTGCTGCTGGCAATGCTGGATAACGCAAGCGCTGCGGAAGTATTGAATGCCTGTTTGGTTGATATCGAAGAATTGCGATCAGTATTGCTCGACCACATTGCACGTCATACCCCGGTGATTAAAGGTAATGAAGATGTCGATACACAGCCGACATTAGGTTTTCAGCGCGTCATTCAGCGCGCCATATTGCATGTCCAGTCATCGGGAAAGAAGGAAGTGACGGGGGCTAATGTATTGGTGTCAATATTTGGTGAGAAGGATTCCCACGCTGTTTATTTTTTACATCAAAGGGGCGTGACACGTCTGGATGTGGTGAATTATATTTCACATAATATCCGAAAGATGCCGCAGGAAAATGATGCTAAACCTGGAAATGAAGGGGATGCCGAGCATGAATCGAATTCCGGCGGATTGCTCGAAAGTTACACGATAAATCTCAATCACTTGGCGCTCATTAATAAGATTGATCCATTAGTTGGTCGTGAAAAGGAAATTGAGCGTGTCATTCAGACATTGTGCAGACGGCGTAAAAATAACCCTTTATTGGTAGGCGAGGCTGGTGTGGGTAAAACGGCAATTGCGGAAGGCTTGGCAAAACGTATCGTTGAAAAGGATGTACCCGACCTCCTTTTAAAGCACCAGATTTATTCGCTTGATATGGGAGCCTTATTGGCGGGCACCAAGTATCGCGGAGATTTCGAGCAGCGTTTAAAAACGTTGCTAAAACAGCTGACTGATAATGCAAACGCTATTTTGTTCATAGACGAAATTCATACACTGATTGGCGCGGGTGCGGCTTCTGGCGGGGTATTGGATGCGTCGAATTTGCTGAAACCGGTTTTAAGTTCAGGTCAATTGCGATGTATTGGTGCTACAACTTTTAGTGAGTATCGCGGAATTTTTGAGAAAGATCATGCATTATCAAGACGGTTCCAGAAAATCGAAGTTAATGAGCCCAGTGTTGATGAAACTGTAGCCATCTTGCGCGGACTGAAATCGCGTTATGAACAGCACCACATGGTTAAATATACTGCCAGCGCGTTGGTTTCCGCTGCAGAACTTTCCGAGCGCTATATAAATGATCGGCATTTGCCGGACAAAGCCATCGACGTGCTTGATGAAGCAGGCGCGGCTCAGCGCTTGTTGCCGAAATCGAAGAAACGCAAGATCATTGGTAAAAGTGAAATAGAAACTGTGGTAGCGAAGATTGCGCGAATTCCACCGCAAAATATCTCGACAAACGATCGCAATCGATTGAAAACATTGGGGCGTGATATGAAAGCAGTTGTTTTTGGGCAAGATAATGCCATTAATGCATTGACAGCCGCGATCAAAATGGCACGAAGCGGATTAGGCAATCCGCGGAAACCGGTGGGCTCTTTCCTTTTTTCGGGGCCAACCGGTGTTGGGAAAACCGAAGTCGCGCGACAACTAGCCTATGCCCTGGGTATTCATTTGCATCGCTTTGATATGTCCGAATACATGGAACGTCACGCAGTGTCTCGCTTAATCGGCGCTCCGCCAGGGTATGTCGGATACGATCAGGGTGGGTTGTTGACAGAAGCTGTAATCAAGCACCCTTATTCGGTTTTATTATTAGATGAAATCGAGAAAGCGCATACCGATATTTTCAACATCCTGTTGCAAGTCATGGATTATGGCACATTGACGGATAATAATGGCCGGAAAGCGGACTTCCGCAATGTCATCATCATTATGACTACGAATGCAGGTGCCGAATCCTTGACGAAGTCTTCAATCGGATTCACTCAAGTGAAATCATCAGGCGATGAGCTGGCCGATATCAAAAAACTTTTTACACCGGAGTTTCGCAACCGGCTTGATGCCATTATTTCGTTCGCTCCGCTCGATCAAGACATTATTTTGCAGGTGACCGATAAATTCTTAATCCAACTGGAAACTCAGTTGCACGAGAAGAAAGTGGAGGCAAGCTTTACGGAAAAACTTCGTAAGTATCTTGCGAAACATGGTTTCGATCCTCTTATGGGGGCTCGCCCAATGGAGCGGCTTATTCAAGATACCATCCGTAGCGCATTGGCGGATGAATTGCTGTTTGGACAATTGGTCAATGGTGGTAAGGTAACCGTTGATATTGATGATAATGATAAAGTACTCCTGGTTTTTGAAGAAGAAGCTGTGATCATTTGATTAATAAACTCTCATTCTGCGATAGAGTGAACAGTTTCCTAAAACATCCAATACGAATCACCTGCAAGTAAAGCAAGTAAAATAAGGGAGGCTCGATAAAAATAGAGCTTCCCTTATTTTTTACTCCATTAACTTGAGATCACCTATCAGCGTTTCTTCAGGTAATGGTAATATACAAATTTTCTCGGTTCTCAAAAAATTTCAAAGGATTGGTATCACCATGTTTTCGCAGAAGCATACAATAGAAAATGTCGACCCAGAATTATGGCAGGCGATTAAAGGCGAGATGCAGCGCCAAGAGGAATATATTGAACTGATTGCATCGGAGAACTACGCAAGTCCTGCGGTCATGCAGGCTCAAGGCTCGGTTCTAACCAACAAATACGCGGAGGGTTATCCGTTCAAACGCTATTACGGCGGCTGTATGTTCGCGGATCAGGTTGAGCAGCTAGCGATCGACCGCTTAAAAGCGCTTTTCGGTGCTGAATATGTCAACGTGCAACCGCATTCCGGTTCGCAAGCCAATGCGGCCGTCTATCTATCGGTGTTAAAGCCGGGTGACACGCTGCTGGGCATGTCGCTAGCGCATGGAGGCCATTTGACACACGGTTCCAGCGTGAGCATGAGTGGAAAGATTTTTAATTCCATTTCGTATGGCTTGCACCCGGAAACTGAAATTCTGGATTATGACGAAGTGGAGCGATTGGCGCATGAGCACAAACCGAAAATGATTGTTGCAGGTGCTTCGTCTTATGCGCGAGTCATTGATTGGAAGCGTTTCCGCAAAATTGCCGATGCGGTGGGTGCCTACTTGTTCGTCGACATGGCGCATTATGCCGGATTGGTGGCCGCCGGTTTTTATCCTAACCCGGTTGGTATCGCAGATTTTGTAACGAGCACGACGCATAAAACCCTGCGCGGTCCGCGCGGCGGTATTATCATGGCTAAGCCGGAACATGAGAAGACGCTGAACTCCGCCATTTTTCCGCAAACCCAGGGCGGTCCTCTGATGCATGTCATTGCTGCAAAAGCGGTGGCGTTTAAGGAAGCGGCCAGTAAGGAGTTCAAGGATTATCAGGAGCAAGTCATCGAGAATGCGCGCGTCATGGCGAAAGTGCTGACCAATCGCGGTTTGCGTATTGTTTCCGGACAGACGGACTGTCACATGTTTCTGGTTGATCTGCGGGCGATGAATCTGACCGGTAAGCAAGCGGAAGCATCGCTGGAACATGCGCATATCACGGTTAACAAAAACGCGATTCCGAACGATCCGCAGAAACCGTTCGTAACCAGCGGCATTCGTGTCGGTTCACCGGCGATAACCACGAGAGGTTTCAAAGAGCTGGAAGCAGAGCATTTGGCTAATTTGATCGCCGATGTCTTGGCGGCGCCGGAAGACGCAGCAGTTTTGTCCCGTGTGGCTGACGAGGCGAAAAAACTGTGCACGAAATTTCCGGTTTATGGATAAACCGCATTGGCCTGAACAGAATGAATAACCGTCTGTTCAGGTTGTTAATGTGCGTTTAGCTGTATATGAAATGTCCTTTTTGTAATGCAGATGACACCAATGTCATTGATTCACGCGTCAGCGAAGACGGCCACAAGATTCGCCGCCGCCGCCGTTGTTCTGCTTGCGATAAGCGTTTTACGACATACGAAACGGTCGAATTACGTTTGCCGCAAGTGGTAAAGCACGACGGCAGCCGTACGGAATTTGACCGAAATAAATTGTTGACAGGTTTCAAACGGGCGCTGCATAAGCGCCCCGTTCCTACCAGTTATGTCGATGCCGCGATTGACCGGATTGTGCAAAAATTTTTAGCCATGGGCGAGCGCGAGGTAACTTCGCGCAGCATTGGTGAGAGTGTGATGGAAGAGCTTTATAAACTCGATAAGGTTGCCTACATCCGTTTTGCATCGGTTTATAAAAGCTTCCAGGATGTGGATGATTTTCGTGATGCGATCAAGGAAGTGCAAAAACCGCATCAGCCATTGCCATCCAAGAAAGTGTCCTGAAGCAATCAGATGATCATCGGCGCGCGCTCTTCTGTCAGCGCTATCAACCCAATCATTCCGTAGCAATAACAGCCTGGATGTTTTCCGCTGCCGATCACGCATTCATGTCACACGCCCTGCAGTTGGCCGAGAAAGGACTTTATAGTACAGCACCCAATCCGCGCGTCGGCTGTGTAATCGTCCGCGATGAGCAGATTGTGGGCAGCGGCTGGCACGAGAAAACCGGGCAGCCGCATGCGGAAATTAATGCCTTGGTTGCTGCGGGAGCGGCAGTGCGCGGTGCGACGGCATATGTCACATTGGAGCCCTGCAGTCATCATGGGCGCACACCGCCTTGCGCCGATGCGTTGATCGCGGCAGGTATCGCGCGGGTTGTGGTTGCGATGGAAGATCCCAATCCGCTGGTGTCGGGGCGCGGATGTGCCTTACTGCAACAGGCGGGTATCAGTGTTCAGACCGGATTGTTGCAAGCCGAGGCGCGTACGCTGAATGCCGGTTTTATCTCCCGCATGACGCGCACGAAGCCTTGGGTGCGGCTAAAAATAGCGGCAAGCCTGGATGGCAAGACCGCGTTGAACAACGGCGCCAGTCAATGGATTACCGGTGAGGCCGCGCGGCAGGATGGGCATCGCTGGCGTGCGCGTTCATGCGCTGTCATGACCGGTATCGGCACAGTAGAATTCGATAATCCGCAATTAACCGTCCGCTACGTCAAAACAGATCGCCAGCCGAAGAAAATCGTCGTGGATAGCCGTCTGGCAATTCCATTGGATTCACGCTTGCTGCAAAATGGCGAAGAAACGTATATTTTTACCGCTCAAACTGGGGATCCGGAAAAAAAAGCTGCGCTTAGTCAACTGAATGCCCAAGTGATGGTTTTACCCAATATCAGTGGTGCAGTCGATCTGCAAAAAATGATGACAACACTGGCTGATTTGGAGATCAATGAGGTGCTGGTGGAAGCTGGGGGCAGGCTCAATGGCGCTTTGGTTGAAGCCGGGTTGGTGGATGAATTGATTATCTATCTTGCACCGCATGTGATCGGCGATGATGCGCTCGGTATGATTAAGCTGCCGGAATTGAGGTGCCTTGAACAAAAGAAAAAACTCGATATTCAGGATATACGCATGATCGGTCAGGATATCCGGATAATTGCGAAATTTTTATAGCGCTTTTTTATTCACGCAACGGCCGTTTGGCAAGTTTACGCTGCAATGTGCGGCGGTGCATATTCAATATCCGGGCGGTAACCGAAATGTTATTGTCGTTTTCGGTGAGGATGCGCTGGATGTACTCCCATTCCAATCGCCCCACCGATAAGGGATGTGCGCTGATCGGGATACTCGCTTCTCCTACCGTGCGTTCAAAAGCAGCCATGATCTCATCGGCGTCGACGGGTTTGGCGAGATAATGCGTAGCACCGAGTTTGATCGCTTCCACCGCAGTGGCGATGCTGGCATAACCAGTCAGCATCACAATCCGGGTTCCCGGATCCAGATTTCTTAATTTCTCAACCAAGACCAAACCGGATTCACTGGATAATTTCAGATCGACAATCGCATACTCGGGGGTTGAGGTTTCAGCCAGGTTCAACGCATCGTCGATCGTATGCGCGCAGGCGATGCTAAAGCCGCGCTTGGTGAGCGCTTTTGACAATACCTCGCAAAAAACCACATCATCATCGACAATCAGTAAACTAGGATGTTCGCTATCGTCAGTTAATGAGGATTCAGCCATTCTCTTCTATCCTATCAGCGGTAAAATCACCTGGGTGCAAGCGCCGCCATTTTCAAGATTAAACAAGCGAACACTGCCGCCAAATCGCTCAATGTTGGCATTGGCGAGGAACAAACCGATACCGAAGCCCTGCCCCGGCGCTTTAGTGGAAAAGAAAGCTTCACCGGCGCGCTGCATGACTTCGGCGGATAAACCCTTGCCGTCATCGATAATTTCAAGCTTAAGTTCCAGATTTTTGTCCCAATGGCTTTTGATTTCAATGCACTTGGAAGATGCATCTGCAGCGTTGTTCAGCAAGTTCAAAAGGGATTGGCTTAATAATTGATTATCCATAATTCTGGGTGCAGGCTGCTCACCTGTGCATTGATACGTAAATTTGACCGATGGGCGTATCAGCTTCCATTTATCGAGAACCTGCGACAGAAATATATCGACGGGTAATTCATTACCATGCTCAGCTCTGGCTTGTCCCGCCTTTGCGAGTAATTGCGTCAAGGTTTGTTTACAGTGCGCTATTTGATCGCGAAGGATGTGGACATTATTTTGGAATTCCTTATCCTGCGTGTATTCTTGCTGCAACTCCCCTGCGACAACCGCCATGGTTGAGAGCGGTGTGCCGAGTTCATGCGCAGCGCCGGCGGCCAATGTGCCCAGCGCAATAATTTGTTCGTTGCGTAACGCGTGTTCCCGGGCTTTCGCCAGATCTTGGTCGCGCTCACGAATGGATGAACTCATTTTTACGACGAACCACGCGATGATGACGGTGCTTAATACAAAGGCTAACCACATCCCGGATACATGCAATGCAAACTCAACCAGATGTTTGTTGTGGTCGTGCGGTAACGGCACGTAATTGAACAGTAATAAGGTATAGCAGGCGATGGTGATGATGGCCATAATCCAGGTATAGCGCCACGGCAGTGTAGCGGCGGCTATTGTCATGGGTAACAAAAAGAATGAAATAAATGGATTCGTTGAGCCACCGCTGAAATACAGTAATGTGCTGAGCGCCAAGACATCGATCAGCAGTTGCAGAAAAAATTCCAAATGAGATACCGGCCAATTACGATGCAGCCGGATCCATGTCAACAAATTTAACAACGCAAGCACGGCGACAACGGTGATCATTTGCGCCCAGGGAATGACGATATCGATGGTCCAGTGCACTAATGCAAAGGTCAGGCACTGGGCGGCGATAGCGATATTCCGCAATAGAAACAAACGCTGCAGATTTTTGCTGAGCGGGGATTGACTGAGGTCACTGAACATTTAGGATGGTGTTGCTTTGACTGCCTGCAAAGTTGCTAACATTAGCTTAAATTTTACAGTATGGCTATGCGACAAATTGTCTCATGCGGAGTTTGCCAAGATTGCGCGGAAAAATGGAGCGTATTTTAGGGAGTCAGATAGGCGAGGGAGTGAGTGCCGCGCAACGAAGCGATTCGCTCGTGCAGTCAATTAATCAGCGCTTCCTTAGTTTTGCCGCAGTCGGCATGATAAAAACTATAGCAATAGGAACATGCCGGGGTCATGGTAAGCAGCGGTATTTTCGGTTAGAATCGTGAGCCGGTTTTATCGTCTGCCGGAAGTCGGTACCATCTTATTGAAATTATTTTATGATTCTAATCCTTACTCCGAATACCCGGTACGATAGTCCGGAATATAAACAGTTGATGGCGCATATTGCCAACTTTCCTGGGATATCGGCACGCGTTCATGCTGAAGCTGGCACTGAACAAACATTAACAGAAATCTACCTGATCGGTAATACCAAGGTACTGTCAGCTGAGGAAGTTAGTTCTCTTCCTTGTGTTGATCGCGTAGTCAGAGTTTCCGAGGAATATCGGGTTTTGGGGCGGCACAAAAATGATGACCGACCAACCCATTTCGACTATAACGGTGTCCGTTTTGGCCAGGATTCACTGAATGTATTTGCCGGATTGTGTGCGGTCGATACCATCGAGCACGTTGAGACTATGATGAAAACATTGCGCGAGTACGGACAAGTTTGTACGCGCATGGGGGCATACAAACCACGTACCAGTCCCTATTCATTCCAAGGTCATGGGAAAACTTGCTTACCCTATGTTTTCGATCTGGCGGGAAAATACGGGATAAAAGTGATCGCCATGGAGATTACGCACGAATCGCATTTGGAAGAGATACGCAACGCGCTATACCAAACCGGAAATGCAACCGGAGTCATGCTGCAGATTGGAACCAGAAACACACAAAATTTTGAGTTGTTGAAAATCGTCGGTCGGCAGCAAAATTTCCCGGTTTTGATTAAGCGGGGTTTTGGCATTACTTTGGATGAATCATTAAATGCGGCGGAATACTTGGCCTCGGAAGGAAATCGCAAAGTGGTGTTCGGTTTGCGCGGCATGAAAACTAATATGGGAGATCCGCATCGCAATTTTGTCGATTTTTCGCATGTTCCTGTGGTCAAACGGCTGACGCGCATGCCGGTTTGTATCGATCCGTCTCATTCGGTGGGTACCCGTGCCGGTTCACCCGATGGTATCTTGGATATTATGCATGTCACGGCGCAAGGTATCGTTGCAGGCGCTAATATGGTGCTGGTCGATTTTCATCCGGTGCCAAGCAAGGCGTTGGTTGATGGTCCGCAAGCGTTGCTGCTGAAAGAATTACCGCAATTTCTGGAAGACATCCAAATTGCCCGGGAAGCGTATGAAAAACGCGTTGCATTGAGCCGGCGTTATCAAGAAGTATGAAAAATTAATTTTAGTACCCTAAACTTGTATCGATGAGTAAGTTTAGATTGCCTGTCCATTGTTGGAGGATAAATAAATGATCAAAGTATTACTTTCGAACCCGCGGGGGTTCTGTGCCGGCGTGGACCGTGCGATTGAAATCGTTGAACGCGCGTTAACCATGCATGGCGCGCCGATTTATGTACGCCATGAAGTGGTGCATAACCGCTTCGTGGTCGAGAACCTCGAGAAAAAAGGGGCCGTATTTGTCGAGAATCTGGATGAAGTGCCGCAAGACAGCATTCTGATTTTCAGTGCGCACGGTGTGTCGCATGCGGTAAGACGAGAAGCGGCTGAGCGGAAATTAAAAGTATTTGACGCCACTTGCCCGCTGGTTACCAAAGTGCATGTCGAAGTAGCCAAAATGCGCAAAGAAGGTAAGGAAATTATCATGATCGGCCACCAAGGACATCCGGAGGTTGAAGGCACGATGGGGCAAATTGAAGGTGCCGACAACGGCATGTATTTGGTCGAGACCGAAATGGATGTCGATACCTTGAAAGTTAAGGATGAAAGCAATCTGGCATATGTAACGCAGACAACATTGTCGGTCGATGATGCTGCGCGCATTGTGGATGCTTTGAAGAGAAGGTTCCCGCAGATTATCGGCCCTAAGAAAGACGATATTTGCTACGCCACGCAAAATCGTCAGGATGCCGTTAAGAAAATGGTGAATCAATGTGATCTGGTCATCGTTGTCGGTTCTCCCAACAGCTCGAATTCCAACCGGCTCTGTGAAGTGGCGAGAAATGCCGATGTCGAAGCATATATGGTGGATCGTGCCGAGCAATTACAGGAGTCGTGGTTTGTCGGGAAGAAAAATATCGGTATAACAGCCGGCGCCTCCGCTCCGGAGATACTGGTGCAACAAGTGATTGCCCGTCTTAAACAAATCGGCGCCGAGCAAATTGGTGAGGATGTGACAATTGAAGAGTTGAGCGGGGTTGTGGAGTCGGTTGTATTTCCGTTGCCCAAAGCTTAGAAGCGGTAAAAAAGTAGCGAGGGCGGGCGGAATCAGACGAGAAGGCGCGGTTTACGGGTGGGCTTTTCAGCCTGATTTCGATGTCGCACGGCCGAGTGCAGTAGTTTCTCAGTATTTCCTTATAGTCAATCAGTGCCTACTCCATCCCGCTTGGTAGGGGGTGGTATCAAATGGTTGCGATGCGCCGGTGATTTCATTTATCAGGATCTCGGCACTGGCGGGAGCCATTGTGACGCCATAACGAAAGTGGCCGCTGTTGATCAGTAAATTACGAATATCGGGATGCCGCCCAATCGTTGGAATATTTTCCGGCGTAGCTGGACGTAATCCTGACCAGTGCTGCTTAAGCGGCATTCCTCGTAGCGCTGGCAAAATGGCTTGAGCGTGCTGCAATAGTAAATCTCGAGCGGCTGCCGTTGTTTGTTTATCAAACCCGGTGTCTTCCAAAGTACTGCCGATGAGTAGATGCCCATCACGGCGCGGGATGAGATAGATATCATTTTGCACGACAATGGATCGTATTGGCGGCGTGTCAAATTTAAACAGTAGCATTTGCCCTTTGACCGGTCTGATGTTCAGCCCGGACGCATGGATTCCCAACATTTCTTTACTCCATGCGCCAGCACAAACAATATAGCAGTCGGCGACATATTCACCGTGTGCTGAATCAACCGCTTGTATTTGTCGATGTGCAGTTTTGAGGCGATTAACGGCACACTTCTCAATGATTTTCCCTCCCAGTAATTCAACACGGTTGCGCAGCGCACGTAAGAGTCTTGGATTGCGGATCTGAGCAACATCCGGCAGAAATAAGACGTTATCTTGAGGCTTCGGTGCATAAATTTCGGCATTGTGATTGGTTGAGCGAATATCGCAAGCTGAGTGTTGTTCCATGTTAATTCCTTGTCCCGAACACCATAGCCGCGCGGTTTCTCCATCAAATGGCGGCAATATGAGCATACCGGATACTTCGTACTCGGGATCGATTCCGGTTGTTCGGTGTAGAACTGAAACCCAGGCTGGAAATTGCCGCGCACTGTAGCGGGTAAGCCGCGTGACCGCATCGGAATAATTCCAGGGAAAAAGTGGAGACAGGATGCCGCCACCCGCCCAAGATGCCTCTTTCCCGGCTTTATTGCGCTCCAGGATTGTCACTTTAGCGCCGTGAATTAAAAGACATTCCGCGGTTGCAAGCCCTATGATGCCCGCGCCAATGATAACTACATCTTGTTTCATGCAGATTGTGTAATAACGCTTTGTACTGAATTAATAAATTGTGTGAAACATAGGATTGTCCTCGAAAAGCTAAAGTTTGTCTAAGTTATGGCCGCTAAAATTTGGCCAGTAGTTGGTTGTGCATGAGCTTATAAATTTGGCACGGAATATTCAAATGAGAGAAAGACAGTTGATCGGCCAGCGATACCAAAATGGTTTTACTTTGATCGAGCTGCTCGTCACATTGAGTGTGGCCAGTATTCTGCTTTCGGTAGCTGCGCCAAGCTACCGTACGTTTGTTCAAGACAATTTACTGGTGACGCAAAGTAGCAGTTTTTATTCCACCCTGGCTTTGGCGAAAAGTGAAGCCATTCGACGCAGTAGTTTTGTTACGGTTTGTCCAAGCACGAATGGCACCAGTTGCACCGGAGGGGTAGTCTGGTCGAACGGTTGGTTGGTTTTTTCTGATCGCAACAACAATGGTGTGGTTGAAGCAGGCGAAGAGATTTTACAGGTTGGTGTCGCTTTCTCTGGCGGGAATTCCTTTTCGGGAGCTAGGGCAAGAGTCACTTTTACCGCGAATGGTTTCTCAATGGCATCCAACGATACTTTTACATTGTGTGACAGCCGGGGAGCTGCATATTCCAAAGCTATTATCTTAAATAATCAAGGGCGTTTCCGTATCGAGACGGGGGCTGGAACATGCGGATAAGTAGAAAATTCTCAATGAAAAGGCAACCTAAAGCCTCAATGCAAGGTTTTAGTTTGATCGAGGTGCTCGTTACGATTTTGATCGTGTCTTTTGGTTTGTTGAGTATGGCGGCACTGATTGTATCGGGGGCGCGCGGCAATAATGTCGCGTACTACCGTTCGATAGCCAGCAAACAAACAGAGGATATCGCCGATCGTATGCGCGCAAATATCGCTGGTGTAGTGGCAGGTTCGTATGATGTACTTTTGGCCAGTATTCCAAGTAGTTCGGATTGTATGGCTAGTGCATGCAGTCCAACACAAATGGCCGCTTATGATCATGCGCAATGGAACACAGCAAATGCACGGTTACTTCCGGGCGGAGTCGGGACAGTCAATGGAAACTTAGCAGCCGGATTCTCAATTATCTTGATGTGGACAGAGAAGGAAATGAACGGTGAAGCTGACCCTAATTGCCCTGGAGGGGAAGTGAATACGCGATGTTTTGTTACAAGAATTGCTCCATGATGATCACTTCGTCAATCAGCTCGAATAGGCTTAAGATTAAAAGACGGAGTGAAGTGCATGGTTTTACTCTGGTTGAATTGATGGTTGGCATGACCATAGGTTTGGTGTTGCTGCTCGTTATCGGCAGCGTTTTTGTCAGCAGCCGGCAGGTTTCCCGTGAGCAGGAAGATAACGCGCGAGTACAAGAGAACGGGCGTTTTGCATTGGAAATTATCGGACGGAGTATTAAACAAGCCGGGCATGTTGAAATGCCATTTGCCGGTTTAAAAGTAGAATTCACCGGTAATGCCATTAGCGGTACCAATGGTGGCACGGGTGTGGCTGACACTCTGACCATTCAGCATGAAGGTGCAATAGGAGACAGTGACTGTGAAGGAACTGGCGTGACTGTTGCGGGCAGGATTATTCAGAATCATTTCAACATTGATGCCGCTAGTGCGGAATTACAATGTGATGGCCAGATTTCGGATACTCCGACCGTGCCGGGAGCGCCGCCACTCGGTCAAGTATTATTAAGCAACGTAGAAGATTTACAGGTTCTTTACGGAGTGGACATCGACGGTGATCAATCGGTTGACCGCTATATCGAATCGCCGGTTGATTGGGAACAAGTTGTTACTGCACGTGTTTGTGTTCTGATTCGCTCGGAAAAAACGAATGTCGTTTCTGCCGGCAATTACCTCGATTGCAGTGGAACTTCGACCGCAATTCCATCTGATAGGCGGCTAAGAAGAGCTTTTACCGCAACCTTTAATTTACGCAATCGTATTAATGGCACGCCATGAATAGAAACTTACATCTTCATCAGCGGCAGAACGGAGCGGTATTTGTAACAGGCTTAATTTTTTTGCTGGTTTTGTCTCTCCTGGGAATAACAGCTGCAAAAATGGCGACAATAGAGGAACGGATGTCCGCCAATATACGGGATCGCATGCTTGCGACCCAAGCGGCTGAAATGGCGCTGCGCTATGCCGAACATCATATTCGGGATAATGATCCTTCCACGAACTCACCCAGATCAATCGAGGGAATGAGTGAGTTCGACACAAACTGCACCGACGGATTTTGTTATTACGGCTCCGGTATCGATGCGCCGACCGTACCTTCATGGACAACGTATTGTAGTCCGGCTTGCCCTATCAGTTATGTTGCCGGCAATACTTTCAGAGTTAATGGCGTTGCGTATACGGCACCCGCCTTGCCGGCTGGTGTGCCTGCGCCCACTTATTTGATCGAGGGGATTCAAAAAACTCCGCCAGGTAACTTTTTGAGATATTACTACCGTATCACGGTTCGAGCTCAAGGAGCCAAGCAAGGCACTGTCGTGTGGTTACAAGAAGTTTTTAGGCCATAAGTATTAACTGCAGGGGTATAAAGATCATGAAGAAAATAGGCATTACAACAGGGAATGTGATTGGTTTCTTACTAGCTATCTTGACTGATAACGTCCAGGCATTACCTCCGCTTTCCAATATTCCGCTTTTTCTGGGAGGGATCATTTCTCCAAATGTCATGTTCACGCTTGATGATTCCGGGTCGATGCATTTTGAGATCATGCCGGAAGATTTGATTGTTCAAGACGCGCGCTTTATGTTTCCTCGCGCGTCGAGTGTTTATGGCGCAGCTGATTACAGCAACTATGTTGTCGATTTTGACCCTGCGAACAAATACGCGGCTTCATTGCGTTCCAGTTATGTCAACAAGATTTATTATGATCCTGCAGTAAGATACCAGCCATGGAGTAATGCGGACGGGTCGCTGATGAGTAACGCTAACCCAACCTGTGCTTACCATAATCCGCTAAATACCGCGGCCGGTTGCCGCAATCTTACGATCAACAATACGCAAACTGCGCGCTGGTTGCAAAATAACGGAACACTATCTTCCAGTGGATCCAAAACTTTTTATCCAGCTGTTTATTTCAAATACAACTCTGGCAGTATCAATGCGGCCAGTAGCTATACCGAGGTTAAAATTACTTCTACTACCGCTACCTACACCGGTGGAGCAAATCGTACAGATTGCGTTGCTGCACCCACCTGCACATATGCCGAAGAAATTCAGAATTTTGCCAATTGGTATACGTACTATCGTTCGCGCATTTTGTTGGCGCGCGCAGGAATTGGCCGGGCATTTGCAGCACAAGGAAATACCATGCGTGTCGGCTTTGCCGCTATCAATAAAGCTTCTACAACAATCGACGGGGTGGCGACAACAGTCGTAAAAACTGGCGTAAGGCAATTTACCGGTGCCGATAGAACAAATTTTTTTACCAATCTGTATGATCATGATATTCCAGCAGCAGGCACACCGCTGCGGGAAGCAGTATTAGCGGTAGGAAATTATTTCAAGAGAACGGATGATAAAGGCCCTTGGGGTCTGACACCCGGCACTACCGGCGGTACGCAACATGAATGCCGGCAGAATTATAATATTCTGATGACAGATGGCTACTGGACCGAAGGTTCCGTGTCAGGTTTGGATAATTCCGATAATTTATCCGGTTCCACCATAACCAATAACTCTTCGCCTGCAATTCCGGCGACTTATACCTATTCCCCGGCCCTTCCTTATTCGGATGCTTATAGTGATACGTTGGCTGACGCAGCGATGCAATATTGGAAGAATGATTTGCGTACGGATTTATCGAACAAAGTGCCAACCAATCCTCACGACCCGGCTTTCTGGCAGCACCTGGTAACTTTTACCGTTGGCTTGGGCGTGACGGGTACACTGACTGCATTACCTTCCGGGGCAGCAACTTGGCCGGATCCGACATCGGGTGATGCGGTAAAGATCGATGATTTGTGGCACGCTGCTGTAAACGGAAGAGGGGAATTCTTTAGTGCCTCGGATCCTGTTGCATTTTCCAATGCATTGACCAGTGCGCTTAAAACTATCGTGGCACGGACAGGCTCAGCGTCAGCGGTAGCAACCAATTCAAATTCATTAACGACAAACGGCCGTGTTTACCAAGCAAGATTTAATAGCGGCGATTGGAGCGGACAGTTATTATCGATCCCGGTTAGCTCTGCCGGAGTGCCTGGTACTGTCGAATGGGATGCCGGACAAGTTTCACTTGCATCGGGAACAATTGCGCCGGCTTCTCGTGTCATTATTACAAAAGGCAGTAGCGACGGAGTTTCATTTGAATATGCTAATTTAACCGCTGCACAAAAAGCTTTCCTCAATAAAAATGCTGCAGGTACTACGGATAATTGTGGTACGGAGAGGGTGGCGTTTTTACGGGGAGATTCGGCGCATGAGGGTGCAAGTGGAACGTTTACATGCGCCAGCTCCACTTCCATCAATAATTTCCGCACTCGCCCAAACAGTAAATTGGGAGATATTGTTAACTCAGGTCCAATTTATGTCGGAAAACCTATGGCAGGTTATTCGGATGTCGACCATCCCGGTTACGCATCATTCAAGAATAGCTATAAGGATAGAACTCCAATGATATATGTTGGCGCCAATGATGGAATGTTGCACGGATTCAATGCTTGCATTGCCGGAGTAACGGCAGGGTGTACGGTTGCAAATGCCGGTAAAGAACAACTGGTCTATATTCCGAGTACGGTTTATGAAAATCTAAGCAGATTAACAGACAAAGATTACACTTCCAATCATCGCTATTTTGTCGATGGCTCTCCTATGACGGGTGATATTTATTCAAGCTCCACTTCGAGCTGGAAAAGTATCCTTGTCGGCGGTATGAATGGCGGCGGTCAGGGTTACTATGCACTGGATGTTACGAATCCAGCAGATACATCAAAGGCGGCGCCGACTTTTACTACAGCAAATGCGGCAAATATACTGTTGTGGGAGTTTACCAGCGCTGATGATAGCGACATGGGTTATAGTCATAATTTGCCGCAAATTAACTCATTTACCGGTCAAGCGGTGCAAATCGCTAAAATGGAGAACAATCGCTGGGCCGTGATAGTCGGTAATGGCTATAACAGTACGGGCGGCAAAGCGGTTCTTTATATCCTGTTTATTACCGGAGGAGAGGATGGCAGCTGGACCATCGGGACGGATTACATTAAGTTGATTGCCGATTCAGGTACTGGCAATGGCCTTTCGACACCGACACCGTTTGATACTAATGGCAATGGCAAGGTCGATGTGATTTATGCCGGTGATATCAAGGGCAACTTGTGGAAGTTTGATGTCAGCTCGGCCACACCCTCAAGTTGGAATGTGGCAATTGGCGGGACACCTTTATTTGTATCCGGTACATCGAAACCGATCATTGCCCCGCCTTCCATAAGCTTTCATCCTAAAGGGGGCCGGTTGGTTTTATTCGGTACAGGAAAATACCTGGAAACTGCCGATACTACCAGCACCAATACTCAGACAATCTACGGGGTATGGGATAATAATACGGCAGCAACGGTAACGGCAGATGCGCTAGTTCAGCAAGTGATGACGGATGGGACGACCAGGACGGCGACGCAAAATGCGGTATCCTATTCAACCACGATTAAAGGGTGGTATGTCAATTTGCCGGTCAGTGGCGAAAGAATTACAGGTGTGCCCAGTTTGGAAGACGGGATTTTTGTGTTTGCTAGTATTGTGCCTTCCGCATCGCCTTGCGACTTTGGCGGTAGAGGATTCGTGAATGCAGTCGATTTCCTGACAGGAGGCATGCGTTCTTCACCATCATTTGATACCAACAGGAATAGAATTCTCTCGCTAGATGATGGACTGTCAGCGGGTGTAGAAATTGGATTTTCTGTGGGGGGAGTTACGCGAATCAGAGGATATGAGCAGAGTGATATTCTTGTTTTCTCGAATGTAAATGGTGAAACCGGTCTGACAACAACAGCAAAAGGTGCTGCCGGGCTACGGGGCAGGGTCACGTGGCGAGAGCTGATGCATTGAAGTAAATTCAATGAGTATAATGAAAATTAGATTGCAGGAGATCAAAAGGACTATGAATTCAACTTCCTTTTCATTTAAGGCTGCCGGCCTTACTTTGATTGAGCTTATGATAACGGTTGCCATTCTTGGCATTCTCGCTTCAATCGCGTTTCCGTCTTACCAGAACTACGTGAGACAATCTAACCGTACCGTTGCAAAGTCATTACTCTATGAGAATGCGCAATTCATGGAGCGCTTTTATTCCCAGAACAATCAATATGATGCGAAGGTAGGTGCCAATGGTATAGCTAATACCGGCGGAGATGATATAGCGGTTACATTACCGGTCACGCAATCGCCGAGAAGCGGTACAGCACAATATAATATCTCGCTTCAAGCAGTAGCAGATAATACTTTTATATTACAAGCTGTTCCGGTTGGTTCAATGGCCGGTGATATATGCGGCACACTAACTTTGAGTAATACAGGAGCCCAAGGTGCGGGTGGGAGTATCGCAGATTGCTGGAATCGTTGATTCCAATTCGGTAAGACTTAAAATTTATTTAAACATGCTGTTCCCCGTGGTTTTACCACGAGGTTTGTTTATTGCATGCCTTGCTTATTCCTTGATTTCCTGTTCAATCTGATCGGCTGTTACGTGGCGCACATCCTTGCCTTTTACCATATAAACGACGTATTCGGACATATTTTTGGCGTGATCGCCGATGCGTTCAATGGCTTTGGCGATAAATACGATTTCCAGGCAAGTGGAGATTTTTCTTGGATCTTCCATCATGAAAGTAATCAACTGGCGCAAGATGGAACGGAATTCTTCGTCGACAAATTCATCCTGCCGGACAATTTGCGCAGCTGCATTCAAGTCCAAGCGGGCGAAGGAATCGAGTGCCTTATGCAACATGTCCATGGCGATACTGGCAACATGCTTGACCTCGTTAAAGCGTGGAATGTGCATACGATCTGATGAGTAGATCAATTTTGCCATGCGGGCAATTTTTGCGGCTTCGTCGCCAATGCGTTCCAGATCCGTGATTGTTTTAATCACCATCATGATCATGCGCAAATCGCTTGCCGTCGGCTGTCTGCGCGCAATGATCTGATTGCAGATCTCATCAATCGAAACTTCCATTGCGTTGACACGGTGATCGCGGGTAATAACCTGATCGATCAACTCTTCGTTACCACTCGTCAGCGCATCGATCGCATTCTCGATTTGTTCTTCAACAAAGCCGCCCATTTGCAAAACACGCGTGCGTACCTCTTCAAGATCAGCATCGAACTGCTTGGAAATATGTTCTTTATTTGCCATGGATTGCCTTTTGAGGGTTTCGAAGCTTGTAACTTTATAGTGTTAATTGCTTAGAATTGATATTGTTAATCAAACAGTAATTGTCCGTACACCGTTATCGGTTCCCAATAATAGCGTATTCGCCGGGCGCCGGGCAAAAAGGCCGTTGGTGACAACGCCGGTAATCTGGTTAAGTTTTGCTTCTAGTTCCACCGGATTCATGATTTGCAGACCATGTACATCCAGAATGACGTTGCCGTTGTCGGTGGTGAAGCCCTGGCGTAATGCTGGATGTCCGCCCAATTGCACAATCTCGCGCGCGACATAACTGCGCGCCATCGGTATGACCTCAACAGGCAGCGGGAAGTTGCCAAGAATATTCACCAGTTTGCTCTGATCGGTAATACAGATAAACTTCCGCGCCACCGCTGCGACGATTTTTTCCCGGGTCAACGCACCGCCGCCGCCTTTGATCATATGCAAATGCTCGGTGATTTCGTCCGCACCGTCGACGTACACAGGAAGGTCGATGACGTTATTCAGATCGAGTACTTCGATACCATGACCTTTAAGGCGCTGCGCCGTTGCATCTGAGCTGGCGACTGCGCCCTCGATTTTATTTTTGATTTTGGCTAATTCATCGATAAAGTAATTAGCCGTAGAACCTGTACCTACCCCTACGATACAACCAACCGGAATATGCTCGATCGCAGCCGCTGCAACTGCGCGTTTTTGTTCGTCTTGTGTCATTGTGATTTTATTTGGATAAAAAAATTGATATAACCTATGAGGATAGCGTTATCCGCGAATTTAAACAATGCTTTCGGTAATAAGAAGTCAGTCAATTCTGGGAAAATCGTCCGGTTTGTAGACGGCGATATGTCTGATCAATCCTGCCGGTGTGAAATAAATGCGTTCTAACCCTCGTCGTTCGACGTGCTCGTTGGAGGAAGCATCGGTGCCGGTCATTGTGAATGCAAACTCCGCACCCTCATTGCCAATGTCGAGATACTCTGCTACATCCCAATGGGCATCGGGAAAACGCTCGAAGAAGCTGATCATCATCGTATGAATGGCGTCACTGCCTTTATATTCACCAAAATAAGCGGAGTAATAGGTAGCATCAACCGCGAACAATGGTTTAATCAGCGCGAGGTCGTGATTGTTGGATAACGTAACGTAGTTTTTTGCCAGTTCTGCGGGTTTATTCATGTGCATCGATTGAATCTTGCCGGGAAGTTAAAAATCATCGGTGCGGGTTATGCGGACTTGGATTCAGCGCGAGTAAAAATCCATTCATCCTGAGAGCTATCCGCTTTACTGAACCGATAGCCCGCTACATCGAAGTTTTTAATGGCGTCAGGCTCCGTGAGTTTGTTCCGGATAATGTATCGGCTCATCATACCGCGCGCTTTCTTGGCGAAGAAGCTGATAATTTTGTAAACACCGTTTTTCTGATCCTTGAAAACAGGGGTGATAATGCGCGCGGTGAGCTTGCTGGGTTGGATGGACTGGAAGTATTCGTTGGAAGCGAGATTGATCAAGGTGGTGTCGTGTTGTTCTGCCAAATCCTGATTGAGGGCGAGGGTGATTTTGTCTCCCCAGAATTCGTACAAGTTATTGCCGCGCGGATTCTTGAGTTGCGTACCCATTTCCAGCCGGTACGGCTGCATCAGATCCAACGGACGCAACACGCCGTACAAGCCGGACAGCATGCGCAAATGTTGCTGTGCAAAAGCCAGCTCTGCCGTGGTCATGGTTGCCGCATCCAAACCGGTGTAAACATCGCCTTTGAAAGCAAATATCGCTTGCTTGGCATTTTTCAGGGTGAACGGCCGCTGCCAGGAAAAATAGCGATTGGAGTTCAACACGGCCAGTTTGGGGCTGATCGACATCAATGCGCCGATTTGGTCGGGTTCCAGTTTTCTGAGGGTATCGATAAGCTCCGCGGAGTCGTCGAGAAAACCCGGTTGGGTATGTTCCTGTGTGCCGGGTGGTGTTTCAAAATCCAGCGTTTTGGCCGGTGAAATAACGATCATCATAGAATTTCATTCCGAAATAAAAAATACTATCAGATTTGATCATGGCACGAGGGTTACTTGTAATTTGCGTTGAGAGCCCTAAACTATAGCTGGCCCAATCTATCAAACACTGCTGTTGTATTTTGTCGATCAGAGGAGCGAATCATGTTTGCATATCGAAATTTATTTATTCTTAGTATGTTAGCGTTGCTGCTACCGGTTGATTTATTCGCGCAGCAGGGCAATGGTGTGGAAAGTCTGCGTCAGACCAGCAAAGCGTTTGCCGAAGTGGCGCGCAAGGTTTCGCCATCGGTGGTGTTGATCCAGGTTGAACGGGAAGCCGAGGCGGCGCAAATGTCGCCGTTCGGTTTTCCGTTTGGTAACGGGGATGGCGATAACTTTCCGTTCGGCGATGATTTTCTCCGGCGCTTCTTTGGCGATCGTTTACCTGATTCTCCCCGCTTTAATGCGCCAGGGAAGAAACAACAGCAGGGCAAGCAACGCTCGGTTGTCGGGCAAGGTTCCGGCTTCGTTTTTGCCGCCAATAATAACAAAACCTACATTCTGACCAATAATCATGTGGTCGAAGGGAACGATAAAATCAGCGTCAAGTTTCTCGACGGCCGTGAGTTTGAAGCCAAAATCAAAGGAACCGATCCCAAGTCGGATATCGCCGTGATCGAAATCGAAGCCAGCGGTCTGCCTGCAGTGCAAATCGGCGATTATTCCCAGTTGGAAGTCGGCGAATGGGTGGTCGCCATCGGCAATCCCTTCGGATTGAGCCACACTCTGACGGTCGGTGTGGTGAGCGCGAAAGGCAGGACTTCGCTGGGTATTAACGATTATGAAGATTTCATCCAAACCGACGCTGCGATCAATCCCGGCAATTCCGGCGGGCCGCTGGTGAATCTGGACGGCGAAGTGATCGGCATGAATACCGCCATTTTCAGCCGCAGTGGCGGTTACATGGGCATCGGCTTTGCCATTCCGATCAATCTGGTACAACGCATTGCCAATCAATTGATCGAAAAGGGTGAAGTGGTGCGCGGTTATCTTGGCATCATGATTCAGCCGCTGACCGCCGACTTGGCCAAATCGTTCGAATTGAAGAACGAGAAAGGCATTCTGATTGCTCAGGTGACGAAAAACTCGCCGGCTGACAAAGCGGGGCTCAAAGCCGGGGATGTCATCGTCAACTTTCAGGGGCGGCCAGTGAGCGAAGTGGGCGATTTCCGCAATCAAGTCGCGCTGGAGCAACCGGGCAGTAAAGTGGAGTTCGACATCGTCCGCGACGGCAAGCAACGCAGCATTACCGTAAAGATTGATAAGATGACCGACAATAAACTGGCCGCGCAAGAATCATCGCAAGCCAGCGAGAAGTTGGGCCTCGCGGTACAAACGATCACCGCCGATCTGGCGAAGCAACTGGACATCAAAGCCGGAAAAGGCGTGGTTGTTACCGAAGTGGCGCCCGGATCGGTCGCAATGATGGCCAGCATCAGCCGCGGCAGCGTGATTCTGGAAGTGAACCGCAAAGCGGTCAATACCGCTGCGGAGTTCGATCAGGCGGTGAAAAACAGCGCCAACAATAAGGTGCTCCTGTTGGTGCGGGATGACGACGTGTCGCGCTATGTGGTGCTAAGCTGGCGCTGATTTGCACAAGCTACCACAAAGTTCTTTGGCTGTAGCCCACGTGTTACGGCCAAAGAATGACTACAAATTTCTCTTAATCGACTATGAACATTGCTCCGGAAATTCTGGCGCTGCATGCCGACATGCAACGCTGGCGCAGACACATCCACCAGCATCCGGAAACGGCGTTTGAAGAAACCGCAACGGCCCAATTGATTGCCGATCTTCTGCAACAAGCCGGGATCGAAGTGCATCAAGGGCTGGCGAAAACCGGCATCGTCGGCGTGCTGCGCCGTGGCAACAGCCGTAACAGCATTGCGCTGCGCGCCGATATGGATGCGCTTTATATCCAGGAACAAAACCGCTTCGATCACGCTTCCTGCCACAGCGGAAAAATGCACGCCTGCGGCCACGACGGGCACTGTGCCATGCTGCTCGGTGCAGCGAGTTACCTGACCAAGCATGGTCGCTTCGACGGCACCGTGTATTTTATTTTCCAACCGGCGGAAGAATGCCGTGCCGGGGCGTTGCAAATGATCGACGAAGGCTTGTTCGAGCAATTCCCGGCGCAGCGGGTGTTCGGCATGCATAACTTCCCGGATGCACCGGTGGGGCATTTCGCCGTCAAAACCGGTCCGATGATGGCATCGTTCGACTGCTTTGAAATCACCTTAAAAGGTCAAGCCACCCACGCGGCCATGCCGCATCTCGGTAACGATGTGCTGGTGGCAGCGGCGCACCTGGTCACGCAACTGCAAACCATCGTCAGCCGACGGATCGATCCCGCCGATTCCGCGGTGGTCAGCGTCACGCAAATACACGGCGGCAACACTTGGAACGCGCTGCCGGATGCCGCTGTCATTCGCGGCACCTTCCGCAGCTTCAAAAATGCCGTGCGCGAGCAACTGGAACAAGGCATCCGTCAACTGGCGCAAAGTGTCGCGCAGGGTTTTGGAATTCGCACCGACATCCTGTTTAACCCCGAAAACCCTGGTTACCCAGTTACTGACAACAGCCCGGATGAAACCGCCAGCGCCATCCGCGCCGCCATCGCCGTTGCCGGTGAGCCATGCGTCGACACCGCACCAACTCCCAGCATGGGTGCCGAAGACTTTGCCTTCATGCTGCAACAAAAACCCGGCTGCTACATCTGGATCGGCAACGGCAGCTCGCAAGGCAATTGCTTGCTGCATAATCCGAACTACGATTTTAATGATGACATTCTGCCGCTGGGTGCGGCGTATTGGGTGAAGCTGGTGGAGAATGAGTTGCCAGAGTAGTCTTTTCGAGACCGATTAAAAAACCTATAATCAGGTCTCTTAGAAAACTTTTAAAGGATTAATTGTAAGAATTTCTAGCGTTGTTTACAGTATTCAGGAGAATACTGTAGATGAACATACACAAACGCACTCGCTTAACATTATTGGATCGTCAGGAAATCTGGCGGCTGTATCAAACCCGGCTGTGGAAGGTAGTTCAGCTGGCAGAATACTTTCACGTCAGCCGGCCAACGATTTATGACGTACTGAAACGAGCCAGACTCCAGGAATTTACTCCGCGTAGCAGTACCAATCAGCGCTTCAAGACACTGCAGTATGGCCTCAAACGTTTGGCTAAAGTAGAGCAAACCATCCAGGAACGTCTCAAGCGTGAAGCGAAGCGCTATAACAAATCTTATCCGGGCGAGCTCGTTCACCTCGATACCAAGCGGCTTCCATTATTGAAAGGACAGTCTGCCAATAAACCTCGCGAGTACCTGTTTGTGGCCATCGATGATTTCTCCAGGGAATTGTATGCCGATATCTTCCCCGATAATACTCAATACAGCGCCGCTTGCTTTCTCATCGCTACTGTTGCCCAATGTCCTTATCAAATCGATTGCACTTATTCCGATAACGGCACGGAATTTAAAGGAACTGACGATCATGCTTTTGTCAAAGCTTGCAGGCAACACGGTATCGGTCAGAAGTTTACTCGTGTCAATCGTCCTCAAACCAACGGCAAAGCTGAGCGGGTCATCCGTACCCTGATGGACATGTGGCACAGTAAGATTCACTTTAAAGACAGCGCCGATCGACGCATTCAGCTTCTCCGTTTCATTAACTTCTACAATACCGTTAAGCCTCATAAGAGTTTGAATAATGCTACCCCTTATGAAATACTCTTCGCTTATTTCAATCAACCTCTCTGTAAACAACCCTGAGATTTCTTACATCATTTTTATATTAGCAGTTTCCTGCCATATAACCATTTACAATTATTTACACCCCCCTTTAAAGGGGCTCTAGCGATAAGCCTCCGGCCTTGTCGAAGATAATTTAACTTTGGGACAGCTCGAGCCGGTGCAATTCATCCGCGATACTCACTGCATCCTAATAGCAATCTCTAAGTGATTCCGTGTTGCAGCAATAACAGAATAATTACGCATATAGGCGGCGCAGTAATCTTCCAATGCTCTAAACTCATGCATTACGCTGTAAAACTCATCGAATATGATAATAGTGCCGGGTTTTATAATGTTGTTTGCACGAGTTAACATATATAAAGTTGAGGAATACAAGTCGGAATCGTTATGAATGACTAACTGTTCTTTAGAGCTATATGCTTCGAGGAATCCTGGGAGCGTATCTTGAAACAGCCCTTTAACAAAAGATATGCGCACATCGTGCAACTGTGGTGGCTCTCCATTCGTATCAAATGTTGACCTTTTAACCGTTCTGGTCAATTCTATCCAGTCCTCCGGTAATCCAGTGAAGGTATCAAATCCAACGAATCGTGAGTCGGGATTAGAATTAAGGTTTGAGAAATACTTTATGGTGTCGCCTTTGTAAACACCGAATTCTAAATACTGTATTGGCCTACCACAGAAGATCTCATTATTTATATAATCATAAATTGCATACCTTGAGTTGAATATCGGGTAACTCCCGGCATGTTGTTTACGCCATGTCTCAAGCTTTGGTCTGTAAGCCAGTGACCTAAGTCGCTCGGAATCCGGCAATATAGCCAATATGATCTTTTTTACCATGTTCCGTATTATTGTAATCATGATTTAATCTATTCTCCTTGATGTTTAATCGGATAGAAGAAACAAGCATCCTTTACTCATTATACGCAAACCAGATGATATTTAGGGAAGCGCTGAACAATTAGCGGCTTTCAGATTTTTCGGTATTACTGCCAGTTTTTGAACACGAATTCCCGGTAATTCATTTTTTAGCAGCGTTTTGCCGTCAGATTCCCCCTGTTTCTGAATCGCCCCGGGATTTCCGGAGACTATTTGTCTTGAGTCAAACCGTATTGGTTGGCTCCCTTAGTTGGCGATAAATATGCCATTTCAAATTCTGCCGGCGGAATATTTCCGATCGACTCCAGTAACCGGCGATTGTTAAACCAATCGACCCATTCCAAGGTCGCAAACTCCACATCGTCGATATTGCGCCAAGGGTCGCGATGTCGGATAACCTCGGTCTTGTATAGTCCGTTAACTGTTTCAGCCAGCGCATTGTCATAAGAATCCCCGACGCTACCAACAGAAGCTTCAATATTGGCCTGTAAGAAATCTCAGGGTTGTTTACAGAGAGGTTGATTGAAATAAGCGTTGAGTATTTCATAAGGGGTAGCATTATTCAAACTCTTATGAGGCTTAACGGTATTGTAGAAGTTAATGAAACGGAGAAGCTGAATGCGTCGATCGGCGCTGTCTTTAAAGTGAATCTTACTGTGCCACATGTCCATCAGGGTACGGATGACCCGCTCAGCTTTCCCGTTGGTTTGAGGATGATTGACACGAGTAAACTTCTGACACGATACCGTGTTGCCTGCAAGCTTTGACAAAAGCATGGCCGTCAGTTCCTTTAAATTCTTTGCCGTTGTCAGAATAAGCATAGTCGATCTGGTAAGGACATTGGGCAACAGTAGCGATGAGAAAGCAAGCGGCGCTGTATTGAGTTTTATCGGGGAAGATATCGGCATACAATTCCCTAGAAATTCTTACAGATTAATGATGACGCATCGAATACTTGCCGAGGTATCCGCCAGCATTTCCGAATTGAAAACGAATCCCATGAAAGTTGTGGCCAGCGGTAACGGTATGCCGATCGCGGTGTTGAATCGCAATGAACCCGCCTTTTATTGCGTACCGGCCGCAGCCTACGAAGCCATGATGGAGTTACTGGATGACGCGGAACTGCTGAAAATTGTCAAAGAGCGCATGGACGAACCTGCTGTCAGTGTTTTGCTCGATGACTTATAACCTGAAATTCAAACAATCCGCGCTCAAAGAATGGCAAAAATTGGATCACACCACTCAAGTGCAATTTAAAAAGAAACTCAAGCAACGACTCGAAAATCCTCACGTTCCATCTGCCGCATTGTCCGACGCGCAAAATATCTACAAGATCAAATTGCGTCAACTGGGTTACCGGCATGTTTATTCGGTTGAAGATCAAATGATTACCGTTGTAATCATCGCTATTGGCAGGCGCGACCGTAACGAAATTTACGATATCGCGCTATCGAGAATGCGTGGCAAAGCCTGACGATTGGAATAATCGATGCTTTGAACACCCGATGGGTGCAATACTCGCAAGGATCTGCACTTTTTTCCGATTGATCGATGCGCCTCCTCGCAGTCAGCAACATCCTACCGGGCTAAAAAGAGCTATGGCGATAGATTTTGCGTTTGATAGAGAGGACTTGGCTCAGCATCAGGAAGTGCTTGTCGAGTGAAAATACTTCGCAGGAATTTTCTGCTGCATTTTGTGCAATGATGAGATCGGGAATACCGATGCCGTTTGATCCTGATTTTAAGCGCAACCATTGCGATTCGATAATATCGCCCCAATCAATTTTCAACGGGATTCGTTTAATTTCGCTCAATAGTTGGATTACTTTTATGTGGTGCTTCAGTTTCAAAAAAGGAATCAATTCGGCCAGAATCAAATCATTGGTCACGATAATGTCTAGGTCGATCAGAACATCCAATTCGGCTGATTGATGACCGGATCGAAAATAGTCGATCCAAACCGAGGTATCGACCAGCACCAACATTACCGGCGTGCTCGAATGCTATCAAGATCGATATCCAGCTCGATCTTCCCTTTGAATTGCTTCAGCTCGGCAATTTTTGCTTTCCGCACCAATTCCTCCAAGGCCAGCACAATCACCGCTGTTTTGGTTTCAGCTTGAGTGACGCGCATTGCTTCGCTCAACAACTGCTCAGGTAAATCTAATGTAGTTCTCATGATGTTTCCTCCTGCAATGCATAAGAGTGTAGGGAATTATGCATATCGGATCAAGACTGATTATTTGATTTGACTGTCTGTGAAAAGTGAGAAGCATCAGCTGATTGACGCGTCTCCTCGCAGTCAGCGCATCCTACCGGGCTTGAAAAAAGATTTCATTAAACTCACCGGTACACTTCACGGCGATGGCCGATGCGAATAACCAATACCGTTAATTGCTCATCGTGCGCTTCATAAACAACCCGATAAGAACCGATGCGGATGCGGCGAAGCCCGGAGTATTCACCTTTGAGCACGCCGCCAGCCGCTGGGTTTGTTTTGAGTTGATCAATCGCTTCGATGATGCGGAGCCGATCTTCGTGCGCTATGTTCTTGAGTGATTTAAGCGCGCTTTGCTTAATGCTGACGGAGTAGATCATTCTTTACAATTTCCCAGTCCAACACGGGGTCGGCGGGGTCGCGCAGCACTTCAACGGCGCGAGAAATGTCTTCAAAGTCGTCGAGGTAATATTCGACAGCTTGTCTGATCACATCGGCGCGCGTTCGATGTAATTTTGCGGCAGCTTCATCCAGCGCGGCGATTAACTCATCCGGTAATCTTGCAGATATTTGACTCATTTCAAATTCCTTGTTTCAATTTTGCAATGTCAATGGAACTCACTGAGTGTCACGATAACGCAAGCATTTCTATTTTGCAATTTAATCGCTAACGTCCAACTCCTACATCAACTCTGTAATCCGCATCACCTGCTTATTCACAGTCTCGATCTGCGCTTGGATTTTCAGCCGTCCTAGTTGGAGAGAGTATCTATCGGACTGATTGATGCGCCTCCTTGTAGTCGGCACATCCTACCGGGTTGGGCTGCCTGGTTATGCCCGCCTTACCCATTTAACAGTTATTACGAACAAGGTAATTGTCAATATTGGTAATGATACGAAGGAAAAATACCCGACATCACTAAATCCGGTCTGAGAGCAAATGAACCGGCTGGACTGGTAAGGCTCATGAATAGTTTCGTAAAGCGAAACATAGCCCAGTGTCAATTTGTACCAGAGAATCATCCAGTCAGGCGTGGATGATCCTTCAAATGTTCTAATGTCCAAACACGAAGATTTGTCTACCTGAGAAAAATATAAAAGATTGGAAATAATGACCCAAGCAACACTTGTAGCTACAAGTAAGCGGTTCTTGTTAATTAATTCTTTTGCTTTTTCAAGCTCTCTCATGATTGCTCCTCGTTAGCATATTTGTGTTCAATGATTCTGTAAGCAAGTCAGAGTTCGGCAACATTGTCAAATACATGTGACTGAAGTAGCTTGATCTCTTCCAGGAGTAGGTCAAGCGGTGGAAGTCTAAGCGGATGTTTTCGTCGGTACTCAGTACGCTTTCGCGTGTATGCACCGGCAAGAATTTGTATGTATTTTGTAGATACGGTGATGGGCAATCCCTTTAGCCGGGCGCGTCTGACGAGCAATTTTAGATCGTGACCGTAACGCTTTGCAAGAATCTCAATACTGTCACCATGCTTGAACAGCAGGCTCTTGAGCATTAGCTCAGCGGCGTGGCCGGCTAGGTAGTATGTAACTAACGAGCAGCCCATCCGAGTAGGAGAGGTATTGAACAAAACAATGGCGGCCTCAAAAAACTCAGATGAGAGCGAGTAAAGGGTCGCTTCATCTTCAAAATCAGGCAGCGGTGGTGCGATCGATTTAGGAGGCATAATTACTAGAATTAAACATCCGAAATGACGAAAGAGAATGCATCAAGTGCAAAATTTATTCCAAGAATCAGCATGCTGCCTACTTTATGTTCATGAAAATGCATCACTTCTGAAATAATAAGTCGATGGAATGATTGTCTTCATTCACCCCAACTTCTGCATCAATTCCTTAATCCGCATCACCCGCTTATTCACATCCTCGATCTGCACCAGAACTTTTAGCCGATCCTGGCCGGAAAGCGAGTATTCGCGACTGCTTTGGATCAGTTGGATGATTTTTAGCGGATCAATTGGCGGGTTGGGGATGAATTGCACTTGGATGCTGTCGGCGCTGGCGTCGATGCGGGTGATGCCGAGCGGTTTGGCGATGATGCGCAGGCGGTGGCAGTCGAGCAGGGCGCGGGCGGGGTTGGGCAACAGGCCGAAGCGGTCGATCAGTTCGCGTTGCATGTCGTCGAGCTGATCGTTGTCGGCGCAGTTGGCCATGCGCTTGTACAGTACCAGGCGTTCGTGAATGTCATGGCAGTAATCCTCCGGCAGCAGCGCGGGCACGTGTAGGTTGATTTCGGTGGCGACGCCGAGCGGATGCTGCATGTCGGGCTCCTTGCCTTGCTTGAGCGATTGGATCGCGGTGTCGAGCATGGTGCTGTAGAGGCTGAAACCGATTTCCTGCATTTCACCGCTTTGCGATTCGGAGAGCACTGCACCGGCGCCGCGGATTTCCAGGTCGTGCATGGCCAGATAAAACCCGGAGCCGAGTTCTTCCATCGCTTGAATTGCTTCCAGGCGTTTTTTCGCTTGCGCGCCGAGCGCTTCTTCCGGCGGCGTCAGCAAATACGCGTAAGCCTGGTGATGCGAGCGCCCAACCCGACCGCGCAACTGGTGCAATTGCGCCAGGCCGAATTTGTGCGCTTCGTTGATGATGATGGTGTTGGCGCTCGGGATGTCGATACCGGTTTCGATGATGGTGGTGCACAGCAGAATGTTGAAGCGCTGCTGGTAAAAATCGCGCATCACGTGTTCCAGTTCGCGTTCCGGCATTTGCCCGTGCGCAATGTTGATGCGCGCTTCCGGCAGCAGGCCGCTGAGTTTCTCGTACATCAATTGAATGCTGCTGACCTCGTTGTGCAGGAAATAAATCTGCCCGCCGCGTTTCAGTTCGCGCAAGCACGCTTCGCGCACGATGCCCATAGAAAAGCTGGTGACGAACGTGCGGATTGCCAAGCGGCGTTGCGGCGCGGTGGCGATGATGGAGAAATCGCGCAAGCCTTCCAGTGACATCGCCAAGGTGCGCGGAATCGGTGTCGCGGTCAGTGTCAGCACGTCGACTTCGGCGCGCAGTTTTTTCAGTTGTTCCTTTTGCCGCACGCCGAAGCGATGTTCCTCGTCGATAATGACCAACCCGAGATTCTTGAAATGCACGTCTTTTTGGATCAGTTTGTGCGTGCCGATGATGATGTCGATCTCGCCTTTGGCCAGACCGGCAATTGCTTGCGTTTGCTCCTTGGCGGAGCGGAAGCGCGACAATTCCGCGATCCGCACCGGCCATTGATCGGCGATCAGACCGAAGCGGTCGGAGAAATTCTGGAAGTGCTGCTCGGCGAGCAGTGTGGTCGGCACCAGCACCGCGACTTGCTTGCCATCGGCGACGGCGATGAATGCCGCGCGCAACGCCACTTCGGTTTTGCCGAAACCGACATCGCCGCAAATCAATCGATCCATCGGTTTGCCGGAGGTTAAATCCGCGATCACGGCCTTGATCGCCGCAGCCTGATCCGGCGTTTCCTCGAAGCCGAAGCCTTCAGCGAACGCTTCGTAATCGTGTTGCTGCAATGTGAACTGGTGGCCTTGACGCGCCGCGCGCTGCGCGTACAGATTCAATAATTCCGCCGCAGTGTCGCGCACTTGCTGCATCGCTTTGCGCTTGGCTTTGTCCCATTGGCTGCTGCCGAGCTTATGCAACGGCGCGGATTCCGGCGCGCCGCCGCTGTAACGGCCGATCAAATACAATTGCGACACCGGCACGTACAGTTTGTCACCACCGTCGTATTCCAGCGCCAGAAATTCACTCAGCTCGCCCGGTTCGCCTTCGCCGACATCCATGCTGACCAAGCCGAGGTAGCGGCCGATGCCGTGCTGTTCGTGTACCACCGGGTCGCCCGGTTTGATTTCGGACAAGTCGCGCAGGATGTTGTCGGTTGACGTCGATGATTTGCGCGATTCGCGTTCGCGGCGGCCATGCAGGTGCGTGGCGTACAGTTCGCTTTCGGTGATGAAGGCGATTTTCGCGGCTTGGTCGATAAAACCGGTATGCAGCGGTGCGACACCGAGCATGAACGGCTCTTTGCTGTCCAGAAACGCGGCGAAGTCTTGGCAAACTACCGGGTGCAGATCGTATTGCTGCAAGTATTCGGCGACCAATTCGCGCCGCCCGATGCTTTCTGCCAGCAGCAGCACGCGCCCGTCGTTCATTTTGAATTGTGCGGTGAACACCGCCAGTTTTTCCAGCGGGTTTTCCGCGTGCCGGTTGACTTGCACTGGCGGCAGTGGCGCGTTGGTGTTTTCGCCGGTGATTTTGACATCTTGCGGTTTGACCAGCAGTTCGATACGCGCGTACGGTTTGATCTGAGCGAAAAAGCTGTCGCCGCTCAAGAACAGTTCGGTGGGCGGCAGTAGCGGCCGGTCGCTGTCGCCGCGCATCAGTTGGTAGCGCGATTGGGTGTCGCGCCAGAATTCGTCGATCACCGGACGGACATCGTGGTGTAAACAAAGCAATGTATCGTCCGGCAGATAATCGAACAGCGTCGCGGTTTGTTCGAAAAACAGCGGCAAATAGTATTCGATCCCGGCAGGCGTGCCGCCTTTGCTGATGTCTTTGTAGATCTGCTTTTTCGACGGATCGCCTTCAAATTGCTCGCGGAACTTGCCGCGGAAAAACGTGCGTCCGGCTTCGTCGAGCGGGAATTCGCGCGCTGGCAGCAACCGGATTTCGTTGACCGGATAGATGCTGCGCTGGGTATCGACATCGAAGGTGCGGATGGTGTCGATGTCGTTGTCCATCAGGTCGATGCGGTACGGCAGCGGGCTGCCCATCGGAAACAGATCGATCAAGCCGCCGCGCACACTGTATTCACCCGGCGAGAAAACCTGCGTGACATGCGAGTAACCCGCCAACGTTAATTGGCTGCGCAGCGCGGCGACGTCCAGGGTTTCGCCTTGCTTGAGGAAAAACGTATGTGCGGCCAGATATTCGCGTGGCAGCATGCGGTACAACGCGGTGGTCAGCGGTGCGATCAATACATCGCACGCGCCAGTCATCACTTGATAGAGCGTCGCCAGCCGCTCGGAGACCAGATCGTGATGCGGCGAAAAGGTGTCGTACGGCAGCGTTTCCCAGTCCGGCAGCAAGTGCGTTCTCAGGCCGGGCGCGAAGTAGGGAATTTCTTCCAGCAGCCGCTGCGCATCGAGCGCATTGGCGGTGATGATCGTCACGGGTTTTGCTTGTTGCGCGAGCTGCGCCAGGAACAAAGCGTCGCCGGAGCCGGCAAAGTCGGCATGGCGCGCGATCGCGCCGGGCGCGGGTAAAGTGAGTTTCTGTTGCATTTTTAGTATCAGTTGCCTGGTTGTGCTAAAAATCATAGCCGGCAACACTGCTTCTCAGTCAAAATTTGCCTATTATATGCCAGTTCCAAACTGTCTTATCGCGTGCAAAGGGCGATGAACGCAGCGGCCCGGGGATTAGTGCCGGGTTTCACGGTTTTTTTACAGTTTTAATTTATTGGCAACAACGTTATGCTTATTATGCGTAATCGATATTTGCTGGATTGGTAAAAAGGGTTAACCGGGAATAACCGGTCAGACAGAGAAAAAATGAGCGCTTTTATAAAACTGAGCCTAGGATGGATGGGGCAAAAAATGATTCTGCTTACTTGCAGAATCGTTGCGTTTGCTTGCCTGACTTCTCCAGTTTTTGCGCAAAATACATCCGCCATGCTATTGACCGAAGAAAATCAGCAAAAAATCGAACTGGCCGTGTGGAAGTATGCCGTTGATACGCCGCTGCTGCTGAAAACAATCGACTGGCTCCGCGAATTGACACAAGATTCCCGGGAATCTGCTGCGTTTGCCGAGCTTTCCCGCCTGCAGTTTATGGAGGCGCAGCTTGAGCGCAACAAGAATCGCCGTGTTCAATTGTTTAAGAATTGTGTTGTCGTCGCCGACCGCGCGCTTGCGCTGAATAAGAACGATGTGCGCGGACTTTTCTGGAAAGCCGCGGCGATGGGCAAAATGGCGGAAGACAGCGGCATGGTGAATGCACTGCGCATGCTCCGCCCGATGGAAAATTTATTGCTGAAAGTGGTCATGCTGGACGAGCAATACGAAAACGCCGGAGCGCATCGCGCGCTGGGCCGCATCTATCACAAATTGCCCGGATTTCCGGTCAGCTTCGGCAGCAACCAGAAAGCGCTGATGCACTTGAAGCGGGCGCATGAACTGTTCCCGCGCGATGTCATTACGCGCGCTTTTTACGCCGAACTGCTGTACGACGAAGGCAGAAAAGATGAGGCGCGCAAGCATGCCGATTTCGTGCTGGCGACCCCGATCGCCGACGAAGATGCCTTGGAATTTGCCGAATACGTCGATATTGCGCTGGCTGTGATCAACAAAACCGGCGGCTCGGAATTTAAAGTGGGTAATAAATAGGCAAACCGCAAAAATTTCTTTTTGCCGCCTGCACCTTTTCTCCTTGCTTAACCCGCTGCATACTGATCTCTCAAGCTTCCCCAAGGAAACGCTGATTAATTGACTGCACGAGCGAATCGATTCGTTGCACGGTACTCACTCCCTCGCCTATCTTGTTGATATGTCTCGGTCACTGCGTCCCGTGCGTCTATCGCTTCATCTCGTTCGCCGAATTAATCAGCGTTTCCCTGACTCCCCCCAAAAAGCAGACTTGCTGCTACCAAACTTGCAGCGCAAGTGCCGCGGGCGGTTTACTTTTTTGCTTCGACTCGCTTCCACGCCGGTCAAATCGGCTAAACTACCGCATCTATCCAATATTCCGCCGAACTTTTATGACAGAAACAGTGATTGATTTGATCCGCCACGGCCAACCCGCCGGTGGACGCCGCTATCGCGGCCACGGCGTGGACGATCCGCTGAGCGAGAAAGGCTGGTCGCAAATGTGGCATGCCGTCGGCAGCTACAATGACTGGAACCGTATCATCACATCCCCGTTGCAGCGCTGCCAGGCGTTTGCGTTTGCACTCGGTGAACGCCACGGGATCGATGTTGCGATTGAATCGCGCTTCAAGGAAGTCGGATTCGGCGCGTGGGAAGGATTGAGTCACGATGAAATCAAGATCGGCCGCGTGGCGGAATATCAGGCTTTTCTGCGCGATCCGGTCAACCGCCGCCCAGACGGCGCGGAACCGCTCGAGGATTTTATGCAGCGCGTTGGTTGCGCCTATGAAGAAGTCATCGAACGACATCGCGGCAGCCATGTCCTGATCGTCGCACACGCCGGCGTGCTGCGCGCGATTATCGCCAGAACCGTGCATGCCTCTCCGTCCGGTCTGTATCGCATCAAAATCAGCAACGGCGGCATCACGCGCATCCGCGAAACCGCGGAAGGCGGCGTGCTGGAGTTGCTGAATGGAAAGCTGTCCGGTTGAATTGCAATTTTTTATTCCGAGCTTTCTTTGTATGTAACAAAGCTCTTTACAAGTTCAGCAAAAGACTTGGGTTGATATTTTTTGAAGTTTTCTTCATCTACATAGACAAAATCATATTTAACAGCAGATTGTAAGTGATTCATGTCATCGCACCACTGCTTCAATCGCTGCGTTTTTAAAGGCACGTCCAAATCGGCCTGACCTTTGGTTTCAACGATCACGATTTCATGGCCGTTCTTTTTTACGATAAAGTCCGGGTAATAATTGGCTATATCACCGTTCGCATTGACGTAATCGAGCTTGAAATGCACCGCCAGATAATTTTTGGCATACGACTCGACATCGCTGCAATTCTCAAGAAAGCTGGCAAACTGCAACTCAAAGTGACTATCGCCAACAATACGATTGAACACGCTCTTTTTCGCCATCAGATAACCCTGATCTTTAACGATGAATGGACGCGTTTGCCGCAGTTTGATGGTGTCGCGGATTTCCGCGTTGCCTTTGTCGCGAACCGTCAAATCGTTAACCGCTTTTTTGAATGTTTCGATCACGGTCTTGGTGGCGGCCAGTTCCGATAAATTGCGCAAAGTGTTCGGCGATTCCAGATCGGCCGGTTGATCGAACAAGCTATCCCGGACAAAGCGCTTGATTTTTCCGTACAGCACATCGTAGCCGCTGATCAACCGTAACTCCTTCATCACGGTTTGCGCAAAGTAACCGATTACGCTGCGGTAGTCCGCGATACCGGCGGAATCCAGCATCGTGGTATGCGTGATTTCACCGGTCGTGATGTCCTTGAACACAATTTCACGCTGTTCCGCCTCGCTGAATTGGTGATACGTCACTTTCTGGAATGGCATCGACGCGGCATTCAGATCGGCCAAATTCTTGTATTCCCGGTAAACGCGCGGCGTCAGCACCGGGATTTCGATATCCAGCGCGGCAATGTCTTTTTGTTCATTGCCGTGATCCACTTCGATCACCAGCGGCGTTTTGGGTTTTGTGCCATCCCCCATCGCTTTGCGTTCCAGTTCGACGCCCTCGGCCTGGATCGACTCGACGAAATCCATGAACGCATCGGTGCCGATGACACTGACATATTCTTCCACATCACCCGGGTACATCTTGCGCAAACCGCGCCCCAATGTCTGCTCCGGCAGAATGTTGCTTTTCGCCGAATACGCACGCAATCCGACGATGGTCGTGACGTTGCGCACATCCCAGCCTTCCTTCAGCATCAGCACGGATACGATTGCCTTGTACGGGCTGGCGGCATCGTCGATTTGATTCGATTGCTTGCGCAGCGCTTCCAGTTCTTCCTTGGCTTTGCCGCTGGCGGCTTCGGAAATCTCGCCGTTGTTCTTGGTGTGAATCACCAATACCGCGCCTTTCAATTCCGGATAATGGCCTTCCAGGTACTCCGCCACATCGTCGCAATTCCGAGTGTCGTCGGTCATCACGAACAAAATCGCTTTCTTGTTCAATTTCTGGTGTTCGGCATACGCCTTGCGCCATTCGATCACACCCAAGTCGATATAATCCGCGTACTTCTCGGTATATTTGGCGCTTTGCCGCTCCGCCAGCTTGGCGCGGCTGGCGGCGTCGGGCAGCACCGGATGTTTGACCACGTTCTGCCAGATCGCTTCCACCAATGGATAATCCGCCACCGTTTGCACGAAAATCGCACCGTTGTTGTGCTTCGGCGTCGCCGTCACATCCAGTTGCAAACTCAGCGCGCCGCCTTTTTGCAGCAAGCGGTTGTGAATATCCTGAATCGATTGGAACCACGCCAATCCGGCGTCGTGAATATGGTGCGCTTCGTCGTTCAGAACCATCAATTCATCGATGTCGCGCACGATCATGCCCAAATCGACCTTGGAATCGGTCGTCGCGCCGCTGGGCCGTTTTCCCAAAAAATAATCCATCGTGTTGTCGTCGTCCGGCGACGGCGGAATATCCTCCCCGGCGTATACGCGGTGAATATTGGTCAGAAAAATATTGCCGGTGGAGTGCGTAACGCGCACCTGATCCTGCACATGCAGCGTCAGTTGAAAATCGTCGCGCCAGTTGCGGCCGTCGAAACCGTTATCGGGAATCGCCGGATCCTGGAAGAAAATGCGCAAACCCTGGAAATCCTTGTAAATGCGGTCGAGCACGATGATGTTCGGCGCAATCACCAGAAAATTGCGCGCCAAAGTGGAATCCGGTTCGTATGTTTTGTGAAAAAAACTCCATGCCAGCGCCAGGCTCATCACCTTGGTCTTGCCGCTGCCAGTTGCCATTTTGATCACATAGCGCCGCCAGGTTTCGTCGAACAGCTGCGCCGACACCCTGCCGCTGCTGTCAAAGCGCATCAAATCGAATTTGTCTTTTGCATGGACGACATCGTAAAGATAAACGATGGTTTCCAGCGCTTCCCGCTGTGCGAAGAAATAACGGAACTCTTCCGTCGCGCCGTCAAACCGGGGCAGTAAGTGCGGCCCTTTGAACCACCAGTTCAGCAAACTTTTGCTGGTCGCGCTGACGCCTGCATAGCCGCTATCGCGGAACTCCTTCACTTTCTTGCGCAACATCGCCACCAGCGGCGGCATCAGCTTATCCATGCTGCTTTCGCGTAGCGCTTCGTCAGCGGGGAACCAGCGGATATCGGGATTTAAAATAGCATAAGGAGAACTTGGAAAATCAGGGTGAAGTGCCATTACGGATTCTCCGCTATCAAATCTCGGTACCTGTTGCTTGGGATATATATAGAAATTGACGGTTTTCTATACATATTATTGGAGATATGTATAGAAATTGGCGGTTTTCTATACATATTATTGGGGATATGTATAGATTCTGTCATTTTTGATGCACGTTGCTTAGCAGGTTATAGAGCGCCGTATTGATGTAATAATTGTCGCGGCCTATTTTGTGCTTTTCCAGTAACCCGATACCGATCAACTGATCCAAATAACGAATCGCCGTAATACGGCTAACATTTAATTCAGTCATGACAAAATCGATTTTAGTGTATGGGTGGCGGAAAATGTTATTGAGCAAATCCTGACTGTAAATCTTGGGCAATTCGCTGCGCATTTTTTGTTTGAAGGTTTGCATGACTGTCTTAATGCCTTCGATCAGTGCCACAGTTTGCTTAGCAGTTTGTTCAACGCCTTCCAGCATGAACATCAGCCAAGGCTCCCAATGACCGGTATCACGCGTGGCTTGCAGCAAGCGGTAATAATCGCTTTTGTTCTGATTGATATACCGGCTCAGATACAACACCGGGATTTTGAGTAGTCCTTGTTTGACTAAATACAGGATATTGATAATACGGCCAGTTCTCCCGTTGCCATCATAAAAAGGGTGAATGCTTTCAAATTGATGATGAATCACCGCCATTTTGGTTAACGGATCCCAACCGCACAAGTCATCGTCGTTGATGAAGCGCTCCAAATTAGTCATCAATGCGGTGATTTCATCTGCGTGTTGCGGCGGCGTATAAACGGTTTCGCCGGTGAGATCGTTTTTTAGCGCGGTGCCGGATAATTTGCGAAACCCCGCATTGTTTTCTTCGATGGTTGCCTGAATTTGCAGCACATCGTTGTTAGTCAATAAGCCGTTCGCTTTAACCTGTTGAAAGCCATGATGCAAAGCGCTGGCGTAATTATGCACTTCCTTGGCCGCCACGCTGGCAAACAGTCTGGCAACGCTATCGCTGCGGTACAAATCGTCATGCGTGGTGATGATGTTCTCGATCGCGGAGCTGTCTTTGGCTTCTTGCAACGAGAGCGTGCTGATGAGAATGCCCTCGTTCGGAATGCTCGCTGCAACGCCTTTCAGCTCTGCCAAAGCCTGATGTGCCCTGGCAAGTTTCTTCAGTACCGCCGTGGTTTCTATTTCTTGCGGAAATGGCAGCAGCTCGAGGGTGCTCACACCGTCACCTCGACAATCGTCATGGTGTCGTTGCCGAAAATATCCACCACTTTCACGGCGATTTTGCGCCGTCCGGGCATGACTTCCTGAAACACGCTGGTTAATTCCAGCGTGCGGTCTTTTTTGGTGCGGAAGCTTTGCCATTCGTTTTCGAACACGTAATCGCCGGTCCAAACTTCCTCGTACTCGGGCAGATTCATTTGCGGCGCTTCCAGTCCCGACAATTCGCCTTGACCGGACAAAGCTTTCTGCACGCGGATGATTTCGCGCTTGCTTTCGAAATCGAAGTCCACCGACCAATAATCGATCCAGTCGGTCCAGTGGCGCGTCAGCGGCTCGCGCGTGACGATGCCGTCCTTGTCCTTGCTGACTTTGACGATCTGGCCTTTCTCCACGACGATTTTGCTGCCCTTATTTTTCAGCGTGGTTTCGGCGTTGGCGATGGAATCCTGCGAATAGAATACCGAGAAATCGGTCAACTCGACCGCGACCGTGTTGCCTTTGACATGCGGTTTGACTTCGATGAACGCGACATCGTGGAACACCACCTGGTTTTTTTCCACCGCGCGTTTGTCGAACACGTCGGCGGGGATGTATTTCGGTGCGATGTCGATGCCCTTGGCGCGCGCGTCGTCGAGCACGTTCGGGAACAAGCCCATTTCAAACTCGAAGCCAAGGATGTCGACCTTGGTGATGTGTTTCTTGCGGCATTCCAGGATGATTTCCTCGACAAAAAGCCGCGTCACCGGCAGATTGACCGGCCCGACCGCGACCAGCCGCGCGGCTTTTTTGCCGTGAAAACTGCTGAAGCCGGTGATTTTTTCCGCTTGATACGCGCGCAGGATCAAATCGAGAAACGCGGCTTCCTTGGCTTCCAGTTGTTGCTGCTTTTCCGCGTCGCGCAAGTCCGCATTGACTCCCAGATAATGCTGGCGCTCGTACTTACCCAGATTGAGGATCTCGAATGCGCGGTAATCCCTGCCTTCCGCCTTCAACTGCCGCTGCACGCCGATCATGCGTTTGCGCGTGGTGTGAACGGCGAACTTACCCAAATCGGTGGCGATCCATTTGCGTCCCAGTTTCTCGGCCACCGCCGCCGTGGTGCCGGAACCGCAGAAGAAATCGGCGATCAGGTCGCCTTCGTTGCTGGATGCTTTAATGATGCGTTCGAGCAGGGCTTCGGGTTTTTGGGTGGGATAAGCCAATCCCTCTGAGTGCAAATGAATGCCACGAATCATTTGAATGTCATCCCACAAATCCTGAATTGGCACGCCCTTACTTTCATCAAGGTAGCGTTTCTGATAGGCCATTCCCGAGTTTGAATAAACAATGCGTCCTTCTTGTTCAAGTTGTTCCATTCGTTCTCGACTGTAACGCCATGCACGTGTAATCCCTTTCCATTCGTAGACTGGGTTACCTTTCTTTGCACCACCAGGGCCAGTAATATCTGCTTTGTTATAGCGCCTGCCAGTACCTTCTTCTACATGTCTATACCACTTTGAAATAGTACTTTCTGGAAGCGGTGTAAATTGCATATTTAGTAAATGCTGTTCAGGAGTTCGCGCGTAATAGAAAATTGTGTCGCAAACCTTGCCAAAATGTTTTGCTCCTTGACCAATATCGCTATGAGCATCAGAGCGTCGCCAAGTTATTTCATTGATCGCATTATTCTGACCAAAAACCTCATCTAGGACTAAACGAATATAACTATTTACCCGCCAATCGCAATGCACATAAATACTCCCATCCTCCGCCAGCAAATCGCGCATCAGCACCAGCCGCTCGTAAATCATGCTGATGAACGAATCCGCGCCTTTGCCCCAGGTGTCGCGGTAGGCGATTTCTTCGAGGATGTTGGGTTTCTTGGTAAAAGTGTCGCCGCCGATTTCGATGTCCATCGAGAAATCCGCGCCGACGTCGAACGGCGGGTCGATGTAGATCAGCTTCAGGCCGCCTTGCTGCTCGATGGTTTCGCGCAGCGGGCCGTTTTTCAGGCTGGACAGAATCAGCTTGTTGTCGCCCCAGATCAGTTTGTTGGTCCAGCCCTTGAGCTGCCGCCCGCGCGGGTCGAGATCGAACAGGCCTGGTTGAATCGCAGTATCGGCAAGTTTCTCGGCGCGCGGCTCGTCAACCTGCTCAATGGTCTGAAACGGCAGCACGATATTGCACACTTCGTTGCTCTTGCCGTTCCACACCAGCTCGACCTCGCGTTTATCGTCGAACAGCAAAAAGCGGTACTTGTCCGGCAGCGGCTTGTCCGCTTCCAGCAGTTTGATGATGTCACGCTTTTCGTTATCGGTGAGTTTCACGGCCGCTTATCCGGTTAGAGCAAAAACAACAACCCCAGCCCAAGCCCGGCGGCGGTCGCCAGCAAGCCGAAAACGCATTGCCGGGCGAGTAATCTGCTGCCGATGAAAAAAACCAGTCCGAGTTTGAAGCCGACGTTGGAAATGAAAGCCAGCGAGATCGCGGTGATCGCTTGCGCGGCTTCCAGTTTGCCGTGTTGGTAAAAGTGCAGACTGGAAAGCGTGATGGCAGCGGTATCGGTGAGTCCGGAGACGAGCGCCACAGCGTACAGTCCGCTGCTGCCGGCGATGTCGGACAGCCAGGCGGAAAAAAGCAATACGCTGCCGTAAATCAATCCAAAAGCGGCGGCGGCGCGGATTTCCGCGGGGTTTTTGATTTCCGGCAGCGTCATTTCATACTGCTGGCTGAGTTTGCGCCAGCCGAATATCATGACAACCGCGCCGGCCAGAAAACCGCAGCCCAGCACCGGCAGCAATTGCGGCAATATAACCGGGGAAGCGGCAGCGGCGAGAATGGCCAAGCGCAGCAATACCGTCAGGTTAGCGATCAGAATGACGGTCACGGTCAAGTTCGTGAAACTTTCGTTTTCCATGCTGCGGCGCGCGTATACCAGCGTCGTGGCAGTGCTCGACACCAAGCCGCCGAACAGGCCCAGCACCGCGCCGTGGCGCTGGCCGATCAATTGCAGCGCCACGTAACCGACCAAGCTGACACCCGATATCAATACCACCATCAGCCAGATCTGGTAGGGGTTGAGGGCTTCGTAAGGCCCCATATTTTTGTCCGGCAAGATCGGCAAAATGATGAATGTCAGCACGCCGAATTGCAGCATGGAAATCAAATCCCGGCGGCTGAGTTTTTCGGTGATGCCGTGCAGCTCCGTCTTGAAGTACAGCAAAACCGTGGTGATGATGGCGAGCATGATCGCCAGCGTGCCGTTGTCGTACCAGACCGAGGCGCCCAGGCAGTAGCACACCAGAATCGCGGCGATCGTCGTGGTTCCCGGGTCGGCGTTGTCGTCCTTGACGCGGAAATACGCAGCCACCATCATCAAGCCGACGATGAATAAACCGCCGAGCAATAACCACGGCGTGGCTTTTTCCGACAGCATTGCAGCCAACGTGCCGAACATCGCGACCAAGGCAAATGTCCGCAATCCCGCGCGCGAGCCCGGGCTGCGTTCGCGTTCCAGTCCGATCAATAAACCGATCGCCAAGCTGGTCAGAAAATGCGGCAACGCCGCCAATTCGCCGTTCAACGTGAATTCAGTGTGCATCGCCGGTCACCGGGTTATCTGCATGAAAGCAATGTTCCAGCAGGAATTGTAAGGAAGATTTGCCATTATATTCATTGGTCTGTAAGCGATAAACCGCGTCGATGACATCCGGCAGCGGATCGTTGTGGAAAAACAGGATGCCGTCGTAGGTTTCAGCCGATTTGCGCACGGCTTGCGCTGCGTCAGCGGCGCTCGCGGCGTGCAGTTTTCTCAGTTTCAACTTCAGATGTTTTTCCCCGACGATGCGCTGGCTTTCGACATAAAACCGCGCCGTGAAGGACGGCTGCGGGAAACCTTGCCCCCACACTTGGCGCTCGAGCGTTTCCGCCAGCTCCAGTTTGATGTCGCCAAGCTCCAGATCGCCATCGGTTTCGATCACGCGCGTCAAATCGACGGGTGTCAGCAGCGTTTGCGCAACTTGCTCGAACGCCGCGCGGAATGCTTCAAAAGCATCGCCGTGAATGGTCAACCCGGCTGCGGCGGCATGGCCGCCGAACTTGCGGATCAACTCGGGATGTTGTTTGGACACCAGGTCCAATGCATCGCGCAAGTGAAAGCCGTTGATCGACCGTCCCGAGCCTTTGATTTCCCCGCCGTTGCCGGGAGCGAAAATGATCACCGGACGGTGATATTTGTCCTTGATACGCGACGCCAGGATGCCGATCACGCCCTGGTGCCAGTCGGCATCGAACAGGCAAATGCTGTGGGTGTTTGAGATGTCCGGCTGACATGTTTTGAGCGTATTCTCAAGCTTGGCGAGAGCGCTTTCCTGCATATTGGATTCGATTTCGCGCCGTTGCCGGTTCAATTCGTCCAACTGTTTGGCAATGTCTGCCGCATACGCCTCGTCGTCGGTAATCAGGCATTCGATGCCGAGCGACATATCGTCCAGCCGCCCGGCGGCGTTGAGGCGCGGCCCCAGCATGAAGCCCAGCTCGTACGTGGAAATCTGCCGGACATCGCGGCGCGATACCTGCATCAGCGCATTGATACCGGCGCACGCCTTGCCTTTGCGGATGCGCTGCAAACCCTGCTGCACCAGAATGCGGTTGTTGCTGTCGAGCTTGACGACATCGGCGACGGTGCCGAGTGCGACCAGATCGAGAAAAGCCGCCAGATTTGGTTCCGGCAGATCGGCGGTGAACGCGCCGCGTTGGCGCAACTCCGCGCGCAGCGCCAGCATCAGGTAGAAAATGACGCCCACGCCGGCGATATTCTTGCTGGGAAACGGGCAGCCGGGTTGATTGGGATTGACGATCGTCAGCGCCGCCGGCAATTGGTCGCCCGGCAAGTGATGATCGGTAATCACCACCGGCATGCCGAGCCGGTTGGCTTCTGCGACGCCGTCGACGCTGGCGATGCCGTTGTCGACCGTGATCAGGATGTCCGGCTGTTTGGTTTCGTGCGCCAATCGCACGATTTCCGGCGTCAGGCCGTAGCCGTATTCGAACCGGTTCGGCACCAGATAATCGACGCTGGCGCCAAATTTGCGCAAAATGCGTATGCCGGTGGCGCAAGCGGTGGCACCGTCGGAATCGTAATCGGCAATGATCAGCAGGCGTTTCTTTGCCGCGATGGCATCCGCCAGCAAGGCTGCCGTTGCGGTGATATTTTTCAGCTGTCCGAACGGAATCAGGTGCGTCAGTTCGGTTTCGAGCTGAGCGGAATTTTCTATGCCGCGCGCCGCGTAAATGCGCGCCAGTACCGGCGGTAGCCCGCTGTTGCTGAGTGTCTGGAAGGTATGCGCATCATACGAACGGATGGTGATTTTGGACATGCGAAAGCGGGAACGTGATCAATATCCATCATTCTGAGGGAATTTCTTCTGCCGCGGCAAGCTTTTCCACCTTGAGCACGTGCAAGCGGCGGCTGTCGGCGCGCTGCACGGTGAATTTGAATTGGCCGATGACCACCGCTTCGTTGCGCACCGGCAGACGGCCGAATTTGCTCAATACCAAGCCGCCGATGGTGTCGCAGTCTTCATTGCTGTAGTTCGCGCCGAGCACTTCGTTGAAGTTGTCGATCTCGGTAATCGCTTTGACGCGGTAGCGTCCGTCCGCTTCCATGACGATATTGTCTTCCTCTTCGTCGAAATCGTATTCGTCTTCGATATCGCCGACGATTTGTTCCAGCACATCCTCAATCGTCACCAGCCCGGCCACGCCGCCGTATTCATTGACGACAATGGCCATGTGATTGCGGTTGCTGCGGAAGTCCTTGAGCAACACATTGAGCCGTTTGGATTCCGGGATGAATACCGCCGGGCGCAGCATGTCGCGGATGTTGAATTCGTCCGGGGTGGCATAATAGCGCAGCAAGTCTTTCGCCAGCAGAATGCCGATAATCTCGTCCTCGGAACCTTCGATGACGGGAAAGCGGGAGTGCGCGGCTTCGATGACAAACGGAATGAATTGCTCGGGTTTCTTGCTGATGTCGACGACATCCATTTGCGAGCGCGGCACCATGATGTCACGGGCGTGCATTTCGGAAACCTGCATGACGCCTTCGATCATGCTGAGCGCATCCGAGTCGAGCAGGTTGCGCTCAAAAGCGGAATGTAACAGGGTAATCAGTTGTTCGCGGTCTTCCGGTTTGCGGATCAGCATGGTGCCAAGCCGATCCAACCAGCCGCTTTTAGGTGAGGGGTCGTCCATAGTGCATTGGATTTAGTATGAAAATTTTGTCATGAAATGTTGATTGTTAAAGCCGTTCCGCATAGGGATCCGGGTAACCGAGCTTGGCCAGTATCTGCGTTTCCAGTTGCTCCATCTCAGCCGCTTCGGCGTCTTCCAAATGATCGTAGCCTTGCAAGTGCAGCACGCCGTGCACCGTCAGATGCGCATAGTGCGCCAGCAGGTCTTTGTGCTGTTGTTGCGCTTCCGCTCCGACCACCGGCGCGCACAGCACGATGTCGCCGGTCAGCGGTTGCGTGTCGTCGTAAACGAACGTCAGTACATTGGTCGCGTAATCCTTGCCGCGGAATTGCTTGTTCAGTTCTCGTCCTTCGGTTTCGTCCACCAGCCGTAACACGATTTCCGCCGGTTGCATCAGCGCGGCTTTGACCCAGCGGCGGAATTGCGGCCGGGTGGGTGCTTCGGCATTGTCTGTGGCGTATTGCACCGCCAGTTTGAAAGATTTTTCCGTACGCAAAGCCGGTCAGGGTTCCTGCTTCTGCTTGTCGTGTTTCTCATAGGCGTCGACAATGCGCTGCACCAACGGATGCCGTACTACGTCGCCGGACAGAAAACGGGTGAAGGCGATGCCGCGGATGTCCTTGAGCACTTGCTGCGCTTCCACCAGTCCGCTTTTTTGATGCTTGGGCAAGTCGATCTGCGTCACGTCGCCGGTAATCACCGCTTTGGAGCCCAGGCCGATGCGCGTCAGGAACATTTTCATTTGCTCCGGCGTGGTGTTTTGCGCTTCGTCCAGAATGATGAACGATTGGTTCAGCGTGCGTCCGCGCATGAAAGCCAGCGGCGCGATTTCGATCGTGTTGCGCTCGAATTGCTTGGCGGTTTTGTCAAAACCCATTAAATCATACAACGCATCGTAGAGCGGGCGTAAATAAGGGTCGACTTTCTGCGTCATATCGCCGGGCAGAAAACCGAGGCGTTCACCCGCTTCCACCGCCGGACGCACCAGAATCAAGCGCGAAACCAAACCGCGTTCCAGCGCATCGACGGCGCTGGCGACCGCCAGATAGGTTTTGCCGGTTCCCGCCGGGCCGATGGCGAAGGTGATGTCGTGCGCCTGGATTTGCTGCAAGTACTGCACCTGACGCGGCGTGCGGCCATAGAGATTGCTGCGCCGCGTCAGCAATGTAGGCGCGGCAGGTTGCCCGGCGGTAGCGCCGTCATCTTGTTTGCTCACGCTATCCGGCGCATTGCGCGGATTCTGAACTTCAATCAAGCCGAGCTGGATTTGCTCCAGGCTCAAATGATGTTGCGACTGGTCATAAAAATTACGCAGCGCTTGCGCCGCCAATTCAATTTGTCCGGATTTGCCCGAAACGCTGAAATGTTCGCCGCGCCGGGAGATGGTGACGTCCAGCGCGGTTTCAACCTGCTTCAGGTTTTCGTCCAGCGCGCCGCATAAATTGGCGAGACGCTGGTTGTCGGCTGGTGTGAAGGAAATTTCCAGGGGTGTCGGTTTCAATGTCGGATGCTGCGGTTACGATAAAGCGATTCTCTCAGCGGGCGCGATACTTTGCAAGTGTAAGTCCGGTTGACGGCAGGTTTTTTATTCCGGCACGACTTCACCGCGCAATGTATGCGACCGCGCTTCGGTGATGCGTACGTTGATGAAATGACCGATCAGCGCGGGATCGCAGGCCAGATTGACGACCCGGTTGTTGTCGGTGCGTCCGAAGTATTCCGTGGTATTTTTTTTCGATACGCCTTCGAGCAACACGCGTTGGATCGACCCGACCATGTTCTGGCTGATTTTCCGCGCTTGCTGGTTAATTCGCGCCTGCAAACGTTGCAATCTTTCCAGTTTTAGCTCCTGCGGCGTGTCGTCGGGCAGATCGGCAGCGGGAGTGCCGGGGCGCGGGCTGTAGACGAAGCTGTACGATTCGTCGAAATTCATTTCTTCGATCAGCTGCATCGTCGCTTCGAAATCGGCTTCGGTTTCACCGGGAAAGCCGACGATGAAGTCGGAAGACAGTGAAATATCGGGGCGGATCGCGCGCAATCTGCGGATGATCGATTTGTATTCCAGCACGCTGTAACCGCGCTTCATCGCCGCCAGAATGCGGTCGGAACCGGACTGTACCGGCAGGTGCAGGTGATTGACCAGTTTCGGCAACAGGCTGTAAGCCTGAATCAGACGCGCGGTGAATTCCTTCGGGTGCGACGTGGTGTAACGGATGCGCTCGATGCCGGGAATTTCGTGCAAATATTCCAGCAGCATGGCGAAATCGGCGATTCCACCGTCGTCCATGACCCCCAGAAAAGCGTTGACGTTTTGCCCGAGCAAGTTGATTTCCTTCACGCCCTGATCTGCAAGAATGGCGATCTCCGTCAGCACATCGCCCAGCGGGCGCGACACTTCCTCGCCGCGCGTGTACGGCACCACGCAGTAACTGCAATACTTGCTGCAACCTTCCATGATCGAAACGAACGCCGTGACACCCTCGGTGCGGGCGGGCGGCAGATGATCGAATTTTTCGATTTCGGGGAAGGTGATATCTACTTGCGAGCGGCCGGTCGCCTTGCGCGTTTCGATCAATTGCGGCAAACGGTGCAGCGTCTGCGGCCCGAACACGACATCGACAAACGGCGCACGGCTGACGATCGCCTTGCCTTCCTGGCTGGCGACGCAACCGCCGACGCCGATCAATAAATTGGGATTGCTTTCCTTCAGATGCCGTACGCGCCCGAGATCGTGAAACACTTTTTCCTGTGCTTTTTCACGCACCGAACAGGTGTTGAACAGAATGATGTCGGCTTGCGCCGGATCGTCGGTGGATTCCATGCCGTATGCGGCATGTAGGACATCGGCCATTTTTTCCGAGTCGTACTCGTTCATTTGGCAGCCGAAGGTTTTGATATAAAGCTTGTTACTCACGAATTGTTTAGCGCTCTGTTAAAAAAAGAAAAAACGTTTTGGCGGTTTCGGTATCTGCTGCCCTTCACTTTCCGCTTCCTTCACTTCATCCGGTGTCAGAATCCAGACCCGGTGCAGATTGCCGGTGACATCCAATTGGTAACGGATCAGGCCGGTATAGTTCGCCGCATTCGGCAATATGATCAAATTATCAACCCCCCGGATTTGGCCGCCCGCGCCCATCTGGATTTGCTGTCCATCGATGGTGAAGAGCGGGAAGGAAACGGCGGTCAAATGACCCAACCGGCTGCCGGTAGGAAATTTCCGTGTTTGCTGACTGAAAACAGGCTGTGTCAGCAGACACAATGTCATGGTCAGTAGCCAAAGCGTCACCTGTGTTTTTTTCATCATATTGTTGGACGGCAACCGGATAAAAAGCCAGTGGATAAACAGTACGAATCAGGGGTTTGAATTTTGCCAGGCACCTGATATTTCTGCGGGCCTTATGATACGCTAAAGGGAAATTTCATATCAATGTTTGTAGCTGCTGCACACCCCCAATCACCTTATGTTTTTAACACTCCCCAAAATAGGATAAGTGTACTGGATAAAAGAACAAATGGGGAATTGCAGCAAAAACCTATTTGAAATAAGATGATTCGGCGAAAATGGTCACTTTGTTTTAGTGCAAATTTTCCAAATCTCTCTTGGGCTTAAATCACAGTTGGAGGCAGAAATGAAAAAAATTTATAAATACCTGATTGGCGCATCGCTTGCAGCTCCTATGTTTGCTTCTGCAGCTACAAGTTACAATCTGTCGAATGATTTCAGCAACATCAGCAATCCAAATGGCGCGTGGTCGTTTTTACAAGGAGCCACTTTACTAACATCGCAAATTCCATTAAATAATGGCAATCCGCTTTATCCCGCCGCAACTTCTGGATATTTTGGCTCGGGCCCTGATTTGTGGACAAACACACCGGATGTTATAAAAGCTGCTGTTAATGGCAGCAGTGCTGGGGAAACCAATGCCGACTTCCTTGCGGGAGATGTCATCGTTCATAGTCCAAACAGCGGGGATCCGTTATTTATTGTATGGACCGCGCCAACAGCTGGAAACATCGATTTCACCAGCGATATTTGGTACTCGCATTCCGTAGTCAGCCGATCAAATGATGTTTCTGTTTCATTGGGTGGCTCATCTCTTGGATCAGCCACGATTTCAAACTCATCTTATGGCGATAGATCAACCCCGTGGCATTTGAGCGGCAATAATTTGGCCGTGATCGCCGGGGATGCATTGGTATTCGCTTTCTCAAAAAGCGGCGGACAATCCTTTGGTTCATTAGATGGGATCGGTGTCGACATTTCGTTTGTCAGCGCAGTCCCAGAACCGGAAACTTACGCCATGTTGCTGGCTGGATTGGGTTTATTGGGATTTTGTATGCGAAACAAAAAACAAGCTGCATAAAAAACTCGGCCGCGCGCGGCCGAGTTTTTTATAGAAAGGATGTTTCTGCAATATTAACCGCCATTTACACAAAATCTAAGGCACTCTCTGTTTACCTGCAACGTTCTCCTGAGAATACTGTAAACAACCCCCGAGATTTCTTACAATTTCTGAATTGCGCATCCCTTACGCCAACGAAACCGAACTGGTGATGGACATCCTCAAGCATGGCGCGGCAGTCGAAGTCATCGCGCCGGAAGCATTACGCCAGAATATTCTGCAAAACTTACAGCAAGCGCAGGAGAATTATTTACCTAAGCAGAGAGAGTGAAACTTGCACGAAATGTCCCTTGCTCTTGTCGCAGCGGTAAAAATCATCGAGCTGATATCCGCGCATTACCATATAAATGCATGAAAAACTGCCCGCGCTGAACGGCGAAATAGCGCTGCAAGCCGTTAAAACCCAGAATGGTTGAGTAAACTGCTGTGCAATTTTGAAATGCAAAGTTTGTGTAAATGACCGGGATTAAAAAAGCTGAAAAGTAGAATTCACAGGCTCAGGTTTTGAGCCTGCTGCTTTGGATAATGCAAAGGTGTCATTTTCAATGGAGAAACACCATGTCCCGGCGCGTATTCCTGCAATCATTCACCGCTCTAATCGGCGGATTTGCCTTTCCTGCGATGCTGCAATCCAAACCGGAATCAAGCCAATGGAAAACCTTGCAAATCTCGCCAGTGGCGGGATTTCAGTACCACCACGGCGCAACCCTCTGGCCGCAACTCGCCACCGGCCAACCGCTCACGCTGATTCGCGAACCCGGCAACCGCTTCGACCAACGCGCGGTGCGCATCGACTGGCAAGGTGAGAAACTCGGCTACATCCCCGCAAAAGACAACGCCGCCGTCTCGCAACTGCTGGATCGCGGTGAACAATTATCGGCTTTGATCGTAGGGTTGAAAAAAAGCAATAATCCGTGGGAACGGATTGAGGTGGAGGTGAGATGGCGGGTGTAATAATGCTTTTTTCTTCGAATCAACCGGATTGCCAGGCAATCCCCAAGCTTTGCGCTACGGCTGATAAGCGGTTATCCCGTGTCCAAATGCGTGCGCCCGGTGTAAGCACAGTAGCAGCCAGAAGATGCACGTCGACAAATCCGATACCGCGGCCCATTAGCTGCTTATTGTCCATGAACGTCATTGCTTCATCGTGGGTGGCCTCGGAAACACGGGGCAAATGCTGCAATAAAGTCAGGATTTGCAACCGATGATGCAAATGACCGCAAGCCAGTTCACCCCTGATCATCGAATGCATCAGTACCCGGTGATTGTTAAGCAAAGCAACCAGAAGATCGTCATTCCCGCGAAGGTGGTCTATCCAGACGGAAGTATCCACCAATACGCGGCTCATTTTTTTGCAATGGTGGACTGTCTGCGCGGTATCGGCATCAAATCCGGCTCTGAACCGCCCAATAATGCTAAACGCTTGGCGCTTTCCCGCTCAATCAAGGCATGCAAACTTTCACGCACCAGCGCGGTTTTTTCATGCACTCCGGTCAACTCAACCGCCTGCGCGTATAAATCATCGTCAATATTCAGTGTGGTTCTCATGTTTAGTTCTCTCACGCATCAGATTAAGCATCATTATATGGCAATCCCAATGCTTGACAAGTTTCTTGCGATGTATGAAATAGGCAATAATCCGTGGGAACGGATTGAGGTGGAGGTGAGATGGTTTATATAGCGCATAAGAATCATACACTGGAACAGCACCTATTAGGTGTAGCTGATAAAGCAAAAGGCTTTGCTGCTAAGCTAAGCTTGGATGAGCAAGGTGAACTGATAGGTTTGCTGCATGATTTGGGTAAATACAGTGCCCAATTCCAAACTTATATCCAATCGGCTATCGGTTTGATTGACGAGGACAAAGACGATTATGTCGATGCACAGAACTTAAAAGGCAAGGTAGATCATTCCACCGCAGGTGCCCAACTTATTTGGAATGAGTTGTCCAGACAAGGTAAATTTGGGCCAATTGTGGGTCAGCTTTTATCGTTGTGTATTGCATCGCATCACTCAGGCCTGATTGATTGTATTTCTCCTGGTGTAGCAGCGCCGAGTATTGATAAGTTCACAAAAAGAATGGGTGCTCTGGAAGAGAGATCGCATTTTGAAGAAGTGCAAGCAAAGATGGATGCAAGCATCATTGCACGATTTCATGAACTTATCATTTCTCCTAAGTTGATTGACAGAATTAAGAGCTTAATTCTTCAGATTGTTCAACATGATTCTGATAACGAGTTAATTACGAGATTCAAAATCGGATTATTGGTTCGTTTTCTGTTCAGTTGCTTGATTGATGCAGATCGTATTGATACAGCGGATGCGGAAAAGCCGCGAGCAGCAAAGCAGCGACAGCATGGAAATTATATTGAATGGGCAGAATTGATCGAGAGATTGGAGAAAAAGCTAGTCGAATTTAGTGATGCTGAACCTATAGACAAAATCAGGCGCAATATTGCTGATCATTGCCGTGATGCAGCTCAAAGAGATAAAGGGACCTTTACACTATCAGTTCCAACAGGTGGCGGAAAAACCCTCGCCAGTCTTCGCTTCGCGCTCCATCATACGCAACAACACAAGATGGAACGGATAATTTACATTATTCCGTATACCTCCATCATTGACCAGAATGCGGATGTGGTGCGTAAAATTCTTGAGCCAGAAAGCGAATCGAGAGGCAGTATTGTGTTAGAACACCACTCAAATCTCACACCAGAACAGCAAGGGTCTCGCGAAAAAATACTGGCAGAGAATTGGGATGCTCCAGTGATTTATACAACCATGGTGCAATTGCTTGAAACACTTTTTGGGGGAGGTACGCGTGGTGCAAGACGGATGCACCAATTGGCAAACTCCGTATTGGTTTTTGACGAAATCCAGACTCTGCCAGTTAATACTGTTCACATGTTTTGCAATGCTATCAATTTTCTTGTGGAGCAGTGCGGTAGCACTGTGATTTTATGTACTGCCACTCAACCGTTATTGAATAGCGTGGATTCCTCAAAGGGAGTTTTGAAATTTACCAAAGACAGCGAAATCATGCCTGATGTGAAGCAATTATTTGATGATTTGGAGCGTGTCAAAGTGCTCAATCAACGCAAGCCAGGCGGTTGGAAAGTTGAAGAGGTCGCCGAATTGGCATTACGCGAAGTAAGCGAAAGTGGTAGCTGTCTGGCAATTGTGAATACCAAGAAATCAGCGCAAGCATTGTTCTCGTTACTCAGACAAACCCAAGGAATGCGCGTGTTCCATCTCAGCACCAATATGTGCCCAGCGCACCGCAAAAAGATTTTGGCTGAGATTCGGAGTTTACTGGAGGAGAAATCCCCCGTGCTTTGTGTGAGTACACAATTGATTGAGGCTGGGGTGGATGTGGATTTCGGCGCAGTTATCCGCTACACGGCAGGGCTGGATTCCATTGCACAAGCGGCGGGCCGTTGCAACCGCAACAAGCGCCGCGAGGTGGGACGTGTCCATGTCGTTAATCCAGCCGACGAAAATCTGGATATGCTCATGGATATTCGGGTAGGCAAAGAGGTAACGGAGCGCTTGTTGGATGATCTGAAATCTGGTGCCGAAAATTTCGATGGCGGCATGATCGCGCCACAAGCCATGAAACGATATTTCGAGTATTACTTCTTTGCGCGCAAGGATGAAATGGGCTACCCGGTTTCAAAGGAGATAACCGGGCGCGATGACAGTCTGTTAAACATGCTTTCGATCAACCAGCAAGCCGTTGCGGATTATGCTCGGGAATACAATTCTGCACCGAACATTTATTTACGGCAATCTTTTATGACCGCTGCTAAGGCATTCAAGGTGATTGATGCTCCCACACGGGGTATTATCGTGCCTTACGGTGACGAAGGTAAAAAATTGATAGGTGAGCTTTGCGGAGCATTTGAGGTTGAAAAACAATTCGAACTCTTGCGATGGGCGCAGCAATATACCGTCAACGTGTTTCCACACCAATTGGAAAAACTTCAAAAAGAAAAAGCCTTGCATGAAATACAAGATGGAGTGGATATTCTCTATCTTGCAGATGCGCGTTACTACAATGAGGATTTCGGATTGAGCTTAACACCCGAAGGAAAAATGGAGACTTATTGTGCCTGATTTCAGAAGAAGCAGCATTGAATTTAAAGTATGGGGGCGATTTGCGCTGTTTACAGATCCTCTGACGAAAATCGGCGGTGAGAAGTGTTCTTATCATATTCCAACTTACGAAGCACTCAAGGGCATTACCAAGTCCATCTATTGGAAGCCCACACTTATTTGGGTTATTGATGAAGTGCGAGTGATGAAGCGCATTCGTACTCAGACAAAAGGAACCAAGCCGCTGGAATACGGTGGTGGCAACACCTTAGCGATTTATACCTTTCTATCGGATGTTGAATATCAGGTGAGAGCCCACTTTGAATGGAATACAAACCGATCCGAATTAGCGGAAGACCGTAACGAAGCCAAGCATCACATCGTCGCCAAGCGAATGCTGGAACGCGGCGGCCGCCAAGACATTTTTCTTGGCACCCGTGATTGCCAAGGCTATGTTGAGTTTTGCGAATTTGGTTCGGGTGAAGGAGCTTATGACACTGATGGCGAACTCACCTATGGTCTCATGTTTCACGGATTTGATTACCCGGACGAAACTGGTGATAACAATCTCTATACTCGTTTTTGGCAACCCACCATGGTGAATGGCGTAATTCGATTTGTTCGCCCAGAAGATTGTAAAGATCGCAAGTTCGTCAAAGAAATGGCTATCAAGAAATTTGAGCGCGAACAGAATCTTCTCAATGTAGAAAAAGAAGAACCACTGTCATTGGAGAATCTGACATGAGTTGGATCCAGAAACTCTATGAAACGTATGAACAATGTGCAGGGCAAAATAAATTTTTAAATACCGAGTTTTTGCTGGAGCCAATATGTCATACCTCTCAACAAGCGCACATTGAAGTAACCATTGATCAGAAAGGAAATTTTTTACGTGCCAATGCTATCCCAAAAGGACAAGGTGTGACGCTTGTGCCGTGTACCGAAGCATCTGCTGGAAGAGCTGGAAATAAACCCATCAATCATCCGCTATGTGACAAGTTGCAATATCTTGCAGGTGACTTCCTCAAGTTTGGCGGTGTAGTGACATCGGGATTTGCAAACGAGCCAACTGAACCTCATAAGATTTACTTATCTCTCTTATCTGATTGGGCAAATTCCTCTTTTACACATCCCAAAATAATTGCGATTCAAACTTATCTACAAAAATCACATTTGGTTAGCGATCTTGTGCGAGAAAGAATTTTACCCATTGATGAAAAAAATCAGTTGTTGGCGAGATGGGAGGGAGACAAAAAAGAAGCGCCTGCGATTTTCAGCATTATGCCTAACAGTAACTCCCCCGATGGCGCAGTCATACGTTGGCGTGTTGAAATCCCAGGAGACCCCCTGCCAGAGACATGGAAAGATCAGGATTTAATGAATGCTTGGATAGGTTTCTACAGTAGTCAAAAAGACAATCGGGGGTTGTGCTTGGTCACAGGTGAAATTCTGAATTTGGCAGAGCAACATCCTGCAAAACTTAGGCATGGTGCGGATAAAGCAAAATTTATTTCATCCAATGACACCAGCGGTTTTACATTTCGCGGGAGATTTATTAATGCTGACCAAGCTTGTGGTGTGGGTTTCGAGGTTACACAGAAGGCGCACAACGCACTACGTTGGCTAATTGCGCGACAGGCCTATCGAAGTGGCGATCAGGCAATTGTTGCGTGGGCGGTGTCTGGAAAAAGGGTGCCGGATCCATTTGCAAATTCTTTTGATTTGTTTGGATTCGTATCCGAGGAGACAGAGGTCAAGCAGGATCATGTGAGTTCCTATAGTACAGGACAGGCTTTTGGTCAGCGTCTAGCAAAGAAACTTGCCGGATATAGGGTCGAGTTGGGTTCCGCCAACGAAATTGTGGTCATGGGATTGGATTCAGCTACACCTGGACGTATGGCGATTACCTATTACCGAGAACTTGATGGTTCTGAATTCCTTGATCGAATTGAGGCATGGCATAAAGAATATGCTTGGCATCAGAATTATAGTAAGGATATGAAGTTTGTTGGTGCACCAGCTCCCAAGGATATTGCGGAAGCAGCGTTTGGTCGTCGACTGGATGAAAAGCTACGTAAAGCAACAATAGAACGTTTGCTGCCTTGCATCATTGATGGCCAACAGATTCCTTGTGATCTTGTGGAATCGACAGTTCGCCGGGTGTGTAATCGAGTTGGACTTGAGTACTGGGAATGGGAGAAATGTCTCGGCATTGCTTGTGCTTTATTTAGTGGTTATCACAAAGAGAGGGGTTATCAAATGGCATTAGAATCGAATCGAATCAGTCGCGATTACTTATACGGCCGACTTTTGGCAATCGCGGAAAATATCGAAGATCGCGCGTTGTACGTTAGCGGAGAGAAACGTGACACCAGTGCTGCAAAGCTGATGCAGCGTTTTGCAGATCACCCGTTTTCAACATGGAAAACTATAGAGCTTTCATTAAACCCATACAAAACTCGCTTACGGGCTAAGCGTCCGGCATTTCTCGCTTCAATGGAAAATCAGCTTGATGAGGTTATAAATTTATTTCAGACAGATGATTTTATGGAAGATAAAAAGTTATCTGGGGAGTTTTTATTAGGTTATCACTGCCAGCGACAAACACTCCGAACCAAGCATGAAACTGAGCAAACCGAGAATACAGAAGCAGCCATTGTTGAAACCAATTGAGGAAAATATCATGAGTACATTGCAAAACAAAATTGACTTTGCTGTTGTCCTGCGAGTTACACATGCCAATCCTAATGGTGATCCGCTTAACGGAAATCGTCCACGTGCGGACTATGACGGACATGGAGAAATTACCGATGTCTGCATTAAACGTAAGCTCAGAAATCGATTACTGGAAAGTGGCCAAAGTATTTTTGTACAGTCCGATGATCAAAAAATAGATGATTTCAAAAGCCTAAAAGCAAGAGCGGATGCCGCGCTTGGGAAAAAGCTTGGCTCAAGCGAAACAGTAAAATTAGCCTGCGAACAATGGTTTGACGTTCGTGCATTTGGTCAGCTTTTTGCGTTCAAATCTGACAAAAAAACAAAAAAGAAACTGACAATGAAGGTGACAGCGGTGTATCCATTGGCATTCGTGGTCCCGTCACTGTTCAATCTGCATTTAGTGTGGAACCAGTAGATGTAAGCAGCACACAGATTACCAAAAGCGTTAGCGGTGAAGGAGATGGCAGCAAACGTGGCTCTGACACAATGGGGATGAAACATCGAGTTGACAGTGGAGTTTATGTTTTCTATGGCAGTATGAATCCGCAATTGGCTGAACGAACGGGGTTCAGTGATGCTGATGCGGAAATTATTAAGCAGTTGCTTCCAAAGTTATTTGAGAACGACGAGTCGTCTGCAAGGCCAGCGGGAAGCATGGAAATTCTGAAAGTGATTTGGTGGAGGCACAATTGCAAGTCCGGACAATACTCTTCGGCCAAGGTACACCGAACACTTCGAGAATCGATTCAGTCCGATGGAAGTTTTAAGCTTGAAGAATTAGATGGACTTAAGCCTGAAATTATCGAGGGTTTTTGATTACGAATGCAATCTCAACCTCAAGAACGGCGTAATCCTTGAAAGAAAAGCATAACGATGAATAATTCCAATGAGATCATTTTCCTGGTCGAAGAAGCGCCGGAGGGCGGTTACACCGCGCGTGCATTGGGAGAATCCATTTTTACCGAAGCGGATGATCTTGCCAGTTTGCATCGTCAAGTGCGTGATGCGGTGTACTGTCATTTCGATGCGGGATTGTCACCAGAGAAAATACGGCTACTTAAGCACGGTCAGGAAGTAATTGTTAAGGGTCTTAGGAAGTTAAGCACTTACTAAAGTGTGCTAACTTTCTGAGATGAATGCTAAAAACAGATACTATTTTCGTTCTCGAATCAGAGAAGCAAAATTCAGGCAACTTATTCGATGTTTTTCGATGGATTTTACTGCTACTGACACAGCCCAATTGACCGGCATTTCTATCCGATCCGTCAATACCATTTATCTTAAAATACGACAGCGAATTGCCCAGAATTGCGAACTTGAATCCCCTCTGCAAGGTTCTGTAGAAGTTGATGAGTCTTACTTTGGTGCCCAGCGAGTCAGGGGTAAAAGGGGGCGGGGCGCTTATGGCAAAACAATAGTCTTTGGTGTGCTTAAACGCCAAGGAAAAGTTTATACAGAGATTGTTCCAGATTGCTCTAAAGCGACATTGCAAGCCATTATCCGTGGGCATGTAGCGCCCGATACCGTAATCCATTCCGATGGATGGCGTGGTTATGACGGATTGGTCGATATCGGCTTTGATAAGCACTTCAGGGTTCACCATGGTGACAATGAGTTTGCCAGTGGCGAGCGGCATATTAATGGTATCGAGTCTTTCTGGAGTTTTGCTAAAAGACGTTTGGCCAAGTTCAATGGTGTGCCCGAACATACTTTCTACCTGCACTTGAAAGAAACCGAATTTCGTTTTAATCATCGCCGTGATAATCTCTATCATGAAATTCTTAAATTGTTACGTTTAAACCCGCTTTAACTTCCTAAGACCCTTGTTAAATAACAAAAGAACATCAAAATGACCTCTCCAATCGACACCACTGACGAGAAAATTCTATTGCAGCAGATGGTTGATACCATCGTTCGCGAGGTTTCTCCGGAAACCATTATTCTGTTTGGTTCGCGGGCAAGGGGTGATGCACGGACGGATTCCGATGTCGACTTGCTAATTGTAGAAACCGAACCGTTCTCACCGCAGCGCAGCCGCAGGAAAGAAGCGGCGCGTTTGTATATCGCTTTGAAGGGATTGAATATTTCCAAGGATATTTTGCTCTACAGCCGGGATGAATTCGAGCAGTGGAAGAATTCAACGAATCATGTGATTGGCCGGGCGATTCGCGAAGGGAAAGTGCTGCATGGCCGACCTTGATCGGGCGCGCGCGATGTTGCGCATGGCGCATAAAGACTTCAACGCACTGATTGGCATGCAAGACAATCCGCTTTTTGCAGATGAGATTTTCGGATTTCATATCCAGCAAGCGGTGGAGAAAGCATTGAAAGCATGGCTATGCATTCATACCGACACTTATCCCATGACGCATGAATTGGCGAGATTGCTGGCTTTGCTGGAATTGCAAGGCATTGAGGTAAACGCATATTGGCCATTGGTTCAATACACAATATTTGCCGTTCAAGCGCGCTACGAAGAAGGCATTACCGAACTCGACGAACCGATTGATCGCAAGGTTGAAATCCTTAATGTACATACGTTGCTGACTCACGTTGAACACGCCATCGTCGCACATGAATAAACGCTTGGATAACGACGACCCCATCATGCTCTCCGCATTACAGCACTACAGCTATTGCCCGCGCCAATGCGCGTTGATTCATGTCGAGCAGGCATTTGACGAAAACGTTCACACCATGCGCGGCAACACCGTGCATCAACGTGTCGATGAGCCGGGTTTTGAGTCATTTGAAGGCGTGCGCAGCGAGAAAGCTCTACCGGTTTGGTCGGAGCGCCTGGGTTTGATCGGTAAATGCGATGTAGTCGAGTTTTATCCGGATGGGCGGATTTATCCGGTGGAATACAAGCATGGTAAAAAACGCGCAAAAGCGCATGACGATATCCAACTGGCGGCGCAAGCGATCTGCCTGGAAGAAATGACCGGTAAACCGGTGACGCATGGCGCGATTTATCATCACACTTCCCGCCGCCGCCGTGAAGTCGCCATCACGGATTCGCTGCGTCGGCAAGTCGAGGAAACCGTAGCGGCGGTTCGTGCGTTACTGGCCTCCGGGCAATTGCCGCCGCCGGTCAACGATGCGCGCTGCAAGGAATGTTCGCTGAAGGAAATTTGCCAGCCGCAAGCGTTGGCGGATAAAACCCATCAGCATGAATTGCTGGATGAATTGTTTAGCGTGGATGAATAGCGTAATGAAACATGCCGCATACTCCCAGAAAAGCGCGTTCAACGGAAATCATTTCCTCTTCGCTGAGTGTCGCCAATGGCCCTTCTCCGAATCGGGCGCAATCCAAGGTTCGCGGTTGATCGACAACGATCTGACAATCCTTCAGCAGGCGGTGGCGGGCGGTGACGGTGATGCGCCATTGTTTGAAAGCGGGATAAACCTGTGTTGTCAGTGGCAGGATGATGACCATCGGTGTGCCGATCGCAGTCAGCGCATTGTCCTGAAAAACCAAAACCGGACGGATCTTACCGATTTCCTGCCCGCGCGGCGGATTCAAGTTGGCGGTCCAGATCTCGCCACGGCGGATCACTTCCACCATTTCCCGGAAGATTCCGTCTGCGGTAAATCGCCGGATATACGGCCCTCAACATTCTCCAGCATTTCATTTTCAATCGGTAAAAATTCCTCGGCAATGGCTTGCGCTTCTTGTCGGATACTTTCGATAGCGTATGCTGATCGTGCCTCTTCCAGGAGTTGATCCATGAAACGTTTTTTCTCGATCTCTAATAAATACCAGTTCAATGCATCGCGAGCGATTTCGGAACGGGTTTTATTTTCGCGTTCCGCTTCTTCCGAAAGCCGCTGCTCGATTTGTTCGGTCAGCCGGATGTTGAGCGTCGTCATATTGTAACTCCCAATAACTTGCAATAAATTTCACAAATTGTAATACACAATGTACCAAATCCTCAACACACTCTACATTATGACGCCCAATGCCTACGCGCATTTGGAAAACGATACCGTGCGCATCGATGTGGAACGGCAAAAGAAACTTCAAGTGCCGTTGCATCATTTGGGCACGCTCGTTTGCTTTGGCAATATCATGATTTCTCCGGCGTTGATGCATCGCTGCGCCGACGATGGCATCGGCTTGGTATTACTCGATGGCAACGGGCGATTCAAGGCTCGGTTGGAAGGCGCGGTCAGCGGCAATATTCTGTTGCGTCAGGCGCAGCATCGCAAAGCGGCAGAGGAACCGTTCGTACTGACAGTAGCCAGAGCCGTGATTGCCGGAAAATTGCGTAATTCCCGTCAGGTTTTGCAGCGCGGCGCGCGTGAAACAACAGACGAACAAGATCAAAAAATACTCACCCAAGCATCGGAAGCATTGGCTGGTTCCATACGCAATCTGGCGGTAGCGGCGGATCTGGACGTGGTGCGCGGCATTGAAGGCGATGCCGCCAAAGTGTATTTCTCCGCGCTGCCGAGTTTGGTGCGGCGTAATGTCCGCGAGCACTTCACCATGGACGGGCGCACGCGCAGGCCGCCACGTGACCGTTTCAATGCGCTGCTGTCATTTCTCTATGCGATGGTGATGAACGATTGCCGCTCGGCAATTGAAAGCGTCGGGCTTGATCCGCAGCTGGGTTTCCTGCACGCGGTGCGGCCGGGGCGAGCCGCCTTGGCGCTCGATCTGATGGAAGAATTCCGGTCGATTCTGGCGGACCGGCTGGCGCTCACGCTCGTCAATCGCGGCCAGATCACCGAGCGCAATTTACAGATACGCGAAGGCGGCGCAGTGTATCTGGAAGATGATGCGCGGAAAATCGTTGTAGCCGCTTATCAAGAACGCAAGCAGGAAGAAATCAGCCATCCGCTGCTGGATGCCAAGGTGCCGTTCGGGTTGTTGCCGCAACTGCAAGCGCGTTTCATGGCGCGCACCATTCGCGGCGACATGGAAGCGTATATTCCCTTTCTGGTGAAATAACCATGCTGATTATCGTAACCTACGATGTATCAACCGAAACCAAGGAAGGCCGCAGAAGATTGCGGCGCGTTGCCAAAATCTGCGAAGGTATCGGACAGCGCGTGCAAAAATCGGTATTCGAGTGTAAAGTCAGTTTGATGCAGTATGAAGATCTAGAACGCAGATTACTGGCCGAGATAGACGAAAAGGAAGACAACCTGCGGCTATATCGTTTGACCGAGCCCGTCGATCTGCACGTCAAGGAATATGGAAAATTCAAAGCCATCGATTTCGATGGATCGCTCATCGTTTAACATCCGCGAATCCCAAGCAACGGCAAAACACCAGCCGGTTCGCGGAAAGAATAACATCATGAAAAATGATGATTTCCTAAAAACCCTGTTCGCAATCATAATCAAAAATCAATCCCAAAATCGCCAGTTCGCGGGTGAACAAAAAATTTCTTTGTTGTATGATCGGGTTGCAGTTGTACTGTAGCGCCCGGCCCCAAAGCCGGGCGAGGATTGAAACTAATGCCGGAGATGATAAACCCCACTTCTCCGGCAGTAGCGCCCGGCCCCAAAGCCGGGCGAGGATTGAAACAATTTGCCAGCCATGCATTAGCAGCAAAACCAGAGTAGCGCCCGGCCCCAAAGCCGGGCGAGGATTGAAACAAGCCGGGGTGCCCGCGTTGGATGCTGGCAAGGTCGTAGCGCCCGGCCCCAAAGCCGGGCGAGGATTGAAACATATAGTTTACGTCCGTCTCTCAGTGATTCATCGGTAGCGCCCGGCCCCAAAGCCGGGCGAGGATTGAAACAATATCGCGCGGATTCGGCGCGCTTGCATCTATCTGTAGCGCCCGGCCCCAAAGCCGGGCGAGGATTGAAACATAAAAATCGGCCATGAAATAAAATGGTAGTACATGTAGCGCCCGGCCCCAAAGCCGGGCGAGGATTGAAACTAGCTAGATTGTTATTATGAAAGCGAATGATTTTGTAGCGCCCGGCCCCAAAGCCGGGCGAGGATTGAAACCATTTGTGGCTGATGAATTGCATCCGCAACCGGAGTAGCGCCCGGCCCCAAAGCCGGGCGAGGATTGAAACTGCTACCGCTGCGCCTTTGGGTAATTGCAACGGGCAGTAGCGCCCGGCCCCAAAGCCGGGCGAGGATTGAAACTGAATTTGTCGATTTAATGGGTGACTCGGGAGGATTGTAGCGCCCGGCCCCAAAGCCGGGCGAGGATTGAAACAAAAAACACCAGTAACTTAACCAGGTCCATAAGAGTAGCGCCCGGCCCCAAAGCCGGGCGAGGATTGAAACAGCGCTCTCTCGGTAATAAATTTGCAACTTTTTTAGGTAGCGCCCGGCCCCAAAGCCGGGCGAGGATTGAAACATTAAATTAGGTACACAGAATTGATAATTGCACCGGTAGCGCCCGGCCCCAAAGCCGGGCGAGGATTGAAACTCATAATTAAAATGGACAAATTTTTTTAAAAAGTCGTAGCGCCCGGCCCCAAAGCCGGGCGAGGATTGAAACATCCTCATAAAACAGCTTATGCATGTCTTTTTACCGTAGCGCCCGGCCCCAAAGCCGGGCGAGGATTGAAACCGGTCAGACTGCGCTGTGCGGATTGTGCTGTGTTGGTAGCGCCCGGCCCCAAAGCCGGGCGAGGATTGAAACAGGAAAAGATCGCACTCAACAACGCCGAGATTGAGGTAGCGCCCGGCCCCAAAGCCGGGCGAGGATTGAAACGTTGATGCGGTAGCGCCAGAATCTGTGAGAAAACGTAGCGCCCGGCCCCAAAGCCGGGCGAGGATTGAAACAAAAAGGATATGACCGATGTCAATCTGCGGATTCGTGAGTAGCGCCCGGCCCCAAAGCCGGGCGAGGATTGAAACAGCGTAAAACCACAGGAAGATAAAGCAGAATCGCAGTAGCGCCCGGCCCCAAAGCCGGGCGAGGATTGAAACCTTTTCGATCCGTTTCAAGACGGACTGAAAGGCATGTAGCGCCCGGCCCCAAAGCCGGGCGAGGATTGAAACATGCTGCTGGCATCTTACGATCAGCCGATGGGACTGTAGCGCCCGGCCCCAAAGCCGGGCGAGGATTGAAACATCAACCAGCCACCATGAGTCGTCCAGCGCGGGTGGTAGCGCCCGGCCCCAAAGCCGGGCGAGGATTGAAACCTGATCCGCGGCCGGCAGAAGAAAGCGAAGCACAAAGTAGCGCCCGGCCCCAAAGCCGGGCGAGGATTGAAACGATTATGTGGATGGGCGACTCACTCACCGCGCAATGTAGCGCCCGGCCCCAAAGCCGGGCGAGGATTGAAACAAGCGGCGTTATTCCTTGCTCTGCCGCCTTTTCCGCGTAGCGCTCGGCCCCAAAGCCGGGCGAGGATTGAAACTTACCAAGAGCGACAACACCCAAATAGAAGTTCGGTAGCGCCCGGCCCCAAAGCCGGGCGAGGATTGAAACGCAATCAAAATTCGCAATCCGCGCAAATAGCGACGTAGCGCCCGGCCCCAAAGCCGGGCGAGGATTGAAACACAAATGTATCTGTAATTAAATTCGACTTAATCATGTAGCGCCCGACCTCAAAGCCGCGAGCAAAATCAAACCAAAAGATTAAGCGGTTGCAACTAGGAAGATTGGGGACTTCGAATCAATGGGGGGTGCTGATTTTTCCGATCAGCTTGGTGTGTCTGATGGTGGCGAATCAGGGATTTGAACCCCGGACCAACGGATTATGATTCCGCTGCTCTAACCACTGAGCTAATTCGCCATGTGCTAAAACGCAAGGGACGCATTTTGCCTTTGAGGGGGTGGCTTGTCAAGATCAAAAATGTGACCTGACAAGGGTTTATGCGTGTTTTCAGGGGATTCGGTGTTGTTTTCCAATTATTTAACGTGACCTGGCCATCTGCCGGGCCGCGCTGAAAATGTTCGGCTGCCGGGTGAATCAGATAGTCAACCGGCTTCCGCTTTCAGTGGAGATGCAGTTTGTATTACCTATCCGCAACAAAGCGACTGTATAATCAATTCCATGAAATTCGATATGATCGTAATTGGTGGCGGACTCGTGGGGGCAAGCTTGGTGGCTGCGCTGCAGGGTAGCGGCCTGAAAATTGCGCTGATAGAGCCGCATGAAACGCTGCCGTTGCCGCAGGATGATAGCTGGGATAGCCGGGTGTATGCGATCAGTCCAGGTAGCGCGGCTTTTCTGCAGGAGCTGGGGGTGTGGCGGTTGATGGCGGCGGAACGTGTCGCGCCGGTTTATGAGATGGCGGTGTTCGGCGATGACAATACCGCGCGCATCAATTTCAGCGCGTATGAGATCGGCGTGCCGGAACTGGCGTTTATTGCCGAGAACCGTCAACTGCAATCGGCTGTGTGGGAAGTGCTTAAATCTGCGGATGAAAATCTGCACATCTTTTGTCCGGCGAAATGTACAGCGATTGTTTGGCATGACACGCATGCCGAGGTGCAATTGGCGGACGGCAGCCAGCTTGAAGCTGCTTTGGTGGTGGGCGCCGATGGCGTGAATTCCTGGGTGCGCAAACAGGCGGAAATCGAGGTGTCGCGCCATGCGTATAACCAGATTGGCGTGGTAGCCAATTTCAGCACGGAACGATCGCATCGCCAGATCGCCCATCAATGGTTCAGGCGGGACGGTGTGCTGGCGTTGCTGCCGTTGCCGGACAAACGGGTATCGATGGTGTGGTCGGCCACGGAGGATCATGCCGATTTCTTGCGCAATCTGCCGGCTGACGAATTGTGCGCCCGCGTGGAGGAGGCTTCCTCGCATACGCTGGGCAAATTGCAGTTGATTACCCCGCCGGTTGGTTTTCCGCTGAATTTTGTCCATGTGGATCAATTGATCAAGCCGCGTTTGGTGCTCATCGGCGATGCCGCGCACGGCATTCATCCGCTGGCCGGACAGGGGGTGAATCTGGGGTTGCGCGATACCCGCGAGCTTGCGGCGATTCTCAAACAGCGCGGACCGCAAGCCGATTGCGGCGATTTTATGCTGCTGCGGCGTTACGAGCTGGCGCGCAAGGAAGATATTCTGGCGCTGGAGCTGGTCACCGACGGTTTGCAGAAATTGTTCAATAACGCCAATCCGACGCTGGCGCGCATGCGCAATCTTGGATTGGAGATTACCAACCGCTTGCCGCTGATCAAAAACCGCCTGATGCAGCACGCGTTGAATTAAATTTTATTTTCTAACACTGGAGTCATTATGGCCATGCGCTTAAAGCTGTTCATCTCAATCCTGCTACTGAGTTTTTTCTGCGGATCCACCTGGGCCGATGAAGAAGCTTTGAAAAAAGCCATACAGCCGCATTTTCAGGGACACACGATCGATAGCCTGAAGAAAACACCGCTTTTGGGTTTGTATGAAGTGGTGGTGGGTGATGAAGTGTTTTATACCGACGATAAAGCCAATTATTTTTTCTTCGGTCATATGATCGATGCGAGAAGCCGCACCAGCCTGACCAACGAACGCATGCAGGAAATCAAAGCGGCGCGCCGCGTGCCATTGGAATCCCTGCCGTTGCAACATGCTATCAAAATCGTGAAGGGCGATGGTTCGCGCAAGCTGGCCGTATTTACCGATCCGAATTGCCCGTATTGCAAGCAGCTGGAGAAAGAATTGCTGAACATCAAGAACGTTACGATTTATACCTTGCTGTACCCAGTGTTGAAAGGCTCGATGGAATTGTCGAAAAAAATCTGGTGTTCCAAGGATCAAATCAAAGCCTGGGATGATTTTATGCTGAAAGGGGTTGCGCCATCGGGTAAGGATTGTGACACTCCGTTGGAAGCATTGCTGAAATCAGGCCATGAAAATAAAGTATCGGGCACGCCGACGCTGATTTTCGCCGACGGTTCGATTGTCGGCGGCATGATTCCCGCCACGACCATCGAGGAAAAACTGGAAAGCGCGGATAAAAGCAAATAATCTCAAACGAGCGATGCAAAAAAGCTTGCTGGGAAATTCAGCAAGCTTTTTTTATTGCCGTGTGAGAGTGGGCGATCGATAGTCGCGCGGCATCAATACCCATAGCTTTCCGCGTTGCTTCATTTTTCCCGCCTGATTGCCCGCTTCATGGCCGAATCCCCAGAAGAAGTCGGCGCGGATTCCGCCTTTGATGGCGCTACCGACATCCTGCGCCACCATCAGCCGGTTCAATGGCTTGTTGCTGTTGGGCCAGGTGGTCGCCAGAAATACCGGCGCGCCCTGCGGGATCGACAGTGGATCGATCGCGATACTGCGCCCGGCAGTCAACGGCACGCCCAGAGCGCCGATCGGTCCGGATAAATCGGATGGCAGTTCGCGGAAAAATACATAACGGGCGTTTTGCTGCAACAGCTCGGGCAGTTTCTTAGGATTTTGCTGCCCCCATTGTTTGATACCTTGCATGGAAGCTTTTTCCAGCGGCAATTCGCCGCGTTCGACCAGGAGTTTGCCGATCGAGTTATACGGGTAACCGTTCTGATCGGCAAAGCCGATTTTCATGGCTTCTCCGCTATCGAGCACGATCCGGCCGGAACCCTGAACGTGCAGAAAGAACAACTCTACTTCGTCTTCCACCCACAGCAGCTCGTAACCGTTGAGCAGTTTCGGATTGCTCATGATATCCGCCCGGCTGTGATAAGGAACAACCTTGCGTCCGTTCAAACGGCCGCGCAAGCGCAGATCCTTCAGTTCGGGATAGGCGGCGCCCAGTTCGATGGTCAGCAAATCGTCCGGGGCGGCGTACACCGGGTAGCGATAGCGGCTGGAGGGTTTGCGGCTGCCTTTGAGCAACGGTTCGTAGTAACCGGTGATCAATCCCTCTTCGCTGTTGTCGGTGTTGACGATTTGATAGGGCGTGAAGTAGGTTTCAAAAAAATTTCTCAACGCGGTGTTATCGGTTTTCTTTTGCACCGCCGCTAACCGGCAAGTTTCCTTCCAAGCCGGTTGCTTGCTTAAAACCGTGCAGCTTTTCAGGAATGCCTGCCACGCCGGTTGCAGATCGTCCTGTTTCCAGCCGGTTAATGCCGACCACTGAACGGGTTTGTGTACGGATTTGGTCAGCGGCTTTTCGGGTGGCGGCGGCTTGACGGCTTCAGCCGGCTCAGCGGGCGGCTGCGTGGGACTGATAGGCCCGGTAGCGCAGGCTGTGAGGAGCAGGTACGAGATAACAACAATAAAACTGAATTGGTTTTTCATCGGATTTTGGTTAGAGTAGCGGTCTGTTTTTAACTTGAGCGTGTATCTTACATTATGAATTGGTGGTGGCTTGTAGTCGAAGCGGCAGTGGCGCTGGGTTTGTTTCTTTTTATAATCTGGTGGACCATGTTTTCGGGCAGAAAGAAGAAGGATGATGAAAACAAGGATAAATGATCATAAACGTTATTTCCTCGTTGTGCGCATCCCATGCGCCGGTGTGAATATTGCCGGATTGCAGGCTAAACCGGATTTTCAATATCGATGAACTGATGCTGGATGCCGAATTTCTGCGCGATGTGATCGCCCACGGCCTGCACGCCGTAACGCTCGGTGGCATGATGCCCGGCGGCGATAAACGCGATACCGGATTCACGCGCGGCATGTACATTCTGCTCGGAAATTTCACCCGTGATGTAAGCATCTACGCCTTGTTGAATGGCAATCTCAAAGTAGCTCTGTGCAGCACCGGTGCACCATGCGATTTGCCGGATGGGCTTGCCGGGATCGCCGATGATGGTCGGTTTGCGCAGCAGCGTGCGCGCTATTTTTTCCGCGAAGGCGCTCAACGTGGTCGCCTGGCTCAATTCTCCGCGCGCCGCGATATCCTGCTCGCCGAAATGGCCGGTTTCAATCAATCCCAGCTTCTTGCCCAGCAACGCATTGTTGCCGAGATGCGGGTGCGCATCCAGCGGCAGATGATAGGTGAATAAATTGATTTGCTGCTGCATCAGCAGTGCAATGCGGCGGCTTTTCATACCGGTGATGCGCATATCCTCGCCGCGCCAGAAGTAGCCGTGATGCACCAGGATGGCGTCCGCCTTGGCCGCGGCGGCAGCTTGCAACAGATCGAGCGAAGCGGTAACGCCGCTGATCAGGGTTTGAATGCTGTCGCGCCCTTCCACTTGCAGGCCATTTGGGCAATAATCATGAAAATGGGATATGTCCAGTAATTGATTCAGATGATTTTCCAGCGCATCGCGATGCATTGATTTTCTCCTTCGCGCATATACTACTCCGCAATCGATTCATTTCAGCGGCTTTATTATTTTGGAGTAACTTATTTTGATGTACAGATTCTGGTTGATTTTTGCACAAACCGCGACAGTATTGCTGGCTATTTTTTTTGTGATTTCCACGCTGCGGCCGGAATTGCTGCCGTGGAAGCCGCGCGGGGAAATCGTGACGATCCGGGAGATTGCGCCGGTAGTTGAAGAGAATAGGCCGGATAGCTATTCCAAGGCGGCGGAGCTTGCTATGCCGTCGGTGGTGAATATCTTTACCAGTAAAGAGGTCAGGGAGCCCGCTCATCCGTTCATGGATGATCCCGCTTTCCGCCGTTTCTTCGGCGAGCAATTCGAATCCAGGCCACGGCGCGCCTCAAGCCTGGGCTCGGGTGTGATTGTCAGTGCCAACGGTTATATATTGACCAATCATCATGTGATCGAAGCGGCTGATGAGGTTGAGATTGCACTGGTCGATGGCCGCAAGGCGAAAGCGAAACTGATCGGTTCCGATCCGGAAACCGATCTGGCGGTGCTGAAAACCAATCTAACGGATTTGCCGGTGATCACGTTCGGCCAGTCGCAGCAAGTCAAGGTTGGCGATGTGGTGTTGGCGGTCGGCAATCCTTTCGGTGTCGGACAAAGCGTCACCATGGGCATAGTCAGCGCGCTGAGCCGGAGCCGGGTCGGCATCAATACCTTCGAAGATTTCATTCAAACCGACGCGGCGATCAATCCGGGCAATTCCGGTGGCGCATTGACCGATACATCGGGCAATTTGATCGGCATCAATACGGCGATTTATTCGCGCAGCGGCGGCTCGCTCGGTATCGGATTCGCCATTCCGGTGCATATCGCCAAGCAGATTATGGAACAGATCGTGCAAACCGGCAGCGTGATTCGCGGCTGGCTCGGTGTCAGCATGCAGGATATGACGTTGGAGCTGGCGGAATCTTTCGGACTGGAAGAGCCGAGCGGAGCGCTGATCGCCAGTGTGCTGAAAGACGGTCCGGCGGACAAGGCCGGCATCAAGACAGGCGATATTCTGATTGGGATAGCGGGCAAGCCGCTGAAGAATTCGTCCGAGATGCTGAACGTGGTGGCCGCGTTGCCGCCGGGTGAAACCGTCACGGTTACAGTGATCCGCAACAAGCGGGAGAAATCGATCCCGGTCAAAGTAGGCGTGCGTCCAAAACAGAAGTGACGGCATGCAAATTCCAATTTGGTTAAAAATAATAATTCATGAAAAATCTCTTACCCGCTAACGGATTGCTATCGGTCATCGCGCAGTGGTTCAGCGCCAATATTCTTGCGCTCGGCCGGGAAATGCGCTTGTCCTATCTGCCGCCGCTGATGGTGTACGTGGCCGCCGGTATTTCCGGCTTGACCGGCATTGTGGGCACGTTTTACGTCAAGGAAAAACTCGGTCTTTCCGCAGAATTCCTGGCGGCGCTGGGATTCTGGATGATGTTGCCGTGGGCGCTCAAGATGCCGCTCGGTCATTTGGTCGATCTGGTATGGCGCTGGAAAGGTTTGCTGGTGTATCTGGGCGCCGGTTTGATCATGCTCAGTCTGCTCATTATGATCGGTTTGCTGGGGCATACCGACGCGATGATTGCAATCGCTCCGGTTGAGACTTGGTATGTATCGTCCGCGCTGCTGGCGCCAGTCGGTTATGTGTTGCAGGATGTGGTCGCCGATGCGATGACCGTTGAAGCGGTGCCGCGCGTCGACGAGAACGGTAACAAATTGGACGCGGAAAAACGCAAGCTCATGCACGTCACCATGCAAACCTTGGGGCGCGTCGCCATCATCGGTGGCGGCGTGCTGGTGTCCGTTGCCAACGTTTTTTTATTGCGCGACGCCGGATCTCTGTCCGAAACGGAGAAAGGCGCGGTGTATTTGCTGGTTTACGAATTGGCTTTGATCATTCCCGCTGTTTCCATTTTCGGTGTTGTGTTTGCGTCGTGGTTGCAGCGGCGCGAGCGCAAACGTTTTCTTGCGCTCGGGCATAGCCGGCAGGATGTGAATAAATTGCTCGGCATGCACGCGGAAGCACCCGCGATCAACTGGTGGATTCTCGGCGGCGGATTGGCTTTTACCGTGATGTCGCTGGGCGTGGGTGTGAGCGGCGTATCCGGTGGCGAGGAAATCGTGTTTGCGGTTTCCATGGTGATCATCGTATTTTTGATGTGGCGGTTGACTGGAGAGCTCGAGCCCGAGGCGCGCAATGTGTTGGTCGGAACCGCGTTGATGATTTTCGTTTTCCGTGCGATTCCCAGTCCCGGCGCGGGCTCCACCTGGTGGATGATCGATGTGCTGGGGTTCGATCAGCAGTTTCTGGCGGTGCTGTCGCTGATCGGCGCGGTGTTGACGCTGTTCGGCATGTTCATCTTCCGCCGCTTCATGGCGGAACGTTCGATTGCTTATATCATCGCTTTTCTCACCATCGTCAGCGGCTTTCTGTCGCTGCCGATCGTCGGCATGTATTTCGGTTTGCACGAGTGGACAGCATCGGTCACGGGCGGTGTTGTCGACGCGCGTTTCATTGCGCTGGTCGATACTGCGCTGGAGTCGCCGCTGGGGCAAATTGCCATGGTGCCGATGCTGGCCTGGATCGCCAATTCCGCGCCGGAAAAACTTAAAGCGACTTTCTTCGCCGTGATGGCGTCGTTTACCAATCTGGCTTTGTCGGCTTCGCAACTGGGCACCAAGTATCTCAATCAGATTTACGAGGTGAAACGGGAAGTGAAAGATATGGCGACCGGCCAGATCACGGTTCCGGCCGACTACAGCGAGCTGGGACATTTATTGATTACCGTCACGATCATCGGTTTCGTGTTGCCGCTGATTACGATTCTACTGGTCAAGCATTCACGTTTCCGCAATGCTTGAAGCTTCGTTTGCCGATAACCGGTTTTTCGTAAGTATCTGAAAGGGAATGCACTAGCTAAATTAATTTCTGCCGAATCCGATATCACTTTGACCTGTGTGCATGGCAGTTTTGAGTGATGTATGCGGGTATTTTTTAATCTGTGAAAACTGACGCACTGGTTCTAATGTGTGCGTCAGTATTTGCTTTTGATATAGGAGAAGTTATGCAGAAATTGTTTCTAATGATAACTCTGGTATTTCTGTTGACCGGCACTGCGTTCGCAGCTGTCAATATCAATACGGCAACGCAAGCTGAGCTTGAATCCCTGCAAGGGATTGGTCCAGCTAAAGCAAAAGCGATCGTTGAGTATCGTGAGAGAGGCGGCACCTTCGCTTCTGTGGATGATTTGGCAAAAGTGGGTGGGATCGGTGCGGGAACCATCAAGCAGCTGCGTGATGCGATTACTGTCGAAAGCGAGAAAAGCACGGAAGCTTCAGCTAAGCCGGAGTAGTTTGCTGTAGTGGAATAGAACCCCCTCTGAAGTGATTCAGCGGGGGTTTTTATTTGCGCGCTTACATTGTTTCAAAGCGGGCGGCAGCTTGTGCGATAATCTAGCTTGACTGTAAGAAAGTTAGAATTCATGTATAAAACGATTGAGAATTTTGTTGGCAATACGCCTTTAGTAAGACTCAAGCGCCTACCCGGAAAAACCCAGAATATTATTCTCGCCAAACTTGAAGGCAATAATCCGGCGGGATCAGTGAAAGACCGGCCGGCGCTGTCGATGATTTCGCATGCGCAGAGACGCGGTGAAATTAAGCCGGGTGATACCCTGATCGAAGCCACCAGCGGCAATACCGGCATTGCGCTGGCGATGGCCGCGGCTATGATGGGGTACCGCATGGTATTGATCATGCCGGAAAACCTCAGTATCGAACGGCGGCAATCGATGAGCGCTTACGGCGCGGAAATCATTCTGACACCGAAAAGCGGCGGCATGGAGCAGGCGCGCGATCTGGCGGAGAAGATGCGCGCTGATGGAAAAGGCATCATTCTCGATCAATTCGCCAATCCGGATAATCCGCTGGCGCACTATGAAAGTACGGCGCCGGAAATCTGGCGTGATACGCAAGGAAAAGTCACGCATTTCGTCAGTAGCATGGGAACCACGGGCACCATCATGGGGTGCTCACGGTTTTTCAAGGAGCAGCCGACACCGGTCAAAGTGATCGGTGTGCAGCCGGAGGAGGGCGCGCAGATCCCCGGAATCCGCAAATGGTCACCGGCGTACTTGCCGAAAATTTTCGACGCCAGACAAGTCGATGAGATGATTTATGTTTCCCAACCTGAAGCGGAAGACATGACACGCCGCTTGGCGCGCGAAGAAGGGATTTTTGCTGGTATCTCGTCCGGCGGCGCACTGGTGGCGGCGCTGCGCGTATCCGCTGCAGTTGAGAACGCTGTCATTGTCTTTATCGTGTGCGATCGCGGTGACCGCTATTTGTCGACCGGTGTTTTTCCCGCTTAGGGACGTGCTGTCATGAGGTATCATTGCAGCTTGGTGTTCAATTCACGATGCTAAACGATAATTTTTCTCTTCCCGTTCGCGTTTACTATCAGGATACAGATGCGGGCGGCGTGGTCTATCATTCGATTTATCTGAATTTCCTGGAACGGGCGCGCTACGAGTGGCTCAGGGCTTTGGGGTTCAATGTGCATGCGTTGAGTGAAGTTCATAAGATATTGTTCATGGTGCGCGCATTGGAGATTGAATATTTAAAACCGGCTGTACTGGATGATCTGCTGCAAGTGTCGGTTGCGGTTACCGAAGTCGGTGGGAGCCGGATCGTATTACTGCAGGAAATCACATGCAGTCATGTCAAGCTAGTTAGTGCCACGGTGCAGGTGGTGTGTGTCGGTGCGGAAACGCTCAAACCCACGCGTATTCCTGCGCCATTACGTGAAAAAATTAGGAAAGTCGCATGAGCACAACAGTAACACAAGATATGTCGTTTCTTCATCTGATCACCAGCGCCAGTGTGTTGGTGCAATTGGTGATGCTGATTCTGATGTTGATTTCACTCTCATCCTGGTGGTTCATATTTCGCAAACTGTTCGTCATCCGCTACGAGATCAAGAAAACCGATGATTTCGAGGATATTTTCTGGCGAGGTGTCGACTTGAATGCGTTGCATCAACGCATTATCAGTTCGCGCTATGAATCAGGCAGTTTGGAGCGTATTTTTGCCGCCGGTTTTGGTGAGTTCACCAAGCATCCTGCCGGATCCGATTTGGAAGCGGTCATGGAGAGCACGCGCAGGGCCATGCGTGCTACGTATCAGCGTGAAATGGATTATCTGGAATCGCATCTATCTTTCCTGGCCACTGTCGGATCGGTCAGTCCTTACATTGGCCTGTTCGGCACCGTATGGGGCATTATGAATTCCTTCCGCAGCTTATCGAGCGTTACTCAGGCAACCATTGCCCATGTCGCGCCGGGAATTGCCGAAGCATTGATTGCCACGGCGATGGGGTTGTTTGCGGCAATTCCGGCGGTGGTGGCCTACAATCGTTACGCCAGCAGGACGGATCAGCTGGCGACGCGCTTTGAGAGTTTCATGGAAGAGTTGTCCAATGTATTGCAACGGCGAGCAGCTGAATAAACAAGACTGAGAGGTTGTTATGGCGCGTCGTGCCAAACATAGATTGATGAATGAGATCAATGTAGTGCCTTACATTGATGTGATGCTGGTGTTGCTGATCATTTTTATGATCACGGCGCCGATGATCAACCACGGTCAGATTGAATTGCCGCAAATCGGCAAATCGCTGGCGACGCCGGCGGCGCCGCTGGAAGTGATCATTAAGGCGGATGGCAGTCTCACTTTGCGTGACCGCGCGAAGTCGGCCACCGAACAGAAAGTCGATCGCAATCAGCTGATTGAAGCGATCAAGCAAAAGCAAGCGCAGAATGCCGAACAACCCGTCGTCATCGCGGCGGATAAGAATGTGCGCTACGAAGAAGTCATCAAAGTGATGGATATTCTGCAACAAAACCAAGTGCAGAAAGTCGGTTTGCTGGCTCAACAAAAATGAACGATTGCTCATGAGTTCGAGCGTTCCGCGCAATTCTCCCCATTCCGAACCAAGATCACTACTTGCCGGTGTGCTGGCAGTGCTGGTGCACGTGGTGTTCATTGCATTTTTGATTTTCGGTGTGAGCTGGAAAGATCATCCGCCGGAAGGGATGGTGGTCGATATTTGGACTGAATTGCCCAGACCGGTGCAGGAACCGGTAAAAACGCAAGCGCCGCCGAAGCAGTCTAAACCTGTTGAAGAGCCTGTAAAGCCAAAACCGGAGCCGGAGCCGCCCAAACCGGAACCGGTTAAACCCGAACCGCCGAAACCGGAACCACCGAAGCCCGAGCCGCCTAAGCCGGAGCCGGTGAAACCCGCACCGCTCAAAGCGGCTGTGACGCCACCAGTCAAAAAACCGGATATCGCGATGAAGGAGAAACCGGAACCCGTCAAAGAAAAGCCGGATTTGGAAGCGCAAAAGAAAAAAGAACAGGAAAAAATTAAGGAGCAGGAAAGATTAAAGGAACTGGAAAAACAAAAAGAGCTTGAGAAAAAGAAAGAGCTTGAGAAAAAGAGGGAATTAGAAAAGCAGAAAGAATTAGAGAAGCAAAAAGAAGCCGAGAAGCAGAAAGAGCTGGAAAAGCAAAAAGAATTGGCAAGGCAGAAGGAAATAGAGAAACAGAAAGCACTGGAAAAGCAAAAGGAATTACAGAAGCAGAAAGAACAAGAGCTGGCGGCGCAACGGCTGCGTGAGCAGGAAGCCAAAGCGCAACGCGAAGCGGAAGCGCAGCGCGCCGCGCAACAGGCCGCGGCAAGGAGTCAGGTAACGAGCGAAATCGGTAAGTATAAGGCACTGATTGGAGCAAAAATCAGAAGCAGAACTGTGATGCCGCCCGATCTTCCAGGTAATCCCGTGGTTGAATTTAACATTACTTTGTTACCGGGTGGAGATATTCTCGATGTCAAATTAATCAAGAGCAGTGGACACGCGTCTTTTGATAGTGCGGTCGAGCGCGCGATCTTTTTGTCCAAACCGCTGCCGTTACCGCCCGATCCGGCGCTGTTTAGCGAGTTCCGCAGCCTTAATATTAAGGTGCATTATCGTGAATGATTGTTATAATCAGCCGGTAATTTTTTGTTTTTTGAAAATTTAATCGTTATGTCAATTTATTGGTTCAAGTCTATCCGTAGTGTATGGATTCTGTTGTTATGCTTCATCAGCATACCTTCGCATGCGCAACTGAATATCGAAATTTTCGGCGGCGGCGCATCGCGTATTCCAATTGCCATTGTTCCTTTTGCCGATGAAAATAAACTGCAGCAAAGCATCACGCCGATCATCGGTGCCGATTTGCAACGCACCGGCTTGTTCAGACTGGTCGATCCTGCCGGTTTGTCGCCGCATGCACCGGTGGAAGTCGTATATGCCGACTGGGTTAACCGCGGTGCGAATGCATTGGTGATCGGCCGCGTGGTCGCGTTGTCCAGCGAACAAGTGGAAATACAGTTCCGTTTGATGGACGTTGCCAAGAAATCGCAATTGACCGGTCTGGCGATCACAGTTCCCACGACACAATTGCGCGCAGCGGCGCACCGTATCGCCGATGTCATTTACGAAGCATTGACCGGCGATGTAGGTGTTTTCAGCACACGAATCGCCTACGTGCTCAAGCGCGGCAACAAATATGCCTTGCAGGTGGCCGATTCCGACGGCTACAACGCCCAATCGATCATTGAATATACCGAACCGATCATTTCACCGGCTTGGTCGCCGGATGGCGGTCAGTTGGCTTATGTCTCCTTTGAAAATAAAAAACCGATTGTCTATGTGCAGACATTGGCAACGCGCGAACGCCGAGCGGTTGCTAGTTTCAAAGGCAGCAACAGCGCACCGGCTTGGTCTCCCGACGGTAAAAAACTGGCCGTGGTGCTGTCCGGGCATGGCGGATCGCAAATTTTCCTGGTGAATGCGGACGGCAGCGGCTTGCAGCGCTTGAGCAAAAGCTCCGGTATCGATACCGAGCCGAGTTTCTCCCCCGACGGCCGGTATATCCTGTTTACATCCGATCGTGGCGGTAGTCCGCAAATTTACCGCATGCCGGTAACCGATTCGGAATCCGGCAATGCCGAACGTCTCACTTTTGAGGGCAGCTACAATGTCAGCCCGGATTATAGCCGTGACGGGAAAAGTTTTACTTTCATCCACCGCAACAATGGTCAATTCAACGTGGCGGTTCAGGAAATCGGTTCGCGCCAGGTGCAAATACTGACGAACTCCAAATTCGACGAATCTCCCAGCTTTGCGCCGAATGGCAAGATGATCTTGTATGCAACCGAGATTAACGGGCATGGTATATTATCCGCTGTTTCCAGAGACGGGCAGACGAGGCAGCATCTGTCAGTTCAAACAGGCGATATCAGAGAGCCAGCGTGGGGGCCTCTACCGAAATGGAAGTAATTCGCAATTTTTAATCACAAGGAGTTAATAAATGAGAAAAATATTAGGTATTTCAATGATCGTGCTGTTATCGGCATGCGCCAGTCAAACCACGCAACCCGAAGTGGACGATCTTGCTGCCGGCTCGGGTGCCGGTGGCGGCATGAGCAGCAGCGATTTGGGCGGGAGCGGCGGAGGCAGACCGGGTTATTTCAGTCAACTGAATGACCCGAATAGTATTTTGTCGCAACGCAGCGTTTATTATGACTATGACAGCTACACCGTCAAAGGCGAATACCGCGAACTCGTGTTGTCGCATGCCCGCTTCTTGCGTGACAATCCCACAGCAAATGTGATCCTGCAAGGCAACACCGACGATCGCGGTAGTCGCGAATACAATCTGGCTTTGGGGCAACGCCGCGCCGATAGCGTCAAGAACATGATGACCTTGGCGGGCGCCCGCGATGCGCAAATTGAATCCGTCAGCCTGGGCGAAGAAAAACCGCGCGCGCTGGGACAAGGCGAAGCAGTCTGGAGTCAGAACCGTCGTACTGACATCCTGTACCGGGGCGAATAAACATGCTGATACGCGCTTTTCTTCTGCTGGTATTGCTGAGCAGCAGCATCAGCCATGCCGCATTGTTTGGCGATGGTGAGGCACGCGAGCAGGTTAATGCATTGCGTCAGCAGGTCAAGGAAATGGAAGCGCGTATTGCCAAGATGGAACAGGCGCTGAACAGCCAGGCATTGCTGGAGCTCTACAGCAAAGTTGAGACGCTGGAACAGGAACTGGGGAAGCTGAACGGGCAGATAGAAATGCTGAATAACGATAACGCGTTGTTGCAAAAGCGGCAGCGCGATTTCTATATCGACCTGGACAACCGGTTACGTGTTATCGAGCAGCCGGACAAGCGAGTGCCTTCTGCTCATCCGGCACCGAAAAATACGCCGCACAGCATGATCGAACCGCAGCCGGAGGAGCAGCGCGCCGCTGCGCCGCCAGCCGATGCGGTAGTCGCACCGGAGTCACTGTCTTCCGCCGAAGTGGATTCCGCTGTAACCGCGGACACCGCTTTGTCGGCGGTCAATGAAGCGGCGCCGCCTGGTGGCGCAACAGAAAGCAGCGCTTATAAAGCGGCATTTGATCTATTCAAGAATGGCGAGTATGCCAACGCCATCGCGCAATTCGAAAGTTTTCTGGAAAATTACCCGCAATCCAACTTGGCGCCGGGCGCCGCCTATTGGATCGGCAATGCGCGTTATGCGTTGCGCGACTACCAGCTGGCGATCGATGCGCAGAAAAAACTGATCAGCAAGTACCCGAACAGCAACAAAGTGCCGGATGCCTATTTGAATATCGCCACCAGCCAGCTGGAAATGGGCGATAGCAAGGCCAGCAAGCATACGCTGGAAAGTATACTGGCGAAATACCCGCAAAGTGACGCGGCCAAAAAAGCCAAGCAACGCTTGGCCAACATCAAGTAAGTTTCCGGTTTGAACAAATAGCCAATCAACCGCAGTTTTCCGTATCATTCATCCAGCAATATAATCTGCATTTTTCCTCCAGGCATTCGATATGGTGCAAGTGTTAGAAACGACAACCTTGCGTATCAGTGAAATTTTCTTTTCCTTGCAAGGTGAAACCAGCCGGATCGGCTTGCCGACCGTTTTCGTACGTCTGACGGGGTGTCCTTTGCGCTGCGGTTATTGCGATACGGCCTATGCCTTTAGCGGCGGCGAGAATCGCTCGATAGCTGAAATTTTGCACCAAGTCGCCCGCTATAAGACGAATTACGTCACGGTCACCGGCGGCGAACCGCTGGCGCAGAAAGCCTGCCTGGTTTTGCTGTCGACGTTATGCGATGCGCGCTACTCGGTGTCGCTGGAAACCAGCGGCGCGCTGGATTTGTCCCAAGTCGATGCACGCGTATCGAAGATCATGGATATCAAAACACCCGGTTCTGGCGAGGTTTCCAAGAATAACTGGCGCAATCTGGAATACTTGACAGCGCGCGACGAAATCAAATTTGTGCTGTGCGACGAGGCCGATTATCACTGGGCGTGCGAATTGATAGAGAGCAAACAATTGCAGATCATATGCCCAATCCTTTTTTCCCCGGTTTATGAGACTCTGGAGCCTGCCCAATTAGCATCTTGGATATTGCGCGACCAAGTGCCGGTCAGGATGCAGGTTCAATTGCACAAACTGCTGTGGGGCGAGGGGCCGGGGCGATGAAAAAAGCCGTAGTATTGCTGTCCGGCGGGTTGGATTCTGCCACCGTGCTGGCGATCGCGCGCGATCAAGGTTTTCAATGCTATGCATTGAGCGTCGATTACGGTCAGCGTCACCGGTCGGAACTGGAAGCTGCGCGAGAAGTCGCGGATTCACTCGGGGCTCACCAGCATCAAATTATCAAACTCGATTTAACTGCTTTCGGCGGGTCAGCGCTGACCGATCAAGCGATTGCAGTCCCAACCGCCGGAGAAAAAAAGGAAATACCGGTTACCTATGTACCCGCGAGAAATACGATCATGTTGTCTCTGGCGCTGGCTTGGGCGGAAATGTTGCAAAGCCAGGATATTTTTGTCGGAGTGAACGCGGTCGACTATTCCGGTTACCCCGATTGCCGCCCGGAATACATTCAAGCGTTCGAGCGGATGGCGAATCTGGCGACAAAAGCGGGCATTGAAGGCAAGAAACTGACGATCCATGCACCGTTGATGCATTTATCCAAAAAAGAAATCATCCAAACAGGGATTGTGTTGGGTGTAGATTACAGCCTGACGGTTTCGTGTTATCAAGCTGATGAAGCGGGGCGAGCGTGCGGTGTGTGCGATTCCTGCCGGATTCGCAAGGCGGGGTTTGCAGCGGCGGGTGTGACCGATCCGGCCTGCTATCGATCATAAACTAACTAACGCTTGATCGATAAACCCCGGCGATACAGTCAAGGATTACTTTTTCTGCGCTGCGTTTTTTTTGCTTTCCTGGCGCATTTTGTTCTCGAGTTTTTCCATTTGCTCCGGACTCAATACTGCTTTCAGACTGGATCGGGTTTCTTCCTGGATGGATTGCAATTTTTTTCGCTCTTCGTTGAAAACAGCTTCAACTTTCATTTTTTCCGTGTTGAGAATGGTTTCAACTTTGCTGCGCTGCGTATCGCTCAACCCCAGTTCTTTCGTCATCCGGTTGATGGCGTCGCGGCCGTCTGCGGGTGAGCTGTTCTTTTGCGCGTGCGCTGCGGAAACGGTGATGCATAGAAGGAAGGTGAGTACAACAGCGGTGGTTTTTATCGGCGTCATGCGCTTCTCCTGGTAAATAAGGCAATATGTTTTGCTGAGAGTGTGCGGTTAGGTGCAAACATGTATCCGGTTGCGATTACCTGCAACCGGAAAACATATTCAATGACTCGAATCAATGGAACTTGATCCTAGAAAAGCCCGGAAATAGAACGTGCCAAACCATTGGTCAATTCAACCGCGGCTTCTTCGTACTGCAAATTCACTTTGTTGGCGGTGCTCACCACGCGTGTGCGGAATTTGTTCATCTCGCTGACTTTTGTCGACGATTGTCTTCTGGCGCCACCGACGCCTTGTTTTGCATCCTGCTGCCGGTCTTCACGGACAATGACGCCTTCTTCGGCGCGTTCCGCGATTTCTACGTCGGTAATCGCCATGAACGTGACATCTTTCACCGCCGCATCGGCGATCGTGCTTGCGACACCAAATGCCGCCGCGCCAGCCAATCCGCCAATACCGGCGCCTGTCCAGCCACCCATCGCTGCACCAGTGGCTGTTCCCACGGCAGCACCTAAGGCGGCGCTGCCCATTCCGCCATAGCCGGCTCTCAGAGCGGCTTCCGCAGCGGTCGGACTGGCCTTGTCGACGCTCAGCACGTTGGCTTGCAGCCAGTAATGCGCTTCTTTCGGGTTGGTGGTGATACGGTAACCACGGCCTTCCAACGCTCTGGCGACCGTGGCGGTAATATCGAAATTGGTTTTGTCGGAAGTATTGCGAATATTCAGGTAGATGACTTTTTTATCTGGTTCGACGGGATCTAGAAAAATAGAGTCGCTCATTTTGGTTTGTACATCCAGATCCTTCTTGGCAATGGAAGTATGAACCGCAGCGCACCCGCTTAAAACCAAAGAACATAGCGCGATCCCAGTCATTACCCAGGTATTTTTGTTAATGGAGTAACCCATTGCATCTCCCTTCTGATGATTAATAAAAAATTAAATGGTTTGTGTGATCAAATCTATTTGCCGGCCATCCCCGGTCATCCGCAAAATTACCAGCCGTAGTAATACGGCACATAACTATTAACGCCATACAAACCGCCGTAATAAGGACGCGTGTAACCGCCAAAATAGCTGCCATAACCATAATTCTGCCCTAAAACGCAACCCAACCCGTAGCAACCCGGCATATAGCTCGGTGTTTTGGTCGGCGTGCCGCGCTGTGTAGCTTCTTTAAGCGCTTTTGTTAGCGTAGCGTCATCGGGAACGCTGAAAGGCTTGCCGGCAGTTTCCGCATTGAATTGTCTTTGAATTTCGCTAATATCTTGTGCGGTGACCGCGCCGCTTATAAGGAATAGGGCGGGAAGCGCATAAAAAAGAGGTGTGATTTTTACCGTATGCATTATATGTCTCCTGTATCGGCCTGGATAAGCAGTATTATCAACTAAGGTGTTGGTTGTTGTAAATTTTTTGATTACTGGAAGGATAGTTTTTAAACTTACAGAAAATTTTGCAACGAGAATTACAGGGAATTGCACTCAAGAGACTATAAAAACCTGAATCGGTTCACGCGCTAAATACTTTCTAGGCGAGCGCTGCGCCAGCCTTGCGCTCGATGCGAATTCCGAGCCGCTTTACCCCTCGGATAATGCTTAGCTTGGCGACGCTGACCTTGACCCACGGCGCGTGAAAGTCGGTCAAAATGGTTTGCGCGATGTGTTCGGCTAGCGCTTCGAGCAGCGAGAAATGTTTGTTGGTTAAAATATCGTTGATTTTTTCGACGATTAGCGCGTAGTCGAGCGCATCGTCGATGTTATCCGTTTGGCACGCGCGGCTGCTGGGCAGCGCGATTTCCAGGTCGAGCTGGATGGTTTGCGGCACGATGCGTTCCCACGGGTACACGCCGATCAGCGTTTTGGCTTTGAAGTCGTGCAGAAAAATAATATCCATGAATGATTAAGCGCTAAAATGTACGAATTGTTCGGGTATGGTCGGGAGCTTCGAGAGCGGGCGATACCGGATTCTAGTCTATTTTTTCCAGGTGATGCTAATCCGATGACGTTATTGCTGTTTGCCGTACTGGCTTATTTGTTGGGCTCCGTGCCGTTTGCGCTGATTTCCAGTTGGATTTTTAAACTGCCCGATCCGCGCACTTACGGGTCGAAAAATCCCGGTGCGACCAATGTGCTACGCAGCGGTAAGAAAGCCGCGGCGGTGCTGACCTTGCTCGGCGATGCCGGGAAAGGCTGGCTGGCGGTGTTTCTGGCACAAACTTACACGCCGCAGTTGGGATTGGGTGACGAAGCGGCCGCCGTGGCGGCACTGGCGGTGTTTCTCGGCCATGTGTTCCCGGTATTTTTGCGTTTCCAAGGCGGCAAAGGTGTGGCAACGGCGGTCGGTGTGCTGCTGGGATTGAATCTTTGGCTGGGGTTGCTGGCGATGGCAACCTGGTTGCTGGTGGCGCTCGTTTGGCGCATTTCGTCGCTGTCGGCTTTGATTGCGGCGGTACTGACGCCGCTGTATAGCATCGCTCTGCTCGGTTTTGAAGTCGGCACCTTAGCGGTTTCGGCGATATCGTTGCTGCTGATCTGGCGCCATCAGTCGAATATCGTCAATCTACTGGCGGGCAAGGAAGGGCGCATCGGGGAGAAGAAAGAACCTGATGTTTAATCGGCTTCAGGCGTTTCCAGCATCTCCAGATTCCAGCGTGCGTGCACGTTGAAGCTGCGCGCCGGTTGCCGGGCGGATTCCGGCATCGCTTGCAGCCGCATGGCACCGGCAAATGCAATCATGGCGCCGTTGTCGGTGCAGAATTCCAGTTCCGGATAGAACACCGTGGTGCCTTGCGCGGCGGCTTTTTCGCTGAGCGCGCGGCGCAGTTGTTCGTTGGCGCCGACCCCTCCGGCCACGACCAGTTGCTTTAATCCGGTTTGCGCCAGCGCAGCCAGCGATTTTTCCGTCAACACTTCCACTACTGCATCTTGAAACGCTAGTGCGATGTCAGCGCGGATTTGCTTGCTGTTTTCCTGTTTGTTGAGCAAAGTCAGCACCGCGGTTTTCAGGCCGCTGAAGCTGAAATTCAGATCGCCGCTGTTAAGCATCGGGCGCGGCAGTCTGAATTGCCCCGGGCGGCCTTGCCGGGCGAGTTGCGATAACGCGGCACCGCCGGGATAACCCAATCCCAATAACTTAGCGGTTTTGTCGAACGCTTCACCGGCGGCGTCATCGACCGTTTCACCGAGTAAGCTATAGTGACCGACAGCGTCGACTTGCATCAACTGCGTATGGCCTCCAGACACCAGCAGCGCGATGAACGGGAAAATGGGAGCTGGAGTCGACAACAGCGGCGACAGCAAATGACCCTCGAGATGATGGATGCCGAGTGCCGGAATGTTCAACGCAAAACTCATCGCCGCGCCGATGCTGGCGCCGACGAGCAGTGCACCAGCAAGACCGGGGCCTTGCGTGTAGGCGATGGCGTCGATTTGGCGCAATTCACAACCGGCGGCGGCCAGCGCTTGCCTGATCAGCGGCAGCACGCGGCGGATATGATCGCGCGACGCCAGCTCCGGCACCACGCCGCCGTATTCGCGGTGCATGGCGATTTGCGAGTACAGCGTATGGCTGAGCAAGCCGCATTGGGTGTCGTACAGCGCGATACCGGTTTCATCGCAGGATGTTTCAATACCGAGAACAAGCATGAAGAAAAATTGCGGGCAGTTAAATTGAAATTGAGAAGTGGCGGTAACGGCAGTATTTTAACATTGCTGCATGGCGGCGCACGGTTTGCGTGCAAGATTGGGAGTAAAAGCCGGGGCTGTATCGAACAGGAGGTCTGTGCTAAAGTTCGGCTTTTGCAATTTTAGAGCAGGAGATAACGTCATGGATTATAACTACGAATCTGAGCACACTAAATTTATGCGCGAGTTTCTGGAAAAGAATCCGCAAGTGCAAGATAAGCGGCTGGAGGCACGCAGTGTTTGGTGGGATAAAAATCAGAATTTGGAAGAGCGCAAACGCTTCAAGGAATCCGCCGAACCGATGAAGCCGTATGTTTATTTTGGCGGTTAGCGTTTGATTAGCAACGAGCTGCTTATCAATTGTTGTACCGTTTCATTTGAAGTATTGCGATGAAGCGCTGCATTGTGATTTTGACTGCATTTTTCATGGCGGCGTGTGCGAATTTGAACGATGCAAGCGGTGATAAAACGCAGCGTTTCGAAGAAAAATTGGCGGGAGACCATGCCGCGCTCGCGGCGTGTGTGACCGCCAAACTGCAATACGACGGCCGGTCCTTTTTGCGGCCGCTGCAATTCCGGAACCGGCAATATCCCGATATTCACGCGTCGGAAATTCATGCCTACGATACCCGCTTTTTGCGTAACGCCATCGCTACTTACGCACCGTCGAATCCCGACGCTATTTTGATCTATGGCAATCCGGTAGCGGAAGTACAATCAGCTACGCAGCGCAGTGACAACGATAAACCGGCTTATGCATTTGCCTTGATGTTGCAGCAAATCGATGCGGCAACTGTCAATGCATCGCTGCGAGGAGATGCGTTCTTCGGTGATATTGCCTGGAAAATGTTGCAATCGTGTGCGACTTCCACGGCTAACCCTTAGCTTCTCCCGGATCAGTTACTGTTTCCCGATTTCGCCAGCAGCACGTCCAGTGCGCGCGTGCTGAGTATGCGTTTTAGGAAACCAAACAAATACGTAGGAACGGTTACGTAGTAACGTGCTTGCGGTTTGGGTGCTTCCAGTGCGTGAATTACCCGCTTCAGAACCGCTTCGGGCGGCAGCGTGAATGGAACAGCGGGGCCTTGTTTGTTCAATCGTGCCAGCACACCTTGATATTTTTCGCGATGCACGCTGTTTTCGATGTCGATATATTTTTCCAGCGCTTTGACGGCGTTCATGCGGAACAGGCTGGAAATCGGCCCCGGTTCGATCAAGCTGACGTATACGTTGCTGCCTTTGAGTTCCAAGCGCAGCGTGTCGCTCAAACCTTCGATGGCGTATTTGGAGGCGTTGTAGGCGCCACGGAAAGGCAGTGCGACAAAACCCAGCACCGAGCTGTTCTGAATGATACGTCCATACCCTTGTTGGCGCATCACGGGGATCGCAAGATTGGTCAATTCCTGCCAGCCGAATACATTGGTTTCGAATTGCGCGCGCAGGGCATCGCGGTTTAAATCTTCCACCGCGCCGGGCAAGCCAAATGCGCCATTGTTGAACAGCGCGTACAATTCACCGCCGCTGCGGCGCATGACTTCTTCAAAAGCGAAATGAATCGAATTGGAGTCGTTTAAATCCAGACGGAAGCTTTCCAGTCCTTCAGCCAGCAGTTTTTCAATGCTGTCGCGCCTTCTGGCTGTGGCAAAAACGCGATAGCCGCGTGCCTGCAAACCTTTGGCGGTGCAGTAGCCGATTCCGCTGGAACATCCGGTAATGAGTACGGTTTTTTTCATTTCTTCAGATCAACTTGTAAATGGGTATTGCTATTTTTCATCACTTGAGAATAAATTTGCACAGAGTGTAAGTTTCACTGAGCACAGGCCAACTATTTCCTAATAGAAAATAACATATCAAAAGACCCTTCATGGCAAAAATTTTATTCCGGCTTACGGATGTTTCCGACGATGAAGCGCAAGATGTGCGCGAACTGCTTGCCAGCAATGCGATCGATTTTTACGAGACCTCAGCAGGAAACTGGGGGGTGTCGATGCCGGCGATCTGGCTTACCGATGACAGTCAGTTTGAGCGTGCGCGCGCATTGCTGGATGCTTATCAAAGTGAAAGAGCGATCAGAATACGGGAGGAGTATGCGCACTTGAAGCGGGAAGGAAAAAATAAAACGTTTTACGATGCGGTGAAAGAAAATCCCGTCAGTTTTACCCTTCACCTGGCGGTCGCGGCGCTGGTAATTTATTTATCGATCAGGCTGGTTACGGATCTGGCCGGGTGAGAAGGCATTCTTTGAGTCAACAATTTTTACTGTTGAATGCGGTATGATAGCGCTCCAAAACTTGTTTAATCCAGAAATTTCAAATGAGGAGAAGAAACATGAAATATACGTTGAAAGCGATTGCCACTGCATTAGCCATTACCTCGGTTAGCGTTTATGCCGGCGGAGATCCGGAACATGTCAAGTTTCCTGCAGATTACAGCAAGACTTTTACCCAGTATGCAACCATGAATCGCGCAAACCAGACGCAGGTCGCCAAGTTGTACGCCAACGAAGCCGCGATTGCCGGTTATAAGCAAGGAAATAAAAGCGCTCCCGGTGGTGTTGTGGTAATGGAAATTTATACACCTAAAAAAGGCGCGGACGGTAAACCGCTTCCGGGTAGTGACGGTATCTTCGAAATCGCTTCATTGGCTGCTGTTGCGGTGATGGAAAACCGCAATAATTGGGATGCGTCCTTTCCAAAGGAAAATCGCACTGGTGATTGGGGGTTTGCGGTTTACAATCCGGATGGCACGGCAAAAAGCAACGATCTGAATTGCGTGCAATGCCATACACCGCTGCAAGCGCAGGATTATTTGTTCACCTATCAGAAGCTGATTAATTTTGTGAAGAAATAATTAACCAGGCCAGGATAAGCCTAGCGGACATCTGCCTTGATAGATCGTCTGCTGGGTAATGATGTTGGAAATGATCTGTGAAGTTCAATAAAGCGGTTTTTATTCAGATGATCAGGTAATCAATGAGTGATCCTGTTCTCAATTTAGATAAGCTCAATGTCTGGCGGCAAATGGATCCCGAGGGTGGAACCGGGTTTCTGAAAAAACTGATCGCAATTTATTTGTCGTCGGTACCTGTTTTTGAAACACAAGTTGAAAATGCCATTACTGCCGCTGATAGCAGCGCGCTGATAAAAGCTGCGCACACTTTTAAATCGAGTGCGGCCAATATCGGTGCGGATGTGCTCGCAGATATATGCCGCCAGTTGGAAGAATACGGGGATAAAAATCAGGTGAGCAAGGCATCTCAGCTGCTGGAGAAGATGAAAGTCGAATCCCGGCGGGTAACGGCAGCGTTAGAGGAATTGCTGGAAAAATGTTGACTGGCGCCGCGATCTTCCGGTTGTGTGTTATTTTTTCATCTGCATTGGCAAAGAAAAATTTATGCGTGAAGTAGTTATTCTGAGCGGTGTTCGCACAGCGATCGGGGATTATGGCGGCGCGCTTAAAAGTATTGCGCCTGCCGATTTGGCGGCAAAAGTCGTGCGCGAAGCTGTAATGCGCGCAGGAATTGATCCCGATGAAGTCGGGCATGTCGTTTTTGGTAATGTCATCCACGGAGAAACGCGCGATATGTATCTGGCGCGCGTGGCTTGCATCAATGGCGGTTTGCCGCAGCATACTGCGGCATTGACGGTAAACCGGATATGCGGAAGCGGCTTGCAAGCCATTGTTTCAGCCAGTCAAAATATTTTACTCGATGACACCGATGTGGCGGTGGCAGGCGGAGCGGAGTCGATGAGCCGAGGCGGCTATTTATTGCCGGCACTGCGCTGGGGGCAGCGCATGAACGATGGTGCTACCGTCGATATGATGGTGGGGGCTTTGACTGATCCGTTTGATCGTGTGCATATGGGTATTACTGCGGAAAATATTGCCGTCAAATGGCAAATCAGCCGGGAAGAGCAGGATGCCTTTGCCGTTGAAAGCCATCGCCGTGCGTTACATGCGATTCAGAATGGTTATTTCAAAGAACAGATATTGCCCATTGAGGTGGTTGATCACAAAGAAACGATTGTTTTTGATACCGACGAGCATCCGCGAGAAAATATTGGCGTGGATCATCTGGCTAAATTACGTCCGGTCTTTCAGAAAGGCGGCACCGTCACGGCCGGTAATGCTTCCGGGATTAATGATTGCGCTGCCGCACTGGTGCTGATGGAATCCAAGGTGGCGCAGAAACGCAATTTGAAACCGCTGGCGAGATTGGTGTCGTATGGTCATGCCGGTGTTGATCCTAGGTTTATGGGCATAGGTCCTGTACCTGCGGTCCAAAGTGCGTTGCGGCGCGCTGGTCTTAAAATATCAGATATGGATGTGATTGAATCCAACGAGGCTTTTGCTGTTCAGTCTTGCGCGGTTGCGAAGGAATTGCAGTTCGATCCGGGAAAAACGAATCCTAACGGTGGTGCGGTGGCGCTAGGACACCCAATAGGAGCAACGGGGAGTATTCTGGTTATCAAGGCCATTTATGAGCTGCGTCGCAGCGGCGGGAGATATGCTCTAATCACCCTGTGTATCGGAGGTGGTCAAGGGATCGCAGCTATTTTTGAGAAGCTTTGAAAGATTATCAAAAATAATGGTTAATTGGAATTGCGCGTTGACTGATCGGGGTAATTAGGCTATAGTCACGTCTTTTTTAAGCGCAGGTAATGCTACCTGCTCCAAGGGCAGGAAGTACATGTCTTGGATTAAGAATAGGCCGCTGTATATTGTGTTGCGCATGCAGTTGCTCGCGACAATAGCGGTGGCAGTGGTTGTCTGGTTTTTTCTGGGTATGCAAGGTGCAATATCAGCATCACTCGGTGGGGTAGTCAGTGTGGTTGCCTCTGCGGCATTTGCCGTCATTGTCTCACGTCACAAAGGCTACACAGCAGGAGAAGCCATAAGAACTGCACTAAGAGCGGAGTCGATAAAGATTGTATTGACTGTCGGCTTGTTGTGGTTAGTATTTAAATTTTACGAGAACGTGAACGCGCTGGCATTTATAGGGGCGTTTATCCTGACAGTTTTGGTTCATAGCGTGGCATTATTGGTCGCGGACGATACAAAGTAAGATAAATTTTTAAAGTAAACAGGCAGCGCATGGCATCGGGAACAGAACTTACACCAACATCATATATAGATCATCATCTAACCTATCTAACAACAAAAGTCAGTGAAGGATCTTTCTGGGTGTTGCATGTTGATACCTTGATTACATCCCTTATTCTTGGCGTAATTAGTTTTGGTTTTATCTGGTTGATAGTGCGCAAAGCAACGCCGGGTGTGCCCTCTAAGAGTCAGGCATTCATCGAATTGGCGATTGAGTTCATTGATAATGAAGTGAAAAATACATTTCATGGTAACCGGCATGTGCTGGTGGCCCCTCTGGCATTAACGGTGTTTGTGTGGGTTTTGATGATGAATGCCATGGATATATTGCCGATCGATATCATGGCTTGGATTACCGAGAATGTGTTTGGTATGCACAACTGGAAGATTGTGCCGACAACGGATGTCAACACAACTTTTGCGCTAGCCCTTTCAGTATGGTTTTTGATGATTTTTTTCAACCTCAAAGTCAAGGGGGTTGGGGGATGGACGCATGAGTTATTTTGTACGCCATTTGGGAAAAATCCGCTCTTGTGGATACTGAATCTGTTATTCAATTTTATTGAATATGTATCGAAGCCTCTGTCGCACTCTTTGCGGCTTTTTGGAAATATATACGCAGGTGAGATAATTTTTCTGCTGTTGGGTATGTGGGCTGCAACCGGAGTCTCTGGAACAATCTTTGGTTCAATTCTGGGGGCTGGTTGGGCAATATTTCATATATTGATCGTTACCTTGCAAGCATTTATTTTTATGATGTTGACGGTTGTCTACATATCAATGGCGCATGAATCTCACTGATTCATTTTATAAGTTTATTTTGTAACATATTATTAATCTTAACGAAAGGGAAATTAAAATGGAGAATTTGCAGTTTTTGGCAATGATTCAGGCATACACTGGAATAGGTATTGGTTTGATGATCGGTTTGGGTGCGGCTGGTGCTTGTATCGGTGTGGGTGTAATGTGTAGCCGTTTCCTTGAGGGTGCTGCGCGTCAGCCAGAAATGATTCCAACTCTGCAAGGTAAAGTGTTTCTTCTGCTCGGTTTAACCGATGCGTCTTTTATTATTGCGGTGGGTCTTGCCATGTTGTTTGCGTTTGGTAATCCATTGCTGGCGGTAATTCAGCAATAATGCTGCTGCAGTTTAGATCAGATTATACAGGCTTGTCATGAATATTAACTTTACTTTAATTTCTCAGGCGTTAGCCTTTTCCGTATTTATTTGGTTCACAGCTAAGTTTGTTTGGCCGCCGCTATTGCGTGCTATTGAGGAGCGTCAAAAAACGATTGCGGATGGCTTGGCAGCAGGCGAGCGTGGCCGTCATGAGCTAGAGTTGGCAAGTCAGCGTTCGTCCGAAGTGTTGAAAGAAGCTAAGCAGCGTGCTTCGGAGATAATTTTGCAGGCAGAGAAAAGAGCGACGGAAATTATTGAAGAAGCGAAGCGAACCGCAAAAGATGAAGGTGAGCGGATAGTGGCCGGTGCAAAAGCAGATATAGCTCATGAAATGTTTAGTGCAAAAGAAAGTTTGCGTCAGCATGCTGCGCAATTAGCACTGGTAGGTGCGGAAAAAATATTACGTCGAGAGATAGATGCAAAAGCGCATGCTGACATACTTTCCGCAATTGAGGAAGATTTTAAATAATGGCTGAAGCGATTACAGTTGCTAGACCGTATGCGGAAGCTGTTTATAAGCATGCTGTTGCTAAGGGGGGCTTGGAGCAGTGGTCAAAAACATTGCGATTAGCAGCATCTGTTGTTGAACATGATGATGTAAGGCCGCTTATCGGTAATCCGGTTATTACAACAAAACAGCTGGGTGAAATTTTTATAGAGATCGGAAAAGGTAAATTTAATTCCGAAGCTCATAATCTGGTGATGCTGTTAGCGGAAAACAAACGCATATTTATATTGCCGCAGATTAGTCAGCTATTTGAGCAGTTGAAGGCGCAACATGAGGGTGTACTTGAGGCAAAGATTGTGAGCGCGTTTGCAATGGAAGGTAAGCAGCTAAAGAAATTAGTTGATGATCTAGAGCAAAAATTTAAACGCAAAATAGATGCTCAAGTGAGCGTTGATCCAGAGTTAATTGGCGGTGTTAAAGTTGAGATTGGTGATGAGATTCTAGATGCCTCAGTGCGCGGTAAGCTTGAAGCTATGGCCATTGCCCTTAAAAGCTAGGAGTTAGAAGAAATGCAGTTAAATCCATCCGAAATCAGTGAACTGATTAAAAAAAGGATCGAAGGACTTGTTGATACAGCAGAAGTGCGTACACAAGGAACAATTGTATCGGTAACAGACGGTATTGTTCGCATTCACGGTTTATCCGATGTGATGCAAGGTGAGATGTTGGAGTTTCCTGGCAATACTTTCGGCTTGGCGCTGAATTTGGAACGTGATTCGGTGGGTGCCGTTATCATGGGCTCGTATGAGCACATCTGTGAGGGTGATACCGTCAAATGCACAGGGCGCATTCTGGAGGTTCCTGTTGGTGAGGCATTGCTTGGTCGTGTCGTGAACGCGCTAGGACAGCCGATCGATGGTAAAGGGCCAATTACAGCAGCGAAATCCGAGCCAATAGAGAAAATTGCTCCGGGTGTAATCTGGAGGCAGTCCGTAGATCAACCTGTGCAAACTGGATTAAAATCAGTTGACTCTATGGTGCCAGTAGGACGCGGACAGCGCGAGTTGATTATCGGCGATCGTCAGACAGGGAAAACTGCAGTAGCAATTGATGCGATTCTCAATCAAAAAGGTCAGAATATGCTCTGCATTTATGTGGCGGTAGGGCAGAAGGCATCTTCAATTGCAAACGTGGTACGTAAGCTGGAAGAGCATGGCGCTATGGAATATACCATTGTCGTAGCAGCAACGGCATCAGAGTCAGCTGCCATGCAATTTATTGCACCTTATTCTGGATGTACGATGGGTGAATATTTCCGTGATAAAGGTCAAGATGCATTAATCGTCTATGATGACTTAACTAAACAAGCTTGGGCTTATCGACAAATATCATTGTTATTGCGTCGACCTCCGGGTCGAGAAGCATATCCGGGCGATGTGTTTTATCTGCATTCGCGCTTGCTTGAAAGAGCGGCGAGGGTCAGTGCGGATTATGTTGAAAAAGCAACCAATGGCGCAGTAAAGGGTAAAACGGGATCGCTGACCGCTCTACCAATCATTGAAACACAAGCTGGTGACGTAACAGCTTTCGTGCCAACCAATGTCATTTCTATTACTGACGGGCAAATATTTCTAGAGACAGACTTGTTTAATGCAGGTATACGCCCAGCAATCAATGCAGGGGTGTCAGTTTCTCGAGTAGGTGGTGCTGCTCAAACGAAGGTTATCAAGAAATTGGGCGGTGGTATACGGTTGGCATTGGCTCAATATCGCGAATTGGCGGCATTTGCGCAGTTTGCATCTGATCTGGATGAAGCTACACGCAAGCAGCTCGAGCGTGGAAAAATGGCGACGGAATTAATGAAGCAGCCGCAGTATGCAACGCTCAGCGTATCAGAAATGGCATTGACATTATTTGCTATTAATAATGGTTATTTTGATGATGTAGAAGTGAATAGAGCGCTGGCATTTGAATCTGCTCTGAAAAACTACATTCGTGGCCAACATGCTGCCATTCTTGACAAAATTGAGAAGAGTAAAGAGCTCAGTGCTGAAACAGAAAAAGAATTGACCGCTGCGATTCAAGAATTTAAGCAAAACGGAACCTATTAAGCAAATGGCTGGCAGTAGAGAAATCCGCAATAAAATAAAGAGCGTAAAAAATACGCAGAAGATAACGCGCGCAATGGAAATGGTCGCGGCATCAAAGATGCGTAAAGCTCAGGAGCGTATGAAAAAAGCACGTCCTTACGGCGAGAAGATACGCAATGTTGCTGCACACATGAGTCGAGCAAATACGGAATATCGTCATCCTTTTTTGATTGCGCGCGATACCGTTAAACGAGTCGGCGTTATTATTGTCACTTCTGATAAGGGACTTTGCGGAGGATTAAATACCAATGTTCTGCGCAAAGCCTTGAATCAAATGAAAGCATGGCAAGCGGAAGGCGAGCAGATCGAAGTCTGCTGTATCGGTAACAAAGGCTTGGGATTCATGAGCAGAGTCGGAGCAAGTATCTCTTCCCAAGTAATAGGTTTGGGTGATACTCCTGACATCGCGAAGCTTATCGGTGCGGTAAAAGTGGTTTTGGATGGCTACACGCAAGATCAATTTGATCGTGTGTACATTTTTTATAATCGCTTCATAAATACCATGAAGCAAGAACCTGTCATGGAACAATTGCTACCGCTGACTGATGAACGTATGCAGAGCAGCGAGCAAGATAACGATAAACCCAAAGCAGCCTGGGATTATATTTACGAACCGGAAGCGAAGCCTGTTATAGACGATATTATGGTGCGATATGTAGAAGCATTAATATATCAGGCAGTAGCAGAAAACATGGCATCGGAGCAATCTGCCAGAATGGTGGCGATGAAAGCGGCATCGGACAATGCGGGCAATGTCATAAATGAATTGACATTGATTTATAATAAATCTCGACAAGCAGCGATTACTAAAGAACTATCCGAAATTGTCGGCGGTGCTGCTGCTGTTTAAAATATTTTTTGAGTATAGAGTCTAGGGAACAAAGATGAGTCAAGGAAAAATTGTTCAGTGTATTGGTGCGGTAATTGATGTGGAGTTTCCACGCGAATCTCTGCCAAAAGTATATGATGCATTAATTATGGATGGCTCCGAGCTTACGTTAGAAGTGCAGCAGCAGCTAGGTGATGGTGTGGTGCGAACCATTGCACTGGGCTCATCTGATGGATTGCGTCGCGGGATGGTAGTAAAAAATACTGGAAAACAGATCACCGTTCCTGTTGGAACCAAAACATTGGGAAGAATCATGGATGTTTTGGGACGACCAATAGATGAGATGGGTGATATCGGTGCGGATCAGCAAATGTCGATTCATCGGGAAGCGCCTGCATTTGATGAGTTATCAGCATCAACGGAATTGCTGGAAACCGGCATTAAAGTGATTGACCTGATTTGTCCGTTTGCAAAAGGCGGTAAAGTAGGTTTATTCGGTGGTGCAGGTGTGGGTAAAACCGTGAACATGATGGAGTTGATTCGTAACATTGCGATTGAGCACAGCGGCTATTCAGTGTTTGCTGGTGTAGGCGAACGTACACGCGAAGGAAACGACTTTTATCATGAGATGAAAGAATCTAAAGTGTTGGATAAAGTAGCGCTGGTATACGGGCAAATGAATGAGCCACCCGGAAACCGTCTTCGCGTTGCATTGACCGGACTTACAATGGCAGAGTCGTTTCGAGATGAAGGGCGTGATGTTTTGTTCTTCGTTGATAACATTTATCGCTATACATTGGCTGGAACTGAGGTATCAGCGTTACTTGGTCGTATGCCGTCCGCAGTGGGCTATCAGCCGACTCTGGCGGAGGAAATGGGGCGATTACAAGAACGCATCACTTCAACCAAAACTGGCTCCATTACTTCAATTCAAGCGGTCTATGTACCAGCGGATGACTTGACTGATCCGTCACCTGCAACGACCTTTGGGCACTTGGATGCAACGGTTGTGTTATCACGGGACATTGCTTCGTTGGGAATTTATCCAGCAGTAGATCCGCTTGACTCTACTTCACGTCAGCTGGATCCGCAAGTCGTAGGCGAGGAACACTACAATACCGCTCGTGCTGTTCAGCAAACATTGCAGCGGTATAAAGAGTTGCGAGATATTATCGCAATTCTGGGAATGGATGAACTGTCACCGGAAGATAAACTGGCGGTCAGTCGCGCACGCAAGATTCAGCGATTCTTGTCGCAACCGTTTAACGTTGCCGAAGTATTTACTGGTTCACCAGGAAAATATGTTTCTCTAAAAGACACTATTAAAGGTTTTAAAGGAATTGTTGAAGGTGAGTATGATGAACTGCCAGAGCAAGCGTTCTATATGGTTGGCAGCATCGAAGAAGCTGTAGAGAAAGCTAAAACACTTCAATAAACCAAGAGAAAATAGCGATGGGTACCATATTTCATCTTGATATCGTGAGCGCGGAAGAATCCATTTATTCCGGTCCTGTTGAATTTCTGGTAGCACCGGCGCAAATGGGTGAAGTAGGTATTTATCCACGTCATACACCGATGCTGACAAGAATCAAATCGGGCATGGTGCGAATCAAGGCACAATTGAAAGAAGAGGAATTAGTTTATGTATCTGGCGGCATGTTGGAAGTTCAACCTGATGTAGTAACGATATTGGCTGATACCGCGGTGCGCAGCCATGATCTTGATGAGGCTAAAGCTCTCGAAGCGAAGCGAGCTGCTGAAGAAGCGATGAAGAATCGGGAATCTGAATTAGATTATGCCAGAGCGCAAGCTGAGCTGATTGAAGCCATGGCGCAATTAGCCGCGATAGATAAGCTGAGAAAACGCGGGCATTGATTGTGATCATAAGTTCTAATGATAAAAAAGGCGACTAATGTCGCCTTTTTTATATCTATTTCTCAAGCAGCAACCTGGCTACAATGATAAAACCGTGGTTCAGTCATAGTGCGTTTTACTAGAGCTCATAACAGACTTTCATTCAAAAAGTAGATTATCGTGAAGAAGCTTAATGTTGTGATACTGGCGGCTGGTGCTGGAAAACGAATGCAGTCAGCGCTTCCCAAAGTGTTGCACACTTTGGCGGGAATCCCATTACTGATGCATGTCATAAACGCGGCGCGATTGCTTTCACCTGACAAAATCTGTGTTGTTGTGGGTTACGGCAGCGACAAAGTAAGGCAGCTGACCGGCAGCGATGATTTGATCTGGGTATCGCAGGAACTACAACTGGGTACCGGGCATGCACTCATGCAAGCTTTACCGCAATTGAATACCGATGGATTTACGCTGGTTTTGTATGGTGATGTACCACTGGTTCGGATTGAAACCTTGCAGCAGTTAATTGCCATTGCGGGAGAAAAGAACTGTGCGTTATTGACAGCGCTAATTGATAATCCGTTTGGTTATGGAAGAGTTTTGCGTGACCTGAAAACCGGGGAAGTTGTTGCAATCGTCGAGCAAAAAGATGCGACTGATGAGCAACAGAAAATCCGTGAGATTAATACCGGAATAATGCTCATCCCTAATGAGTGTTTGCACCGATGGCTGCCGAAACTTGACAACAAAAACACGCAACATGAATATTATTTGACCGACATCGTTGCGATGGCTGTTGAGGATGGTCTGCATGTAGCATCATCAGAGGTGGAGAATTTCTGGGAAGTTATGGGCGTTAATAATAAACAGCAATTGGCTGAGCTTGAACGGATTTATCAAAAGAATTGCGCTGAGAGGCTGTTGGACAAAGGAGTCAGCTTACGTGATCCGAATCGTATAGACATACGGGGCGGACTTACCTGCGGCTCTGATGTTGAGATAGACGTCAATTGTATTTTTGAGGGAACCGTTAGATTGGGGGACTCGGTTCGGATAGGTGCGCATTGCATACTAAAAGATGTCACGGTGGCGTCCGGAAGTATTATCCATCCCTTTAGTTTGATTGAAGATACGGAAATCGGCGAAGATTGTAAGATTGGTCCTTATGCGCGCATCCGTCCAGGAACGCGGCTGGCGAAGAAAGTGCATATCGGTAATTTTGTTGAAGTGAAAAATAGTCAGATTGCCGCTGCCAGCAAAGCGAATCATTTGAGTTACATCGGTGATTCCACCGTAGGGGAAAATGTCAATATCGGCGCCGGTACCATTACATGTAATTATGATGGTGCCAACAAGTATCGAACCATCATTGAAGATGATGTATTTATCGGATCCGATACGCAACTGATTGCCCCCGTCAAGATTGCAAAAGGGTCGACGATCGGTGCCGGATCCACGATAACGAAAGAAACCCCGGAGAATCAGTTGACTTTGTCCAGATCGAAGCAAGTCAGCATTACGGGATGGAAACGCCCGCAGAAATCAAAAGCATAATATATCTAATCAGTATCGTCCTTTTAGCTAGCGTTGTAAGGAGAAGTGCGCTATGTGTGGAATAGTGGGTGCAGTGGCTAATGACAATGTTGTTCCGGTATTATTGGATGGATTATTACATTTAGAATATCGGGGCTATGATTCGGCCGGAATGGTGGTAACGTGCGACGGTTTACACAGATTGCGCACAACCGGCCGTGTAACTGAGTTGCAAAAGCTTGCTAATGAGAAAAATGCTCATGGCTTGGCCGGTATTGCACATACACGATGGGCAACACATGGAGCACCTTCCGAGCGCAACGCGCATCCGCATTTTTCCGGCATGCCAGAATCATCCACCCGGATAGCCGTCGTGCACAACGGCATCATTGAGAATCACGAAGTCATGCGTCAGTGTTTGCAAGCCAAAGGCTACGAGTTTATTTCCGATACCGATACTGAAGTAATCGCGCATCTCATCGCGTTCAATCTCAAATATTCCGATGATTTGTTAACAGCTGTTTGTACTTCAATTGCTGAATTGCAGGGGGCCTATGCGATTGCGGTGATGGAGGAAGCGCATCCGGAAAGAATTGTAGTTGCGCGCAATGGGGCGCCATTACTATTGGGGGTGGGTGAGAGCGGCAATTATGCGGCTTCCGATGCCTCAGCCTTGTTGAAAGCGACCCGGAATATGATTTATCTGGAAGAGGGGGATGTTGCCGAACTGACGCGTGATGGATACCGTATTGTTAATTGTCTGCACGGCGGCTTAGTAAAGGAAGTTAAACGGACTGTGCACGAAAGCAATCTTTCCAGTGATGCGATTGAACTGGGGCCGTACGCGCATTACATGCAAAAAGAAATTTTTGAACAACCCAGTGCCGTGGCCAATACGCTGGAGATGGTATTTAACGTGCAATCCATTTCCCCAAATTTGTTTGGTAGCGAAGCCGAGAAAATATTTTCCCGGACCAAGAGTATACTCATTCTGGCTTGCGGAACTAGCTATCACGCTGGACTGGTTGCGCGATACTGGCTGGAAACCGTTGCCGGTCTTCCGTGCAACATTGAAATAGCCAGTGAATACCGTTACCGCAATCCGATTGCGGAACCCAATACGCTAGTGGTCGGAATTTCGCAATCGGGCGAGACTGCGGATACCTTGGCGGCGCTTGCCTATGCTAAGAAACTCGGTCATCAATACAGCCTCGCGATTTGCAATGTACCGGAAAGCGCATTGATACGCCAAACCGATCTGCGCTTTCTCACGCGCGCAGGACCCGAGATCGGCGTTGCATCGACCAAAGCATTTACGACGCAATTAGCTTCATTGTTGCTGCTGACGATCACGTTGGCCAAAATGCGCCAGAAATTATCAGCGCAAGACGAACAACAAATGATTATGACGCTGCGCCATTTGCCGATGGCTTTGCAGCATGCGCTGCAAGTGGAATCGCAAGTGCAAGTCTGGGCGAAAAGTTTTGCACAAAAGCGTCATGCGTTATTTCTCGGCCGCGGTGTTCACTATCCCATCGCGATGGAAGGCGCATTAAAACTAAAAGAAATTTCGTATATCCATGCCGAAGCCTACGCGGCAGGAGAACTGAAACACGGCCCGCTGGCGCTGGTGGACGATGAGATGCCCGTTGTGGCTATAGCGCCAAACGATCAGCTGTTGGGTAAGCTCAAATCGAATTTGCAGGAAGTGCATGCTCGGGGTGGCGAGTTGTATGTCTTTGCGGATGCCGATTCGCAAATCACACAGAGTGAAAGTGTGCATGTCATACGTTTATCGGAACATGCCGGATTGCTGAGTCCGATTCTGCACACGATTCCGCTGCAGCTATTGGCTTATCACGTTGCTTTGGCGCGCGGCACGGATGTCGATAAACCGAGAAATCTGGCAAAAGCAGTGACGGTTGAATAAAAATTGTCATTGCGCACACCAGGTCGAGTTCTGTAAAGCTGTATGGCACCACTGTACTGTGCACTTTCTTCTTTTATTGCTAAAGAGGTTGGATACTTTATCCATAGCATGCGGGGTGGTAATATAAAAATAATTAAACAAAGGGTGCATAGCAATGGCGGGTCATAGTAAGTGGGCTAATATCAAACACAAAAAGGCTGCACAGGATGCGAAGCGCGGCAAAGTGTTCACCAGACTTATCAAGGAAATAACAGTGGCTGCTCGGATGGGGGGCGGCGATCCGGACAGCAATCCGCGGTTGCGCTTGGCAGTGGATAAAGCATACGATCAGAATATGCCCAAGGATAATGTCGAGCGTGCGATTAAGCGCGGCAGCGGTGCTCTGGATGGAGTCGATTATGAAGAAATCCGGTATGAGGGCTACGGTATAGCAGGTGCCGCGGTGATGGTGGATTGCATGACCGATAATCGCGTGCGCACGGTAGCCGATGTGCGGCATGCATTCACTAAATACGGTGGTAATCTCGGTACGGACGGATCCGTCAGCTTCTTGTTCAAGCACTGCGGGCAGTTGATTTTTGCGCCGGGAACCGATGAAGATAAATTGATTGAAGCCGCATTGGAAGCGGGCGCGGAAGATGTGATCAGCAATGAGGATGGCAGTATCGAAGTGATTACAGCGCCTTACGAATTCATCAATGTGAAGGGGGCGCTGGAAAAGGCTGAATTCAAAGCCGAATTGGCGGAGGTAACCATGAAACCCGGTAATGAAGCGATTTTAACCGGCGATGACGCGGTGAAAATGCAAAAGCTGCTGGATGCACTGGAGAACCTTGATGATGTGCAAGATGTATACACCACAGCCGTCCTCGTTGAATAAAAATTCCACGATCGGCAGGTGACAAAATCCGTATTCTGGGGATAGATCCGGGTTTGCGCATTACGGGTTTCGGTATCATTGATAAAAACGGACGTGATCTATCGTATGTCAGCAGTGGCAGCGTTAAGACGGTTGCCGGTGAATTGCCTTCCCGTTTGCGGTTAATTCTGAATAATCTGAGCGAAGTCATTGCGTTGTATCAGCCCGAGCATGTGGCCGTCGAACAAGTTTTCGTCAATATCAATCCTAAAACTACTCTGCTACTCGGTCAGGCGCGAGGTGCGGCGATTTGCGCTGCCGTGATGAGTAGTCTGCCGGTAGCCGAGTACACCGCGCTGCAAATCAAACAGGCCGTGGTTGGTAATGGCCATGCTCAAAAAAAACAAGTTCAGGAAATGGTTGTGCGTTTGCTCAGGTTGACCGGAAATCCCAGTGCCGATGCCGCGGATGCTCTGGCTTGCGCAATATGTCATGCGCATGGCGGACTCGGCTTGGGGGGTATTGCAACGACAGGCTATCGCATGAAGCGAGGACGTTTGGTGTGATTGGACGATTAACCGGTACATTGCTGGAAAAACATCCGCCGCAGGTGTTGCTGGATGTGCAGGGTGTCGGTTATGAGGTTGACGTGCCGATGAGCACCTTTTATGAGCTTCCGGCGCTTGGTGCACAGATAACTTTGCATACGCATTTGGTGATACGGGAAGATTTGCATCTGCTGTTCGGCTTTGCAACAGAACCGGAGCGCCAGACTTTCCGCCAGTTGATCAAAATCTCGGGTATCGGTGCCAGAACTGCGCTTGCGCTGTTGTCCGGTTTGAGTGTATCCGACTTGCATCACGCGGTTAGCGCGCAGGATAGCGCGCGGCTCATCAAAGTGCCTGGTATCGGAAAAAAAACAGCGGAGCGTTTATTGCTGGAGTTGCGGGATAAGTTGGATTCCGCAGAAATCAATCTGGATCAAGCTTTCACTGCGCCCACGCAGGGTAGTGACATACTCAATGCATTATTATCACTGGGCTATAATGACCGTGAGGCGGGGTGGGTGATCAAGCAGATCTCTCCGGCCGCAACCGTATCGGACGGTATACGCCAAGCGCTGCAATTATTATCCAAGGAAAGATAACCGATTGAATGAGGGAGATTGAATGATCGAAACGGATCGGCTGGTTGCCGCAATCACTTCATCATCGCAGGAAGAAATTCTGGAGCGTGCGCTACGCCCCAAGCAACTGGAAGAATATGTCGGCCAGGAAAAAATACGCGGGCAGTTGCAGATATTCATCGAGGCAGCCAGAAAACGGCGTGAAGCGCTGGATCATGTGTTGCTATTCGGTCCACCGGGGTTAGGTAAAACCACGCTTGCGCATATCATCGCCAGGGAAATGGGCGTTAATCTGCGGCAAACCTCCGGCCCTGTTCTGGAGCGCCCGGGTGATCTGGCGGCTTTGCTGACCAATCTTGAACCCAACGATGTGCTGTTTATCGATGAAATCCATCGCTTATCGCCGATGGTCGAGGAAATTCTTTATCCGGCACTGGAAGATTATCAGTTGGATATCATGATCGGTGAGGGGCCGGCGGCACGTTCCGTGAAACTGGATTTGCCACCGTTTACCTTAGTAGGTGCAACCACGCGTGCTGGTATGTTGACTAATCCGTTGCGCGATCGTTTCGGCATAGTTTCCCGGCTGGAGTTTTATACACCGGAAGAATTGAGCAAGATAGTCAGCCGCTCCGCAGGATTATTGAATGTGAAAATGTCTGCGGATGGCGCATTTGAAATTGCACGTCGTTCGCGCGGCACGCCACGGATAGTTAACCGGTTGTTGCGCCGCGTGCGTGATTATGCTGAAGTCAAAGTCGATGGCCATGTGACGCGTGTTGTGGCGGATGCCGCCTTAAGTATGCTGGATGTTGATGCAATCGGTCTGGATATCATGGATCGGAAATTGCTGCTGACGGTGTTGGAAAAATTCGGTGGCGGTCCTGTTGGCGTTGATAATCTTGCCGCAGCCATTAGCGAAGAACGGGATACGATTGAGGATGTATTGGAACCTTATTTGATTCAGCAAGGATTTCTAAAGCGGACACCGCGCGGCAGAATGGCGACAACAGCAGCCTATCAGCATTTTGGTATTGCCTTGCCTAGAGACGGCGCCAGTCGCGATCTCTGGGAAGAGAATAATTCATAGTTGTTGATTTCAATATTTCAAATTTATGCAAACTCAAACATTACGCGCTGTCGTCGCTCTTCTGCTGACATTGGTTGTTATGCTGTATTTCTATACTAATCGTGAAAAAGATTATTACAGTAAAAGCGCGGAACCTGCGATCACGCAAATCCTCTCGGATATTTCGAGCTGGGAAAAGCAGAAAATACTGATTCATTTGGCACCGGAAGCCAAACAAACAATTACCGACGAGCAGTTGGACGAACTGTTGAAGCAATATCGTAGTTTTGGCCGGTTTCAATCGATCCAGGAACTTAATTTTTCGCGTACTGTGAGTGCATTCTCACTGGTGGGTGAAAAGCGGATCAACTACTCCGGTCTTGCCAAATTTGACGCAGGTTCTGTCAGTTTGAATGTTACCTTGATCGAGCGAGGTGGATTTTTTCTTGTTTATAATTTCGCGTTGGCAAAAGTTAAACAAGAATAAAAAAGTGTAATTAAAAGATAAATATAATCCGTGATATGATGTTTTGAACTATATCCGGGATATAGTAGTCCTAGCGGTCGTCAGAATAGTTTAGTATCAACTTTACAGTGGAGGCTATTTAAATGAATCAAAATTTCTCAACCGTTGCGCAAAGATCAACGTCTGCGGTAGCAACTAATAAAGTATTACGCAACACCTATATGCTGTTGTCGATGACATTGTTGTTCAGCGGACTTACTGCTGCGCTTTCAGTGCTCTTGAATATGCCGCCAATGACCTATTTAATATCAGTCATTGGCGGCATGGTAATTGCAATGTTTGTTTTACCGCGTTTTGCCAATTCGACAGCAGGTATCGGCATTGTTTTCTTGATTACTGGCCTACTTGGATTCGGGCTGGGGCCGGTGCTGACAATGTATGCATCTTTACCTAATGGTGGAAATATCATTACATTGTCATTAGGTGGTACCGGTGTGATATTCATGGGGTTGTCTGCATACGCATTAGCAACAAAAAAAGATTTCAGCTTTTTGGGCGGATTTCTGATGGTGGGTTTCTTGCTGGTATTGCTGGCAGCAGTAGCCAATATTTTCTTGCAGATACCAGCCATGTCATTAATGATCTCTGCGGTTGTCATCATGATAATGAGCGGTTTTATTCTTTATGACACTAGCCGCATCATTCATGGCGGTGAAACCAATTATGTGCTGGCTACCATTGGACTGTACATGACAATTTTTAATATCTTTATCAGCTTATTGCAGATATTGGGAATTATGGGTAATGATGATTAATTTTTAAGTTTTTTATAGACCCCTTCAAAGCCCCGGCCTAACCGGGGCTTTGTTTTGGAATCAATGGAGTGATTGTATAGGAACTAATTATGGATTGGATGCAAATTATTTCTGCAATAGCTTTGATTATGTTCATTGTTATTTTGTATCCGGCAACACGAGAAATAATAAAAAATAACCCGCAGGGAGCATCTTCCGATTGGGCGAGTATTGTTGTTCCTTTGCTGGCGGTGATTTTGATTGTCATGTTTTTAGTTGCTTTGGTGTGATTTGAATTCATCTTTAAAAAGCTTCATGCCGGAATTCTTAGTGGTGTTTTTCAGGCGATGGTTTGGACCAACAATTAGAATAGAATTTTTCGCTTCAAATAATGTTTTTTGTAAACTTCTTAGAGCAATACCATTTTATAAGCATGGGAATATTGCTATAAAAATCATGATTTTTCCTTGTTTGAGTGGCAGTGGCATGCTAGAATTTCTCTTCGATTTATTAGCATGTAGAAGATTCTATAACTAAGAAAATCTAAGTTGCGGATAATAAGGAAATTCGGCCAAGGAAATGTAATTATCGTCAATCATGGTGTGGTTTTAACGAAACAGGATTTTTGGCGTATGACTTCCGTAAGCTGGCTGAACAAGGTAAGCGTTCAGGTTTTTAACGTTCTTAGTCGTACCTGAAATCTGTAAAATTGGTAATCATGTGGGGGGAAATATGAGAAGTAAATCAGCAGTAACCCTGGCGGGGGTATCCGCTCTCGCTTTGTACTCAAGCATGGCGGTAGGGTCTAAGTATAATTTACCCGAACCGCAGAGTGTTATAGCGAAAGATATCTATGATCAGCACATTTTGCTTTTGTGGATTTGTCTGGTTATTTTTATTGGTGTGTTTGGTGTCATGTTTTACTCTGTACTCAAACATCGCAAATCTCTTGGCTATAAGGCGGCAAATTTTCATCATAGCACTACAGTTGAGATTATTTGGACTGTAATACCCTGTCTCATTCTTGTTGTGATGGCGTATCCTGCGACAAAAACAGTTATCGCTATGAAAGATACTTCAAGTCCTGATATGACGATTAAGGCAACTGGATATCAGTGGATGTGGGGTTATGATTATCTTCAAGGCGAAGGTGAGGGTATCAGTTTCTACAGTAAATTGTCGACGCCGCCTGCTCAAATCGAAAATAAAGCACCTAAAGGTGAAAACTATCTGCTGGAAGTTGATAATCGTGTAGTTGTGCCGGTGGGTAAGAAAGTGCGCATTATTTTGACGGCAAATGATGTGATTCATGCTTGGTGGGTACCGGCACTGGGAATTAAGCAGGATGCGATTCCGGGTTTTATTCGTGATACATGGTTTACGGTGGATAAGCCGGGGATTTATCGTGGTCAATGTGCAGAGTTGTGTGGCAAAGATCATGGTTTTATGCCGATTGTGGTGGAAGCGATGGAAGCAGGTGAGTACAGCAAATGGGTAGCGGCTCAAGGTGCATCTGCAGTTAAAACATCTATGCATGTAGAAAATAAGTAAAAGGAGATAACTATGGCAGCAGTACATGGTGACGCACACGGTCACGAGCATGACGACCATCATCCAAGTGGGATAATGCGCTGGATTACAACGACCAATCACAAAGACATCGGGACAATGTATTTGTGGTTCAGTTTTGCAATGTTTCTTACTGGTGGAACGTTGGCACTGGGAATTCGTGCTGAATTGTTTCAGCCGGGAATTCAAATTTTGCAACCAGAATTATTTAATCAATTCACAACACTGCATGGTCTGATTATGGTGTTTGGTGCCATCATGCCGGCATTTGTGGGTTTTGCTAATTGGCAAGTGCCGATGATGATTGGTGCTCCCGATATGGCGTTTGCCCGCATGAATAACTGGAGTTTTTGGTTGCTGATCCCTGCAGCAACGCTGCTGGTTAGTTCATTCTTTGTGCCTGGTGGTGCGGCAGCTGGTGGTTGGACATTTTATCCGCCTCTGTCAACGCAAGGTGGACTGGGTGTAGATTTGATGATTTTTGCAGTTCATATCCTGGGTGCATCTTCAATTATGGGGTCAATTAATATTATTACCACCATTTTGAATATGCGTGCGCCTGGTATGACGTTGATGAAAATGCCGATGTTTGTATGGACATGGTTGATTACAGCATATTTGTTGGTATTGGTAATGCCAGTTCTGGCTGGTACTGTAACAATGTTATTGACAGATCGGCATTTCGGTACTAGCTTCTTTAATGCAGCAGGTGGCGGTGATCCTGTAATGTTTCAGCACATTTTCTGGTTCTTCGGTCATCCTGAAGTTTACATCATGATCCTGCCGTCATTCGGCATTGTGTCCGAAGTAATTCCGACATTTTCGCGTAAACCATTATTTGGTTACTCATCAATGGTGTATGCAACGGCATCTATCGCAATTTTGTCGTGTGTTGTTTGGGCACATCACATGTTCACGGCTGGTATGCCAACAGTAGGGCAGCTGTTCTTCATGTATGCAACTATGCTGATTGCTGTTCCGACTGGTGTGAAAGTATTTAACTGGACAGCAACTATGTGGCGTGGATCAATGACATTTGAAACGCCGATGTTATTTGCGATTGGATTTATTTTTCTGTTCGTAATAGGTGGTTTTAGTGGTGTCATATGCGCAATTGTGCCAATTGATATCCAGGTGCAAGATACTTATTACGTGATTGCTCATTTCCACTATGTGTTGGTTTCTGGATCTCTGTTTGCGCTGTTTGCAGGTGCGTACTATTGGATTCCTAAGTGGACAGGTCGCATGTATAACGAAACATTGGGTAAAACGCATTTCTGGTTGTCAATGTTCTTCTTCAATTTGACCTTCTTTGTACAGCACTTCTTGGGATTGGCCGGTATGCCTCGCAGAATTCCGGATTACAATCTGCAGTTTGCCGATTTCAATATGATCTCAAGTATCGGTGCATTTGGGTTTGGTTTGACACAGCTTCTTTTCTTATACGTTATGATTAATTGTATACGTAGTGGAGAAAAAGCTCCTCAAAAACCGTGGGATGGAGCTACAACGCTGGAGTGGACTCATTTACCAACACCGGCTCCATATCACAGTTTTGAGAAGCCGCCTGTTGTTCAGTAAAACAAGGTTATAACATATGTCACAAGAAACAGATAACAAGAGAAAAAAGTATAGAACAGCTCTGCTTCTGTTAATTACGGTGTTGGCACTCTATATCACGGTCATTGTAAAAGAATGGTAAACGGCAATTCAAAAGCAAATATTTTAATGATGAAAAAGTTGTTGGTTTTCACGTTGATTATGTTTGTTTTTGGTTATGCATTGGTGCCATTCTATGAAAAGTTTTGTGAAGTGACTGGTATTAATAATTTGCTCAAACCGGATGTACTGGTTAAAGATAACAACTGGGTGGATGAGACGCGTTGGGTTACAGTAGAGTTTGATGCCAATACACGGGGGTTACCGTGGCAATTCAAACCGCTGCAGCGAAGTGCTCGCATCCATCCAGGTGAACCAGTGACAGTGATGTATGAAATTACTAATAATTCAGAACGCGAAATAATTGGACAAGCAATTCCCAGTTATAGCCCTCGTTTTCTGGATAAGCATTTGAAGAAATTTGAATGTTTCTGTTTTACAAAACAGGTTCTTAAACCAAATGAAGCAAGACAGATGCCAGTTCAATTTGTAATTGAGCCGGGATTACCCACTGATATTCATACGGTGACTATCTCGTATACATTTTTCGAATTGCCCGATGGTGCTAGCACGATCAAAAAATAGAGGATAAAAGTGGATAACAATACTGCCGAAAAACGAACGAGCGTGACGATTTTACAAGTTGCTAAGGCAGTAATATTCGCCTTTATGGGAATAAGGAAGAAAAGTGATCTCGAGAATGATGCGGCTACATTGAAACCGGCTCAATTAATTGTTGGCGGTATTATCGGTGGTGTTCTTTTTGTGATTAGTATCATGCTTTTAGTCAGATTGATTGTCAGTTAGAAATTGAAAAAAACATAAGTCGGAGGAGAGAAGAATGAGTCAAGAATCAGGACATTATTACGTCCCAGCTCCATCGTCGTACCCAATTATTGGATCGACTGCAATATTATTCATGGGGTCAGGCGCTGCATTGACGATGAATAAAATGGAGTTAGGCTACGGTTTATTAGCAATAGGTTTTGCAATATTGGTCTATATGTTGTTTGGATGGTTTGGAACCGTAGCTAGAGAAAGTGAAAGTGGTAAATATGGGGAGCAAGTGGATCGTTCATTCCGTTGGGGAATGAGCTGGTTTATTTTTACTGAAGTTATGTTCTTTTGCGCATTTTTTGGTGCATTGTGGTATATGCGCAATCTTTCAATACCATGGTTGCAAGAAGAAAGTACTGTATTAGGCAATTCATTCTGGTCAGCATATGATGGCAAATGGCCAACGGCTGGCCCTGGCGAACACGAAAAATTCACATCGATGGGAGCATGGGGTTTACCGGCATTCAATACACTGTTACTTTTGACTTCAGGTGTGACGGTTACGATCGCTCACTGGAGACTGAAAGAAAACAGACGTGATGGTTTGAAATTATGGTTGCTTGCAACTGTAGCTCTGGGTGCAATGTTTATCGCTTGCCAAGCATATGAATATATTCATGCCTATAACGATCTAAATCTGAAGTTAACAACTGGTGCATATGGTTCAACATTTTTCATGTTAACCGGATTTCACGGTTTCCACGTGACAATTGGAACAATTATGCTCTTCGTCATTTATTGCCGAAGCGCAGCAGGGCACTTCACACCTGAACATCATTTCGGTTTTGAAGGCGTAGCATGGTATTGGCACTTTGTTGATGTGGTTTGGCTCGGATTGTTTGTATTTGTGTATTTGATGTAAGTAATTTGGTAACAATAAATCAGGATTCCAGCCTTTGCACCAATGAAGTTGTGAGTTTTAAGTTTAAAAATGAAAAAACAACAATAAAGCGTGTGAATGGTTGGAATCTTTGATCGGAAAGATTTAGTGATCATTAGAAGTTGTTTCGATTTCAATAAAAAATAGATCGTGATTGCTCCACTCGGAAGTCAACATTTCATATTGTGTATTCGATCGAAATGAATGTACTGGGTTATCGTTTTGAGCCAAGATTATGGGCGATCGTAAGCACGATTATTTCTGTAATAATTTTTATTGAATTGGGAAAGTGGCAATTATCCCGCGCAGAAGAAAAAAAAGCGCAGTATGAGCAACTAGAGCAATATGCAAAACAACCAGCTGTGACATTGCCTGGCATTTTAGTAAAACTGAAAGATTTTCAGTATCGTGAAGTAGAAGTAAGTGGTGAATACTTACCCGAGTATACGATTTATTTAGATAACAAAATTTATCAGGGGCGAGCAGGGTATCACGTCATTACACCGCTTAAAATTTCGAACAGTGCACTCCATGTCGTGATTAACAGAGGATGGGTCGCCATCGGCAATGATAGGTCAGCATTGCCGCCTGTAGTGGAAGTGAAAGGCGAGCTAAAGGTAGTAGGAATTGCGGCTTCACCCGAAACTAAAACATTGGATCTTTCAAATAAAGTTGTAGAAGGTCAAATTTGGGATAATTTCAATTTGCAGCGCTATCAAGAAGTTACAGGTTTAGCAATGCAGCCTTTGATGCTTTTGCAAAAAAGCGAAGAGAAAGATGGGTTGATACGTGACTGGAGTAAACCCGATTCAGGTGCTTCTAAAAACATTGGTTACGCAGTTCAATGGTTTTCATTGGCTGCTACCGCGGTAATTATTTTTATAGTATTGAATGTCAAACGAAGAAATAAAAAAATCGAATAGACGTAAGTTTTTATTATTGCTAGCGCTTATGTGCGCTCCTGTAATAATTTCTTATGTGCTTTATTTTTTTGAGTATAGACCCAATAGTACTCACTATGGGGATTTGTTGTCTGTAACGAAAGTTTCAGGAAAAGGCACAAATTTGATAGACAATACGATACTCCGAATGAAAGATCTGCATGGTAAATGGGTGCTGGTCACAGTAGATTCCGGTCATTGTGATGAGCAGTGCAAAGAAAAATTATATTTCATCCGTCAAGTCAGAATGGTGCAAGGAAAAGAAAAGCACCGGATTGAACGGCTCTGGCTAATTAATGACGATATCGCGCCTGATGCTGAGTTAATTAAGGAATATGAAGGCACGTTCTTTGTTAACGCCAAAGACAGTGAGATTCTAAGTTTTATAGAAAGCACTGAGGCACAAACAAAGCATATCTATTTAATTGATCCGATAGGTAATTTAATGATGCGATTTCCAGAGAAAGTGGATGGTACCAAAATGGGACGCGATCTAAAAAGATTGCTACATGTATCACAAATAGAACATTAAGAGGGGTAGTTTTCTCGTAGTGGAAAGCTGCGTAAATCAATAGATCAGAATACTCGATTCGCAAGGAGATTAATGAAATGGCCATCAGTATGACATTGCATGCGACAGCATCACGAATCAACCAATTTTATCGGTTGACCAAGCCGCGTGTGGTATCACTCATTGTTTTTACCGCAGTTATAGGTATGTTCTTGGCGGTTCCCGGTGCTGTGCCTCTGGATATTTTGCTCTTGGGTACCACAGGTATTGCATTAGTAGCCGGAGCAGCTGCGGCACTAAATTGTTTAGTTGAACAAAAAATGGATGCAGTAATGGCACGAACAAAGGGTCGTCCATTGCCGCAAGGAAAGGTGAGCGTTCCCGAAACTCTCTTTTTTCTATTGATTGTTGGTGGAACAGGACTCTTCATATTGTATGAATGGGTAAATGAATTGACCATGTGGTTAACGATGGGTACCTTTGTGGGGTATGCCATTATTTACACGGTAATTTTGAAGCCATTGACGCCACAAAATATTGTGATTGGAGGCGCTTCCGGCGCTATGCCGCCGGTGCTCGGATGGACAGCTGTGACAGGGGAAATCGCGAGTGATGCGTTATTGCTTTTTCTGATCATTTTTGCTTGGACTCCGCCGCATTTTTGGGCACTTGCGTTATACAGAAAGAATGAATACGCCTCAATCGGCATGCCGATGTTGCCGGTAACGCATGGTGATCAGTACACAAAATTGCAGGTATTGTTGTATACCGTTATTTTGTGTGTAATTACGATATTGCCCTATGTCACGCAAATGAGCGGATTAATTTATCTGGTTGGTTCAACGATACTAAATGGCATTTTCCTGTACTACGCTATTGAAATATACCGTAATTACAGCGATCAATTGGCGCGAGAAGCGTTTCGCTATTCGATACTTTATCTGGCGCTGTTGTTTGTGGCGTTGCTAGTGGATCACTATTTCTTTTTTTAGAGATAACAAAAGTGTGCTTGTGATATTTTAATCATAGCCAGTCAATCATTAAATATCGCAAGCACAGCATGCAATAGAAACATCAAGTTATTCGGTCGGAGGAAATAATTTACCAGGATTGAGAATATTATTTGGGTCAAACAGCCGCTTGATATTCCGCATTAAATCCAAAGTAGCCCGATCAATTTCCTTCGTTATAAAAGCCCGTTTTTCACTGCCAACGCCATGCTCACCGGAAATCGTTCCGCGCAGTTTGATAACCAAATCGAATGTTTCATTCAGACAACGCTCTGCTTGTGCCACTTCATTCGCATCATCAGGATTAATCAATAGATTCACATGAATATTGCCATTGCCGGCATGACCAAAATTGATATTATGCAGCTGGTAACGTGTACTGAGTTGTGTCAATCCATCGAGAAATAGCGGCAATGCATCGACAGGAACGACGACATCTTCGTTAATCTTCTTCGGTGCAATTTCGCGCAGCAGTGGTGAAAGCGCTTTGCGAGCCTGCCATAATAAAGCGGTGTTCTCTACTTGGCCGGCTTGAATCAGGCCATCGGATTGACATGCCGCAAGAATTGCCGAAACAGCATCAGCGATATCGTTGAGAGAGCCGTCAACCTCGATCATCAACATCGCCTGTGTATCCGCTGGAAGCATATCAGGGTAGCGGTTTCGTATCAGATTTAATGAGCCAACATCGAGAAACTCAAGTGCGCTGGGTAATTGCGGCAATGCCATAATTTTTACGATGGCTGCAGTGCAGCTTGCTAAATCACGAAAGTGTGCCGTGATGCCGGCAGCGGAACTGGGTAATGCTGTAAGTTTCAGCGTTGCTTCCGTAATGACAGCGAGTGTGCCTTCCGAACCGATCAGCAGTCGGGTAAGATCATAGCCGACGACTCCTTTGGTGGTATAGCATCCGGTGGTAATGTAATCGCCGGCGCCTGTGACGGCTTTCAAACCTAGCACATGCTCTCGGGTGGTACCGTATTTGACGGCGTGTGGACCACCCGCTCCGGTGGCGATATTGCCGCCTATGCTTGAGAACATGGCGCTGGAGGGGTCCGGCGGCCAGAAAAAGCCATACGGTTTGGCGGCATCTTGCACGGCCTGATTCAATACACCTGACTCGGCCACAATTACCCGATTAGCGGGATCGACCGAAATAATATTTGCCATGCGTTCCATCGACAAGGCGATGCCGCCTAACTCCGGCAAGCTGCCGCCGGCCGTTCCGGTGCCGCGCCCGCGCGGGATAAGCGGCACTTGGTAGCGATTACATAGAGTAACGGCGTGTTTTATTTCTGCGCTGGTGAGTGGGAACAACACGGCATCTGGAGGAAAAATCTTGCGACTGTTGTCATAGGCGTAAGCATAACAATCCACCGGATCGGTATAGAAGCGATCCGGTGGAAACGCAGACTGTAATTCTGCGAGCAGGTTTTCCGGCAGCATGTGTGTCAATAAGAAGGTTTAGTTCAAATATTCGAATACTTTCACTACTTTTTTCACACCTGAGGTAGAACTGGCAATTTGTGCGGCGCTGTCAGCTTCCTGTCGTGTCACAACGCCGAGCAGATACACCACTTCGTTTTCGGTCACAATTTTGACGTGATTGATTTGAAATTTGCGTTCAGCAAGAAAACGCGCCTTCACTTTGGAAGTCAGTAGTGTGTCGTTACTGCGTGAAGCCAGAGAAGTATTTCCGGCGATCGCAATTTCGTTGAAAATTCTGCGTACATTATCGACACCCATTACGAGTTTGCCGATATCCGTTTTGATTGTTTCTGAAGGAGCTTCGCCGGTCAATAGCACCATACGGTTATAGCTCGTAACGTTGATGTGCACCTTATCGCCGAATTGCTGATTAATGCGTCGTGCGCTCTTGAGTTCGATTCCTTCATCTTCAATGAACATGCCGCTGGTTCTACGATCTTCTGAGATATACGCACCTGTTCCGGCCGCGGTACCGATGGCAAACATGGGAACACATCCCGTTAGAAATGGCAAAAACAGGAGAAAGGACAGCCAGCAGCACTTGTGATCATTCATTTTTCGACTCCGTACAATTCAAATTTCAATGACCGATAATACAGTAAAATAGCCATACAACGAATAATCAATTGCCTCTTAGTGGCGATAGAAGAAGTGAGATACGGAGATGACAAACGCTGAAAAATCCCAGTTAGTAGCGGCAGAAGAAATGGCCCGTAAGGCTAACGATGGGGCCTCGTCAGCCGTTTTGGGTGTTGCAGCGGGGGAGGAACGTTATCTAATACCGATGGCGGAAGTCAATGAGGTGATACCGATACCCAAATTAGCGCATGTTCCGCTGACGCAGCCGTGGTTTCTCGGATTAGCCAATGTGCGCGGAAATCTTTACGGGATAACGGATCTCGGGGTTTACCTAGGTGGTAATCCAGTGGCGTTCAATCAGAAGTCACGCATTCTGCTGGTTATAACGGGTAATAAGCTCTATGGCGGCTTCATTGTCAACAATATGCTGGGGATCAGGGGGTTGTCCGAATTCATCCCGGTAAAACCGGCTAAAAAGAAATTACCCAAGTGCGTTACTGCGCAGTATAAAGATGCGGAAGGACGGCAATGGCGGCAATTGAGCTTATTCCAATTGGCTGGTGATGAAAGATTTTTACAGGTTGCGCGCGAATGAAAACCTTTTTGCATCATCCAGATCCTATTTTAAAAATTGTTTAATAAGTGATTGAGAGAACCATGTCGACTTCCCCTATCGTAGCAAGAGACAAAGCCAAGATTCTGGCTGAGGCGCTGCCGTATATTCAACGTTTCCATGGTAAAACCATCGTCATTAAATATGGTGGCAATGCGATGATTGAAGAAAACCTGAAACATGGATTTGCACGCGATGTGGTGTTGCTGAAGCTGGTCGGCATGAATCCGGTGGTTGTGCACGGCGGCGGTCCGCAGATCGATGAAATGCTTAAACGCGTCGGTAAGCAAGGCGAGTTCATTCAAGGCATGCGCGTGACGGATGCCGAGACTATGAATGTGGTGGAGATGGTGCTGGGTGGGTCGGTGAATAAAGATATCGTGAACCTGATCAATCGCCACGGTGGCAAGGCTGTCGGTTTGACGGGTAAAGACGGGGCTTTTATCCGTGCCAAGAAAATGCTCATGGCGGACCGTGAAATCGCAGGGAAATGGATCAATATCGGTCAAGTCGGCGAAATCGAATCGATCGATCCGGCGCTTATCGCGTTGCTCGATACGCAGGATTTTATCCCGGTGATCGCGCCAATCGGCGTGGGCGCAGATGGAGAATCCTATAATATTAATGCTGACCTTGTTGCCGGTAAGCTGGCGGAAATTCTTAAAGCGGAAAAACTGATTTTGTTATCCAATATTCCGGGGGTTTTGAATAAAAACGGTGATTTGCTGACCGGTTTGACTGCGCAGAGAGTGGATGAATTATTTGCCGATGGCACCATATCCGGCGGTATGCTGCCTAAGATCGGATCGGCGCTCGATGCTGTTAAGAAGGGCGTCAGATCCTGTCACATCATAGACGGGCGTGTGGAACATGCATTGTTACTGGAAATTTTGACCGATCAGGGGATTGGTACGCTGATCAAGGAAAATTAGCTGACAATGCAAAAGTAGTCGCCGTTACCAGCGTTTGCCTAGCGCGGTCAGGATACCGCGCAGAATCTGTACTTCCTCCTTTTCCAGCCGTGCCCGTGCAAACAGGCGGCGAATGCGCCGCATCAGCAGTTTGGGTTTTTGCGGATCGAGAAAACCGCTGGCGGACATCAATTGTTCAAGATGCGCGTACAATAATTCCATTTCGTTGAAATCTGCCAACTCCCCCTTGACAGGAGAAGGTATTGCATTCCCGGTGAGCGCCATGAGCAACTCATAGGTCATGATCTGCACCGCGCTCGCCAGATTTAACGATGAATAGTGCGGATTCGCCGGGATATGGACAATGATCTGGCATTTATTCACTTCTGCCGTTGTGAGACCGGAGTTTTCCGGGCCGAACAGCAAGGCTACCGGTTGTTGCCGGGCCAGCTGCACTAGTTCAATTGCACCCAGCCGGGCATCGAAAGTGGTGTGCGAAAGATCGCGCGGCCGTGCGGTAATCGCGGCGGTCAGGACGGTATTTTCCAGTGCCTCGTCAAGTTCGCGGCAAATCTTAGCTTGCTGCAGGATGTCGTCAGCATTCGCGGCTCGCGCCACTGCTTCCGGATCTGGAAAGGATTTCGGATTGACCAGATACAAGGCATTCAACCCCATCGTTTTCATCGCGCGCGCAACCGCGCCAATATTACCGGGGTGGCTCGTGTGGCTTAACACGATGCGGATGTTATCGAACGGGCAGGGTGTACTCATGTATGCGATTATTTCAAACGGGGCGTGCGGTTAATATTCGATAGATCAATCAACCGGATTTTAACAAAACAAAGCGATCGGCAAAGTAACCACAAGCGGCACAATGCGGTAAGAGTGACATTTAAAGTAATTAAAGTCTTTATTTGCAAATGGATTTAGAAAAACATTGACATAAAACCCCATAACAAGTTTTAATACGCGGTTCTATTGACTAAATAAGCTAGAGAGAGAAATGAAACGTACTTATCAGCCCTCAGTAACAAGAAGAAAACGTACACATGGATTTTTAGTGCGTATGAGAACACGCGGTGGAGCGGCAGTGATTCGTGCTCGCCGTGCAAAAGGTCGCGCTCGATTAAGCGTCTAGATCTGATCGGATATTTTTATTTTTAGATTTGTTGAAACCTATTCTTTGCCAAAAAATTGCAGGTTACATAAGGCAACGGAGTTTGCTGCAGTAATCAATTTCAAATGTCAGACCAGCGGTGATTTAATTCAGATTTATATGAAGCCGAATGAATTTGAATATGCGCGGCTGGGATTGATTGTTTCGAAAAGAATTGAACGATTTGCAGTTAAGCGCAATAAAATTAAGCGTATTTTGCGGGACGTATTTCGCAAGAATCGGTTTAACGATCAAACAATGAAAATGGATTGGGTGATACGATTGCGGCGGCCTGTTCCAAGGAATGCACTGAAAAAACTGGCTACTGAAACACAATTACTGATGCTTCGACTACAGCAATGTCACGGTTAATTGTTGCATTAATAAAAATCTACCAATATTGTATCAGTCCTCTTTTTGCGCCATCGTGCCGTTTTAGTCCGACTTGCTCGCAATATGCCTGTGAGGCATATGCAAAATATGGTTTGTTGCGTGGAACGCGGTTAAGTGTTTGGCGCATACTGCGCTGTAATCCCTGGAGTAAGGGCGGTTATGAGCCTGTTCCTTGATGCCGAATCAATGCAACTGTAATTAGTCATGCTACTGTATACATAAAAAATTTCGACAAGCAGCGCTACCATCAATGGAAATAAAAACCAGTAACCAAACTACGGATGGGTACGCACAACAACCATACGGTTTTGCCGAAAAATTAACTTGATTAGATAAATAATGGAAACAAGAAAACTCATACTGATCATCATCTTTTCCACGTCGCTATTATTTTTGTGGGATGCATGGCAAAAAGAATTATATCCACCTGCTTCGCAAGTGATGTCTGGAGCAACTACAGATTCCGCAAGTCAGCGCCATGATCCATTGCCGGTACCCGGCGATGAATTGACCGCTTCTGCGAGCGGGACTGGAACTGCCTCAGAAATCGAAGGCGTCAGTCCGTCGATAACGCCCAATCTGTTTGTTAACGGTGAGAAAATCCATGTCAAAACGGATCTGGTTGTCGCGGAAATCGATACAGCAGGTGGCGATATCCGGCAGCTAGGTTTGCTTGCGCATCCATCCCGGGAAGATGTGAACAAACCCTATGAGTTATTACTGGATAAAACCGCGCGATTCCAGGTTGTGCAGTCCGGATTGATCGGTGATGGTCTGCCGAGTCACAAAACAAAATATACCGTAGACTCGAAAAATTATAACTATGAGCTGGAGCCGGGCCAGAACAAGGTTGTGGTGCGTCTTCTCGCGCCGGAAGTCAATGGTGTGCAAGCGGCCAAGATCTATACTTTCCATCGTGGCAGTTATGTCATTGATGTTGAATTTGAAATCGTAAATCACAGTGAAACTGCGATTAATCCATTCTCTTATTTTCAGATGTTGCGGGATGCAAACGATCCTACGGACGCCAATACCATGGTTCATTCCTATACCGGGCCGGCGATGTATACGGATGAAGAAAAGTTTCTGAAAATAAAATTTTCCGATCTGGATAAAAACAAGGCGGAATATCCGACGAATGCGGATAACGGCTGGATAGCTATGCTCGAGCATTATTTTTTGACGGCTTGGCTGCCGCCAAAAAATACGCCGCGTGAATATTTTGCCAAGCGTCTGGCACCCAACCAATACACTGCCGGTGTCATCGCACCGGTCGGCGCAATAGAACCGGGGCAAGAGAAAAGTATTACGATGCCTTTCTATGCCGGTCCGCAAGAACAAAACAAACTTGCAGAGCTTGCGCCCGGTCTCGATCTGACGGTTGATTACGGTTGGTTGACGGTTCTTGCCAAACCGCTGTTCTGGTTGCTTTCCTTCTATCATTCATGGACCGATAATTGGGGAGCGGCTATTATTCTCCTGACATTGACGGTCAAGCTGCTGTTCTTCCCATTATCGGCTGCGGGCTATCGTTCCATGGCGAAAATGCGGGTGGTGACGCCTAAATTGCAGCGTATTCGTGAGCAGTATGCGAGCGACCGCCAGCGTATGCACCAAGTAATGATGGAGTTTTACAAAGAAGAGAAAATCAATCCGATGGGAGGATGTTTACCGATTCTGGTGCAAATTCCGGTATTCATTGCGTTGTTCTGGACATTGCTGGCAGCGGTTGAATTGCGCTACGCGCCGCTCGCGTTATGGATAACCGACATGTCGGTGCCCGATCCGTATTATGTGCTGCCGGTGATTATGGGCATATCGATGTGGATTCAGTCGAAACTCAGCCCGACACCGGCGGACCCAATCCAGGCAAAAGTCATGCAGATCATGCCGATTGCTTTCAGTGTTTTCTTTTTCTTCTTCCCAGCAGGTCTCGTGCTGTACTCCCTGTGTAACAACATTCTCTCTATTGCGCAGCAATGGCAAATAACGCGCATGTATGAGAATAAGGCCGAAGAGGATGCCAACAAAGATAAAAATAACAAGAAAAAAATTAAGGACAAACCTGAACAAGCAAAGGAGAATCCTCAACTAGCTGTCTTGTCTGCTGAAGAAGAAACAGCAACTCAAGCGGAGGCGGTTCCTGCAGCAAGCAGTCAGCAAAATGAGAAAAAACAACAACCGAGCCAAGTAGCGGTCGCCGCCAAAGGCAAAGCACCGGTAAAAGCAAAAAGCGCTCCTGCCGGCAAGAAAACAAGGAAAAAGTAAAAATCGTGGGCGGTTATTGCGCATTCTCAGTAACCGCCAGTGACTGTCCACAGCCTATCGCAGTCATGGAGTTGATCAATAGTAAGCTCTGATATTATTGCAGCAATTGCAACACCACCCGGACGGGGTGGAATCGGTGTGATTCGAATTTCCGGCAAGCATCTGACAAAACTGGCGGAAGCGATTTTGGGTAAGCTTCCCAAGGCTCGTTATGCCTGTCTCAGTAAATTTCTGGATACTGACGGGCAAATCATCGATCAAGGTATCGCGCTTTACTTTCCTGCTCCGCATTCGTACACGGGAGAGGATGTTCTCGAGTTACAAGGGCATGGCGGGCCGGCGGTTATGGATCTATTGCTCAGTCGCTGCCTTGCAGCTGGCGCCCGTTTGGCGCAACCGGGAGAGTTTACGTTACGCGCTTATCTCAATGATAAAATTGATCTGATTCAAGCGGAAAGCGTTGCCGCGGTTATCGAAGCCGGTACTCATGAAGCCGCGCGTTGCGCCATTCATTCATTGCAAGGCAACTTTTCATCCCGGATCGAAGAACTCGTAAGCTTACTGATCAGGCTGCGCATGCTCATTGAAGCCACGTTGGATTTCCCCGAAGAAGAAACCGATAATCTGCAAACTTTGCAAATTATCGAAAAACTGGAGCATATCCAAGTTTTGCTTGAGCAGATATTCCTGGCCGCACGGCAAGGCAATCTGCTGCAGGAAGGTATTCGCATTGTGTTGATGGGCGCGCCCAATGTGGGTAAATCCAGCTTACTGAACCAATTGGCGCAAGAAGAAGCCGCCATCGTTACGGAGATTCCTGGAACCACGCGGGACACGATTCAACGCACCATTTCCATTGCCGGCATGCCGGTTCATGTCATCGACACAGCGGGGCTCAGAGAAACTGAGGATGTAGTGGAACAAAAGGGTATCGAACGCACACTCGCAGCGATTAAAGAAGCTACCCTGGTGCTCCGGCTAATGGATAGCAGCCGGTGCCGGTCCATTGCGGAAGGTTCGGTGCAAAATGCCATTCCTGCAGGCAAGCCGCGCATCACAATATTCAACAAAATTGATCTGGTGAACGAAGATCCCAGGATCGAAGAACAAGCAGGGAACAGTGCAATTTATCTGTCAGCCAAAACTGGCGCAGGGATCGAGCTGTTACGCAGGAAAATATTGGAGATTGCCGGTTGGCGTTTCAATCAAGCCGGTGAGGGTGTTTTTATGGCCAGGCAACGCCATCTGGAAGCGCTGCAGCAAGCTAAGCGGTATCTGGAGAATGCGCAAAGATTCACCCAAGGTGAATATCAATTGGAGCTTCTAGCGGAAGAACTCAAGCTGACGCAAAACGCTCTCTCATCAATCACTGGGCAATTTACTGCTGATGACTTGCTGGGAGAAATTTTTTCGCACTTCTGCATTGGAAAATAACACGACCGCTCCGGTACCTTCAGAGCATTTCATTAAACACACATAATCTTTGTAATCAATATCTCATGCTGCATCTGAAAGAAATTCTCATGGCAGTAGCCGGCTGCTACACCCAAATTGCAGTGTAAACATGGGTTGGATCGCAGCGAATATGTCCAACCGATTTGCATTTTTCAAGAAAAAATTCGTTTATTAAATGACCACGAATATCGGCAAAGAAAATATTCTCACTTATTTTCATTGTGATATTGATGCTGCTCAATTCCAGTACACAATCGAAAGCGTAGTAGCAGCATTTCAATACGCTCTCTTTTGCGGAAAAGAGGCTGTAAGCGTATCGATCACGCAATGCAGATTGGGTCAGCAAAATAGCGTTTCTTTCGGCTGCTGAGAATAAATTGCTCAGTGTGTCGTATGGAAAAGGACTGAGGTACTCTTGGATATCGATTCCAAATGCGCGAGTGTTTTTTTTTGAACCGCTGCTGCAACCGCTATGCCGCCGCTGTGGCTGATACTGCCGGTAATACCGCAAGGCCAGACCGGTGCGCCATACTGGTCGGCTAAAAGCGGTATATCATGATATCCCAATCGATCGAGAACTTGATGCGCGCAAAAGCGACCCGAACAGAATTCTTGTTGACGCTTTATACCAGCTCCCGCAATCAAGGGTAATTCGGATGGGTGAAGTACTTGTGGATCTTTCGATGTTTCGCAGAGCGCAAAATAAAAGGGCGGCGACGGCAGCAGAGTTGCCATGACTTGATTGGTACGAGCGTTGTTGGATGATTTCGTTGGCATAAGAATAATTTTGCAAAGGCTAGAAATAGCGCGCGATGCGAAATTGAATGTAACTGTCTTTGCGGTAGCCGGTGAGAATTTCCGTTCTGGGGTTATCGGGCGAAATATTTTCAAAGAAACGGGATTCCAGTTCAATTTTCCATTTCTCGCCAATTCTGCGGCTTGCTGTGACGGTGCCGATTTTGGCCTGAGTTTCCAGATCGGTCGTAACGCCAGCCAACAGCTGAGAGTTTTGCGCATCGTTAAATGCAAATCGCACGCCGAAGAAAACATCGTTGTTGAATGGTGTGGGCGGCGCAGTTCTATCGCGTCCATCGTAAAGATACTCCGCCAGCAAACCGACATCGATATCGGTGCCAAGCAATCCATAATGGGTATACTCAGCGCCGGCGACAACGGCTGCAAAGCGCTTGCCCTGTCCGCTGCGTGTGATCGCTTCCAGTTTGAAAAGCCAGTTTCCCAATGAAGCTTGCGCATCCAGACTGGTTTGTTGAATCAAATCGTAAATGGGTATCAGTGCTGTCGGATTGGTATTGAATCCATTGTCGAATCTGGGCATTAACCTGGGTTCGCGGCCGACGCCCATGAAATGTGCCAACCCGATATCGACGTTACCAAAAGTCCGGCTCCAGCGAACCGCCCAGTCCGGATGCCAACGATTGGCGCTGCCGCTGAATTCGGATGCATTCTGATCCACCGGCGGCACAAACCTTAATCTGCCATGCAATGCCGGGAAAGTCCGATCGCGAAAAAACGGTAGGTATAAAAAGTTGAAATTCCCATAGGTGCTGGGTATGTTCAAACTGACCATCGGTTGTCCCAGTTTTTCTTCGCCATTGATATTTTCCACCAGATCGATCTGATTGATGATATCAACGAGATGGCGTGATTCGGTTACGCCCCAGAATACTCTGCCGACACCCGCGCGGATATTCCACTTCGGATGTTGATATAACCAATTAAGCTCGCGAATATCAAAGTGCGTCCGATGTTCATCGATTGCATCAACCCGGCCGAAAGGGATAAAAGTCACACGATTCGAACCATTGCCCCATTCATGGCGGAATTCCGGTTGCGCGACGCCTGACGGTACGAAACGAAGATTGTTTTGCTCAGGAAATACCGGAGCGTTTGCATAAGTACGGAAATCCATGGCCGCAAAACCGGACCATTCGGCAGCGTGAGCATTGGTTATAGCGCTACTGATAACCAGTATGAGTAAGATTAATCGCGATTGCATCACAGTTGCCTTTGAATGCTGATTTTCCGGACTTTGGGGGTGATTGGTGTTTAATCCGGTACCCTGCCGGATACCGGATTAAACCGCTTCATTTCTGCAAAACCTATTTAACTAAACAGGTGGTTTCTAGAAGGATCGGAGTGCATCAATATTGGCTGTTTACTGCACATTCTTCAGGGAGCTTTCCATGAAGTCGTTTTCCGTCAATCCAATACGAAACCGGTAGTTAGTGCGCATCAATGAAGTGCTTTTGCCATTCTGATGATTGACCATTTCCAGCTTTCCGGCTCTCCAGTACTGGCCTAGATATTGGTTGTAATCACTGAAAGTAAGTGTCTTCAGCAAAGTGTTCTTGCGATCATAAAAATCGATCCTGCGCGGCTGGTAGATGGTTTTATCAATCCATTCAACTTGGCGGACATAACCGGAGTGCTCGTAAGCAGGGGTATTTTCGATGACAAAACAGTCATGGCCGTCTATCACTTCGTCGCGCAGGTATTTATATTTGTATTTTTCCAATTCCCATGAGGCGATATCTTCGTAGGCGAATTCACTGCCCATGAACGGTCCGGATTTGTTGACCGTTGAAATGCGTTTGACACGCTTCAGTTCCGGCAGGTACAGCCATTGGTCATCCGGTTTTAAGCCATGCGCATAAGTCAAAATGGCGGTGCCTTTGACATCTGCCGGGCGATGGAAAACACCGAGTTCTTTATCGCCATCACCGGTCATTTCCAATGTCTTGTAGGTAAATTCACGCTTGCTTTCATCGCCCTGTGTGTTGCGCAATATCATCAAAGCGTCATGAATACTGTCGCCAAAACCGCTGTCACGGCGTTCAACTTCGCGATTGATGGCGTAACCCTTCTCTTCGTCGGTCATGGCATGAAGCGTGGTGCTCATGCTGAAGAAAAGGCTGATTAGGTAAAAGATCTTTTTCATGGGTTTCTCCTTTTAAAATTTAGTGATGACAGGCCGGGAAGATCTGGCCCAGTGGCTTTTCCATGACTCCAAGGTCAGTAGCAGCGGGGGAAGCAACAGGAATTCGGCGAACAAACCCAAACCGAAGATAGTTGAAGTGAGCATGCCCATTTCGTTGTTGATTTTGAAACTGGAAAACGCGAACAGGGAAAATCCCATGATCAGCACAGCGGAAGTAATCCATAGGGCGCTGCCTACCGTGGCAAAAGCGTAGCGGATGGAGTCTTCCGGTGTCAGATTGAGTTGTTTTCTGGCATGCTGGTATTTGCTGAGAAAGTGGACGGTGTCATCGACCAGAATTCCAAGCGTCATGGCTGCCACCACCGAAGCTGCAAGCCCTACCTGACCGACGATCAATCCCCATAAACCGAATGCAATGGCGGCAGGAATCAAATTCGGGATTAAACTGATCAGGCCCAGCTCAACCGAACGCAGTACCAGAATTAAAATCAGCGAGATGATGCCGATGGCCATAATCTCTCCCGAGATCATGCTGGCGATATTCCGTTGGCCGATATGCGCGAACAATAATGTCGCGCCTGTTCCTTCGCTGTGTTTTATGGCGGAAGTATTGGCGGCCAGCCAAGCCTGCGCGCGTGTTTCAAGATCGATTACCTGCTGGCTGGAAATACTATGCAAAGTAGCGGTTACACGTGTTGCCGATTTGCTGACATTGATGCGATCGTTCAGATCCAGTCCGTACGGTAACGACATTTCGTACATCAATAGAATCTGCGCACTCAGGTCTCTGGTCTCGGGTAAGCGGTACCAGGTCGGATCGTCGTTGTGCATGTTCAGATTCAGCCGTTTCAGGATGTCGGTTACCGCATAGACATGCATAACTTCCGGTTGCTTGCGGTACCACTGCACAAAAGCATCAACTTGGTTGAGAAATGCCGGGTCGCTGATTCCGCCTTCGATTTCAGTGCCGAGCGAGTAATCGATGCGGTAAACGCCGGTCAAATTGGCGGTGGTGTAATCGGTATCGCGGCGGAATGCGATGGAATCATCAAAATATTTGACATACTCGTCATCCAGCTCATTCAGCGGGATGCAGGCAATCAGTGCAATCGTAATCACAACGAGAAAGGACAAGACGGTGCCGCGGTAGGCGATGATAAAGTTTGCCAAGCGCGCGAGTGTCTTGCTGTTGCCGATGCCGGTGCGCCCTTTATGCTGCGGTAACAACATGATCAGCGCGGGCAAAAAAGTGACTGTCAGAAAGAAAGCGAGCCCGACACCCATGGCCGTAATATTGCCAAGGTCCTGGAAAGGCGGAACCTCGCTGAAGTTCATCGAAAGAAAACCGATCGCCGTGGTCAGATTGGTAAAAAGAATCGCTTTAAAGTTAACCGCGATGCTTTCCGTCATGGCGTTTTTTCTGTCCAGGCCTCGTTCCAGCGCGCTGTAATAGCCTGTCAATATATGCACGGCGTCGGCCACAACAACCGTGAGTAAAATGGTTGGAGCGGGGATGCTGGAAGGGGAAAACGCAATATCCATCCAACCGGCCAACCCGATTGCGCCGGTAACCGCCAGTATCATCATGGCGATAATGGCGGCGGTTCCCCACAATGATTTAAGGAATAGCGCCAAGGCGAGGCAAATGATGGTGAGCATGGCCGGAGTCAGCGTGGCCATATCGTGCTTGGACGATTCCGCAAAGGAGGTATCCAGGATCAGCGAGCCGGTCAGCCGGATATCCAAATCCACGTATTCCTTTTTTAGCGTATGCACCAGATTTCTGACGAATTCGACCGCTTCCGTGGTTTCTTTGTCTTGATCCAGCGCGGGTCTGTGCACGACGATATTGATTCCCATCACACTTGAATCAGGGGAGATAAGCCTGTTGATCAGCAGCGGCTCGTTTAAAGCAATTTTCCGCTTCTCATTGATTTGCTGTGCGCTGAGTTGATCAGCGTTTCTTACCAGATCTTCGACAAAGAGCTCGTCGCCGATGGCATGGCTATATTGAAAATTGGTGATGGAATCCACCCGTATCGAATACGGTGTTTGCCAGAGCGCTTTGGTTAATTTCTCGGCGATGACGAGATTTTCCTTGGTGAACACATCACCGTTAGCGGGTGTCACCACCACCAGCAGATTGTCATCCCGCACATAGGTCTTGTTCAAGGAATCAAAAGCGAGGAGTTGCGGATTTTCTTCGCTGAAGAACATGCGGTAATCGCTTTTAAAGTGCAGAAACTGGATACCGTAACCGGCGGCCATCATTAATAGAACGCTTAGAGTGACGGTCCACCAGCTGTGCTGGAGTATCCGGCGGGTATAGGGAGTAAGCATTGATGTAATCCTTTTCATTTCTTAGGTTGTGCAATTGCTGCGCATTTCCGGTGGTTATCCGGATCAAGATAACGCAGTGCCGCCCCCGGTTTTTTGTTGCAATTGACGTAGCGCTTGTGCCAGTGTGTTCACCGTGTAAATCACTTCTTCCTCGGACAGATTGCTGGTAATGAAAAAACGTAACCGGGCGGCCGATTCCGGTACGGCGGGATACATGATCGGATGAACGTTGATGCCCGCCTCGTATAACTTTTGGCTGAGTTTCAGGCAAAGGACCGAATCTCCCAGGATGATCGAAACAACGCCGGTGCCATTGGCCAAGCCGGTATCCAGCCCTTGTTCCTTGGCTTGTTGCAGGAATAAAGCCGATCTGGCGCGTAAGCGCGCGGCCCGTTCCGGCTCGCGTTTCAAGATTCGCGCCGAAGCAAGCGCGGCGGCGGTGTTGGGGGGAGAGATACCGACGCTGAATAACACCGCACCGGCTGCGTTGTATTTAAGATTTTCGATCAAGGCGCGAGAGCCGCAAATATAGCCGCCGCAACTGGCGAATGCCTTGCTTAACGTGCCCATCCAGATATCGACTTCGGTGGCATCGATGCCGAAGTGATCATGTGAGCCGAATCCGCGCGGTCCGATGATACCGGCTGCATGTGCTTCATCAACCATGAGCAGGCACTTGTGTTTCTTCTTGAGCTCGATGAAACGGGGCAGATCGGGAATATCGCCGTCCATGCTATAAACCCCCTCGATAATAATCAGGGTGCGTTGATAGGTGTGGCGCTCATCGGTCAAAATTTTATCGAGTGCTTCCCAGTCGTTATGGGGAAACGTCATGCGCCGCGCACCCGACAACTTGCACCCGGTGATAATGCTGTTGTGAATCAAGCTATCGTGTATCAACAGATCATGCGGACCGAATAAATGACTGATCATCGCAACGTTGGTCGAGTAGCCGCTGACTAAGGCCAAGGCATCTTCCGTGCCGTGAATTTCGGCCAGGATTTGTTCCAGTTCGCGATGCAGCGGAATTTCTCCCGACACGATGCGGCTGGCCGAGACCGAAGTGCCGTATTGATCGATAGCCGCCTTGGCGGCGCCGGATACCTCGGGATGACCCGATAAGCCGAGATAGTTGTAGCCGGAATAGTTGATGAAATCTTTGCCGTCGATACGGGTGATATGGTCGCTGACGCCTTGATGCGGGTTGAAGTACGGATTATTCATCGAAAGCGTCTTGAATATTTTTTCCTGCTCCATCAGCGTGTTGTAATCCGGGAATTTCTCAAACCGGTACCAGGCTTCCGGGATGCCACCCGAATCCGGTTTTTCATTTTGATCATTATTTTTTTGCGAGATCAGTTTTCTCAGCAAATGACGCTTTTCATCCAGTGACAAATTTTCCAACTGACTGGCTTTATTATTCATTTCATCAACCTTTGTAAAATCTTCTGGTAAGTAATTAATCAAAAATAGCAATCAAGAAGTCCCGGCATGTGTGCAAACGGTCGTTTTTCTATCAAGCTGGGACGACGTAGCCGCTTTGGGAAAAACACCCTAACCTTTAACCAAGAGTTGCTCCAGCAACATATCGATATCCTTCTCGGACATGTGATCGACTACTGAACTTTCCGCTGCCGGTTCGTCTGCGGTTGCCGGTGAAACCGGCAGGATCGTTTTCTCCATCAGAATGTGCGCCATATGCGCCAAGTTCGGACTGCGCATTAATTCCAGCGTGGAAATTCTGACGCCGAAAGCTTTATTGATAAGCGCTTGCAATTCCGCCGCCATGAGCGAATCGATGCCCATGTGCATTAAAGATTGATCGCTGTCGATTTTTTCCAGCGGTATGCGCAACACCGACGCCACTTGTCCGGCAAGGGCATGCAGCATGCCCCCTTCTCTTTGTTCTGGCGGGAGCTGGAATATTTCCTGGCAGATTTTGGTCAAGGTATGTTCTGATTTCTGCTCAGCATGACTGACCAAGCGCTCGAACCGGGGAGAATTGCCGCCAGTGGGTTCAAAGGCTTGCCATTTATCCCAGTCGCAGTTCATTAATCCATATTGGGACAGATCAGCGCTGTGCATGTGCGCCCAGCAATCCATCGCCTGATTGACCGTGATGGTGTTCATCCCCATCAAATTCAGATGTTGTTTTACCTCTTCGCTATTAACCGCCATACCGGTTGCAATGGCGCCCCAGTTAATACTCATGCCGGCCAGCCCGGCGGCGCGACGTTTGGCCGCCAATGCATCGAGGAAAGTATTGGCGGCGGCGTAGTTCGCCTGGCGCGCATTGCCGATAATCGAGGACACCGACGAGAAGAGAACGAAGAAATCCAGTGAGTCGTTTTGTGTGTGTTCATGCAGATACCAAGCGCTCAGCGCTTTGGCGCGCATGACTCGAGTCATGCGTTGCGGAGTCAATTCGGTAATCGGTGCGTCATCCAGAATGGCCGCGGTATGCAAAATCCCTTTTAGCGGCGGGCAAGTAGCAGAGATCTTGTCGAATAACGACTTAACTTGTGCTGCATCGGTCAAATCCGCCGCGACCGCGGTTACTTTCACATCCTTTTCCGCTAACCAGGCCAATACCGCTTTTGCCGCATCATCCGACGCGCCGCGGCGGCTAACCAGAATCAGATGTTTGGCGCCGTGCTTTGCCATCCATTTGGCCGCTTCCAGTCCAAACCCGCCGAAACCGCCGGTAATCAGATAGGCTGCATCGGCTGCAAATAATGCGGATTGTTGCCGGTCAACGACAGTAATCGCGGATTTATCCTGTAGCGATAAAATTTGTGCGGTATCGGTGCTTGAGCGATTCCGGTCGGATAGGAAGGCAATGCCTTCGGGCAATGTCAATACCTTGACCTGCGGCAAACTGACGATTTGCACCGTATTGAATAAATGCGCCACGGCATCTAGCAGCTGCTGAAATAACTCCGGCGCCGTGCGTGCGAGTTTCAATGCATCCAGGTGTATAAAGCTTTTTTCCAGTAAACTGGCGGGTGCGTGATCATTATTGGTTTGTGTCAGAACGATCTCGTGCGTTTCCGGCAGTAACCAATGATCGATACCCTCCGGCTTTTGCGCATCCATGCCTCGTATCCACGCGCGTACCGGCGCAGCTTCCGGATTTTCGCCGCTCGCGATGTCACTGTTGTGATGATAAAGCAATGGCGAAGCGCCCAAACAGCTGGCGACTTCCATTGCGGCTGTAGCCGCCGCACCCAATCCGCAGTCGATCAACACAGTTTCGAGAGGCGCCACCCTAGCGACATACTTCAGCGCGTAATACGCGGGTACTACCGTAGTTGCCAGAGAAGCGATTTCTTCCGGGGTGAGTTGAAATTGGTCAACCGGAAATACCTTGCCGGCGGCACAAACGATATGGGAAGCAATGGCGCTATCGGTTGCAAGCATGACAAGCTCCCCGGCAGTGCGGTTTTTCACCTGAGTGCCGATGCTATCAATTACACCTACCGCAAAATAACCGTGTACCTCTGCACCTTGAGTATTTGCAAACTGGTAGCTTGCCAAGTTGATGCATTGCAATGCCACAACCACTTCACCGGTTCCGGGAATGGGTTTGGACATGGCATGAAATTCATAATGACCCGGCTTGGCCAATTGGAACGCTGCAACGGTGTCACCGTTACGCTCGTTCGAGGGAAGCTCAACGTCATGTCTGATCCAGCGGTGTACATAACGGTCTTTCCCGCGCAAAGCGACTTCGTCTTCGTTGTCGTCGGACATTAATTCTTGGGTTAACAAATGAACGGCTTGGTTCGCACTCACCGGATCTAAATCAATCTGCGTGAAGCGGAACTGCGGGAATTCATTGAATGCCACACGCGTCAATCCGGTTAAGGCGGTGAGCGGGATATTGGTTATTTCGCCGCTGCGGCTGACCGCTTGCGTTCCCTGTGTGATGACATAAACCCGCGGCGCTTGGGTGGTATACACTTTGCCAAGCAACTGAATAATCTGTAATGCGACGTTGGCGTGCTCGATTCCCGCAGGATCGTTTGCCGCAATGTCTGCCAAGCCCCAGAGATAGGCGATGCCGGTGCATCCTTGGGATTTTGCTTTTAAGACGATTTGCTCCAAATAACCGAGCTCATCCGGGTCGAGAGACTGAATATGACTGAATTCCTGCTGATAAACTTCGTTGACCGGCACCCGTATCACTTGGTTGCCGTCGGTTTTCAGTTCATTGCACAGAGATTCGCTGGTTTCGCTAGCGGTACTGAATACCAGCCAGCAGCCTTTGCGCTTCACATTCGCTGGCGCTGCTTTTTTCTGCCATTGCCATGCGTATGTCCATTGTGCCAGCTGCTCACTCAGATTATTCTTTTCATTGGTCAATGCCCGGCACCGCAAGCCTGCAACTTCCACCAGTACCTGGCCATGCTCGTCAAATAGCGTTAACTCGCCTTCAATGCTGTGTTCGTTGAGCTGACTCAGCTTGCCGTGACACCACACGGCATTCCCAGGTTTTGCATGATAGCTGATACGTTTGATCGAGACTGGCATGTAAAAATCATCCTTCTCGCTGGTCGCTGCAATGAGTGACTGAAAACATCCATCCAATAGCGTGGGATGCAGGAAGTAACCCGGGTTTTCAGTTGATAGACCGGTATGCAACTGGATATGTGCCAACACTTCGTTGTGACCGCGCTGGAGTTGCTGGATGGTCTGGAAGTAAGGCCCATACGATAAGCCGCGCTCGTTGAGTTCCGCGTAAAGCTCAGCGACATCAACTTTCTCGCTGCACCGCTGCAGAATATCTTGATGTGCGATTGTTTTCGATTCCGATACCATCGGCAAAATTTTCGCCGACGCATGCAGCGTCCAATCCAGCGCTGTATCCTGATAGTGACTGTGAAATGCGTATTGGCCGTTTTCCGGATCGTAGCCGACATGAGTAAACGGCTCGCTTTCATTGCCGCTCAGAATCAATGCTTGGTGAAAATGTAATTGTTCAATCGCGCAGGCGGTATCGCCTGTGGCCTGATTAAATGCCGCTAGTCCAGCTTCCACATAAGCCGCGCCCGGCATGACGACGAGCTCATCAACCCGATGATCGTTCAGGTAAGGCAAAAACTGTTGATTGATGGCGCCTTGCCACGCCGGTTTGGGGCCGGATAACCTGCGATCGAGTAACGGATGCAGCGGCGATCCGATGCGATCGGTGATGGATTCTTCATCCTCGTTCCAGTGTGTCTCTCTTTGCCAAGGATAAGTCGGCAATTTAACGTACATGACGTCGGCAGGATACAAGTGTTTCCAGTCAATTTTGCAACCGGCGGTGTAAAGTCCGGCCAGAGCCATCTGGAAAGTGTGCTGCTCGGGATGGCCGCGCCGCAATGAAGTGAAGTTCTGCGGTTTGATATTCTGCTGCTGGCAACATTCCTTGATTGCGGTTGATAGCACCGGATGCGGACCGACTTCAAGGAAAATGCGATGCCCGTCTTGCAGTAAACTGGCCATGGCTTGCGCGAAATAAACCGGTTCACGGACGTTATTGCACCAATACTCGGCATCAAAGCTCAAGCAGTCGGTCAATTTTCCCGTCACCGTCGAGTACAGCGGTATCTGCGGCAAAGCTGGGCGCAAATCGGCCAATGTTTGTCTGATTTCAGGTTTCAAGTGCTCCAGGAAGGCGCTGTGATAAGCCAGTTCAACTTGCAGAAAACGGTTGAATTCACCCAGTTCGGTCAAATGGGTCGAGATTTTTTCCAGCGCGGCCGGATCGCCTGAAAGAGTCACTTGCGCGGGACCGTTAACTGCTGCAATGGAGACATTGCCGCCGGTTAATGTCGCAATTAACCCGGCGCATTGTTCCATGCCGATGCCCACCGCGAGCATTTTTCCGCAACCGGCAGCTTTTTTAAGAATGCGGCTGCGTTCATAACTGACTTTGATGGCATCTTCCAGGCTGAGCGCACCGGCAGCGTAAGCAGCACTGATTTCTCCCAGGCTATGTCCGACAATTGCGCCCGGTTCGATACCGTTGGCCCGCCACATGGCGGTTAATCCGGTTTGCACCAGGAAGTTCGCCGGTTGTGCTATTTCCGTCTCGGTGATTTTCGAGTTTTGTTCATCGGCCAGCATTTCTTTCAGAATCGACCAGCCCGATAATTGGCGGAAAATCGCATCGCATTTTTCTACGGTTTCGCGATAGACGGCGTTATGTTCATACAACTCCCTTCCCATCGCCCACCACTGCGGCCCCATACCGGTGTAAACGAAGACCGGTTTCACGGCGGCCTTGCTGTCGGTTTTTCCTGCAACTCCGGAGTAATCCGGTTGCTTGGTCACGTAGGCGCTGAGCTGGTCGTATAGGTTTTCCCAAGTATCGCCAATGACCGCCAGCCTATAATCGTGATGCCCCCGGCGGCATGCTGCCGAAAAGCAGAGATCTCTCACTGATCCTTTATAATCCCGCGGAAATTTGCTCATCCAGGCTTGTGCGAGGCCGTGTAATGCCGTTTCACTGCGGGCCGACAACGGCAGCAGGCAGGTTTGCTTTTGCGGCTCTTCTTCTCGAACCAGCTTCTGCACAGGGGGCGCATTTTCCAGAACTACGTGCGCATTGGTTCCGCCATAACCGAATGAATTGACAGCGGCGTAAATGGATTGGGAACCGGATTGCAGCGGCTCCAATTGGGTCGGTAAACGCAAGCCCAATTCGTCAAAGGGAATATTGGGATTGGGGGTCTGTAAATTTGCTTGCGGCGGTACCTGTTGATGCGACAGGCACAGCGATGTTTTAATGATGCCCGCGATACCGGCCGCCGCTTCCAAATGGCCGATAGCGCCTTTGACCGAGCCCATCAAGCGGAATTTTGCGCGCTTGGACGGTTTGTCGATGACTTCGCCCAATGCTTTCGCTTCGAGCGGATCGCCGACCGGCGTGCCGGTGCCATGGGCTTCGAAATAGTTGATGTCATTGGTATCGATCCCGTATTTATCACAAACGGAGCGAATCAATGCCGTTTGCGAGGCCGGATTCGGAACGGTGATGCCGTTGGTTCTTCCGTCCTGATTGACGCCGGTTCCGCGCACCAGCGCATAAATCGAATCGCCGTCTCTCAAAGCTGCCGACAATGGCTTCAGCACCACCACACCAGCGCCTTCGCCGCGTCCGTAACCGTTGGCGCTGGCGTCGAAACTTTTACTGCGGCCGTCGGGCGCCAGAAAACCGCCTTTACACATGGCAATCGGATATTCCGGGCGCATCATGACATTAACCCCGCCGGCCAGCGCCAAATCGGACTCGCCGCTCCAGATGGCTTGGCATGCGAGATGCAGTGCCACCAGAGAAGAGGAGCAAGCCGTGTCGACGCTCATGCTGGGGCCGCGCAAGTCCAGAATATAGGAAATACGGTTGGAAAGAATCGTCATCGTTGAACCGACCGCGGTATGCGTACTGATCAAATCCCGGTTCATCTTGCCCATCTGGGTCAATTTGTGATCGAGCGTAAACGCGCCGATAAAAACCCCGGTGTTCGATCCGATCAGAGATTCGTGCGGGATTCCTGCATCTTCCAATGCTTCCCAGCTGGTTTCGAGCAACAAGCGTTGTTGCGGATCTATCGAGCCTGCTTCGCGTGGAGTGATGCCGAAAAACAGGGCATCAAATTCATCGACCCGCTGCTGCAAAAAACCGCCTTGCTTGACATACATTTTGCCGGGCTTATTGTGGTCGGGATCATAAAAACGTCTCAGGTTCCAACGTTCCGGCGGAATATCTACGATTGCATCGCTTCCCGAAACCAATAAATTCCAGAAGCTTTCCGGATCATGAGACCCACCGGGAAAACGACAACCAATGCCAACCAGTGCAATTGGTTCGTACGCCATTTTTTTGGTTGATTTTATTTTTTTATTGCTCATGTCACGTGCTCCAAAGAATAAAGCTGCTTGCTTTAACAGTAAGTGTTGTCAGAGAAACCTGATTCGAATATCCGATCAAAATAAATGTATAACTGATGCATTGGTTTATGCATGCCGCGCGGCAACTTGCATCTGCACATCCGGATTGGTTTTTAACATTGCAAAATCCTCTGCAACGGGCATGGGCCAGCCCAATTGCCGGTACAGCTTGCGCACACGTTTACGGAATGTCAGCCAATCGCAATACGAGGCATGCCGGGGAGAGTCGATCATATGGATCGGTCCGCGCAAATCGCCGCGTTCGTTCCTGGCGATCTCAAGCAGCGCTTGGTCTTGTCCGGTTTTTTGCTCCTGGCTGTAGAGATAGCGCGCCACCATCGACGCGAATAGCTCGAGATGAGGGAAAACGGCGGCATTGCCTTCATAAAATCCGAGCGTGAATAGGTTCGGATGCTTGCGCGAGAAGCACGTCATGAAATGGTCGACGCCATGTCCGGCCCATTCGATATGCTCTGGATCGAGGTAAGGAAACGAAGCTTGGTAGCCTGTCGCAAAAACAATTTGATCGACTTCGACCGAGGATCCGTCGACGAAATGAACCGTCGATCCGTCGAATTTTTGAATATCGGGTTTGGCGAGCAAATCGCCATGGGCAAAGCAGGAAAGAATTTCAGAGTTAAGAATCGGCTGCGTTTCCATCACGCGATGCTGCGGTTTTTGCAGACCATAACGGGTGAGATCGCCCAGCAGCACGGTCAGCATATGGCCGAATACCCATTGTCTGAACCTGAAAGGCATCCACTCGTTTTCCCGTTCGTAAATATCCGCCGGTTTTCCGAAAATGACTTTGGGGAGAAAGTGATAACCCCGGCGCATGCTGATATAGGCGGCTTTAGCATTTCGCGCCGCTTCGGTGGCGATATCGCAGCCCGAATTGCCGGCGCCAACGATCAAAACGCGCTGATTCTTGAATTCGTCCGAACTGAAGTAGTCTTTGGAATGGCGCTGCCAACCGGTGAATGTTCCCGGAATCTCCGGGTAATTGGGATTCCAATGCATACCCGATGCACAAATAACGCTGCGGTAAATGCGTGTTTGATTGTTAACCTTGACCAGCCAGTAGCCATCTTTGGGCTCAACCTTCTCGACCTCACTGGAAAAATAAATGTATTTTTTCAGGTCATAGGCATCAGCGAATTTATGCAAATAAGCAAGGATCTCGTCGCGTCTGGGAAAATCAGCACCCGGCGGGAAAGGAACGCCCATAAATCCGGATTCCGTTCTCGATGAGACAAAGTGCGTGTGTTCATAGACCGGTGTGCCGGGATTTTCAATATCCCAAAGCCCGCCAATATTCTGATGGCGTTCAAAAACGTCAAATGGCAAATCCAACGCCAGAAGCGCACGCGCCTGTGCAAGTCCGGACGGGCCGGCGCCGATGATGCAGTGTTTATCCTTGCAGTCGATAATCGTTGTTTCGTTCATATGGAGCTCCTTAGCGAAGATCAAAATTTTCATACCTGAAACAGATCATTTGAGATGCAGGAAAGTAACCACTGCAAAGCTTGTCTGTTTCATCATGTCCCGATTGGCTGCGCAGTATTCCTTGCCGGTTTCACCGCTGCTCGTTTATTGTGAGCAGCGATTTCTTTCCCCAGAGCCTGGCTCGTTGATGCTCAGCAAATCGGTAATGTGATAGTTGTCATTTTATGGTCCAGGGTTATTCTTTCAGTGTGACATTTGTCACAAACCAATCGAAATCAATATGTAAGCTGATTGATGTTACAAAGAGGTTTAAATCTTTGGATGATTACGAAAGCAGTTTGCAAAATAAGCACAACGCTTATTCGCTTTTTGAATTTGTGGTTTTAAGATGAAAAGGGCGGGTTTTGGTTGGATTCTCAGGGAAATCGGGGGGGTGCTGAATTTTCCGGATTAAAATCACCACGGATATTGATGAGTGTGCAAATCAATTGAATTCACCGCTTCCTTAAACGCGTTCCGTCGCATTCTCGACAAGTCAAGCTGGGAAAGCAGATTAAGTCGCCGCAGAAGGTGGCAGCCATTTGATCAGCGCTACTTTTATGACATCGTTAACTGCCAGACAAGAGCCCATCGCATAGGCGAAAATTGCGAGCGTCTGTTGCCACGGCAGCGCCTCGAGTCCGGGTAACTGCAAGAATGTCAGCGCGGTACCGATGCAAGTAACCGAGACCAAGGCTATGAGGAGCATCCTGTTGGGCATGGTAGCCCAGAAAAAATGACGCTCCCGCGCCGACACAATAGAAAAAACGGCAAAGTAGAACAACGTCAGAAAACTGAAGGTATGCAGGGCATTATCGTTATCCGCCAAGCCGAGATGCATCCAGCCAAACCACAGCAGCAAAAGCGACTCGATCGCCATGGCGATGCCCAGCACTACTGCTAATGTGATAGATCCTCCAATCTTCCATGTTTCCGGTTGCCTGGACGGGCGCACATCATCGGTAGCCAGCGCGATCTTCGCAAAATCCATTAGAAATACCAGCAATAACATGGCAAAAGCGGAAATGACGAATTTTCCGGTTACCACGAACGCCACGGCCACGAAGGCGGCTTTCAGGATCGTCCGGCTGATCTTGTTGATGATCCACGTCAGAACGCGCTGGTAGATCATGCGGCCCTGTTCGATCAATGCGACGATATTGGTCAGGCCGGGTTCGGTCAATATCACACTGGCGGCTTGCTTGGCCACGTCGGTTGCCGTGCTGACCGCAATGCCGACCTCGGCTTGGCGTAGCGCAGGCGCATCGTTTACGCCGTCTCCCGTCATTCCGGTCACATGCCCGGCAGCTTGCAGACATTGCACCACCCGATATTTATCTTCCGGAAGAACCTCGGCAAAACCGCCGGTGTGCGCTAATAGATCGGCCGCTTCTTTGTTATCGGTTTGGGTGTCTGCGGTTCTCAAGTCGGTTACGCGCCGGATGTTGGCAAGTCCGATTCCGCGCGCGATTTCTCCTGCCACTGCCAGCGCGTCGCCGGTGAGCATTTTCACCGAGACACCGAGATCACGCAGTGTAGCGATGAGTTGCCGGGCGTCCGGGCGTGGCGGGTCGTACAGAGTGACCAATCCGGTCAAAATCGGTGTCGCCGTCACCGGGCCATAAGCCACGGCTAGTGTGCGGAATCCCATGCGGGCGGATTCCGCGACACGGGTTTCCAGTGCTGCGATTTCTTCCGGGCGCAGCTTGCAGGCTTGTGCAATGGTTCGCACTGCGCCTTTCATCGCACGGAACTGTTGCCCGTTCTGTTCTATGACGGCTTCCGTCCGCTTGGTCGCGGCATCGAAAGGAATGAAGGAAACCGGTGTAACCGGGGGCATGCGATCAACAATCCGCTGTTTCTTCGCTTCGGCCAGAAATGCCAAATCGATCGGATCCTGGTTAGCTTCTTGCGAAGCGAGCGTACCGGCAAATAATACGCCGGATTCCGTTGCTGCTTGCCAGGGAATAACGCCGGTGATGGCCAGTTGATTCATTGTGATAGTGCCTGTTTTGTCGACACAGAGTACAGTCATCGTGGCCGCATCTTCGGCTGCACTGAGACGAGTTACCAGCACACCGTGTTTTTCCAGTTCCTTCGCTCCGATGGCCATGCTGACCGTGAACATGACGGGCAAGGCAACCGGTATCGCGCTCATTAACAGGACGAGCATGAGCGGAATGATTTCGATTAGGGGCGCATCGCGGATCAACGACAGGCCGAATACCAGCATGAGCACTGCAGCAATAATTACGAAAAGCCACCGGACTATTTTGGCTATGACGGTTTCGATATGAAGCTTTGATTGTGCTTGCTGCACCAATTCCGTGGTGCGGCCAAAGTAGGTTCTGGCTCCGGTCAGGATGACTACGCCGTTGCCCTCGCCGTAACGGACGATAGCCCCGGATGTCACGACTTCACCCTGAGCCTTGTCGATATTCTGCGATTCACCGGTTAAAGCCGACTGGTCGATGCTCAATGTTCCGGAGAGAAGTTTGATATCCGCCGGAATGATGTCGCCGGGACGCATGCGGACAATATCGCCTGGAACCAGCTCACGCGCAGGACAAACCTGCCAGTTGCCTGTGCGCAGCACCCGGGTGCTGACCTGCAAGCGCTGCCGCAAGGCTGCAACGACGCCGGCAGTACGGCGCTCCAGTAAGAAGCTCAATACGGCATTGATGACCAGCAGGGCGCTAACGACAACCAGATCCGAATACTTGCCTAGAATCAGCGACAAAATCATGATCGATTCCAGCATCCAAGCTGAAACACCCCAGAATTTGCGGAGAAACATCAGAACCGGATGATCTTTCTGCTCAACGACTTCGTTATAACCGTATTCTTTCCGGCGATTGACTACCGCAGCCGATGACAGGCCTTCCGCGGGATTCACATCAAGGCCGGAGAGCGTCGAGGAGATTGACGCGGAAGCAATGTCGGGATCATCGGTAGTAAGGGCCATAGCGCGTAACTCGATAACAAGACGGAATGTAATTTCAAGCAACGTGGCTTTTTTTCAGCGATCGCGGCAGATCATCTTGAATGATGAGCTGGGAAAGCTCTGAAGAACTACTACACTCGGCCGTGCTGCTTTGAGGCTGTCTTTTTCAGAACCGCCCTAATCAATCATAGTTCCATAATTCGCGTAGCGGTAAGATTCCTATAACCGGCGTGGTCTAATGCGAGAGCGAAAACGAGGGGGTGGGTATTCGTCTGTGTGCATTGCAAGGATGGATTTTTTCTTCGTTAGATTATCAACGACTCCTTAAAACCGATTTAAGGAGTCGTCTTGTCTTTGGATGATTATGAAAGTTAAAACTTGAAAGTCACCATGGTGTACCCGTAATTGGTGTCCTTCATACCGGGGCTGAATGGCACCTTGTCGAAGTAATCGCCCTTGAACAGATGGCTGTAACCAAAGTCGAAACTCATCCGTTTCAAATAACTCCACTGCGGATCCCAGCCTAGGCTGATATCCAGCATGTTGCCCAGAAAGCCGCCGGCGCGGCCGGTCGGGTCTTGCAAGCCGCTGCCAACGAATGCACCGCGTTTATCCGCCAGCCAATACGCGCGATGCGACATCATCAAGCGCACGTTAGGTATGGGAACGAGTGTGGCGCGGAAGCCGACGGGCGACAGCAGGTTGGACGGGAAGAACGGGCCGAACATACCGGTCGGACCATACTCGACCCGGCGTTTTGCGTACAGGATGTCGAAATTTTTGTCCGGATCGCGGTCTCCCGACGCGAAGTCGAACAGGTAAACGGCGCGTAGCGGCATCGCCGTATTGAAACTGTATCCGACTTCGCCGTGATGACGGTGGGCGAACAGGCTTTTATCGCGCGTATCGCCGAACTGATACATGGATTCAATTTCATAATCCATGCTGCCTTTCGCGGGCTTGGCGAACAGCCGGAAGCCGGTGGTCGATAAGTTGCGCTGTCTGAGATGATCGCTTTCGTTCAATTGCAGGAAATAGCCGTCGAAGTGAGCCCAGCGCAAATCGCGGTTGGTGACGTAAGCACCGGAGAAGTAGGTTTCGGGGGTGTTCCAGTTGAGCGATGTTGTCACCCGCTGCACCGGCCGGGCGCCAAACACGCGCAAACTCCATTTTTCATCGGTATTGCCCATCATGAAGTGCAAACCGTCGAACGCAGGCGATAAGGTTCCCCAACGATGTCCCCCGACCAGACGGGCTTCACCCAGGTCCATCATGAAGCGGCCTACCTCGAATTTAGCCGCATAGCCTGTACCGAGAAAATTCTTGTCGTGCACACCGAGGTGCAGTTGGGTAAAGTCAAAATGATCGGCGATATTCGGGTTATGCTCTTGGCCGAAATTGGCCAACGGGGCGCGCATATCGGTCAATTCCAGCGTGAACTTGAGCGGATCGATGATATTCTTGACCTCGAACAAGAAACGGGTGCGTTGATGAACCTGATCGTTGAATCCCGGAATAGCTCTGGTGAAACCGTGATCGTATACGTCATAACGGGTGCGGTGTTCGATCGCGACATTGAGCCAATCCGGCATCATCGCAGCAAGCGGCGTTTTATGCTCTTCCATCAGCTTGGTCAGATTGTCAAAGTCGAAACGCGTGCTTCCCGGTGTTCCCAGTGCGCTGAAAGGTGCGCCATTCTTTCCGTTAGCTGGCGCAGTTTTATTCTGAACGACAACAGACGGTTTTTTTGTCTTGTCGGTCTCCGCTTTTTCCGCTTCCGCAGCGTATGTGTGGTTGCCGCTTAACAGTGACCCAGTAATGGCCAAAGCCATCCAACGGGCACGTCGTGCATTTTTCCAGGTCATTCTTTTTTCCTCTCCCTATTTAATTTCAATGAAGTATTTAAAAAACTTGTTGCCCTGGAAAATATTACTTACATAATAAAGAATGCAACATACGCGTAAGCACGTATCAATAATCACATAAGGTTAAGCCCTTATATTTGGGAAATTAATGAACAGAAATCAAAGTTGAACTTAAATCTTTTTTATAACAAAATATTCACTTTATGCGGACACATAATGTGATTGAAGCAATAAAAAATTTAAGTTTCGCAACATTATTCGATGCCCTAGCGGACCCAATGGTGCTGATCGAAAATACCGGACATATCGTGCTGATGAACCCGGCAGCGCAGCAGTTGTTCGGCTACAACGAGGATGAGGTCACCGGTTTGTCGGTTGAAATGCTGATAACGCCGCGCTACCGGAAGCAATACCGCTATTATCAAACGCTTTTTTTTGACAAGCCGGCCATGCTTCCAATGGGAACCGGCAACGAAATCATGGCATGCAGTTGTTCCGGTCAGGAAATGCTGCTGGATATGAGTTTCAGTCCGATAGAAGTGCAGCAACAACTGTATGTTTTATTCACATTCACAGTTTCCCGGCAACGACTGAAAGTCGAAGATACATTGCGGGTGCGCGAAGAATGTTTACGCCTGGCGAAACAGGCCACAGGTTTCGGCATTTTCGACTATGACTTCAAACGCGGTGTCGTTTACTGGGATAAACAAATGCGTGAATTCTGGGGCGGTTATCCTGGGGAGGTCATCAGTTACGAAGGATTTGTCGCCATGATACACCCCGCGGATCGTGCCGATCGGCAAGCGGCTTTGGATTATGCGATGAATCCGGCCAGTCATGGCGAGTACAAGGCGGAATATCGTGTGATTGACCCGCTGGAAAAAACTGAACGCTGGATTGCTGTTGCGGGACGGGTCTATTTTGAAGCTGGCAGCGCAAACCGGCTGGTGAGCGTTGCCCGGGATGTGACGGAGCAGAAAATTTTTCCGGAAAAATTGCGGATGCCGTGCAATGAGGCGGAAAAGATTCTTGAACAACAATCGGCCGCGCGCACGGCTGCGGCTATTGCGCATGAACTCAATCAGCCGCTGACCGCGATATCCGCATATAGTGAAGTAGTGCTGCAAACATTACGAAACGATAGTTTTGATGTGAAGCGTCTGAAGAATGCGCTACAGGGTTGTGTGGAGCAAACGCAGCGCGCCGGCCGCGGCTTGCACGAATTGATTGCGTTTTTGCAAAAAAGCGAACTGGCAGCCGAGCCCTTGGATCTGAATGATGTGATATGTGAGGCGCTGGACGCTGTTGTCAACGACGGTTCCGGGAAATTCCGCGCGCGATTGAAGCTGGAAAAGGACCTTCCCGCTGTTCAGTGCAATCGCACACAAGTGCATAAAGTTCTTGTGAATCTTTTCAGAAATGCCGCAGAAGCCATGCGAGCCGTCGATTCACCCATTTTGACGGTCATTACCCAGATGCAAGTCATGAATGATAAAAAAAGGGCGCTGGTTATTGTGCAAGATAACGGGTCCGGTCTTGATCAGGCCATGGCGAAGCGCGTATTCGAACCCTTCTTTACCACCAAGCAAACCGGTATCGGAATGGGGCTTGCGATCAGCCGGGCATTGATCGAAGCAAATGGCGGCGAGCTCTGGGTAGAACTCGATGGAGGCCCCGGCACCCGATTTCATTTTACCTTGCCTTTTGCGCCGTAACGGTTGCTTGAGCTAACCGGTTAGTTCCACGGTTTACTTTCAGCGTTTGCGCGATTCGGCACTAGAGAAAATGATCCAGCAATTTAATGCTAGGACGATCCAGTGCCGCGCGATCCCGGATCAGGAAATGGATGCCATGGCTATCCGTGATCATGAACGACGACACCGTTAGACGGCGGATATCCTCTTCACCTTTCAGAATAAACGCAGTTTCGCCGCGATCCGTTTCGACTTGCCAGGTGCTCGGTGTGATAAAACTCGAAACTTTCGTGATGCGTTTGATCTCCGGCATGAACTCCCGGCTCGCCAGCTCGGATTTGATCAGCGTGCCATATTCTTCCGGTAGATCATCGAGACGTTCGATCCATGCTAATTCATGACCATGCGTATCCATGAGCGCGATGCCTTGCTCCGGATCGGTGATCGGAAACGATCTTACGGGAATTATCCCTTCGTGCACGGCACCGGATTGATCGATAAAAACCAGGCGGCCGTAAGAATTCCGGGTTAATTGATAATCGACGGCGTTACTCATTTCATGTCACCTGCAATACTGTGTTCCATGGCGGGTGCTGCTGGCCGGTCTTCGGTATCGACATTGCGCGCTTGCGCCAGATACAGACGATAATAGTAGCCTTCGCGCGCCATCAATTCGGCATGGTTGCCGATTTCGACGATTTTGCCGCGATCCAGCACGATCAGGCGATTGGCTTCGCGCAAAGTAGATAAACGGTGTGCGATTGCGATCGTGGTGCGGCCGCGCACCAGATTGTCCAATGCTTTCTGGATGACTTTTTCAGTGGTTGTGTCCACCGAGGAAGTGGCTTCATCCAGAATCAGAATACGCGGATTGATCAGCAGGGCGCGGGCGATGGAAATGCGCTGGCGTTCGCCGCCCGACAATGCCTGGCCGCGTTCGCCGACGAGCGAATCGTAGCCGTGCGGCAATCGCAAAATGAACTCGTGCGCATGCGCGGCACGGGCCGCGGCGACAATCTCCGCCCGGCTTGCATCCGGTTTGCCGTAAGCGATGTTTTCCGCGATGGTGCCGAAGAATAAAAAGGGTTCCTGCAACACCAAACCAATATGCTTGCGGTATTCCGCAACCGGTAGCGTGCGGATATCGTGTCCGTCGACCAGAATAGTGCCTTCCGTGACATCGTAAAAACGGCAGATCAAGTTAACCAGCGTGCTTTTACCCGAGCCGCTGTGCCCGACAAGGCCGATCATTTCTCCGGGTTTGATCACCAGATTGATGTCGTGCGTGATGCTGCGCGTTCCATAGCGGAAACCGACGTGACGCAACTCAATTTGTCCTTGAATTGTCGGCAAATGCACGGGATTGGCAGGTTCCGGAACGCTGGAAACATGGTCGAGGATATCGAAGATGCGTTTGGTGCCGGCAGCAGCTTTTTGCGTGATCGATACGATGCGGCTCATGGAATCGAGCCGGATGTAAAAACGGCCAATGTAGGCAAGAAACGCGGTCAGCACACCGACGGTGATCTCATCCTTGGAGATCTGCCAAATGCCGAACACCCAGACCACCAATAAGCCGATTTCGGTCAGCAAGGTAACGGTCGGTGTGAATAATGACCAGACTTTGTTAACGCGATCGTTAATTTGCAAGTTACGCTGATTTGCCGCATGAAAACGAGCAGCTTCCCGTTTTTCCTGCGCGAATGCTTTGACCACCCGGATACCCGGAATGGTATCCGCGAGCACATTGTTTACTTCGGCCCAAATGCGATCCACCTTTTCAAAGCCGATGCGCAAGCGGTCGCGCACCAAATGAATCAGCCAAGCGATGATCGGCAGCGGTATCAGTGTCACCAGGGCCAGCCAGGGATTGATCGATACCAGAATGATGGCAGTCATGCAAATCATGATGACATCGGTGGCGAAATCGAGTAAATGCAACGAAATAAACAGATTGATCCGGTCGGTTTCGGCGCCGATGCGCGCCATTAAGTCGCCGGTTCGCTTGCCGCCGAAATATTCTTGTGAGAGATGCAGCAGATGTTCGTAAGTGGTGGTACGTAAGTCTGCGCCGATACGTTCCGAAACCAGTGCCAGCATGTAGGTTCGCGCCCAGCCGAGCATCCAGGCTAGAACTGCCGCACCCAGCAAACCGGATAAATAAAAGGTTGCTAAATCGATATTGATCGGCTGGCCGTTCTGATAGGGAATCAACACGTTATCCATCAGCGGCATGGTCAAATAGGGCGGCACCAGCGTGGCGGCCGTGCTGCACAAAGTCAGCAGAAAACCGATCAGCAAACGCCCCTTGTAAGGCTTGGCGAAACGCCATAAACGCAGCAGTGTCCAGGTGGAAGGCGGGGTATGGCTTTGTTTCTCGCAGAACGGACATTCATCTTGTTCGGGTGGCAGGAAAGCGCCGCAATTAGAACATTGAATCGATGCTGGCGATGATTCCGGCAGATTGCCGTTCAGACGATACTCAAGTTGCTGCGTGAAGCATTCAATCAATCGATTGACAGCCATAGCGTTATCCAAGCGGTAACGCCAAAAGCCCAGCCGTGCATGCTGATCAAACAACTCCAGACAACCGACACCGGCATGATCGCGCTGTGTCAGCAATAATCCCGGTTGATAAGACCAGGCTTGCCAAGTTTCATCATCTGTCATTTTGGCCAGCAGGCGTTGGTCGGTCACAATTATTAGGCCCGTGGCAAAATGCAACTGGCGATCTAAATCGATTTCAAGCCAGGCGAGAATGTTTTCCTCATGGGCTAATTGCGAAGAAAGCCCGTCAATCCATGTTGAGGGCAAGTTGTTAAGCGATAAATAAGGCATCTGCTGCATGGGATAAACTGCAAGTAAATACAAAAAGGAATTTTTACCGAGGTAAACGAGAGGCTGGGAGGTCAACCGCAAATAGAGTTGATCGCAGCGGTTGCAATGAGCTTTGTGAGAAATTATATAGTCATTTTTCTATCCAATTGCCGGACATTCTATCGCGTTAAATTCATGGCGAGCAATGATTCTTAAATCTTCCGCTATCAGGTTTTTCCTGGCAGATGCTCGTATTCATACCAGCGCTGTTTGATTTCCTTGCGTTTCTGAGCTGGCAGTTGCTCCATTTTTTTATACCGTTCACGCGCTTGCTGGCGTTGCTCTGAAGTCAAAGAATTCCAGTTCTGCATTTGCGATTGAATACGTTGCTGCTCTTGAGGCGTCATTTTGGGATAACGTTTTGCGACACCCAGCCATTTTTTCTTTCTTGCGGTGTCCATGGCGTTCCAACTCTGAGCCAACGGCTCAAGAATTTTTTGCTGCTGCGGTTTTAATTCACTCCATCGAGGCTTACTGAGCTCAGATTCACATAAGGCATCAAAAGAGAGTAAAAATAATAACCCGAATATGATTAATCGATATCCAGCCATTCATCAAACTCATTGGTTATGTATGCATCTATCGGTAAATCATCGGCCAGTATCATGGTATCGATAGCCGCGTATTTATCATTTTCCCAGAATTGGGAGTAAACGATATTCATTAGAACCAGCAATACGGTGATCAATAGTAACGCTTTGCCCAAGTAATAATGTCCGCCGTGTTTGCCGTATACGGAAGTGCCGCTGCCTGATTGGATAATATTCAAGGCGGGCTGGCAATTTTCCAAAGCTGCACGACGAGCTGCTTGCAACCGGTACAAAGTACTTTGTTTGATCGTCTGGTCAGCGGACTGATCCAGCAAATTAGCAATTTCTTTTCCAAATTCTTGCTCGTTCATAATTTCACTCCTTTCTCTTTGAGTATTGTAGCCAATGTATGAACTGCGCGAGAGCAATGTGTTTTCACGCTGCCCTCGGAACACTTCATGATCTCGGCAGTTTCCGCCAAACTCATTTCTTCCCAGTAACGCAGTACAAAGGCTTCGCGTTGACGTGGCGGGAGAATTTCCATGGCTTTCTCTATTAAATTAATCAGTTGTGTTCTTTCGAGCTGAGCGTCCGGATCGTTCGATACCTGCTTTATCGGCAAAGTTTCGAGAATATCGAAGTCTTCTTGATTGCTGTCATGATCATTCGGTGTGAACGCGGAAAATAATGTTGTCCAGAGCGAACGGATTTTCTGTCGGCGGTAATGATCGCGGATGGTGTTTTGCAGAATACGCTGAAACAAAAGCGGCAATTCTTCCACCGGATTTGCGGCATAACTTGCGGTGAGTTTCATCATGGAATCCTGCACAATATCCAACGCCATGTGTTCGTCATGAACCGCGAACAAGGCTTGTTTATAGGCGCGCTTCTCGGTTTCAATCAGAAAATCTGATAGTTCTTGTCGAGTTGCCAGGATTCCAACCTTTGAGTAAGTGATTAAAAATAACTTGGAAAGTTAAAGCTAACAGGTGCGAATTTTTTGTAAAATACACGTAGTCGATTCATGTTCATGTGTCGTGATTTTATAACTATTCAGCTTATTTTTGCTAAAACAACACGCTTATCCTAAAACAATCCAGCAATGATCAGCTTTTATGCAACAGCGCACCGTTAACTGCCCGCAATGCGGTAAGAAAATAGTCTGGGAACCGGCAAGCCGTTTCCGTCCCTTTTGTTCGGAACGGTGCAAAACAAATGACTTGTCACAATGGTCGCAAGAATCTTACCGGATTCCTGAGTCTGAAAAAGATCCGCACGATAATCCCAACACTGAGCCGCTATGATGGATGAATCGGTCTACGAGAAGAATCGCGAGTTACAGCGCAAGCTCGATCATCTGCTCAAACAGGCCAGAGCCAATGAAAAAAAGCAGGAGTTGTACGAAACCTTCGGGTTTGAAATCATTGGTGCCGACACACCTAAGCAATTGCGGGATCTGTTGTTGTCGCAAACCATTGCACGCTTTCAGTTGCTCGATGTTGTACTGTGCCTGATCGACTACCATAAAGACACCGAGCGCCTGTTCTTCGAGCGTGATGAGGAAGTGCAACTGAGCTACGAGAACAAGCTATTGATCCTCGATACCCTAAAAGATGCGGAAATCATTCACTCGCTGTCCGATCATCCGGTACTGGGCGTGGAGGCATTGAAGAATTACCGCTGGATGATCGCCAATCTGAAGAATCGCCATCAAGTCAAAAGCGCCGCATTCCTGCCGCTGTTGCGCGGTGAACGGATTATCGGCGCGCTGCTGTTGTTGAGTCACGATCCGCATCGCTATCAAGCGGGCATCGGAACGCTTTTTCTGCAAAAAATATCGGCGATGGCCGCAGTTGCGATTGAAAACTGTCTCAATCAGCAACGACTCAAGGAAATCAGCTATCAGGACGTGTTGACGCAAGCTTACAACCGCCGTTATTTCGACTTGCGTTTCAAAGATGAAATTGCGCGCTGTGTGCGCTGGGATGACGATCTGATTTGCATGTTTCTCGATGTGGATCACTTCAAAAAAATAAACGATACCTACGGTCACCAAACCGGCGATTGGGTGCTTCAGCATATGGTCGGTTTGATCAAGGAGCAAGTCCGGTCGTGCGACATCGTGGCGCGCTATGGCGGGGAGGAATTCGTTGTCGCGTTACCTTCGACAACGCTGCAAGCGGCGCACGAGATTGCCGAACGTTTGCGCCAAGCCGTTTGTGCCACGGCGCTCAATTTTCATGACAAGCAATTCCATGTATCGATTTCGATCGGTATGGCCAGTTTGCGTAGCTTGCTGACCGCGCAGCAACACGACGCGGATTTTATTTGCACGACGTTACTCGATCGCGCCGATCAGGCGCTCTACGCCGCTAAAACCGGCGGGCGCAATCAGGTCGCGGTGTACGCCGATGCGGTAATGCACTAGACGATTTACACACCGCGCATCATCGCAATGCCGTGCGCCCCCATATCCTGGGCGATGGACAAATCTGCCGCGCTCAATCCGCCCAGAGCATAAACCGGCAATGGATAATCGCGGATCAGTGTGGCGAATCTGCGCCAGCCCAAGGGGGCTAAACCGGGGTGGCTGAGCGTGGCTTGCACCGGCCCCAACACCGCAAAATCAAGCCCCAGTTGTTCTGCGGCAAAAAGCTCTTCGGCGTTGTGACACGATGCGCCGCATAGCCCGTAGTCAGGATCGGGGCGGGATGGCATCGCGAGCAGTTGTGCCGACGTGAAATGCACACCATCTGCACCAATTGCGCGCGCCAGCTCGGCATCGCCATTGATCAGCACTTTGGCTTGATAAGTGCGGGCGAGGGACAAAACCTGCTTGATGAAAGTGCGCAACTGATCCGGCGGCATGTGCTTTTCGCGGATTTGCAGCAAACGCAGGCCGTTTTGCAGTGCCTGCTCGATTTGTTTTAACGCGGCCTCGACGCCAATTTCGGCGGCGCGAGTAATAGCATAAACCGGTGGCAGTGACAATGCCTGCAAAATCGGGCCATTAGCGGGCAAGATCGGGGAAACATCGACCTGCTGCGGCGATTGCCAGAATAGTCCCTGTTTTTCTCGTGGCACAGGCTGACCTTCCCACTGCACTACGCGGAAAAAATGCAGCCGCACCGTGGCATGGGTATAAGTAAAAATACGCGTGATCCAGGGGGTGGCGTGCACGACGTGAATACCCAACTCTTCCCACAATTCCCGTTCCAGCGCATGAAATAGCGCTTCGCCGGACTCAACCTTGCCGCCGGGAAATTCCCAGTAACCGGAATAGACCTTGCCGCCGGGCCGCCGTGTCAGTAGAAATTGACCGTCTGGCCGTAAAATTACCGCCGCGACGACTTCCACCAAAGGAACGGATTCGGCGGCTGAAGCGGCTATGTGATTCATGACGGTTGCTTGGATTGTTGCCGCCCGGCCAGGTCGCGCGCAAACTGCCACGCCACCCGTCCGCTGCGCGAGCCGCGCTCGATTGCCCATTGCAACGCTTCGGTGCGCGCCAGCGCGGTCATTTCCGGAATACCGAAATAAGCCAGCCAATAGCGCACGATGTCCAGATACTCATCCTGATCGAACGGATAAAACGACACCCACAAACCGAACCGTTCCGACAGCGAGATTTTTTCTTCGATCGCTTCGCTCGGATGTACCTCGTCGCCGATGTGTTTGGTGTCGAGATTGTCGCGCATGAATTCCGGCACCATATGACGCCGGTTCGACGTGGCGTAAATCAGCACATTGTCGGAAACCGTGGCGATTGAACCATCCAGCACCACTTTGAGCGCTTTGTAGCCCGGCTCATCGGTTTCAAACGATAAGTCGTCGCAAAACAGAATGAAGCGCTCGGGGCGCTGATAAATTTTTTCCACGATGTCGTGTAAATCGACCAAGTGGTGCTTTTCCACTTCGATCAGACGCAACCCTTCTGTTGCATATTTGTTCAGCAGCGCTTTAATCAATGAAGACTTGCCGGTGCCGCGCGCGCCCGTCAGCAGCACATTGTTGGCGGAAAATCCCTGCACGAATTGCTGCGTGTTCTGATCGATGCGCTGTTTTTGTTCATCGATGCCGTATAGCGCATCGAGCGTGATGCGGTGCGGCTGCGTTACCGGCTGGATAAATCCGCTGTTTCCCTGTCTGCGCCAGCGGAAAGCGATGGCCGTTTGCCAATCCGGTTCCGGCTGCGCGGATGGTAGTAACTTTTCCAGGTGGTCGAGCAGCTTATCCGCCCTTTTATAGAATTTGTCCCAATCGCTCACGATACACGCACCCTTGCATCAACTGCGGTAACTGGCATTGATCTTGACGTAATCGTAAGAGAAATCGCAGGTCCACACCGTGGTTGAGGCTGAACCGCGATTCAACACCACGCGAATGATGATTTCAGACTGATTCATCACGCGCTGCCCATCCGCTTCGCGATAATTGGCTGCCCGCCCGCCTTTTTCCGCCACCAACACATCGTCCAGATACAGTTGAATGCCGTCGACTTTCAAATCATCGATTCCGGCGTAACCGATAGCCGCAAGAATCCGGCCGAGATTCGGGTCGGACGCGAAGAAAGCGGTTTTGACCAGCGGCGAATGCGCGATCGCGTAAGCCACTCTGGTGCATTCACCGGTATCCTTGCCCGCGTCGATTTGCACGGTAATGAATTTGGTCGCACCTTCGCCGTCGCGCACGATCATTTTCGCCAGCTCGGCGGCAACGGCGGTCACGGTTTGCTGTAATTGATTAAATTCTGCGCTGTCTTGCCGGGTGATTTCCGCATGCCCGGCTTTTCCCGTCGCTAGCACGATGAACGCGTCGTTGGTTGAGGTATCGCCGTCCACCGTGATGCGGTTGAACGAATGATCCGCCGCATGTTTCACTAAGTCTTGCAATAAAGACTGGTTGATAACCGCATCGGTCGCGACATACCCCAGCATAGTCGCCATGTTCGGGCGGATCATGCCGGAACCCTTGGCGATGCCGGTCACCGTGACGGTTTTGCCGCCGATCTGCACCTGCTTTGAGGCTGCTTTCGGCACGATGTCTGTGGTCATGATCGCGTGCGCGGCGTTGAACCAGTTATCCGCCTTGCAATTCGCCATTGCGGCGGGCAATCCCTGGATAATCTTGTCGACCGGTAACGGCTCCATGATCACGCCGGTCGAGAACGGCAACACCTGCTGCGTGGCACAACCCAACAACCGGCCCGCTTCGGCGCAGGTTGCTAACGCATGTTGAATGCCCGCCTCGCCGGTTCCAGCGTTGGCGTTGCCGGTGTTGACCAGCAAGGCACGGATAGCGGCGTGCGCCAAATGCTGCTTGGCCACGGTCACCGGTGCGGCGCAAAAACGGTTCTGCGTAAACACCCCGGCCGCTTGCGTGCCTTCGTCCAGCACCATCACCAGCAAATCCTTGCGGTTAGCCTTTTTGATCCCGGCCTCGGCGATGCCGAGCGTGACACCCGTAACGGGCAGCAATTGTTCAGGCGTTAACGGCGGAATATTGACGGGCATAGCCATTCCTCACGATGATTGAAAAGCCGCTATGCTACCGTATCTGCTGTGGCGTTTGCCACAAATTGCAGCATCATTCCCCCGCAACATGCTGGATTTTCGCTATGATTCGTGCAACAACTTAACCATAACTTGTACCATGGACAAAAATTTTGCCGGACAAAACCTAAACGGCCGCAGTTTTCGCGGGCAGGACTTGCGCGGTGCAGATTTTTCCGGTTGCCAGTTGAAAAGTTGCGATTTTCGTGAAGCCGATTTGACGGATGCCAAGTTTTGCCGGGCAACGCTGGGGGTCGATGGGTGGCGCAAGCTTGTCAAGTGGGGCGCGGATTTCGTGCTTGGTATCGCTTGTGGATTTCTTGCGTGGTTTGTCATTTTCATTTTTGCTTTCACTAGCGATGAAATTTATAGAGACTTGAACGGGGATAAGATTAGCTTAGAAGGAAGTAGTTATGTGTTTTTGTTGACTGGTTTACTGTCGACAGCGGGCGCCTGCCTAACGGTTTTTGCCGCGCTAGAAGACCGGGATTGGCGGATTGTTGTCAGGTATTGTTCGTTAGGTATACTAGTGTCAATAGCAGTGGGAGCTGTGGAAAATGGAGTGGTAGTGATATTGATAGCGTTAACGTTAACGTTAACGGTGGGGGGAATGCTAGTAACAGCAGTAGCAGTAGCGGGAGTGGGAGCGGGAGCTGTAGCTGTAGCTGTAGTGTTTGCGGTAGCGGCAGAGACAGAGGCAAGGGCAATGGCAACGATAGCGGAAGCGACAATGTTAGCAGTTATGGCTTTCATTTATTTTCTGCTGGGTTGGTATTTGAATTACCGTACTCTGCTATCCGAAGAGCCGATGCTGGCATGGCTGCGCCGCTATGCGTTGGCCTGGCGATGCTGGGGCGGTACAAAATTTTTCAGAGCCACGCTGGCACACACCGATTTCACCGAAGCGGATTTAACCGCTGCGCGTTTTGCCGGTGCCAAATTCCGGCAACCGAGTTTCATTCACGCCAAGAATCTGCATTTGGCCTGGACTTATGCCTCACCGCTGGAACACAAACAGGTTCGTACGTTGTTGACCGAAAGTCGAAATGGATGGGATAGATGGAATTTTTCCAATCCCTATAACAGGTATTTTTTCAATCTCAAGTTGCGCGGTCTGTCGTTTAAAGGTCTGGATCTTAGTTACTGCAGCTTTTGCCGTGCCGATTTGAGCGAAGCCGATTTCAGCAATTGCGATTTGACGGATGCCGATTTTTCTGAAGCGATGGTATACGGTGCTCGCTTTAGCAATGCCAAAATGACCGGTGCGATCATCGATAAGTGGGGCATGGATAAGCGCACGCAATTCGACGGCGTGATCTGCGATTTCGTGTATACCAAACGCAACAGAGAGGAGCGCAACCCGCCGCAAGGCGATTTCAAACCCGGCGAATTCAGCAAGCTGTACCAGGAAATCGCCAACACCGTCGACTTCATCGCGCATACACCGGATGAATTGACCGCCTTGCTGCGCGCCATCGACAGCATCAAACAACAAGGCGGCGATATCGTCATCCAAAGTCTGGAACGCAAAAACGAATCGGTGGTGGTGCGTACGCAAAGCGATGAGAGTATCGACAAAGCGGCGATTTATGCGGAAGTGAAAGCGCAGACGGAAAAAGAATTGCTCGTATTGCAACAGGAAAAACAACTGCTACTGCAAAAAGTGGAATTGCAAGAGCAACAGGCCGATACCCTGAAGCAATTTTTAAAATTAGCCATCGAGAGTCCGAAAACTATGAATGATAACAGCCGACATTACAGCAACATTACTGCACATAATTCTGCCGTCAACCTCGGTGATGCCAGCACGGTCAGCAACCATATCAAACAAGTGGCCGACGCTGAGCTGAAAGCCGCATTGCAAACGTTGCAGCAATTGCTGGCCGACAGCCATTTATCGGACATCGACAAACAGCAAGCGCACCAAGCCGTCGACGATTTGGCCGTTGTCAGCCAGAAACCACAAGCCGAACGCAAAAGCCTGGCACGGCGCAGTCTGTCTTTTTTGAAGGATTTACAGCAGGATTTATCGAGCGTGGCCGAGCTGGGTGAGCAATACGGCAAGCTGCTGATAAAGGTGATGGCTTGGTTTTAAGCCGATACTAGCCGCGTAGCGAAGCAGGAATAACGATTTGAGGAATAGCGATTTGAAGGAAAGAAATGATTATTGGGTTTCGCCCACAAAAAACCCCGGATTGCCGGGGTTTTTTATTTAAGCTTTACGCTCGGCTTACTGCGGTACGATGTTCGATGCCTGTTTGCCTTTAGGGCCAGTGGTAATGTCGAAAGTAACGCGTTGCGCTTCGCGCAATGATTTGAAGCCGCTGCTGTTGATTGCAGAGAAGTGTGCGAATAAATCTTCTCCACCGTTATCCGGAGTAATAAAGCCAAAACCTTTAGCGTCATTGAACCATTTAACTATACCTGTTGCCATGTTGATTTCCTTAATAATGAATGAATTTACTTCTTCTACAGTGATTCGTAGCGGTCATCGAATATCAAGGAAAAAAGGTCAACCGTAAGCATCACATTTCACAACTTGAATCCAAAAGACTCCCGTAAGATACACGCTTTCCGGCAAAGTTCAAGCATTTATTGAAAATGTCAGAATCACAGTCAAAGAATTCAAGCGAATAGCGGCGTTAGCGAATTGATTCGATAGCTTAACCGGAAGTGGTGGCGCGTGTTCAAAATGCTGTGACTTGCGTGTCTGAATTTTTATACCGAGGAGGGCAATTGGAATTTGGTCGACAACAACACGCCGGTGTTTTTTGCGCGATCCGCACACCAATTTGCGCAGCGCGAAAAATAATAGGGATTTCTGGACTTCGCTGCCGGAAGCGTTGCATCAGATCACCATCGTCATGTCCGACCGCGGTATTCTGGCGAGCTACCGCACCACGCTGGCCGTTCCACAGTTATCACCGCGACGGTCGAATGCGGACCGGCGGTAATCACAGCGGCACACTGGGTTATGAGTTCAACAGTTACGGTGAATGGCGGGAGCAGCCGGATTTCCGCGAACCGCCGCTGTCCATCGAAGGCGAGGCCGATCACTGGAATTACTGTGAGGGTACCGACTACTATTCGCGGCCCGGAGCGTTGTTTCAGCTGATGACGCCATAACAGCAACAGGCGCTGTTCGGTAATACCGCTCGCTCCATCAGCGCCGTACCGCGCGAAATCCAGAACTGTTATATCCGCAATTGCCTGAAAGCCGATCCGGCGTATGGAAAAGGCACCGCGGATGCTTTTGGCATCGCACTGCACGAAGTTTCCGCATAGCGCTGCGGGGTTCCGATCTCCATCCGGGTGTGTACTTGCTCGGTTTGAATTTTAAGGCGACCGCACCCGGGATCATCTCGAAGAATTTTACAAATAGACGTGTTTTGCCGCTCACACTCAATTCAAGAAATGCGCTGAATACCCGATTATGAATCCAGCAATCAGGCTACAAAAACCGGATACCAACTTAAACCCATCGTATTAATTCATAGTCTATGCGCTTAGGAATACTTGAAGACGAACCAACCCAGGTAGCTATTTATGAACTGCTGCTTTCGCCGAGTCAATACCAATGTGAATTCTTTGGAACCATCGCTTCGTTTCTCGATGCGCTGCGGGATAAAAAATTCGATTTACTCGTGATCGACTGGATACTGCCGGATGGCACCGCCGGGGAAGCGCTCAAATGGATTCGCGAAAATCTGGATTGGCACATTCCGATCATTTGCGTTACTTCGCGTAACAGCGAATCGGATGTTGTCAACGTTCTGCATATGGGCGCGGATGATTATTTTGTGAAATCTTCGCGGCATTTCGAGCTGCTTGCCAGAATTGAAACCCTGGCGCGTCGCAGCCGGGAAAAACAACCTGCGATATTGCAGTTTGGGCTGTACGAAATCGATTCGGAAAATCAGGTGATTATCGTTGACGGCAAAAACGCCGGCCTTACCCAGAAAGAATTCGCGCTTGCTTGTTATCTGTTTCAAAACACGAACAAACTGCTGTCGCGAATCCACTTACTGGAAAAAATATGGGGACTCTCGGCCGAGATCGATACGCGCACCGTGGATACGCACATCAGCCGCATTCGCAACAAACTCAATCTTACGGCGCGAGGTGAATGGGATATTTTGACGATTTACGGTTACGGTTATCGTCTGCAACATGCCAAGGCTGCTGAATCGGCTTAAAGATCCCCGGCATGATTTTCAGATCTTGCTGGGGTCTTACAGATAAAGCTTTCCTCGTGTCAATAAAAAAACGGGAACTAAAATTTCCGTTTTTTTATTCAGAAACTAAAAAGCTACGCAATTACTTTTCTGCGGCGAGCGGTAAAGCCTAGCAACCCTAGACCAGCCAGCAACATCGCATAAGTTTCAGGTTCCGGGATCGGTGCGGCATTAAACTCGACTTCGCTCAAGAAAACCCATGCATTATTTCTGTGGATTGTCACGGCTAGATCGCTGCCTGTGAACGATAGACCATTGGCTATAAACGAGAATGGCGCTGAACCGACAGGATCGGCGATGGGAAAATTCGTGCCATTGACATCGACGCTTGCCGGTGAACTGACACCGCCGGCACCATCGGCATCATCAAAATAAAAAGTGACTGAAGTCACATTAACCGGTGAATTCCAGTGAAAGGTAATGACCGGATCTAGCGTCCAGCCGACGTATGGGCCATTGCCGACGGGTGCTTCCGTAACAAACCAATTATTGGTTGCGATAATCCCATCGGTCAGATCGCCGCGACCACCCGACAGAGCCGCATTATCACAGGTCACGCAACCGGCGCCGTTGTAGGTTTCATCCCAGTAGTTATAGCTGCCGGTATTGCCGTTCAGCATGTTATAGCTGTCAGGAACGGCGCCAGCAAAAGCGCCGCTTGCTGCACTCAAAATAGTCATTGCGGCTATATTTATCAATATTTTATTTTTCATTTCACAATCTCCCTTGTGTAAAAAATAAATTGCATCTCATGATTGATTTGTTCAGTTTTTTTCTTCTGCAATTTAAAACAGTAACTTCTTTGCGTATATAGGTGCTATCTCCTCTTTTTGTAGTACAAATGTACTGCAAAAAGAGAGCAATGATACTGATATTTTTATCGATTGTTTTTGCTATGATGCGGATGAACACAGCCTTTGCAGGAGCTTCTTTATGATGGATGTCACTACGGTTTCGAATAATAGAAAACAGGATCGCCGTCAGGAAATGCCTTTCTTTTGCGCTTACCATTTGGGAATCAAAATGGGCAGGCGAAACGGGCAACGTAGAGCTCCCGAAAATGGGAAAGCGGAATACGTCGATCGCTATGCGCGAAGTTTGCTGTTTTGCGACATTGCAATTTTATTTTTAAGCGCACTGGATGCACACTTGACGCTCAACATCTTGAGCAGTGGCGGCGAAGAGATCAATTGGTTCATGGCGGTTCTGATCGAGGAAAGTGTGGAAAAGTTTGTTGCGCTAAAACTTGCGCTTACCGCAATGGCGCTCATTTTGCTGGCGATTCATCATAATGTGCGATTGGTTAAGTCTCTCCGTGTCAGGCATCTTAAGTACATGATCCTAACCGGTTACAGCACGTTGATCGGATACGAATGGTATCTGTTGGAACTGGCAGCTGCGCTTTAGTCTGAGTAAAGCAGGGCCTGCCGCAATTTCAAAGAATCAATACGAATTTGCTTTGAAATAGCTAGCGATATTCCTTAGATCATCCAATACCAGTGTGCCGGCGGCTAACTGCAGGCGCAGATAGGCCAGCAGGTAATCGTACCGCGCTTGCGAAAGATCGCGCTGCGCGGTATACAGTTGTTGTTGCGCATCCAATAGATTCAAATTGATGCGGATACCGCCGCGGATGCTTTTTTCTGTTGCAGCAACAAGCAATTCAGCCGATTTGACCGCCAGTTCCAACGATTCAATTTTTTTGACACCGCTTTTTAGCAAATTATGTTGCTTCTTTAACTCAACCAGCACTTTGTCGGTCATTGCGTCGAGATCGGCTTCAGCGCGCGCGTGATTTGCTTTTGCTTGCGCCGTCAGCGCGTTTACCCGGCCACCTGCGTATAGAGGAAAATTAACTTCGACGCCGATGGTCCCAAGTTCGGCGTCTTGATTCAGTGTAACGAATGATCCACGATTATTCTTAGATAGACTGGCGACCAAATCAACGCGCGGTGCATGACCGGCGAAATTCTTTCTGACTTCTTCCTTGCCGGATGTCACGGCGTGACGTTGCGTTACGATCTCGGCATTTCGTTCCAGCGCCATGGCATGCCATTCGTCATAATCCTGCAACTGAATGGATTGAGTATTAAATGCATTGGATAATCGATCGAGTTGGGCTATTTTTTGCCCCACGATGGCGCCAAGTTTCAGTTGAGCGGATTCCAGCTCGTCTTTTGCCTCAATCGCTTTGGCTTGCGCAATCGCGTGTTTCGATTGTGTTTCCAAAACATCGGTGGTGGTGCCTTCACCTTTTATCAACATGCGTTCATTGACGCGCTTGAGCTCATCAAGGGCATTCAATTGCGCCTCGGTAATTTTGACATGATCCTGCGCCAGTAATGTTTCAACATAGGCTTCCACTAATCGCACGACTAATTGCTGGCTGCGCCCTGTGAATTTTGCCCGGCTCGAATCGGCTTGCGCTTTGCCCATGCGGTAGCTGGCGACAGCTTCTAAATTGATCAATGGCTGACGGAGTGTTAATGTGCTGATCTGACTATCGAAATTAGCAGGATTAGAAAATGGAATTAGATTTCCCCTGCTATCCCTCTGTTCGCCTGATATGGTTCCCGCACTTTTGCTTTGAGTATGCGTAATTGCCAGATTAGGTAATAAGCTTGCCAAACCGATGGCTTCGGCTTGCTGCCCGGCTTCATTTTCATGATAAGCGGAGCGGTAAATCGGATCATGGTTGAGCGCAGCTTCATAAGCATCCAGCAGACTCATCGCCTGGACAGAGCCGAATGAGCTGAACAAAAGCCAAACTAAAAACGAGATTTTAGGGATATCCATCATTACCGCTATTCTTCACTCAGAGCTGAATGCACACGATCCAGTATGGGTTTGAAAAGATAACTCAGCAACGAGCGTTCACCCGTTTTGATAAATATTTCCACCGGCATACCCGCTCGTATCTGTTCTTCGGCGAGTTTTTTCATGCCTTCCGGCGTTACGGCAGCCTTCATATTGTAATAGGGCAGTCCGCTACGTTCATCCATGAGACGGTCTGCCGATACCCGGGTGACGATGCCGGGAATGTTGGGTGTTTTCTTTTGATTCAAGGCGGAGAAAATGAGATCGACCGGCAAATCGACATGCACCTTGTCGATCAAATGAACTGGCACTTGTCCGGTAACGATCAATATGTCGTCGCTGGGCACGATATCCATCAATTTGAATCCCGGGCTGATAACGCCGCCTTCGGTAAATACATTCATGCCGACCACGATACCATCCACAGGCGCTTTAACCTCGATGTTGGCCAATTCAAAATCTTGCCCGTTCAGGCGATTGCGCAAGGAGTCGACTTCCCGTTTCGTTTCGGTTAGCTGCTGTCCTACCTCCTTTTGATATTCCTGTTGACGGTGAACGCGCCGTTGCTCTTGCTCGGCGATTTGCCGTTGAATCCGCCCGATGTTTCCGGTTTCGGAAGAAATATCCCCGGTTAATTGCGTATAAGTGCGCTCCAGCTCCAGCACGCGATTGCGCGGTACAAAACCGTCGTGCGCCAGATCGCGCATATTGACGAGCTGCTCTTCCAGGAACTTCAATTGCATGTGTTTACTGGACTTGGATGCTTCCAGTCCGCGCAATTGCATTTTTAAACCGGCAATATTTTCATCCAGGGCGCCGATCTCGTGTCGCAAAGCCAATCTGCGCGAGGTAAAAAGCTGTGTTTGAATGGCGATATTGTTGGCGACGCGCGGGTCGTTATTTTGTAGCGCCAGCAGGTCTTGCGGAAACGTAATTTTATCCGCACCGTCACGCTCCGCCAATAAGCGCGCTTCCATGGTCAGGGCGGTATAGAGCTGGCTGCGGGTGATCTCAGCCTGCGCCTTGACTTGGGTATCGTTCATCCGCACCAGCACTTGGCCGACTTTCACATGATCGCCTTCTTTGACCAGAATGCTGTCGATGATACCGCCGATTTGATGCTGAACCGCTTGCAAATGACTGGCGACCGTAACGGTGCCTGGAACCGGCACTCCTTTTTCCAGCGGCGCGAAAGCTGCCCACAGAATGAATCCGCCGAAACCCGCCAGTACGATCCACCAGCCCAGCCGGGTATGCAGTGTTTCGTCTGTCTCCACGTGATGTGTTGAGTCTGCTGGAACATTGTCGATAACGGTCTTTGTTTCTTCTGCTGCGGGCTTCATTATTTTTTCTGTCCGGTAATCAGTGTTTCTCGATAGGCGATGAAAAAGCGCGGCAAAAAATCAGCCGGTTTGGGAATCGGCCGCTTGAACGGTTTGGGCTGCTTGGTTCTGCGCAGCTTGTTGCCCGGCTTTTTTTTGTGCGAGCTGTGCTTGTTGCGCTTGTTGTTGTTTCGTCAGCGCTTCTACGACTTGTTGGGTCGGTCCGAATATTTTCGCGGTGCCATCTTGCAGCAATAGCAATTGCGTGGTTGCACTCAGGATGCTGGTGCGGTGCGTGATCAAGACAATGGTTTTGCCGCGCTTGCGCAGATCCACGATGGCGGCCAGCAGTGCTTGTTCACCCACGTCATCGAGGTTGGAGTTGGGCTCATCGAGCACGATCAGCGAAGGATCGTCATACATCGCGCGCGCCAAGCCGATACGTTGCTTTTGTCCGCCGGAAAGACCGGCGCCGCCGTCACCCAATAACGTATCGTAACCTTCCGGCATATTCAGAATCATTTCATGAACGCCGGCGCGTTTGGCCGCCAGGATAACTTTTTCCGCATGCACCTCGCCGAAGCGGGCGATATTTTCCGAAACCGTACCGGCGAAGAGTTCGATATCTTGCGGCAAATAGCCGATGTGCGGCCCCAGTTCGTCCTTGTTCCATTGATAAACGTCGGCGCTGTCCAATCGGACTTTTCCCGCCGCCGCCGGCCATACGCCAACCAGCAAGCGCGCCAGCGTCGATTTCCCCGATCCGCTCGGACCGATGACGCCGAGCACTTCACCGGCAGCCAGGGAGAAGGTCAATCCCTTGAGCACTGCAACCTTACTGCCGGGCGGAGCCGCCGTCACATTCTCGACGGCAACAAAACCTTGCGGTTTCGGCAGCGCCATGCCGGCTTTTCTTTCCGGGTGCTGCTCGAGCAATTTGATCAACCGTTCGTAGGCGCTGCGCGTGCCGCCGATTTGCTTCCACACGCTGATCAGCAATTGCACCGGTGCAATGGCCCTGCCCAAAAGAATGGAGCCGGCGATCATCATCCCCGGCGTAATACTGTCGTCCAGAACCAGCAAGGCGCCCAACCCCAACATCAGCGATTGCAGCGCGACAGTGCAGGATTTCGACAGCGCCGTGACGATACCGGCCTTTTCGCTGGCCTCGGCTTGCAGATTGAGAAAGCGGCGATGCAGTTTATACCAGCGCGCCTGAAGGTTGGGCAGCATGCCCATCGCTTCGATGACTTCGGCGTTGCGCAAATTATTGGAGGCGATATTGGTCGATGCAACCGCCATTGAATTGGCCTCGGCTAACGGTTTGTGCGAAATTCTTTCATTGACGTACGCCAGCGTGATGAGTACAACTGTGCCGCACAAGGCAAAAACACCCAGAACGGGGTGGAACATAAAGATCACGAGTAAATAAATCGGGAACCACGGCGCGTCAAAAAAAGCGAACAATGCATTGCCGGTGAGGAACTGCCGCAAATTGGTCAAATCCTTTAAAGCTTGTCCGGCATTGTTGTCGCCATGTTTCAGGCTTGCCTCGAAAGCAGCGGTGTAAACGCGCTTGTTCAATTTCATATCGAGCTGCGCGCCGACACGGATCAATACAAAGCTGCGGACATATTCCAGCGCACCCATGAACGTGTAGGCGCCCAGCATGATCAGTGTGAGCATGAGCAGGGTCATTTCGTTGCGGCCGGTTAATACGCTGTCATAAAGCTGCAGCATATAAATGGCCGGCATCAGCATCAACATGTTGATGACTGCGCTGAAAACACCGATGTTTCTAAAGGTTTTCTTAAAGCTGGTCAGTACCTGGGCAATTTCATTCTGAGGCGCTTTAAATTTGAACTTCATCTGGTTATCAATACCGTGCTGTTAAGGGGGTTGTCGGTGAAAGTGCAATCGATTGAATCAATTATAATTGCGGATGATCAGGTTTGACTAGGCAAATCGCTTGTTGTCAGCTTGAACGGCCGCGGGCGAAAGTGTAAATCCTGTTTGGCTTCCGAGCCGTCAAAATTTAAATCTTGATTCATTCTTTCCGCCATGGCCGTCGTCCAGTCATGGTATTTCGGCAACCATTTCAATCCCCAGGTTGCTATCCGGAAAAGCCACAGCGGCACCGTGAACGTACGCACGGGACGATTCATCGCTGTAAACACACGCTCCACCATGACGCGGTAGGTCAGAGTTTCTCCGCCGCTCAAATTATAGGCGCGACTGGGCAAATTTACCGCCTCCAAAGCCGCATAGCACGCCGCGGCGACATCCTCAACATGCACCGGTTGCCGCAAGCCGAACGCCGGTCCGAGCAGGGGGAAGAATCCAAAACGGCGGATGAAGCGTGCAATCTCGGCGATATTCTTGTCGCGTCCGTATCCGTAAATCAGAGTCGGACGCAATATGATCCATTTTACTCCGTGCGCGGCAGCCCATGTTTCCAGCCGAGCTTCGCCTTCGACCAATTGTTGCGCAATTCTTCTTTCGTGCGGATCGGGTGAGGCAGCTTTGGTGAAACGGCTGGTGGAAGACAGGACCACAATCCGCCGGGCGTTATGGGCTGATAACAGATCAAAGTGTTGCGGCAATACCCAAATGGGCGCGACACATAACCAAGCGTGAATTTCATTTTCCTCGTCGCGGTCTTTAACCGCGCCTATTGTAGCAAATTGTCGCCAGGTAATTTGCGGGTGCGGTGCTATGTTTGCAATGGAGCGGCGCGAGAATGCGGTGATCTGCCAGTCATGCGCGACCAGTTTTTTTATCGCACATTCTCCCGTCAGGCTTGTGGCGCCCAATAATCCAACGCGTTGTTTACTCATGCCGGAATTTAAACATACGGTAACAATTTCGCACCGCATGAATCAATACTGTGACGCTAAAGCGCAGCCATACACTCAGCGTAATCAATCCCATCAATACACTTGGGTATTCCTGGCGGAAAAATTTCCGGTAGAAACGCAGCATGCCTTTATGTTTGTGCCAGGCGACGAAGAACGGCCGGGAACGGCTGCAGGTTCCCTGAAAATGAACAACAGGGGCATCCGGCACAAAAACAATTTTCCAGTTTTTTTGCTGGAACCGCATGCACCAATCCAGATCTTCACAATGCAGAAAATAGTGCTCGTCCCAGGGACCGGCATCGTCGATGGCTTGACGCCGCACTAGCATCAATGCGCCGGATATCGCCTCAACTTCGATGGGAGCTTGGGGCAGGGGTTGTTTATTCATATGAAAATCAAAAAATAACCGCGGCCAGTATTTCTCCAGACGATACAAACCGAAGGCGCGCACAAAAGCGCGCCATGGTGTCGGGATGGCGCGCCGTCCGCCGCCTTGTTCGGTGCCGTCGGGGTTAACGAGATAGCCGCCCACCATGCCGGTAGCGGCATCGGACTCCAGCACGCGAACCATGCGCTGTAATGAATTTTCCTGCAAAAGACAATCCGGGTTCAGGAAAAGAATATAGGGTTGCGTTGCCGCGCTAAGGCCGGTATTGCAACCGGCGGCAAACCCTGAATTCCGTCCGGTTGCGATGATATTTAACCGGTTCTGACCCGGGAAACTGTGTGTCAATTGCGCTATGCTCAGGTCTTCCGAAGCATTGTCGACGACGATGATTTCCTGCGCTTGTTCGAGCGCGGCGTGGACGCACCGGGTTAGCAGCGCGCCGGCATTGTGATTGACAATCACGATCGACACCGGCTGCAGACTGTGTGCTTCAGTGTCCATGCGTTATAGTTTTCCCGTGCGTCGGTTAAAACCGTCCTTCAGACCTTTCAGCATCATACGCAAATTGGCGATCCGATTGGATGAGAATAGCGTGAAAAAGAATAGCAGCGACAGGATTCTCAATTTGTCAGCCCGCTTCCACGCAGCGGACATATAGGGCCGTTGCCATAACAGTACGCTATTTCTAAACATATAATAGTAACGGAAGGGTTGATGGAATGCGATTGTCCGCCAGCGCCCCCACCACACGCGGATGCGCCGCTCTCCCAAGGAATGGCGCATGACGGCCGTACACACGCCGTATAATTTAAATCCTTTGGATTGTGCGCGAAAGCACCATTCCGTGTCGATGTGATCGATGAACAAGTCCTTATCCATTACGCCGATCTGATCCAATGCTGGTAGTGAAATGAGTGAGCCTGAGGAAATGAGAAAATCGGTGCGTACGTAACCGGTCTTGGGATCGCAAGCGGATTTGGCAAAGCCGAGCCGGGTTACACGGGTGAAATGCGAGAGTACATCGGTTGTATTGCTTCGATAGCAAGCACCGACCGCGCCGATCTGGATTCCTTGCTTGTGCAGCTTGCTATGGGTGCTGCGCAATGCATTCAGCATGCCCGGTTCCGGAATGCTGTCCTGATCCATCAACAGTACAAACGCGACGGGCATTGTACGCGCCCGCGCAATCCCTGCGTTCAGCGCTTCGCCTAGTCCGAAATTGTGTTTGAGCGCCAGAAAATGAAGCGCGTCAGGTCTTTCCGGTTTTAGTTTTTGTAAAATGATCCCGACTTCCACGGCGGAACCGTTGTCGACTATCACGACAGTCCCGGCTTGAGATAGCAATGCATTGAGGCTTGCGATAAGCGTCGCCTCATCCGGATTATAGGTAACGACGACGACTACGATATCGTCACAGAGTGGATTCAAAACAGTTATCCCGAGATGGCCGCCGGGGATTCTATCACGAGCGGTTGATCAGCTGAATGAACCTTGCACGCAGTCGATCGATGGTCAGAAAAACGGGAAAGCAGCGGTGCATGAGGAAAATCAGTAAGAAATCACCGGGCCGCGCGGTCTTTGTACGATCTCCCGGCTGATTCGGAGAAATCAACCGGGAGATCTTGCGGATCAGCAGAATCTTAAACAGTTGACTAGCGGAACAGGCATTAAGATCCAGATTTTGATTAAAGAATAGTTTTTTCATTATTTTGATTTCACTAAATCGTAGAGCCGGATAGCCGCATTCAAGCCCGGTATGCCCGAAGTGGATGCTGTGCCGTATTTCCAGTTTGCCGTTTTTAATGTTTTCAGTAGATTCCAGGGCTCTAATAAAGCACCTGCGGCATTGAGTTTTTCCTGGCGAAAATTCATGACGTTTGCCGAGCCGAAATCTTCCGAATGTTCCAATTGCATCAAATGACGGCTTTCGGCAGGCTCCGGAAATGCCACCGCCCGTTCGGTAAGCGTCAATATAAAAGGCTTGATATCGCTCAGACTGTAACCGGTTAAAGCAATACCACGGGCAAATTCAGCGGCGAAAGCGAGAATGCCGGCTTGAAAACCGGCAATATGCGAATTAACCGATAATTCCGCCTGACGATCGTGATCGCTTTGCGGTTTAAAGACTGGAATGATGCGACTACTATCTTCGGCAAAGCGGTAGCCGATGGTCGTGGGATGAAGCGCGCGCGCGCCTTCTTCGAAGATTTCCTCAAACCGGCTGAAGATATCTCCCGGTCTCGCCTTATGCCGTTCGTCACAAAGAATGCCGCGCAAGGTATTTTTCTGCGTATCGAAACGGTATTGCCTGCCGCCGATGAATCCGAAGTAGAGTCCGAGCACATGAGGATAATTTTTTTCTTGCCCGAATGCTTCTTGCAGGAATTTCTGGATAGTGCCGTTCCAGCCGATATCGACAATCGCAATTTTATCGTCCGAGAAGAAATGCTCCTGCTCCAAGTAGCGATGCAGCAAACGCCAATTTTCTCCGGTGCAGCGCTGAACGGCATGCTGAAACTCGGGATCGTTCAGCATGCCGTGGAATTGATCGGATTCCCAGTCAGCAATAGGGTGCTCGATGGTGTGATAACCATGCTTCCGCAAGACGGTGCTCAGCACTTCCGGCGGCAGATCGAACGCTTGGCAAATCGATAGCAATCCTTGTTGTTTCGGGTTGAACAAAGGCGTAATGGCCATTTCATGGCTCAATCCGTGATAGGCGGCGGCAGCGGCGGTGGAGCGGCGGGATACGTACAGATAATGCGCGGCAGGCATCTGCTCAGGTACAAAAAAATCCGGGCGGAGCAATTCGAACAGCTTCATGAACAATTCGCCTTCCCTGGCCAGGAAAAAGACTTGCCGGATTTTGTCTTTTTTGATTTCCTCGATGACGCCCAAAATGAAAGCGGCATAAATGGGGCCCAAAATTTCGTAACCGTAGTTGAAATGAAACCCTTGCGCTTCGGCAGGGCGGATCAATTGGAGTAAGTGCCGCCCGCGCCAAAAGGGATTTTTCTGCGCAAGATGGCGATACACTCGCAGCGTATGACGGCGGCGCACACTTGCCGTATCTTCAAGCCGAATGGTTGTTATGCCCATTGCTGCCGGCGGCTGGCGAGCGGGACGGTGATAATCGCTGATATGTAATAGCTCATGCGGTTGCAGGCCCTCCTGTTGCAACAGGCGTTGGAAGAATAATTGCCGCTGCTGGGTTGTATCGGATTGCGGCAAAACGTGCAGGGAATCAAAATGAACGGTAAAGCCGTTTTGCCCGAAAAGATCGTGCAAGCGCACCGGATCAAACGGACTGTCGGTGATCGCGACGACGCGCTGATTTTTCCGCGTGAGCCATTCCAATAGGGACGCCATATCGGGCTTAATGAACAATACCTTAGCTTCGACCGCGCGCGTATGTTCGATAATTCTGGCGGTCAAAGAAGACACAAGCGCGCTATTGCCGTTTGTCAACCGGATTGCCAATGCCTGCGCCATTTCGTGATTCCTGATTGCGCTATCTGACTGCCGGAGTTGCGGATCATTTTCGATTTCTTCCAACGATCCGAGAACATGCTCGATGGTGCTGCCGATTCCGAAACTTTCCGATAGTGTGCGGACGATTCGTCCGGCTAAGATTCTCTTGCACGCTTCGGGCGTATCGGCATCGTTTTCCAGCACGGCGCCGAAAATGTCGAAAGCGATAACTTTTGCTGGCGAGCTGCTGTGTTCCAGTTGTGCACGTAAAGCGGCGGAGCTTTCGATAATCGGATACTGCCGAGATGTCATCTCGGCCATTTCGACGTTATCCAGCGATACGGCGCTGTAATCAGCCTGCCGATCCGGTAGCTGGTGGAGTTTTGGTATAGCGCCAATTCCTGCGTCAATTGAAAATTGCGATCGCGCAGTTGCTGGTTGAGTTGCTGATATTGCTGCTGTAACGAATTGATTTGTTCTGCACAGTGAGCGCTTTGGATTTTTTTAATATAGTTGTCGACCTTGCTCAGGTAAGCGACGGGAATATTCAATTCATGGCCAAAATATTTGCCGATCGCTTTCTTCAGAAAATAACGGGTTTCGATATTCGCAAGGAGACGGTTTTCCATAATGGTATTGCGCGAATGCAAGCGATAATTCAGCAGCTTGTGCTGTAGCAGGAAAGAAAAAGCCGCTGGGTTGATCAGTGCGGCGCGGAATACATAGTCATAATCGAGAATATAGCGGAACGGACGGAAGCCGCCGATTTCATCCGCCAGGCGGGCGCGGAAGAAAAAATTGGATGAGGAAATCGCGTAATTACCGGCGAGCAAAGCCACGGCCGGTGACGGACTTCGCTGAAATTTTTGTTTTAAATCTTCGTGCCATGTCAGCCACCAGTGCGAAGGATCGCGCACGATCGCGGAATGTTCGTCGATGAGATTGATATCCGAGATCACAAAATCCAGGTTGTTGCGTTGCAAGGCATCCAGCATGATTTCCAGGCGGTTGTCGAGGTAAACGTCGTCGGAATTGATGATGGCAATGTAATCCCCGCGCGCCAATGCGATGCCGCGGTTAAGCGCATGGTGCGCGCCGCGGTTGGCTTGATGAAAATAGCGGATGCGCGCGTCGTCAAATCCCAGGATGACTTTCTCGGTTTCGTCGGTCGAGCCGTCGTTGACGATGATCAACTCAAGATCTTGCAGCGTTTGCGAGAGCACGCTTTGGATCGCCTCGGCCACGTAAGCTGCGTGATTATAAGCAGGCATGACCACGCTGATTTGAGGTTTTCCGCCGGAAGTATTCATCGTTCAGACCGGTGCGTTACGCAGATCGAATGCTTTTTTCCAATAGGCGCGTTGCCGTGCCTCATAGTACTCCTTGCCGCGTTTGCGGATGACGTTGTCCGGCAGTTTTTCAGCGATAAACAGGCGGTTGCTGGTATCGGAAGCGGTGTCGGAATGCGTTAATTCGCCCAGCATGGCGGCTTCTTCCCGGGATGGATTATTGACAAGCCGAAAGAACGGATCGGTCCAGCGCTGAGAAACGAAACTGTCGATACCCATGTCCAGAATTTGCGGTAATACCGCGTCGATAAAATCGGCAGCGCCCGCTTGCACACGTTGCGACAGCTGCTGGATGGTTTGATCCTCTTTGTTTTCCTCCAGCAGCGGGACGATGCGGCCGTGTTGCTCGCGGTAACCGAGCGTGGTGCCGTGCGGCGCCATCAGGGCGAATTCCAGCAATTCCACACCGCCGTTGACTAGACTGTCGCATCGCTCCTGCGGATGGCCTTCGTTGACAAGATAGCCGTGAAAGACATTGCGCGGCAGTTGATTCTGAATCAATAAATCGAACGTGCCCAGATAAAAACCGTCGATCTGAAAGTCGGTGCGCATCAGTTGCAGCAGCCGGGAAAAACCGCCTTGCATATTGCCGGTCCAGCCGATGTCGACGATTCCCAAACGAGAGGCGCCTTGCGCCAGTTCGGCAACATAGCGTAGCGGCAACGGGCGTTTTCGTTTGGCTTCAAGCAGAATGATGTGCCATAGTGAATTCAGCAAACCCAGCATCCGCATATCGTTGTTCGGCACCATTTCCTCGGCGGAACGATAACCTGCACGCTGAATCTGCCCGGCGTATAAATTAGGATCGATACCCAGTTTATTGAGATGGTAGCCGACCGTACGCGTTGCGCGGCCACTGAATAGATGACAAAGGCGATTGATCGGCAAGTCGACAAAACTTGGCAGCAACAATGCCGCCCGGGAGAAGTAGCAGTATTTTAGCTCGACATTAGAGCCCAGCAACTCGGGGTAGCGCTTAAAAATTTCATGCAGCAAATAGGCATCGCGCGCGAAAAACAGCATGCGTTCGATACGGTTTCTGCGGGCCAGTTGAGTCATCCAGAGAATCTTGCCCAGAATCAACGGTCCGAACACTTGCAGTCCAATGTCGCCCCAGAAATCGTATTCTTTTTCCATCAACCGCCGCCTGATCGAACCTGCTATCAAAGACCAGACATGCCCATCCTGCGCGGGCTTGCTCAGCGGTATGCGAAGCCGGGGCTCGATGCGCTTATGCAGGTAGTCGAATAACTCGGATTTGATGCCGGTTTTTGCGGCGATTTTGACATCCGCATGCGCATTGTCGCCGAAGTGAATAACCTCGTGCGGTTGCACCGCAAAGCGTTTGAGCACTTCATGATACATCGTGCCTTCATGCTTGCTTTTGCGCTGTTCTCCGGAAACCAATAAGGTGTACGGTTGGGTGTAACCGCATCGCAGCAGGAGTTTGTCGATAAACAGGGACGGGAGGTACATATCGGAACACAAGACCACTTGCCGTCCCGCTTGCCCTGCAACCGGAAAAAGCGCTTGCATGATCGGATTGGGGTGGCAGAATCGTTGTTCCAGCTCCAGTTCCCGTTGCATCAAATACTCGCGCTGCGGGTGCGATAAGCTGAGAAGCTCCGCCAGGACATCGTAGATTTCCGTCAATCCGACTTCCGGAGTGCGATGCGAAGCCATTAGCCGCGCGCGCGCTTCCGTTTCGGCGGCAATTCGCTGATGAGCGAAGCTGGCGGCGATTTCCGGATTCATCAAACCGAAATCGCTGTGTTGCAGTCCGGCGGCGATGGTGTCGAATACATCCGCCGGCCGGTGCACGGCGCGATGAATCAGCGTGTCGAAAATATCGAACGATACAATCTTGAACTGAGGCAGCCGGGCTGTGTAGTGCTTGAGCAATTCATCGTCATTCATGAGCGAGCGATCCTTGAAGAACACGATCAACGTCCACCGCGGCTAATATACCAAGTCTTGATTTGACGCAGCGCGCTGCCTGCTCCTTCGGACAGTAAAATCCGGCAAAACTTTTTCAGGGTATCGAGTTTCCGGTCTGAAGACATCCACAGCAGTGCTAACTTACCGATGCGTTTCAGCCGTACGGCATTGCCGTGCGCTGCAGGCTGGGATTGCGGTTGTACTGTTTGCACCGCGCCGCGTGCGGCTTGTTGCATGGCGATCAGTGTGCCAACGCCGAATTGCTGGTTTTGGAGATCTTTTCTCAGCCACTCGTTTTTGAGCATCTTGGCATACAGTTCATGCTGGTTGCGGCCGGCGTGTATCGAATTGCCGTAGCCACTTTGATCGGTGATCCGGTGGTGATAAAACGCCAGGAATTGCGGAATGATATACACGTCGTAGCGGGATAAAAAGCGGATATTGAAATCCCAGTCGCCGAGCACCGGGAGATCGGCGCGAAAAAAATCAACCGCTGCGGCTGCATCGTAGTTGAAAAGAAATTGTATCGGGGCAAACTGATTTTCGGCCAGTACCTCATTCAACATTACAAATCCTCGTTTATCCGATGTCCAGTAGGGTTCCGTCCGGTCGATCGTAACCAGGTTACCAGTCACCCGTTCATAGATCGTATTGGCGAGCGTGATGATGCCGGCAACTTGCGGGAATTTGCCGCGGATATGCTCAATCTCGGCAACGGCGATGGTCAGGAATTCCGGCGCCCAGCTATCGTCATCATCGTGAATCGCCAAGTAACGGGTTTTGATCGACCGTATGCCCTTGTTGCTGGCGGCTTCCATGCCGAGGGAGGAGGGATTGTGGATCACGGAAACCCGGTCGCGTAATTGAGTTGCGTAGTGACTAACAAGGCGGTCAACCGCAATCGGATCGCCGCCATCGTTGACAATCACCAGATGCCAATCTTCGTAGCTTTGATTGCTGATACTTGCGAGCGCGCGTTTTAAAAGCACGGGCCGGTCTTTTGTGCGCGTGATGATACCGACGGTTGCGAGCAAATCGGGCGATTCCATTTCTTTATTGCTGTTCCTTTACTAAACGGATACGGTCATCAGGAAATATGTTGCATGCCTTAAAAGTATTTTTGTGCGCATCATTTACTATTCGGCCATATTTTTTTTAACAAAGTGCTGATAGTGCGCATCGGTTGTGTGATGCGCCAACTGGTGGAATTCATCAGATCGGAGATTTGCCGGTCGCGGTCAGCAATGACTTGCTTGAGCAGCAAAAGCTCTTGTTCTTTGGCGTCTGCGGTCTTCTTACAGCGTGCATACTCCAGAATGGCCCATAATGTATCATCGTTCCAGCGAGCTATCCATTTTTTATAGATGGTAATCATCACTTGCCGTGTGCGCGTTCGATTCTCCCGTATTCCGGATCCCATTCCTTTTTGGATGCGATAGACCGCGCCGATTTCATCGACGAATCTGAATTCCCCTTGTTCCAGCAGCTGTAACCAGAAGTCCCAATCCTCGCATAAATCCAATGCGGCATCAAAGTGCGCGCCGTTATCCAACGCCCGGCGTCTGAACAGAAGGGCGTGCATGGGTATGAAATTTTCAATCCGCAGCTGAATCGGGTCGAAATCGTCCGCGTAGCGGCTGATCTCTTTACCTGATTCGTCGACACACTGAATTCCGGCATAAGCGGCGATGGCGTTGTCATATCGCGCGAGTGCCCACTGCAGGTTCTCGATATGGTGCGGTAAAAACCAATCGTCGTCGTCGAGAAAAATGAGATAACTGCCATGAGCGGCGTGCAGTCCGATATTGGCCGCTTGGCTGCGATTCATCGACTCATGATTGCCGGTCATGCGTATCGGGAAGCGGCCGCATTTCGAATTCAATATCCGGTGCCCCTTACCTTTGGCGTTGACGACGACAATTTCAATATTCGGATAGCTTTGCACGGCGACGGAATTCAGTGCTTCGCCCAATGTCGGGCGATCCAGGCTGCGAATAATGACGCTGACCAGAGGGTGGCTTACACCATTTTTTTCAAACATCCAAATATCCTGTAATTCCGGGATCGGTCAGGAAAGAAACAGTTCAAGGAGCAATCGGGCTTAATTTTTCAACAGATTTTCGAGACAGAGGCGCAAGTTTAGCATTTTTTGCTGCAAGCCTCCAAAGGAGGTTTTTTTTTCAATTTCGCTAAAAGCTTCCGCATAGTTGCCACCTTGTTTGCCGGGAAGATAGAGGCCGCGGTAACTTGCCAGCCCAATGCTGGCGGACAGGTAGTCGCAGTGAGACAGCGGTAATGCATAACAGGAAATTGCCTGTTTTTTAAGCTCGAGCACACTGCCGATATTCACCACATGAGTGGCGGGAAGCGGACTCCAGATCTCATAAATAAACGCGCGCCCCGGTGCGCCACACTGTTGCCAGCAGGACAATACGGCTTGACCGGCTGCGACATGGTCACGGTGATAGTCGAGCACGGAGGGCGCGAACAACCAGTCTGGTTTAAATTGCCGCAGTAGTTGCCGGACCTTTTTTTCAAAGCCGGCTGAAGTGCGGAAGCCGCCGTCGGGCTCATCGAGGAATTCGATATCGTCGATGCCTAAGACGCTCAATGCGGCGCGTGCTTCTTTGCGCCGGATGGCAGGCGCATCGGCATCAAGACTGCCGGCACCCGCGCCATCGGTGACAAAAATGACTTTGACGGTGCATTTCTTTTGCCGCAGCAAAGCCAAGGTGCCGCCGCAACCGAGCGTTTCGTCGTCCTGGTGCGGTGCAAAAACCAGTATTCTTCCTGCTTCGATGGGAATCAGTGGTGCCGGTAAGGGGCAGAGTTGCAACCGGCTGATTTTATTTTGCAGCAGCTTGGCGATAAATGATTTCATAACGATTCGCGATTTCAGTGATATCGGGCCAGGCATCGGCTCTTGTTTTTCCTTTCCGGGCAATGGATTTGCGCAGCGCCGCATCGCTCAGCATATGCTGCATCCCTTGCGTCAAGGATTCAACATTCGGCTTTACCAGAAGTGCGCCGTCGCCCACTACTTCCGGTACTCCGCCAACCGCGGTGCAAACCGCTGCACTGCCGGCGGCGAGCGCCTCAAGATTGGCCAGACCGAAAGATTCCGAAGCAGAAGCGCTGACATACAAGTCGGCGGCGCTGAGGTACAAACCGATGTCAGTGGTGACGGCGAACTGGATTTCTCTGACCAATCCCAGTTGCTGCGCTTTCTGTTGCAGCGCGCCACAATCGCCTTCGCCTAGAATGACCAATTGTAAATCTTGCGTCAGCTTTAATCGGGCGCAAGCTTCGATCAGCAGCGGAAATTGCTTGACCGGGGCGATGCGGCCGACACTCAGCACGTACATCACCGTGTCGTTCCAACCGAGCCGGTTTCTGGCTTCCGCCCGGCTGTAGCGGTTAAGCGCTGGATGCGCATGCACGACGTCATGCCAGTTATGCGGTAATGGAGCAATTGCCAGATCGTTGGCGATTTGCTTCAAGCAGCTGCGCGTCGGCGCGATCACCCATGCGGCATCGAGCAGGGTGCGTGCTTCCCAGCGGCGCATGACGCGCATTGTTCGTTGTTTCATGTGAACGCCGTCTTCATGAATGGCTTGCGCATAACAGCCGAAGCCATGTTCGGTCACTCCCCAAACAATTTGGCAGCGCGGGTGGAAGCGCAAGAAAAAACGCAGGCCTGCGGCAATGAACGGGTCGTGGCAATGCACATGCGTATATTGCTGTGCCGCTGCCAGTTTGGCGGCAAGACGGCCCATGTTGATGCGTTCCAACAGAACCTGGAGCAGCATTGAAAAATCGGTTCGCGTGTTTGCTCCTCCGGATAAGACTGAAAATAACCGCTGGAGACGGTGCTGCCAAAGCCATGCGCGCCGCCCTAAATCGGCTTGGCAGAGATAGTCGGTTCGGATTCCGCGGCGGCGTAATTCTTCGACTAATGGCACAAGGCTGCGTCCGAGGCCGTAGCGTTGATCGGACCGGGTTTCGCGGGTGACCATCAGGATTTTTATGGCTGCGGATGTTTCGCTTGTGGATCTCACTCTGAGTTTCAGGTTTTACCGGAAGTCGGTATCGCCGGACATTAACCACCAATGGTTGCGTAAAGAATCAACCGATGGAGCCGCATCCCAAATGCTCGCGGGGATACGGATATCCAGCGCTTGTTTTGTCCCGCCAGCAGCAGCGAAATGTGCCGCAAAATTTTCCGTGATGCGGCAAAAAAGCCGGTCATGGCCATTGATGCCGGCCAGCCGTCTGGCGTGCAAAACGAGCAGGGGAATTTCGCACAGTGGTGCGATGATGTCCACGATTTCACAACCCAAAGTATCGTAGCGCAATACCAAAATACCTCGCGTCCGGCCGCCGAAGCGGTTTTTTACCAGCATCAGTTGATAACGTTGCGTTGGGTGATTCAGGTAGCGATGTTGCAGATAAGACCAATCACGGACGCCAACCAAATCCGAGCGCAAGTCCTCAGCCATTTTTCGCCAGCATTCTTCGGCTGCAGTACTCATCCGGTCATCGTCCGCGCGGACGATCGGATACAGCCGGGTTGTTATGCGCGGCCGTTTGGACAGCGGTGTCCATGAAAATTCAACCATTTGCCCGACTTCCGCGTACAGTCCAAGCCGCTCCGCTACTTTCATCGCCCGTTCGTTCGGGAAACCGAAACCCACCAGATAAGGCTTGTTGTAGCCGATGTAGCGTTCCAGAAAGGTTGCCGCCATCAAGAAAAAAGGACCTTTTCTCGTCAGCGTGCCGCGTTCGCTGGCATTCACCATGACATCCCCGATTTGTACCGCAGTTTGCGGCTGTCCGAAAAACAGAATGGTCCGGCCGATGCCGCCATAATGCGCGACTAATTTATTTTCCCGCCATACGCCGATTGCACGGTTTGCATTTGAGCCATACTTCCAGTGCCAGAGCGCGGGCGTCATGTCATGGTGAAATGTGTGCTTGAACAGATCCAGCATTTCCATCATCTGGTTTTTTTCCAGCAGCCGCACCCGCCACTGCGGCGGTGTTTTTTTTCTGAAATGTAGCAAGGCGTAACCATAATGACCACTGGCGTACTTTTCGCGATAAATGCGATTGGATGCATCGAGTTGATTGAGTTGCTCATCGTTCAGCGCCAGATCGCGGATCAGATTGTGCCGGTGTGTGCGCGTCACTTTCAGCAGATAATCCAGCGTCGGCGCCGCCATGGCGGATAAATCGCGGTGCTCGAGCAGTTCAAAGCCCAATCGTCCGGCCAGTGTGATCACATTATCGATCCGATGCAGGCCTCCCGGTCTGGTTGCGTCATGCCGCAGTGTGAATTCATCGATGATGAATAATTGTCCCGATGGCCGCAGCAAATCCAATGCTTGGTTAAAAATTACCAAAGGGTCAATGTATTGCGCTGATTCCTGAAATAGGATCACATCAAAACTTCCCGGTTCGGCGGTGAATGCTTCCAGCGAGCGGCAACTGACCGCTGCCGCCGCGCCTAACGATTCTCGAATATGGGCAATTTGCTGACGATCGGGCGTGATGCCGTGAACATCGTAACCGCGCTGCCGCAGCAAAGAAAAAGTGGTGCCCAGGCCGACGCCGACCTCCAGAATGCGGCAAGGTGGCGGTGGCAGTTTCGCCAGCAGCAGATCCGTGGAAAATTGCTGTGCTGCCTTCAAGCTGGTTTCGTCGTCCTGGAACAATCCATAGTGTAAATAGGCGGCTTTGCCTTCCTGTAGCAGCAATGCATGCGCGTATACATTCAAAGGAAAAGTCAAGTCCTTGAAAGGGGAGGGCGATGCCGATGCTATGGCGGCGATGGGGTCGGCTTGACGATAGTGCCGGATATCCTGTATCCGGTTGTGATTAGCGGATGGGGTCATTATGAATGATCGTATTGTTTTGCCATTGGTGAGGAATTGAAAAGAATCCTTGCAAACGCCCGGTCTGCTTTACTTGCAGGCTTGCGACACCGATCGCTGAATCGTAGAGATGTAAACCGCGTTCACACAACAGATAAATATTGATCAGATACTCACCTTTCAGCAGCGGCAACCGCTCCAATTTGAGACAAACCTGGCTTACGCCAGCCGGTGTGCGCTGCATGCTAAATCGGTCTTCCCATGTTGCGGTGCTGGTAATTGTGCGTCCGTCTTTGGTTGCTAATGTCATTGCAAGAGTAGGGCAAGGCAGTGCGGGATCCGAAGCGAAGGTTACCCCTATCATGATACTCGATTGACCGCTGGTGATCATAGCATGCTGCGTATCTTCGCCATCTATCTGCAATGTTATTTTTTCCAGATGCGCGCTACCGATTGCGGAGGTTGTATTGGATGCTGCGGGGGCGGCCGGATGGAGGGCGGGAGCTTCGGCTGTTGCATCGGATGCGGTTTTGTCCAGAAATGATTGATAAGCCGACACCACGTGCGCGGATTCTCCATCCAGCACGACTTCGCCTTTATTGATCCAGATGGCGCGGGCGCACAACGATTCAACTTGAAATAGCGAGTGCGAGCAAAACAGGATTGTTTTGCCGGCATCACGCATTTGCATGATACGGTTGAAGGATTTACGGGCGAAAGCGCCGTCACCGACGGACAATGCTTCATCGATCACCAGAATATCCGGATCGACATTAATGGCCACGGAGAACGCCAGGCGCACGTACATGCCACTGGAATACGTTTTGACCGGCTGGTCGATGAAGTCGCGGACGCCGGAGAAGTCGATGATGGATTCGATGCGATCGGCGACTTCCGCGGGATTCAGTCCCAAGATTGCCGCGCTCATGTAAATATTTTCGCGTCCGGTGAATTCCGGATTGAATCCGGCACCCAGTTCCAGTAGCGCGGCGACGCGGCCGTTTATCCGCACTTCACCCTGTGTGGGTGTCAGTGTGCCGCAAATCAATTGCAGTAACGTCGATTTTCCCGAGCCGTTTTGCCCTACGATGCCGACCACTTCCCCCGGCATGATCAGCGCATTGACATCATGCAGTGCTTTCAATTCGCGGTAATACTGCCGCGAACCCAACCAGCGGTGCGGCCATAAAAACTGTTTTAAACGATCGGAGGGGTGCTGATACAGCTGATAGCTTTTGCCGAGATTAAGCGCTTGTATGGCTGGCCCGGAATCCGTGGCATTAAAGGACATCGGCGAATCCTTTGCGTGTTTTTTTAAACCATGCCAAGCCAAACCAAGCGATAAAAAAGGCGAGCGGATAGTATAGCGCCAGGCTGCTCCAGCCCGGCGGCTGACCATAGAGAATCACGGCGCGCGCCTGTTCGATAATCAGCGTCAGCGGATTGAGGAACAAATAATCGCGGATGGATTCCGGTAAAGCGGAAGCGGGATAGAAAATCGGGCTGAGGAACAGCAGCATGGTCAGGATCAAGTTGATCAATTGACCGATATCACGGACAAAAACTCCGAGCGAGGCCAGTATCCAGGATAATCCCACGGTAAGCAGCATGAGTGGAAACAAGATGATAGGGAGAAAAACGATGGTCCATTCGATCGGATGTTCCATGATCAACAGAAAAACGAATAATACCAAGAAACTGATTCCGGCATGAAACAGCGCGGAGCCAAGTGAAACCAAAGGCAAAATTTCCAGAGGAAAGATCACTTTCTTGACATAATTTACGTTGGCCAGTATCAACCCCGGTGCGCGTGATAAGCATTCGGAAAATAAATTGAACAGAATCAATCCAGTGAACAACAACATGGCAAAAGCAAACTTATCATCGTGCAGATGACTGTTTTGCGGTTCCAGGCGGACTTTAAACACCACGCCAAATACAAATGTATAGATGGACAACATGAGAACAGGATTGATTAATGTCCATAGCAAACCCAGAAACGAACCCCGATACCGGGCAATGATTTCCCGTTTGATCATTTGCAAAATGAGCGGAAAGTGTTGTCTCAAGCTGGAAAAGTTATTGAAAATAAGCAAGAAGTGGATGTGAAGTTATAAAACAAGTTTGGATATTATCGCAAAAAAATACGTAAAATTAACAAACCGGAAAAAATCACCCGGTTTTTTGTAGTTCCACGGATTTAATATTTCTAATTTTAAAGCAGATGGTGTTCAAAATTTAGAGTTACGAATGTTTGGACTTTTTCTCGGGTATTGGGTATTTTTTGGTTCTTCATTCAAATTTTATTACGATAAAAAATAGTTGCTTATGCGATGTTTTTATAAGTGAAATATTAATTAATGTGAGAAAAGGCACATTTTTATTGCTTATTTTAGATTTAAAATAGACGATAGCTCTGTTAAGGTACTAAATACTTTATATTGTTGCAAATAAGCAACATTCTAAATGGAAACTTCAGTCGCATACTTGCAAAGCGGGTTTGTTTTGGGCAGAATGCGCTTTAACTTGGCTTTTGTGGTAACTTCTGGTAAAAGAATTACTTATTGCACAGGGGTTACATAGAGACAAAGTGAGAAGTGAAAAACTTGCAAGTAATTTACTTTCGTAACTATTTTTAATTTTTTATCAAGGGAGCTCCCATGGCTATATCGAGTACACAGCAAACTGAAATTTTGAAGGTTGTTGCAGGTTTGTTTAATGCGGCACCGGGCGGTGTCTATTTGTCTGAATTGGCAGGTCTGGTTGAAGGTGGAATGACCACAAGCCAATTGGCCGATACTTTGGCTGCTAGTCCAGTATTCACGACTGGAGTTCTGGCCGGTAAAGTTACGGTTGATGATCAAGTCGACGTTCTGATGAAAAACTTCGGTGTGACTGCTGATAGCGATCCTGCCAGCGCGGGTTCTCAAGCAAAAGCGTACTTTACTGAACAACTTACCAACGGTGTCGGATTCGGTAAAATTGTTTTTGATGCAGCATCATTTCTGACAACTACCACTGATACCGCGTTTGCGACAGCAAAAACATTGCTGGAAAACAAGGTGTTGGTGGCGGCTGCTTATTCTAAAACAGCTTCTACCACTAACTTAGATACTTTGCAAAGCGTATTGAGTCCAGTGACAGGAGATCATCCTTATACTGCCGAAGAAGCAGCAAAAATCGCTAATCCTGGCGGTGATCCTGGTGAGGTCGGTCAAACATTTACGCTGACCAATACAACGGACAATATCACCGGTACTTCCAAGAACGATATTTTTATTGGTGATGGTACTTCGGCAAGTGCGGGTGATACGCTGGTTGGCGGTAACGGTACCGATACGTTGAGAATGTTTGGAACGGCCATTGTTCCAAATCTCTCCGGTATTGAGCAGGTGTATTACAACACTCCGGGTGCTGGTATTGATTACTCAACGAAATCGGATGTGAAATCGATCGAGCTGGATACCTTTGGCACAAACACAGTGACTGTTGGCGCTGATCAAGCCGTCAAACTGACGAATCAAGCGTCTGGTACAACTGCTACTATTGCCGGTAATACACCGACAAGCTTGGGATTGACATTGGATAAAGCAGGCAACAAAACCGGCGGTAATGCGACTGTAGCATTGACGGGAACGGCATTGACCACATTGAATACAACCGCTTCAGGAAATGATAGTTATGTCACATTAACGAATGCGGGTGGTAAGCTTGCTACGATCAATATAGCTGGCGATAAGAACCTCAGTTTGGATACATCAGGTATAGCAACAGTTACCAAAATCGATGCGAGTACAGCAACAGGTAACGTGACAGTTGGTCCAACCGCAGTAGCTGCTTCTGACTTGACCTTCACTGGCGGCAAAGGTGACGACAAGATTGTAATGGGTGCAACAATCGATGCTAAAGATGTTCTGACCGGCGGCGACGGCACTGACACCTTGAGCGTTTCCGATGCTGACACAGTGGATACAGCAGCGGAAGTAATTGGTATTTCAGGATTCGAAACGTTTGAAGCGGCTGGTGCTGATGCGACAACCTACAATTTGGCAATTATCGGTGCTAAAAATACCCTTACCGGCCTGGTTATCAGCGAGACCGGTGGCGCAGCAACCGTATCAAACATCAACGCTGCTACGACGGGTAATATTACTATTAACGGTGCAGCGCCAACCACACTGACATTGACCGCAATTGATTTCGTATCAGGCGGTACCAGCGATACTACAACGATTTCGTTGGATAACAGCGTTACTAAGAGCGGTACTGGTATTGATGTTACCTCACTGGTGTTTGCAAATGCCGACGTAATTAACTTGAAATCGATCGGTGATGGTTCTTCAACCAAAACCGTAGGTGGTGCAGAAGAAAACTCAGTAATTCTGACTGCAACCGATGTCGAGAAAGTGGTTATCACAGGCGACGAAGCATTGAATTTTGCAACGGCAACCGGAACGAATCCTACCGAAGTTGATGCGTCAGGATTGACTAATGATGCAGCAGTAACTATCGACACCGATGCATCGGCCATCACATCGCTGTTGGCTAAAGGTACTGGTAAGAACGATACCATCGATATTGATAATGCGGCCACACTGACATCAACATTGTATACAGGCGGCGGTTCAGACACCTTATTAGCAACAGGTGGCGGTACTGCAGCTCACACAATGATATATACAGCAACCGCGTTAAATGCAGGCGATATCAAGGCAGGCGATTCTTCAACGCTTACACTAGCTGGTGCAGCAGCAGGCGATACTGTAACGATCAACTTCACAGCGGCTTTGGAAGGACTGCTGAAGAGTGGAAGCACATTGTTATCGGCAACAGGTGCAAACATCAATGTTCATGGTACAACAATCAGTGCAACCACAAATATCGCAGCAGCAGAAGCTGGCGGTGTTATGACGCTGCAAATCGATATCAATGGTGACGGTTCTTACACTGCAGCAGATGACTATCAACTGACCATTACCGGTACAGGCACCGACGATACGTTGATTTACAACGCGTCTACCGATACCCTGGTATTTACAGTTGTATAAGAAAAAAACGAACTTAGCAGTCATAAGTTTGTAACTGCAAAGGCCAAATCAGAATTGATTTGGCCTTTGTTTTTTTGTGTACATGTATCTAAGGTGCATGTGGCCAGAATTGCCAAGAGTTCAGGAGCTAGAAATAAAATTAATAGATCTCAGCAATGTATCTAGCGTATCTAGCCTCTCTACCATCGTATATTAAAAATTAATGTTATGAACGACTGGACTAGTGGATATGTAGCAGATATAGGCTATACCTATGGTTATTATTCCGAGTTAAATCCACTGAGAATCAAGCAAATTCTGACGTTTGCCGGTTTGAAATATCCGGAAGTAGGAGCTGCTTGCGAATTGGGTTTCGGTCAAGGAGCGAGTGTCAATTTTCACGCTGCTGCATCTTCCATAGAGTGGTATGGCACTGATTTCAATCCCACGCAAGCAGCTTTCGCGCAAGAAATGGCGGATGTGTGTGGTTCTGGTGCAAAGTTATATGACGATAGCTTTGAAAGCTTTGCCACGCGCTCCGATTTGCCGGATTTTGATTTTATCGGCGTGCATGGTATCTGGAGCTGGATCAGTGATGAAAATCGTGCGGTTATCGTGGATTTCATTCGCCGCAAACTGAAAGTCGGCGGGGTACTTTATATCAGTTACAACACTTTTCCAGGTTGGTCATCGTTTGCGCCCATGCGGCATCTAATGACCGAGCATGCCAGAATTTTTGGGGCGGAGGGACATGGCATCATCAATCGCATTAACGGCGCATTGGATTTCACGGAAAAATTGCAGACGGTAAATCCGGGATTCTATCGGGTTAATCCGCTTATTCCGGAGCGGATGAAAAAGCTGAAAGAGCAGAACAGGCATTATTTGGCGCATGAATATTTCAATCGCGATTGGCATCCCATCTATTTTTCGGCCATGCAGGATTGGCTGGCACCGGCAAAGCTGAATTATGCGTGCTCAGCGCATCAATCGGACCATTTGGATATCATCAACTTATCAAACGAGCAGCAAGTGTTCTTGAACGGGATTCCCGACATAACATTCCGCGAAAGTGTGCGGGATTTTATCGTGAATCAGCAATTCCGCCGCGATTACTGGGGTAAGGGGTTATGCAAGTTGTCAGCCGTAGAACAAATGGATCGGTCACGCGTTATCCGGGTTGTTCTGACCGTGCGGCGCACCGATGCGGAATTAAAAGCAACGGGTATACTCGGTACAGCGACGTTTAGCGAACCGATTTACGTTCCTATCTTGGATTATTTGGCGGATCATAAAGTCAGAACTCTAGGACAAATAGAACAGGCGGTGAAGGACAAAGGCATTACGCTGCCGCAGATTATCCAGTCGGCGATGTTTCTCATTGGTTCAGGTCAGTTGGCTTTGGCGCAAGAAGAAAATGTCATTGTCAAAGCGAGGAAACAAACTGAAAAACTGAATAGCTTTATTCTACGCAAGGCGAGCAGCAGCGGAGAAATTTCTTATTTGGCAAGCCCCGTCACCGGCGGCGGTGTAGCAGTCGGCCGTATTCAACAGCTCTTTTTAGTAGGATTGGGAAAAGAATTGAAGCAACCGGGAGATATTGCGCAATTTACTTGGCAAATAGTTTCCGCGCTAGGGCAGAAAGTGATTAAAGAAGGTAAAAGACTGGAAACCGATGCGGAGAATATCACCGAACTGACCGAACAGGCCAAAGCGTTCTTGGAAAAACAGTTGCCCATTCTGAAAGCGTTGCAAGTTGTCTAGTCTTTGTCGCGACATCATTGTGGTAAGGAAGCAGTAGCGAAGATCGAAAAGCAGGAAACCCGGAAACCCGGAAATGGATTCTAGCCTGCATCGGCAATTTCTGCATTCAATCGTTGACACATGAGAAGTGGATCGCTGGCTTGCGTAATCGGCCGTCCGATGACCAGATAACTGGCGCCATTACGCATAGCTTGCTGCGGTGTGGTAATTCTTTTTTGGTCGTTAGCTTGACCATCAGCCGGACGGATACCCGGTGTGACCAGACAGAAATCAATGCCGAATTGTTGTCGTAAATTGGCCGCTTCCAGCGCTGAACAGACCACGCCATCCAATCCGCAATCTTTGGTCAATTTTGCCAAGCGCGCAACAATTTGTTCCGGTTCTCCTTGTAATCCGATATCTGCAATGTCGTTTTGATCCATGCTGGTCAGCAAAGTAACGGCGATCAGTTTGGTTGATCCTTGTGGAATCGCATCACGTGCTGCAGCCAGCATTTTCCGCCCGCCCAATGCATGTACATTGATCATCCACACGCCGAGACTGGCAGCGGCCTTGCAAGCGCTGGCGACGGTATTAGGAATGTCGTGAAATTTAAGATCGAGAAAAACTTCAAAATCCAAAGCCATCAGCTGTTCGATCAGCTGCGGACCAGCCGCAGTGAAAAGCTCTTTGCCGACTTTCAGTCGGCATAAATGAGGCCTGAGTTTTCTGGATAAAAGTAGTGCATCCTCGGCGCTAGAAAAATCCAGCGCCACAATAATGCGAGGGTCGTGCATGGACAATAAAGGTGGTTTATTCGCTGGAATTGCAGCGGCAGCGGACAAATATAGCGGTAATGAGAGCGCCTAGTGCAAAGAAAATCAACAGGGCCACGCTAAAGGGGATCTCTATAGATTGATCCAGATAATATTGAAGCGTAACAGGTTGAGAGTTTTTTGAGGCGAATACGGCGAGAACAACAAAGACAGCGATGCGCAAAAGCCAATTAATTAGATTCATCATGATAAGTCGCCTACGAGTTGATAGATTGTAATTATTTAAACTAATAAAACAAATTAATTCACAATTGCTAATTCACGGGTAATCAGTTGTGCTTTTGAGAATAGGAAAGAGTGCTTCAAAGATTCTGAAGCACTCTTCTGCATTTTATTTCTTTTCCTTGTAATCAACACGCTCACGCATTTCCTTACCTGCTTTGAAATGCGGAACATATTTCTCGGGCACTTTGACTTTTTCTCCTGATTTCGGGTTACGCCCGATCCGTGGCGGTCTGTAATTCAAGTCAAAGCTGCCAAACCCGCGAATTTCAATACGTTGACCTTTTGCCAGGCTTTTCGCCATGGCATCGATAATCATCTTGACTGAGAGCTCGGCATCTTTGGTTACCAGTTGCGGAAAACGCGCCGCAAGCCGGGTAATTAATTCAGATTTCGTCATGAATTTTCCTTATTGCTCGGTGTTCTTGCTATCCATTTTCGCTTTCAGCAAAGCGCCCAGGCTGGTGGTGCCAGCGTTGGCAGGTGCTTTGATTTTTTGCATAGCGGTAGATTCATCCGATTTATCTTTGGCCTTAATGGAAAGATTGATGGAGCGATTTTTGCGGTCAATGTTGATAATCATGGTTTCGACCTTATCGCCTTCTTTCAAATGTGTGCGAATGTCTTCGACGCGATCGCGCGAAACTTCGGAAGCACGTAAATAACCTTCCACATCGTTGGTTAAGGCAATGACGGCGCCCTTGGCGTCAATGGATTTTACCGTGCCTTCGATAATGCTGTTTTTATCGTGTTCTGCGACAAAACTGGTGAATGGATCGCCTTCCATTTGCTTGATGCCGAGTGAAATACGTTCGCGTTCGACATCGATGGAAAGGATAATAGCTTCAACTTCATCGCCTTTCTTGTAATTCAGCACGGCTTCTTCGCCAGGCTGATTCCAGGATAGATCGGACAAATGCACCAGGCCGTCGATATTGCCAGGCAAGCCGATAAATACGCCAAAGTCGGTGATCGACTTGATTTGGCCTCGAACTTTGTCGTTTTTTTCATGATTGGCGGCAAATTCTTCCCACGGATTGGTCTGGCACTGTTTCATGCCAAGCGATATGCGACGGCGTTCTTCATCGATTTCAAGAATCATGACTTCAACTTCGTCGCCTAATTGCACAATTTTGGAAGGATAAACATTCTTGTTGGTCCAATCCATTTCGGAGACGTGCACCAAACCTTCGATGCCTTGTTCAATTTCAATGAATGCGCCGTAATCGGTCAAATTGGTGACTTTACCGAACAAACGGGTACGCGCCGGATAACGCCGCGACAAACCAACCCACGGATCTTCACTCAACTGTTTCATGCCCAGTGAAACGCGATTTTTTTCCTGATCGAATTTGAGAACCTTGGCGGTAACTTCATCGCCGATATTGACGACTTCGGATGGATGCTTAACGCGACGCCATGCCAGATCGGTAATATGCAACAGGCCGTCTATGCCACCCAGGTCGACGAATGCGCCGTAGTCGGTGATATTCTTAACGATGCCGTGAACGATCGAACCTTCCTGCAAATTGGACAGCAAGGTTTCGCGATCCGCACCTTGGGTTGCTTCCAGTACTGCGCGGCGGGATACCACCACGTTATTGCGCTTACGATCCAGCTTAATAACTTTGAATTCCATTTCCCTGTTTTCGTAGGGGGTGGTGTCTTTGACCGGACGAATATCGACCAGCGAACCGGGAAGAAACGCGCGAATGCCGTTGATCATGGCGGTCAAACCGCCTTTTACTTTGCCGTTCACCATGCCGACTACGATCTTACCGCTTTCCATTGCTTCTTCCAGATCATGCCAGGCGGTCAGACGCTTAGCTTTATCGCGGGAGAGCCGGGTTTCTCCATAGCCGTCTTCCAGAGATTCGATGGCAACACTGATAAAATCTCCCGGCTTAACTTCGATTTCACCGCGATCGTTTTTAAATTCTTCAACGGGAATAAAACTTTCGGATTTGAGGCCGGCGTTGACGATCACGATGTTGTAGTCGACACGGACCACTTCGGCGGTAATTACTTCACCTACGCGCATTTCTTGGCGCGCAAGGCTTTCTTCAAAGAGTGCGGCAAAACTTTCGGGAGATTTTTGGTTTGCAGTGGAAGCTTTAGTCATTATAAAAATACCTGATGTGTCATTCCGTCTGGATGAGTATCCTGCGGACTGGGTTGGTTAATAAAAAATGTTCGAAACGGTTACTCCATTTTCCTTTCTGCATGGGAATGTTAAGAAAAGCGGCTGGATTTCGTGTTCAAACGCGGGTTTTTGCAAAGATGTCATTATACCAGGAGAGAACGGTATCTTGCGCCTGGGATATGGTCAATGAAGTCGTATCCAGTAGTTTGGCATCAGTCCCTTGTTGCAGAGGCGCGATACTGCGATTACTGTCGCGTTCATCCCGTTTCCGGATATCCTGCAATAAGTTGGCGATATTAGCACTCATTCCTTTCTCTATCAACTGTTTATGCCGCCTTTGCGCGCGCTCTTCGGCACTGGCGGTTAAATAAATTTTCAGATCGGCATCGGGAAAGATAACGGATCCCATATCCCGTCCATCCGTGACCAGTCCAGGCGGTTGGCGGAATGCGCGTTGACGCTCGGTAAGGGCTGCACGCACCTGCGCATACGCAGCCAGTTGGGAAGCCATGATGCCGCATTGTTCGGTACGAATATCATCCGTAACGATTTTACCGTCCAGGTAAATTTGCTCGTCCTTGAAAAAAACATTCAAATTTCTGGCAATTTCCGCAAGTTGACCGGAATTTTGCATATCCGTATCCAGTTGGATCGCTTTTAAAGCCACCAAACGATAAAGCGCGCCGCTGTCGAGATAATGAAACCCAAGCTTGCGGGCAACCAATTGGGCGATGGTACCTTTGCCGGACGCGGATGGACCATCGATGGCGATGACGGGGATCTTGTTCGTATTCATGAAACGATGCTGTGATTAATTTAAATGAACGAGGTGAAAATTATTTCATTTCAGGGTGAATTATTTGTGAAAATTTTTCAAAATAATCAGGAAATGTTTTGGCGACGCAACCGGGATCGTTAATGCGCACCGGTGCTCCCAAGGATGCCAGGGCGAAACACATGGCCATGCGGTGGTCGTCATAAGTATCGATCGCAGCATTTGGAATTAAGCCGTGCGCGGGCGGTGTAATGCGCAAATAGTCCGCACCTTCTTCCACGATTGCGCCCAGTTTGCGCAATTCGGTGGACATCGCCGCGAGGCGATCGGTTTCTTTTTGACGCCAGCTGGCGATGTTGCGCAGTGTGGTGGGGCTTTCGGCGAATAATGCGGTAACGGCTAAAGTCATGGCAGCATCTGGAATGTGATTGCAATCCAGATCGATGGCGCGTAACTTGGCTTCGCCGTTGCGTGCGCCAGCACTTGCTTCAATCCAGTTGTCGCCCATGGATATTTTCGCGCCCATTAATTCCAATGCGGCTGCAAAGCGAATATCCCCTTGCACGCTGTCGCGGCCTACACCTTGAACGCGCACCGGACCTTGTCCGATCGCGCCGGCCGCCAGGAAATACGAGGCGGAAGATGCATCGCCCTCGACAAAAATGCGGCCAGGGCTTCGGTATTTTTGTTGCGCCGGTATCACGAATTGCTGCCAGCCGCTGTGTTCGACTTGCACGCCAAAACGGCGCATTTGAGCAAGTGTGAGTTCGATATAAGGCTGCGAAATGAGCGTGCCGGATACATTGATAATGGATCGTTTTTCGCTCAATGGCAGCGCCATGAGTAATCCAGTGAGAAACTGACTGGAAACATCGCCTTTAACTGTGACGTTTTGTATGTCATCTGGCGCGCTCAATGCTGCTGGTTTGATTTCCAAAGGCGGGAAACCGGGATTGCCCAGATAACGGATGTCCGCGCCCAATTGCCGCAAAGCATCGACCAAATCCGCAATGGGCCGTTCGTGCATGCGCGGTACGCCGGATAACCGGTAATGTCCTTGCATTAAGGACAATACTGCCACCAGAGGCCGGAAAGCGGTGCCGGCATTGCCGAGAAATAAATCAACTTCCTTGATTGGGAAGATACCGTGACCGCCTGTGACCGTGTAATCATTTTTGTCTGTTTGTGTGACGGTAATGCCCAGTTTGGTCAGCGCATCCAGCATGCGGGCGGTATCGTCGGAAGCCAATAAATCATGAATTTCCGTCACACCTTCCGCCAAAGCGGCCAGTAACAGAATCCGGTTCGAAATGCTCTTTGATCCAGGCAACCGCACAGCGCCTTGAGCATTCTTCGCAAATGGAAGGTCAAGCCATTTCATGATGCGTGCAATGATAAAATTGCTAGATAATATCCGATAACGATACTCGAAGCTAAAATTATTGATTTTTAGACAGTGCGAATTCTATTGAAATTACCAGGATTGATTTGCCGTCTTTGGAAAAATCTTTATTAAACCGTCTTGTTTAAGGTAATCTATCCCTTTTACCAAAAAGACACTTTCACATATAAAAAGAGGTTGAAGAATGCAAGATGCAGAAATTGTTTTAATGTTTTCTTTATTGATGATTCCGGTTGCCGTCTGGCTGCAATTATGGGTAAAAAATCGTAGAGAGAAACGCAAGAATGATTTGGGAGAGGAAGAGTTTGAAAATACGGCGCGCGCATTCGCATCGATTATTCTGGAGGGTGCGGCCATTGTCGGCGGACTTATCATGATTATCATGGGGTCCAGCGGCGTGCTCAAGTACGTTCTAAATTTTTATAATACATAAATTCATTGAGATTATTGAGCGGTTGTCCGGGCAATTGGCATGTGCTGATGCCCGGATTATGAAGCAGTGCTGTCGGCTGCTTGAGTTTTTGCTTGCTTGGTTTTCGATCTCGTTCCGGTAGTTTTCTTCGGCGTTTTCTGTTCAAACTCGAAACCAATCTTGCCATCCGCATTTCTGACCAAGTAGGCTGAAAAAGGCTTGCCTTTTTTCGAGATGAATTTTGTCAGCAAGTCTGTTTTGCCGGTTTCCAGCAATTTAGTGATCTGTTCCCGTTCGATCGGGCGTGCCAGAATGATTTTGCCGGTTTTAAAATTGCAGGTGCGGTCAGCACCGACAGATTTCTCGCACACATACTGCATACCGTGCTCGTACACTGCATGACTGCATTTCGGACATTTGCCCAAGGCTGTTTGAGCGCTGAAATCGACGGCTTCCTGGTTTTCGTCGCTGTTGCCAAAATCAAATTTCATTTCGAACGTATCGGTTAATTTGATGATGGCGCTGAACGGTTGTCCCATTTTGCTGCGAAAACCCTGCAGCGGACCGACTTCACGCTGCGTGATGAGGGTTTCCATTTCCTCTACTTCGAATTGGCGGCCGGCTAAAATTTTCCACAGCGCGAAATCACATTTCTGGCACTGAAATTTTTTATAGGTTTCATGCACGGTGCCGCCGCATTTAGGACATGGAGATTTGAGTATCGAGAAATCTCCCGCGATGGTTTCGCCGCGGTGTGTTTTGGCTTGCTCCACGATATGCCGCGTCATGTCGGCAATTTTTTCCATAAACGCAGCGCGTTTGAGATTGCCCTGTTCAATCTGGCGTAACTGAAATTCCCAATTACCGGTTAATTCGGGTGAGATCAATTCCGGGATCTTGAGACCGCGCAGAAGCGTGATTAAAGAAAAAGCTTTGGCCGTTGGATGTAGTTCGCGGCCAACGCGCTGGATATAATTTTCCAGTACCAATCCTTCGATAATCGCTGCGCGCGTTGCTGGCGTTCCCAATCCTTTGGTGTTCATCGCTGCGCGCAATTCTTCGTCTTCCACCAGCTTGCCCGCGCCTTCCATCGCAGAAAGGAGCGTAGCTTCATTAAACCGCGCTGGGGGGCGAGTCTGATTGGCGACGATCTCGATTTCCTCAGTGGCGACGGGTTTGCCGGGTGTAATGGCTACGAGCGTTGTATCTTCTTCCTCGTCGTCCGGTTTGACGGATTTGCCGTAAACCGCTCGCCAGCCCGGATTGACCATGACTTTGCCTTCGGTTTTGAATGGCTCATTTTCAACTCGGGTAATGCGGGTGGTTACCAGAAATTCAGCAGCAGGAAAGAAAATGGCTAGAAAACGCTTGGTAACCAGATCGTACAGCTTCGTCTCGGCTTCGTTCAATTTGGACGGATTCAACGACGTCGGAATAATGGCAAAGTGATCCGAAATTTTGGCGTTGTTGAAAATGCGTTTGTTCGGCACTACCCAGCCGGATGCCAGAATTTTCCGGGCAAATTGTCCGTAGCCGGTATTTTCCAGATTGAGCAAAGTATCTTTAACGGTCGCAATATAGTCTTCCGGTAGTGCACGTGAATCCGTGCGCGGATACGTCAGTACCTTATGTTTTTCATACAGCGCCTGCGCCAGACCGAGCGTCGTTTTGGCGGAAAAGCCGAAGCGGCTGTTGGCATCGCGTTGCAAGCTGGTCAAGTCGTAAAGTAACGGACAGATTTCTTTGCTGGGTTTGCTTTCTTCGCTGACATGACCGGGCTTTCCTTGGCATTTGTTGCGGATGGCTTCGGCTTGTTTTTGTTCCCACAGCCGCTCTGGTTTCGCTTCCTGCGCGGCTTTATCCTTGTTGAATTTTTCATCAAACCATCTGCCGGTATAGTCGCCGCTACCGGTTGCAAACGTGGCATGGATTTCCCAGTAATTTTGCGGACGGAATTTTTTAATCTTTTCTTCGCGTTCGACCAGAATCGCCAATGTCGGCGTCTGCACACGTCCCACAGTGGTTTTGTGGAATCCACCCTCCTGGGAGTTAAAGGCGGTCATGGCGCGCGTGCCGTTAATGCCGACCAGCCAATCCGATTCCGAACGGCTGACGGCTGCCTCGGCCAGCGATTGTACCGCCGAGTTGTCGAGTAGCTGGGTGAATCCTCCGCGGATGGCATCGGGTGTCATCGATTGCAGCCACAGGCGTTTAACCGGCTTGCTGGAACCGACATGGCGCAGGATGTAGTAGAAAATCAATTCCCCTTCGCGTCCCGCGTCACATGCGTTGATCAGCGTTTCGATATCTTTGCGCTTGATGAGCTTGCTGAGAAGTTTCAGGCGTGCGGAAGTTTTTTCGATCGGACTCAAATCGAAATGCGGCGGGATAACCGGCAGATTGGCAAAACTCCATTTGCCGCGCTTGACTTCAAATTCTTCCGGGATGACAAGTTCAAGCAAATGACCAACCGCTGAAGATACAACGTATTGGTCGTTCTCAAAATAATCGGTATGCTTGGTAAAACCGCCCAATGCCCGGGCAATATCCGCTGCAACAGAGGGTTTTTCCGCGATAATCAGTGATTTACTCATTAAACTCCAAACAAAAATCATTATCCGGCAATGAACTGCCGGATAGGTGTGTCGTTACTAAACTGGAAGAATGAGTAAGAAGTGCGAACATGATCGGAATTTGATGCGTGTAAAAGAAAATTAGCTCCGGTAGCTGTTTTAACTCAGTCTGATTCAATAAAAAATACAGTGAGCTTAGTGCCGGTAATGAGAATCGCTGACAATCAGCAATTTCTCAAGAATGGAATCATCCGTAAGCTGGTTTTGAATCCATAACTCCGTTAAAACAATCAGTTTGATTTTTTCCAGACTCGATGAATTTTCATCCATCGCAAGCACGCGATCGATCAACAGTTCACGTTGTAACGGGTTAATGATGCCGGCCTGCTCCAGGAAGAAAATAAACCCTCTCCCTTCCGTATCGATTTTTTCCATTTCATATTCGGTATAGCAGCGGAAAGAATCGTTTTCGGCAAAACTGGCCGGATAACTGCCGATGTCATGGCGTTCGAGTTCCGAGAGCCAGTTTAAAGTCTCGCTGATATCCTCATCGGCGAATCCGGCCATCGTCAGTTTGCGAGTCAATGTCGCAGAGTCCGGATAACTGCCTGAATCAAAAAAATTTTCAAATAAATAAACGAGTATATCGAACATAATGGTATTTAAGAAAGCGAGTATATTTACAGATTAGTACCTTTGGTTAATGCCATCATGCATTACTGAATTCGCTGATAACACCCTCCCGGTAAACTGCTGATATGGCCGTCAAGCTCAAGTGTTAATAGCATGGCTGATACAACTTCAGCCGTCAAGCCACTGCGCGAGCAGAGCGTATCGATATCAACGGCATCATATCCTAGGTGTTTGAGTAATATTACGTTTTCAGTTCCTTTTTTAACAACCAATTCTTTTTTTGCGGCAATTTCCTCATTTTGGACTAAGGTTAAATAATTTAATTCATCCAAAATATCCTGCGTATTTTCAACCAGCTTGGCGCCTTGTTTAATCAATGCATGGCAACCTTTGGATAACGGTGAATGAATGGAACCCGGGATCGCCATGACTTCGCGCCCTTGTTCCAGCGCTTGGCGTGCGGTGATGAGCGATCCGCTTTGCAATGCCGCTTCCACCACCAAGCAACCGTGACTCATGCCGCTGATGATACGATTTCTGCGCGGAAAGTTCCTGCCGATAGCAGGGGTACCCAGCGGAAATTCGGAAATTAATGCGCCTTCTTTCGCCAATTTGTGGGCAAGCGGGTGATTTTTCGCCGGATAAACGATGTCCAATCCGGTGCCGACCACGGCGATGCTGGCAGCGGAGCCGCGCAAGCCGCCGTGATGTGCGGCCGTGTCAATGCCCAGCGCCATGCCGCTGATGATGCAGAGTCCGGCGTTGCTGGCGGCTTCGGAGAACGCTTCCGCATTCGATAAGCCTTGCGGCGTGGCATTGCGGCTGCCGACGACCGCCAGGGCGGGCTGTCGCAAAAGTTCCCGGCGCCCTTTGAAATACAGCAGCGGGGGCGGAGCGTCAATATTGAGTAATTGAGCGGGATAATCCGGATCTGCCAGGGTGATGATGGCGTTGAATGGATCCTCCAGCCATCGCAGCACGGCGGCAATTTTAGCGCGGTTAGCGCCTTGCGCGATGCGTTGAGCGAGCGGTTTTTTAACGATGCGCTCCAATGCGCTGGGGTGTGCCGATAGAATGGCAGCAGGATTGCCAAAAGCGATCAAAAGCTTGCGGATGGATTCGCCACCCACGCCATCAATCAGATTAAGACTCAGCCATGCTTCAAGATCCGGTGCATGTTTCATGACGATACGAATGAATTTCAGGGCGTTTTGACGGCGTCCGATACTTTGATGGATTGTGTGCTTTGTACCACCAGCGCATAGGCTATTTTATCAAAGACCCGGAACACGAATACCAGCCCGGTTCTCTCATCCGGCAATTGCACCATCTGTCCTTGCAGAGACTTTACTTGACTTCTCCGGTATATGGCTAGAACATGACCCATTTCCAAGCCATCCAGTTCACCCTTGTTGAGTGCGACAATATCGCCTCTGCCGATTTCTGTGACGCCGCCATAAACCGAAATGATCCGTCCGTTGAGCGAAAAATCCGGTGCATGGGGCGCGTAGTTATTGAAGATGGTGCCGGGCGCGGGAACCAGGCGATCGCCTTTCAAAATTTCTTCCGATGCGTGCGTGATGATTACCGTGCTGACATCCGCAAAAGCGGTTACTTTGGCGTTTCCCAGGTAAGTCGCTTCATAACCCAGAACGGAATCTTTTTGATCCGGATCCTTCAGTGCTTTGCCGGGGCGGAAAATTTGCCATGCTGTGCCTTTGTTCTTGGGCAGTTCGCTGACATAAGCGGTATTGCCCGTGCTCAAAGCGACTCGGCCCTCGCTGGAGCCCAGTATATACGGCGCATTGTCGAGGCCGTTTTTTTCGATAATCAGCGGTTGACTCAGGAAAGGTTCGATCGCGGCTGCCGGAATGCTGGGAATTGCCGAAGTGCCCGATTGTTCGGTGCGGATTTTCGGCGATAATTTAACGGTTTTGACGCCGTATTCATCGTCTTCGGAAAGGCGTAGGCGGGCTCCGCGCAGTGTTTTTTCCAGGATGACAACGTCGCCGGGGTAAATCTTATGCGGATTTTTTACCTGCACGCGATTGAGTTCCCAGATTTCCGGCCAGCGCCAAGGGTCTTTAAGAAACCGGGAAGCGATTCCCCACAGCGTATCGCCCGGCACGACTACATGACGATCGGGTGAGTCATCGCGCAGCGCTATCTCGTCAGCTTTGATCGGTGTGATGGAAAGCAGGCTCGGAATTAAAATCAAAGTTATAATAAGCTTTCGCATGGATGATCCCAAAGGCAGTGATAACGCATACAGAATGATTGCTTAATGATACGGTCTAAATGCGGCGCTAGGTTTACTAAACTACACATTTTTTTCATGGCTATTTTAAAAATACTACAATATCCAGATGAGAGGCTCCATACTGTAGCGGTTCCAGTCGCACAAGTCACGGATGAAATCCGTTTGCTGATAAAGGATATGGCCGAAACGATGTACGCTGCGCCTGGTATCGGGCTGGCGGCAACGCAGGTGGATGTGCACGAGCGTATTATCGTGATCGATACCTCCGAGACGCGCGATCAGTTGCTGGTTTTGATCAATCCGCAAATTATCGCCAGTCACGGCTTATCGGATTATGAAGAAGGTTGCTTGTCGGTGCCCGGCATATACGGGAAAGTGCAACGTGCCGAGTTTGTAACTGTGAAAGCCTTGAACGCCCAGGGCGAATCGTTTGTTCTGGATGCCGATGGTTTACTGGCGGTGTGTATTCAGCACGAAATGGATCATTTGGCGGGAAAAGTGTTTGTGGAATACTGGTCACGGCTTAAACAAGCGCGCACATTGGCAAGATTGAAAAAGAAACAACGCAGCACTATGTAGTTCAGCGCCGATATGAAGCAAGCTGCGATCGGTATCGCGCGGATTGGATAAAATCGCGATTCTCATCAATATAATCAAATCCCTCCATTACTAATTAAAAAGTGATCAATGCGTTAGCATGAAAGTTATATTTGCTGGAACCCCGGTGTTTGCTGCTGTGGCGCTGGATGAGCTGATTCGGGCCGGTCATGAGATCGTCATGGTACTGACCCAACCGGACCGGCCTGCGGGCAGAGGCATGAAGGCAGCCGCCAGCGCCGTTAAATTGCTTGCCGAACAACATCATCTGGCATTGTTGCAGCCGTTGACCCTGAAAACTGCCGAAATACAACAACAGCTACAAGCGCTGCATGCGGATGTGATGGTGGTGGCGGCATATGGATTGATTTTGCCGCAGGCGGTGCTCGATATTCCCCGTCTGGGTTGTCTGAATATCCACGCTTCGTTATTGCCGCGCTGGCGTGGCGCTGCGCCGATTCAGCGTGCAATTCTGGCGGGCGATCGCGAAACCGGTATCACCATCATGCAAATGGATGCCGGACTGGATACCGGCGGTATTTTGCTCATGCACAGCATGGAAATCACGCCGCAGGATACGACGCAATCGTTGCACGATAAATTGGGTTTGCTCGGTGCGCGCAGCATTGTTGAAGCACTTGCATTACAACCTCAAGGAAAACTAGTTCCCGAAACGCAAGATGGAGCGCAAGCCTGTTATGCGGCCAAAATAACCAAAACCGAGGCGGAAATCGATTGGCGCCAAAGTGCGCAACAGATAGACCGGCTCGTGCGGGCCTTCAATCCGAACCCGGGTGCTTATACGCATTTCCGGGATGCCGCGCTGAAGATCTGGCAAACCAAGGCGATTGAAGGAAGGGCAGAAAAGCCGGGAGAAGTCGTTGCGGTTGACCAGGCAGGCATTACGGCAGCCTGCGGTTCGGGTCTGTTGCGGCTGGAAATGGTGCAGAAGCCCGGCGGCAAGAAAATGAGTGTGGCGGATTTTCTGGCCGGTAATCCGGTACAGCCGGGTGAATGCTTTATGAGCGCGCTTCATTCCGCTGCGCCGCATGATTAAAACGCAACTGGCGGCGGCTTCCGCGATCGGTAAGGTATTGGCCGGATCAAGTTTGACCGAGGTGCTGCAGGAAATCTGGCGTGCCGATCCGGTGTTGTCGAAACAGCAAAGGGGGGCGATTCAGGATTTAAGTTATGGTGTGCTGCGTTTTTACGGTCAATTGCAAGCGATTCTTGGGTTGCTGCTGAAAAAAGCGTTACGCGATAAAAACCTGCATCATCTGCTGTTGGTCAGCTTGTATCAATTGCAGTACAGTAAGTCATCTCCGCATACGGTGGTGGATCAAGCCGTTTCAGCTTCACGCACCTTGGCGCAGGGTAAAGGAATGCAGGGGCTGGTAAATGCCGTGTTGCGTAATTTTATCCGGCAGCGCGAAAGTTTGCTGCAACAGGCGATGGTGAAAGAAGAGGGGCGTTATTCGTATCCGCAATGGTGGATCGATAAATTGCGCCAACAATATCCGGAAAAATTTCGTGCGGTACTGGAAGCCGGTAACAAACGGCCGCCGATGACGTTGCGGGTGAACCGGCGCAAGATGAGTGTGGAAGCTTACCGCGGTTTATTGACAGACAATGGAATGACAGCGGAATTGTTACAGTCCGATGCGCTGCAATTGGGTCAGCCGGTTGCGGTGGAGAATTTGCCCGGCTTTGCCGAGGGTTGGGTGACAGTGCAAGACGCCGGCGCGCAGCTTGGGGCATCGTTTCTGGATGTACACGGCGGCATGCGGGTGCTGGACGCCTGTGCGGCGCCGGGAGGGAAAAGCACGCATGTGCTGGAATTGGCCGATGTGGCACTGACGATACTGGAGAATGACGCGGCGAGGCTGGTGCGGGTGCAACAGAATCTGCAGCGCTTGAACATGACGGCGGAAAGAATGGTATGCGGTGATGCAGCGAATCCCGATACCTGGTGGGACGGGCGTCCCTATGACCGAATTCTGGCTGATGTGCCGTGCTCGGCATCCGGCGTGGTGCGCCGCCATCCGGATATCAAATGGTTGCGGCGTGAAAGCGATTTGGTTAAATTTGCGCAAAATCAACAGGCGATTTTGCATGCGTTGTGGAAAATTTTGAGTAAGGGTGGTAAGTTGCTGTATGTGAGTTGCTCAGTTTTTGCTGAAGAAAATACCATGCAGATAGAGAAATTTCTTAAACACCATCCGGAAGCGCAATCATTGCCGCTTCCGGCTACGGCAATGTCAATGTATGAGGGACAACTGTTACCTGCTGTTCAACACGATGGCTTCTTCTATGCTTTATTGCAAAAAGCCTGACCCGCACGTCCGCCGAGTAAAGCCGCCATTCTTTAATCTGATCGTTTTGTTATTGATTTTGCTGTTGCCGGCGGCGACTGTTCAGGCGGCCGGCATTCAGATAAAGTCCGTCAATCTGACGGCGGCTGAGAGAGGTTATGAAATCAGCATGGACTCGGAGATTGCGCTCAACGATACGCTGGAGCAGGCGCTCGAGAAAGGTATTGTGCTGTATTTTGTCACCAAATTCAGCTTGTTCGATGCACGCTGGTATAAGCTGAATGATGAAGTGGCGCGTAGCAAGTTTGTGGTCGGTTTGCGCTATTATGCGCTAACCCGGCAATATCATCTGAATCATCCTGTATTTTCGCAAAGTTACTATTCACTAAAGGAAGCATTGCAAGCGCTGGGACGGATCCGCGATCTACCGTTGACCGTTAAATCCGAATTGAAACCGGATGCTGATTATGTGGCGTCAGTTCGAGTGTGGCTGGATCTGACGCGTATGCCCAAACCGTTCCAGGTTGAGACCATCGGCTCCAGTCAATGGGATTTGAGTTCGGACAAGCTGGAATGGCGCATGAAGCTGCCCACGCCGGAGGAGCCGGTGCGGATTAAAGGCCATTGATGAAATACGTGCTCATTGTCGGCGCCGGTGTCGGAGCGGTGATGCTTTTTCTGTTGGCTACCGCGGGCGCCAATACCGAATTTTTTGAACGAAAATACCGCTTATTGCTGGGCATCAATATCGCCTTCGTCGTATTTCTCATGGCGATCCTGGGTTTTTTGTTGTGGCGCTTCAGGCGCCGCCTCAAATCGGGGGTTTTCGGGTCCAGGCTGGCGCTGCGTTTAATGCTGGTTTTTTCCCTGATGGCGACACTGCCCGGTGTTTTGGTGTATGCCGTATCGGTGCAGTTTCTCGAGAAGAGCATTGAATCCTGGTTCGATGTGAAAGTGGATCGGGCACTGGAAGGCGGATTGAATCTGGGGCACACCATGCTGGATAACCTGCTGGAGGAATTGCAGCGGAAAGCGCAAGCGACCGCGCTGATTCTATCCGATCCCGCCAATCCGCCTTTGTTGGTGCTTAATGAATTGTTGTTGCAATCTCAGGTGGAAGAGGCGACTTTGTTTAATCAAGATGGCAAGGTGATCGCATTTTCCAGCGAGAGCAACCTGGCGTTATTTCCTGGGATACCGAACGCGGTTGTGATGCGCTATATCCGCATGCAGAAAGCTTACGGCGCAATCGAGTCGATTGCCGACAAGGGTTTGTATTTGCGTGTGGTTGCACCTGTCAACGTATTGAGTTTGAAAGAGGACATCCGGATATTGCAGCTGCTGCAGCCGGTTCCGCTGCAATTGGCAAAGGACGCCGAGCGGGTGCAAGCGGGTTATCAGGATTATCAGGAGCTTTCCTTGTCGCGTCACGGATTGACCCGGTTGTATAGCGTCACTTTGACGTTGGCGTTGCTGTTATCGTTGTTTTCGGCTTTGGCGACAGCCTCATTGCTCAGTGAAAAGCTGAGCGCACCCTTGGGCATGCTGGCGGAGGGTACGCGCGCGATTGCGCAAGGCGACTACAGCCGCCGCCATCTGGTGCAGAGTAGCGATGAGCTGGGCGTTCTGACCGAATCCTTCAATTTGATGACGCAACAGCTGGAAGAAGCGCAGGCAGCTGCGCAGCATAATCAGCGGGCGGTCGAGAGCGCGCGCGCGCACTTGGAAAGTATCCTGGCGAATTTGTCGTCGGGTGTGTTGGTGTTCGACGATCAGCTGGTGTTGTCCAAGGCAAACCGCAGCGCGGAGCAGATACTGCAAATACCGCTGATCAGTCTGGACGGCTCGATTATCGAGGGTTGCGTGCACAATGAGCCGCAACTGAATGCCTTGATCACCGAGATCAAGGCGGGTTTTAATTCCGGTGAAAGTGGCGTTTGGCAGCGCCAATTGACGCGTTCGGACGACGGTCGCAATCAGGTTTTATTGCTCCGCGGAACGCGCCTGCCCAGGTTGTCGGGTGGCGGCGGCGTGGTGGTTTTTGACGACATTACCAATCTACTGCAAGTGCAGCGCGCGGTTGCTTGGGGTGAGGTTGCGCGCCGCCTGGCGCATGAAATTAAGAATCCGCTGACGCCTATTCAGCTCTCGGCCGAGCGCGTGCAGCACAAATTGATCAATAAGCTGAGCGAGGAAGACGCCAAGTTTTTGCGGCGCTCAATTGAAACCATTGTCGATCAGGTGGAAGCGCTGAAAAAAATGGTGAATGAATTTAATCAGTACGCGCGCATTCCCGAAATGGAATTGCGTCAGCTGGACTTGAACCGGTTGGTGCGCGAAGTATTGTCGCTTTATGAAACAGCGAATATGGCGGCTGAAAATAACCAGCATGTGCATGCGCACATCCAGCAGATATTGGCGCATGATTTGCCGCTGATCAGGGGCGATTCGGCGCAATTGCGCCAAGTGCTGCATAATTTGCTGCAGAATGCACAAGATGCCTTGATTGACACCCCGGAGCCCGTGATCGAAGTGAAAACCGAGAAGGTGCACGGTGGCGTTCAATTCAGTGTGCGTGATAACGGTTGCGGTTTCTCGGATGAGATCAGAGCCCGGGTTTTTGAGCCCTACGTTACGACTAAGCCGAAAGGAACCGGACTGGGATTGCCGATTGTGAAAAAAATTGTGGAAGAGCACGAAGGCATCATCCATGTCGAAAATATCAAACCGCATGGCGCGCAAATTTCAATTATTCTGCCGGCGGTGGAAAAGAGTGCGGCCGCGGAACATGACCGGCCGGTATTGAATTCATCGCATAATAATCGGTAACGGCAGAAAAGATATACGGAATCTTTGTTACCAGGGTATTCGTCAATCAAAAAACTTGAAATTCATAGTTGACCGGGAAATTTGACAGTTGTAACCAAGCTGATTAGATTCCGGTCGTGGAGAGAATGCTAAATGATAACGAACAATACAATACTGATTGTCGATGACGAAATTGGCATACGCGAATTGCTGTCCGAAATTTTGCGAGACGAAGGTTATCGGGTGGCGCTGGCGGAGAATGCCGAGCAGGCGCGAATCTGGCGTGCGCAAACGCGCCCCGATCTGGTGCTGCTGGATATTTGGATGCCGGATACGGATGGCATTACTTTGCTGAAAGAATGGGCCAGTAACGGTCTGCTGACGATGCCGGTGATCATGATGTCCGGGCACGGCACGATTGATACGGCGGTGGAGGCTACGCGCATCGGTGCCTTCGGTTATCTGGAAAAGCCGATACCGTTGCAAAAATTACTCAGCACCGTGAGCAAGGCTTTGCGTGGCGGGCAAAACAAGCAGCAATCGGCGCTTTCGCTGGTTTCGCTGGGCAAGGGCGCATTGATCAGCGATCTCAGAAAGAAATTGGAACAAGTGGCGAATCTGAAAACGCCACTGTTGTTGATGGGCGAGCCGGGCGCCGGCGCGGAAATCTGTGCGCGTTTCATGCACCGTCCCAATACGCCCTGGGTGGAGCCCGAGACGCTGACGGTATTGGCCGAATCGCCGCTGCAATTGCTCGAGCTTGCGCGCGATGGTTTGTTGTTTCTGAAGGATGTCGGTGAAATCAGCAAACTGGCGCAAAAAGGTTTGTTGTTATTGCTGAGCAAGCTGCAGAAATACAACGTCCGGTTGGTTTGCGCAACCTCTCAACCACTGGCGGAGTTGACGGCGCAAGGCGCTTATCATCCCAAGTTGTACGAAATATTGAGCAGTCTCAGCATCGGCATTCCGGCATTGCGGGCGCATCGGGAGGATATTCCCGAACTCGCTAATCAGATTTTGTCGCGCTTCGCGGAATCGGGAGAAGCGCCATCCACGTTGCAATTCAGCACTGCGGCGCTCAATTGTTTGCGCAATTATGACTGGCCTGGCAATCTGACTCAATTGACCGGCGTGGTGCATTCTTTAGCGTTGACTTGCAGCGGCGATGAGATTTCCGCTGAAGCCGTGCAGCAAGCGATGGCTTTTCCGGAATCGACTTCGACATCGGTTGCTCCGGAGATTCCCCTCGATCTTTCGTTGCGCGAAGCGCGCGACCTGTTTGAGAAAACTTATTTTGAGCGATTGATCGATCAAGAAAGCGGCAACATGACACGGGTTGCCGAGCGGGCCGGATTGGAGCGAACCCATTTGTACCGCAAAATAAAATTACTGGGAATCAAATTGCGGGGGAACTGATTTTGTCAGGATATTCCGCTGCTAGCAGATTGGTTTTAGACACAAAAAAGTGAAGATCTCTAGTTGTCGTATCCTCTATCTTAGGGGATAATACCGCATTTTATTTAGTGCCGATACGATGTGCTCCTAATAAGGGGGTGCAGTTAGGCGTTTTCTATATTAGGGAGTTAGTATCAATGGGGACATTCAAGGATTTTGACGCGCCGGTGTTTAAGGAATTAACCAGTGCGATACGCGCATTGGCGATGGATGCCGTGCAAAAAGCTAATTCCGGTCACCCCGGAATGCCGATGGGTATGGCGGAAATTGCTGAAGTGCTGTGGATTCATCATCTGCGTCATAATCCTGGCAATCCCGCGTGGGTTGATCGTGACCGTTTTATTCTTTCCAATGGGCATGGATCGATGCTGATCTATGCATTATTGCATCTGACCGGCTACGATCTGCCGATGGAAGAAATCAAGAAATTCAGGCAGTTTCATTCAAAAACACCAGGTCATCCTGAGTACGGCTATACCCCGGGTGTAGAAACCACGACCGGCCCGCTGGGTCAAGGCATTACCAATGCAGTAGGTATGGCACTGGCAGAGAAAGTGCTCGCTGCTGAATTTAACCGTCCCGGTTATAACATTGTCGATCATTTTACCTATGTTTTCCTGGGAGACGGCTGCTTGATGGAAGGTATTTCGCACGAAGCTTGTTCTTTGGCGGGTACCTTGGGATTAGGAAAACTGATTTGTTTTTACGATGACAACGGCATCTCCATTGACGGTCATGTGGAAGGCTGGTTCACCGACGATACGCCGAAGCGTTTCGAGTCTTACGGCTGGCACGTCGTACCCAATGTGAACGGCCACGATCCGGTGGCGATCGAAGCAGCCATTGAGGCCGCCAAGAAAGTGAACGACAAGCCGTCGATGATTTGCTGCAAAACGGTCATCGGGATGGGATCACCCAATTTGGCTAATACCCATTCGGTGCATGGCGCTGCATTGGGTGACGCTGAAATTGCCGCAGCGCGTCCGCATATCGGTTGGCATCATCCGCCGTTTGAAATCCCGCAGCATGTCTATAGCGCCTGGGATGCCAGAGCGAAGGGGCAGAAACTGGAAACCGAATGGAATGAGAAATTCACCGAGTATGCGGAAAAATATCCTGCCGAGGCGGCCGAATTCAATCGCCGCATGGCGGGTGAATTGCCTGCCAACTGGCGCAGTCATGCCGATGGCGTCATCAATCAGGTCAATGCAAAAGCGGAAACCATTGCGAGCCGCAAAGCTTCACAGAATGCAATTGAAGGTCTGGCACCCGTTTTGCCTGAATTGATCGGCGGTTCCGCTGATTTGGCAGGCTCCAATCTGACCTTGTGGTCGGGTTCCAAGGGGATCAGCAAACAGAATGGCGGTAACTACGTATACTACGGGGTGCGCGAATTTGGCATGAGCGCCATGATGAACGGCTTGTCGTTGCACGGCGGTCTGATTCCTTATGGCGCAACCTTCCTGATGTTCTCCGAATATGCGCGTAATGCCTTACGCATGGCGGCATTGATGAAGATTCGCAATATTTTTGTCTTTACGCATGATTCGATCGGGCTGGGTGAAGACGGTCCGACACACCAACCGGTAGAGCAGACTTCAACCTTGCGTTTAATCCCTAACATGGATGTATGGCGTCCTTGCGATACGGTTGAGTCAACCGTGTGTTGGGCGCGTGCCATCGAACGCAAAAACGGTCCGTCGACATTGATATTCAGCCGTCAGAATCTGCCGTTCCAAAAACGCGACGCTGCTACCATTAAGCTGATCGATAATGGCGGTTATGTGTTGTCCGAAGCCGGTAATGGCAAGCCGCAAGCCATTCTGATCGCGACAGGCTCGGAAGTGGGTTTGGCGATGAATGCGCAAAAAGCGCTGGCGGACGAAGGCATTCATGTGCGCGTGGTTTCCATGCCTTGTACCAACGTATTCGATCGTCAGGAACCATCGTACAAAGACAGTGTCTTGCCAAAGGGTGTTAAACGCGTTGCAGTAGAAGCGGGTGTGACCGATTTCTGGCGCAAGTATGTCGGTCTGGACGGCGCGGTCATCGGCATGGACACGTTTGGTGAATCAGCTCCGGCCGACGTATTGTTCAAACACTTCGGCTTCACCGTCGAGAACGTCGTCAAAACAGTTAAAAGTATTCTCTAAAACGGATTTTAATTTAAAGACCGGAGTTTAGATCCGGCGAACAGGTTTTTTATTTAAGGAGTTTAGAATGACAATAAAAGTAGGTATTAACGGGTTTGGTCGTATCGGGCGCATGGTTTTCCGCTCAGCAGTGCAAAATTTTCCAGATATCGAAATCGTTGCAATCAATGATTTGCTCGAGCCGGACTACTTGGCTTATATGTTGAAGCATGACTCAGTGCACGGACGTTTTCATGGCGACGTTTCCATTGATGGCAACACGCTGGTGGTGAACGGTAAAAGAATCCGCTTAACCGCAGTTAAAGATCCGGCCGAACTGAAATGGAATGAGGTGGGCGCGGAAGTTGTCATCGAGTCGACCGGTTTATTTTTGACCAAGGAAACTTGTGAAAAACATCTGACAGCGGGTGCTAAGAAAGTCATCATGTCGGCGCCTTCTAAAGACGATACGCCGATGTTCGTATACGGCGTGAATGATAAGTCTTACAAAGGTGAAAGCATCATTTCCAATGCTTCCTGCACCACCAACTGTCTGGCGCCGATTGCCAAAGTATTGAACGATAAATGGGGTATCAAACGCGGTCTGATGACCACTGTGCATGCGGCAACAGCAACGCAGAAAACCGTGGATGGCCCATCCAATAAAGATTGGCGCGGCGGCCGCGGTATTTTGGAAAATATTATTCCTTCTTCAACCGGCGCTGCCAAGGCTGTGGGCGTGGTTATTCCGCAACTGAACAAAAAACTGACCGGTATGGCTTTCCGTGTTCCGACATCGGACGTGTCGGTAGTTGATTTGACCTGTGAGCTGGAAAAAGAAGCGACCTATGACGAGATTTGTCAGGCAATGAAAGAAGCTTCCCAAGGTTCGATGAAAGGCGTTCTCGGCTATACTGATCAGAAAGTGGTGTCCACCGATTTCCGTGGCGAAAGCTGCACTTCCATTTTTGATGCCGAAGCAGGCATGGCGCTGGATAAAAGCTTCGTCAAAGTGGTTGCGTGGTACGACAATGAATGGGGCTATTCCACCAAAGTACTGGAGATGGTTCGTACCGTCGCCAAGTAGTCGGGTGTTTTCAGATCGGCAATCAAGCGTTAGGATCCTGATTGCTATCTGATTTCAATAGTTAATTTATTAAGACATAAAGGGTAGCGTTTGCTATCCTTTATACTTTCTTAAAGACAATTCTGGAGCTTAACGTGTCTGTTATTAAACTTGTCGACCTTGATCTTAAAGGTAAACGTGTATTCATACGCGCCGATCTCAACGTGCCCGTGAAAGATGGGAAGGTGACCTCGGATGCCCGTATCACCGCTTCGATGGCAACCATTAATCACTGTATCAAGCAAGGCGCCAAAGTGATGGTGACTTCTCACTTGGGCCGTCCCGAAGAGGGCGTATGGACGGAAGAAAATTCTCTGAAACCGGTGGCCGATAATATCGCCAGCCGCCTAGGGAAGCCGGTTCGTCTGATCAAGGATTGGGTTGATGGCGGATTTGATGTGGCAGCTGGAGAGCTGGTGGTATTGGAAAATTGCCGCATTAATAAGGGTGAAAAGAAAAATGTAGAGGAAACCGCGCAGAAATATGCGAAGTTGTGTGATGTCTTTGTCATGGACGCATTCGGTACCGCGCATCGCGCGGAAGCTTCAACGCACGGGATCGCCAAATATGCGCCGGTGGCTTGCGCCGGTATCTTGCTGACAGAAGAATTGGATGCGCTGACTAAAGCACTGTTGAGTCCGGCGCGGCCGATGGTGGCGATCGTCGGCGGTTCTAAAGTTTCCACCAAGTTGACGGTGCTGGAATCGTTGTCCGAGAAAGTCGATCAACTGGTGGTCGGTGGCGGTATCGCCAACACATTCCTGAAAGCGACCGGTAAAAATGTCGGCAAATCGTTGTGTGAAGATGATTTGGTTCCGACAGCCAAAGCATTGATGGAGAAAATGGCGAAACGCAATGCCTCGATCCCGGTTGCGGTTGATGTCGTAGTGGGTAAAAAATTCGATGCGAACGAACCGGCGGTATTGAAAGATGCCGGCAGTGTGGCCGACGATGATATGATTTTTGACATCGGCCCTAAGAGCGCGCAAGAATTGACGGACATCATCATGAAAGCCGGTACGGTAGTCTGGAACGGTCCGGTGGGCGTGTTCGAATTCGATCAATTCGGCGCCGGGACCGAGAAAATCGCGCGCGCGATCGCGGAAACGAAAGCATTCACGTTAGCGGGCGGCGGTGATACCATTGCGGCTATTCAGAAGTATGACATTTACGACAAAGTTTCTTATATCTCAACCGCGGGCGGTGCGTTCCTGGAGTTTCTCGAAGGTAAAAAACTACCAGCTGTGGAAATACTGGAAATGCGCGCCAAATAACCTGCAATAAAATTATGATCCGAAGAACGAAAATCGTCGCAACACTGGGGCCCGCTTGCAACAATCCTAAAATCCTGGATCGCCTAATCCGGGCCGGTGTTGACGTCGTTCGGATCAATTTTTCCCACGGTACGCGCGAGCAGCATATCGAATTTGCCGAAATGACCCGTTCGTTGGCCCGTGCGGCCGGTTTGACGGTCGGTGTGCTGGCCGATTTACAAGGGCCGAAGATACGCGTCGGCAAATTCGAGCATGGCAAAATCCGCCTTGAAGTCGGCGATCAGTTCATTCTGGATGCCAATTGTGAGCTGGGTAATCAGGAACGCGTCGGCTTGGACTATAAAGAACTGCCGAATGACCTAGAAACCGGCGCCACGCTGATGCTGGACGATGGTCGCATCGTGCTCGGTGTTTCGCACGTGAAAGGACATCAAGTATTCTGTGTGGTCGAGCAGGGTGGCATACTGTCGAACAATAAAGGCATCAATCGCAAAGGCGGCGGGCTCGGCGCGCCGGCGTTGACCAGCAAGGATCTGGAAGACATCAAAACCGCTGCGGAATTCGGCGCGGATTATTTGGCCGTATCGTTTGTCCGTTCCGGAGACGATATCCGCCAGGCGCGCGCATTGTTGCATGAGGCGGGTGGCAGAGGCATGGTCATGGCCAAGATCGAACGTTCCGAGGCCATTCTGGCGTTGGATGACATCCTCGAAGCATCGGATGCGATCATGGTGGCGCGCGGTGACTTGGCAGTCGAAGTCGGCGATGCCGCCGTTCCGGCGCTGCAAAAACGGATGATCCGTTCGGCGCGGGCAAATAATAAAACCGTCATTACCGCTACGCAAATGATGGAGTCGATGATTACCAATCCTATACCGACACGCGCTGAGGTTTCCGATGTGGCCAACGCGGTATTGGACGGCACCGATGCGGTGATGCTGTCGGCGGAATCCGCCGCTGGAGAGTATCCGGTGGAGGCGGTTGAGGCGATGGCCCGGGTTTGTCTGGAAGCGGAAAAGGAATATTTGGTCAACACCGACCGGCGCATGCAGAATATTAACCCGGCCACGATCGAAGAAGCGATCGCCCGCGCGACGATGCATACCGCCAGCGGTTTGCAGATCCGCGCCATTGCCGCATTGACGCAAAGCGGCGTGACGGCGTTGTTGATGTCGCGCCGGAGCTCCAAAGTACCCATCTTCGCTTTGAGTCCGAATGAAGAAACGCGCCGCCGAGTGACGCTGTTCCGCGGCGTTTATCCGGTCGAATTCGGCGCGGGATTGAACGATCCGGAAGAAATCTTGAACCTGGCGGAGCAAGAATTGCTCAATCGCGGTGTAGTGCGGAATGGCGATATCATGGTGATGACGATTGGAGAACCGGTGGGTAAAACCGGCGGCACCAATACGATGAAAATTATCAAAGTCGGTGAGTGGAAGACAAGACAGGGTATTGATGCAACTTGAGCAATCGGTTGCATCACTGCTCAGATAAGCGCACTGGCAATCACGCAAGAAATAATCATGCGGTATTCATGCGACATAATCGCATATACTAACGGCTATAGAATTTTATTAAGTAAATATAAGGAGATCTAAATGGCACTCGTATCATTAAGACAACTACTCGATCACGCGGCGGAAAACGGCTACGGTTTACCGGCTTTCAACGTCAACAACCTGGAACAGATCCAAGCAATCATGCAAGCAGCGGATGAATGCAACAGCCCGGTGATCATGCAAGGTTCCGCCGGTGCGCGCAAATATGCCGGTGAAGCATTCTTGCGTCACCTGATTGAAGCAGCCGTTGAATCTTATCCGCATATACCGATTGTGATGCATCAGGATCACGGCGCTTCTCCATCGGTTTGCGTGAACGCGATCCGTAGCGGTTTCTCGAGTGTCATGATGGACGGTTCCCTGCAAGCGGATGCTAAAACACCATCGACCTACGAATACAACGTCAAAGTCACATCGGATGTCGTAAACATCGCGCACTCTGTTGGCGTATCGGTAGAAGGCGAACTGGGTTGTCTGGGATCTCTGGAATCCGGTATGGGTGAAGCCGAAGACGGTCACGGCGCGGAAGGCGTGTTATCGCACGATCAACTGCTGACCGATCCGGAAGAAGCTGCCGACTTTGTGCGCAAAACCGGTGTGGATGCCTTGGCGATTGCGATTGGAACCTCGCATGGCGCGTACAAATTCACCCGCAAACCTACCGGCGATATTCTGGCGATCCAACGCATCAAGGAAATTCACGCGCGTATCCCCAATACTCACCTGGTGATGCACGGTTCCAGCTCAGTACCGCAAGAATGGCTGGAAATCATTCGCCAATTCGGCGGCGACATTAAAGAAACCTACGGTGTTCCGGTCGAAGAAATTCAACAAGGCATTAAATATGGCGTGCGCAAAGTCAATATCGACACCGATATCCGTTTGGCCATGACCGGCGCGATCCGCCGTAGCCTGGAAAAAGACAAAAGCAATTTCGATCCACGCAAATTCCTGAAAGAAGCAACCGCAGCAGCTAAAGACATTTGTAAAGCACGCTTCGAAGCCTTCGGCTGCGCCGGACAGGCCGGAAAAATCAAACCGATTTCTCTAGAAAGTATGGCGAACCGCTATGCTAAAGGCGAATTGAACGCGGTTATTAAGTAGTCAAAGTCCAGTAGTATTCAATATTCCCATGATTGATTGCGCGGTTTGCATTATCAATCATGGGATTCAGGTTAGAAAACTGTAGTAGTCTTTTCTTTCTTCACACGTGCCTAGCGCAACAATCAAATATTCCTGGTTTACGGAGATCCTAAACGGCTTCGTACTGCGGAATTGTCGAATTGGACTGGAAAGGCTGTCGCCGGTCCCAGAAGTGAGTTTGAAGGGGTCTTTTCTCGTGAAGAATCGAGCGGTGCGGGAGTCTATTTTTTGACGGGTTCCGATCCTGAGTCGGGAAAACCCGCAATCTATATCGGTGAAGCTGAGAGCATTCGCGATCGAATCAAAGCTCACTTGGAAAAAGATTTTTGGAATCAAATCATCTTCTTTATCAGCAAAGACGAGAACTTAACTAAGGCACATATCCGCTTTCTTGAAGGAAAGCTAATAGAACAGGCGCGCAAATCTGGACGAGCAGTGGTTACAAACGGTCAAAGTAGCGGAGCTCGATTGCCTGAATCTGATCGAGAGGATATGGAAATATTTTTAGAGAAGATTAACCAACTATTGCCAGTTCTCGGGGTCGAGCTCCTCGTGCCAACAGCAGCAGAAGCCGTCACAGAATCCGAACACAAGAAACTGTTCTGCGAGATTAAGGGGGTTAGAGCAGAGGGTCATTTGGCACCGAATGGTTTTGTGGTACTTAAGGGTTCTCAAGCTATTTTGAACGATCGGGCTTCAGCTCAAAAGTGGCCATGGACAGTGAATATGCGACAGCGCTTAAAAGATGAGGGTGTATTAGAGATCAAAAACGATACATTGGTATTTACAAGAGATGCGGAGTTTACAAGCCCGAGTTCGGCAACAGCGGTTATTCATGGCGGACATGCAAATGGACTCACCGCATGGAAAGATAAAAGCGGGAAAACTCTTAAGGAAATAGAATCTTTATAACCAGCCATTTCACACGGCGCTGTTCGATAAAAGTTCGTCTATGATTTCAATGTTATGTTTTAGGTATATGTCAAAAATTAAGATTAATTCTTAGGAGGCACATACCCCGCTGCCTGTTCCGCGCCTTCCCCAAAAAAATGCGCTTCCATTTGTTCCGCCAGGTATTTACGGGCTTTCGGGTCTGATAGATTCAAGCGGTTTTCGTTGACCAGCGTAGTTTGGTGTTTGATCCACTGGCTCCAGGCTTCCTTGGAAACATTCTCAAAAATCCGCTTACCCAGTTCGCCGGGGTAAGTTTGAAAATCCAGGCCTTCTGCTTCGCGGCCCAGTTTGATGCATTTCACCATTCTTGCCATTTCGTATCCTTGCTCCGAGTCAGTAAAAGAGTATTGGAAATTCTCTAAAAAAACTTGTTGCTGTGCGTTCCGAACATGCCGAAGGACATAACCAGAGTTTCCTTTTGAGGAAAGACCGGCATTATGAAACGTTCGTTTCATTGAGTAAACAGCCGAAGCGTATTTTGTATGAAAAATTACAAGTGCTTGATCAGCACTTTCGAGCGGCGCTGGTAGTTATATAAATTCTGTTTGGTTTTCGGTAATTCGGCCGGGGTGGCTTGGCTGAAGCCGTGTTCGATGAACCAATGCGTGGCATGCGTGGTGAGTGCGAACAGTTTGTGGATGTCCTGCGCGATGGTTTTGTTTTCGATGTGTTTGAGTAAGCGTTCACCGTGCCCCTGGTCGCGATAATCCGGATGGATCGCCAGACAGGCGAGCTCGCAGGCGTGTTCCTCGGGGAATGGATATAGCGCGGCGCAACCGAGGATAATGCCGTCGTGCTCAAAAACGGTAAAACGATCGATTTCGATTTCCAGCAATTCCCGTCCGCGTCTAACCAGGATGCCTTCCGCTTCGAGCGGCTCGATCAATTGCAGAATGCCGCCGACATCGTCGATTCTCGCTTTGCGCAAGGCTTGCAGGGTTTCCTGCGAGATCATGCAACCGATGCCGTGGTGTGTGAACAGCTCTTGCAAAATGGCGCCATCGTTATGACGGCTGATCAGATGCGCGCGCGCGACACCTCTATCGCAGGCTTTGGTGGCCGATTGAAATGCTGGTAAAACTGTCTCGGGTATTTTGCGTGTGTCGGCGGGAATTTTCTGTTCCAGCAGCAATTTGCTTTCGGCAACGGTCAATTCGCGCGGTAGCATTCCGGCTTTGTTTTCCTCGGCAGCTTTGCAGTCGATGGCATCCAGCAGAAAAATCAGTTTGTCGGCGCGTAGCGCGATAGCGGTTTCGGTCGCAACATTTTCCATCGTCAAGTTAAAAATTTCACCCGTGGGTGAGTAACCGAGCGGCGAAATCAGCACTACATCGCTTTGTTCCAGCCGGGAATGAATCGCCGGTGCGTTGATCTTGCGCACTTTTCCGGTGTGCATCAGGTCGATGCCTTGAATCACGCCCTGCGGACAAGCAGTGACGAAATTTCCGCTGGTGACGCGGATGGCGGCGTTGGCCATCGGCGAATTGGGTAAGCCCATCGACAGCAATGCGGCGATTTCGTGATGTACGCGTCCCACGGCTTCCTTGACGCACTGCAACGCGGCAGGATCGGTGACGCGCATGCCCATGACCGTTGGCGTTTCCAATTGCGATTCGTCCAAGCGCAACTGGATTTGCGGACGCGCGCCGTGCACCAGCACCAGCCGGACACCGAGACTGGCAAGCAAATTGACGTCGTGGATAAAATTGACAAAGGCCGCGTTCGTGACCATTTCACCGCTGAAACCGATGACGAAGGTTTTCCCTCGGAATGCGTTGATATACGGAGCGACCGAGCGGAACCAGGCGACAAATTCAGCGGGTGAGTTCATGGTGTGTGAAGATGGCGGATTTTTGTTCATACGATCGATTAAAAATCACCCCATAAAGTTTGTATCGCGGCGATTGCCGCCAAAGCGGCGCTTTCGGTGCGCAGGATGCGTTTTCCTAGCCGTATCGGGGTAAAACCGCCGCTGTGCAAGATGGCGGCTTCTTCTTCCGCCGTAAATCCGCCTTCGGGGCCGGTCACAAGTGTTACATGGGCGTTGGCAGCCGGTTTTACGATGTCATGCAGACTTTGCGAGGCTGTTGGAGAGAGCATGAGACAGAGATCGTGAGGCGATTTGTCCACTTTTTTTTGGCTCAGCCACTGTGGCAGTGTCATAAGTGGAGACACTACCGGTACTTGGTTTCTGCCGCATTGTTCGCACGCGGAAACGATGATTTTTTGCCAGTGCTGCTGGCGTTTGCTGGCGCGCTCGCCGGATAGATGAACGATGCTGCGTGCGGTGGAAACCGGCTGAATGTGCGTTACACCCAGCTCTACCGTTTTTTGTATGATCCAATCCATTTTTTCGTTGACACAGATCGCCTGCGCAAGCTCGATGAACAGCGGCGATTCGCGGTCAATGTCGTGATAAGCGCCGACCAGAACGGTTGTGCCGGATTTTCTAACTTGGTCGATGTGCGCGGTGAATTCACCACCCTGGCCATTGAACAGCGTAACCGCATCGCCTTTTTTCAGCCGCAACACTTGCGCGGCGTGATGCTGATTGGCATCGGATAATTCGATGAGCTGTCCGGCGGAAATTTCCGCGGGGTGATAGAAGCGCGCGTGCATGATGGGAGTTTAGCCGGGGTAAGTAACCATTTCGATAAATAGACTCATGATAATATAGCACGTTATGCATCCGGCATTGTCTGAGCGCTGTTTCGATCCGGAACGCGGCAAGCCGGAAAATCGATTTTTAAGAATATATTGTAGGAGAAAAAGATATGGCAAGTTTGGAAACACCGGTCTGCGATTTTGGCTGGAAAGCGGTTGATTTTGATTTATTGGGTGTCGACGGCAAGCGCTATAACCTGGCTACGGCAAAAGGGGAGAATGGTTTGCTGGTGATGTTCATTTGCAACCATTGTCCGTACGTGAAAGCGGTGCAGGACCGCATCATTCGCGATGTGAATGAGTTGAAAGCGCATGGCATCAGCGCCATCGCCATCATGTCGAACGATCCGGCCGATTACCCGGAAGATTCGTTCGACAATATGGCGCTGGTGGCGAAAAAACTGAATTACCCTTTCCCGTACGTTTGGGATGAAACGCAGGAAATAGCGAAACGCTATGGCGCGGTGTGTACGCCTGATTTTTTCGGCTTCAACAGCAAATTGGAATTGCAGTACCGCGGACGACTGGATGCATCGCGCAAAGAAGCGGCGCCGGCCGATGTGCGCCGCGATTTGTTCGAAGCCATGCTGCAAGTGGCTAAAACCGGTCGCGGTCCGGCGGAGCAAATTCCAAGTATCGGTTGTTCGATTAAGTGGCGTGTGGAGTAAATGTGCTGGAAAAAGTGATCACAGCAGTAAGAGAAGTTGCGCAGCAAGTTATCATGCCGCGCTATTTGCAAGTAGACCGGCAAATTAAATCGGATGGCAGTTTCTTTACCGAAGCCGATGTGGCGGCGCAGCAGGCTTTGCTGGAAAAGCTGCAAGCGATTCATCCCGCCGCTGCGATGGGTGAGGAAATGACCGAGCAGGAGCAAGAGACGCAGTGGATCAAGGGGCAATCCGGATTGTGGAGTATCGATCCGATCGATGGCACGTCCAATTTTCTTAACGGATTACCGTACTTTGCCATTTCGGTGGCCTTCATGGAACAGGGAAAAAGTGTTCTGGGTGTGATCTATAACCCGGTGACTGACGAGATGTTTTATGCCACGAAAGGCGGCGGCGCTTTTTTGAATGGCGCTGCATTGCCACTGAAGAAACATGTGCCGGCATTATCCGGCGCGATGGCCAATGTCGATTTGAAACGGCTGGACCGGGAATTTGCCGCCCGGGTGGCGGCCTATCCGCCGTTTGCTTCGCAGCGTAATTTTGGCGCGTGCGCGCTGGAATGGTGCTATACCGCCGCCGGTTATTTTGATTTGTATTTGCACGGCGGGCAAAAGCCGTGGGATTACGGCGCGGGTTCTTTGATTCTCGCCGAAGCGGGCGGGCATATGTGCGGTTTCGAGCACGACGATTACTGGGCGGGGTCGCCGTGGACACGATCCGTGATCGCGGCGCTGGATCCCGGACTATTTGCGCAATGGCGCGATTGGGTGCGCGAGAACCGCAAAGGATAGGCTGTTTAATTGAAAATCATCATTCTGGGCGCAGGCCAAGTCGGTTCATCGGTGGCGGAAAGCTTGGTCAGCGAAGCCAATGACATCACGATGGTCGATGTCAATCCCAAGCGTTTGGCGTTATTGCAGGATCGTCTGGATTTACGCACCGTCGTCGGCAATGCTTCGCATCCGTCGGTGCTCGTTAATGCCGGTGCGCCCGATGCGGATATGGTGCTGGCGGTCACCGAGCACGATGAAACCAATTTGGTGGCATGCAAGCTGGCCGCCACGCTCTTTAATACGCCGACTAAAATTGCGCGTATTCGCTCGACCGAATATTTGGCGCACCCGGAAATTTTTTCCACGGAAAACTTCTGTGTCGACTTTGCCATTTCTCCCGAGCAGATTCTGACCGAATATATCGAGAAACTGGTCGAGTTTCCCGAAGCTTTGCAGGTGCTCGACTTTGCGTTGGGGAAAGTGAGTCTGGTTGCGGTGCGCGCATTAAAGGGCGGCTCATTGGTCGGGCAGCAGTTGCAGCAATTGCGTAAACATGTGCCCAATGTGGATACCCGTGTGGCGGCTATTTTCCGCCAAGACCGGCCGATTATTCCGGAAGGCGATACCATCATCGAAGCGGAAGACGAAGTATTCTTTATTGCCGCAACGGAAGATATCCGCACGGTGATGCGGGAGTTGCGCAAAATGGATAGACCGGTCAGGCACGTCATGATTGCCGGTGGCGGAAGAATCGGTAAGCGCCTCGCAATGACATTGGAAAAAGATTATCAGGTGAGAATTATCGAACGCGACTACCCGGCTTGCGAGCGCCTGGCGGGTGAATTAAGTAATACGCTGGTGCTGCATGGCGATGCAACGGATGAGGATCTGCTGGACGACGAGAATATCGCCGAGATGGATTTGTTTTGCGCGCTGACCAATGATGAAGAGAACAATATTATGGCTGCGCTGCTGGCGAAGCGCATGGGAGCGCATAAAGTCATCGCGTTGATCAACCGGCGCGCGTATGTGGATCTGGTGCAAGGCAGCCGCATCGATATTGCAATTTCGCCAGCGCAAGTGACGATCGGCTCACTCCTCGCATACGTGCGTCATGGTGATGTTGCTGCCGTGCACAGCTTGCGGCGTGGTGCGGCGGAAGCATTGGAGCTGGTTGCGCATGGCGATGCGCGATCGTCAAAAGTGGTCGGGCGCAAAGTTGAAGAAATCAAATTGCCGAAAGGTGCAACCATTGGCGCAATCGTACGCGGTCTGCCGAAATCGGAAGCATTGTTTGGTGAAAGTCTGGTTTCCGGGCAGGAAACGGAATTATCAGAATCGATTCACGCGGCGCGCGTTATCATCGCGCATCACGATACGGTGATTGAATCGGAGGATCATGTGATCTTATTCGTGATTAACCGCAAAATGATCCGCGAAGTGGAAAGACTGTTTCAGGTAAGTGTCGGTTTTCTGTAGCCAATAACCGTATGAATCGTTTGTTTGCTGTTGTTAACGTGCTCGGCAAGATGGTGCTGGTGTTTGGTCTGACCATGTTGATTCCGCTGGGTTTTGCGATGTGGAGCAACGACGGCACGCACGTGGTCTTTGGAAAATCCATCATCGTTACGCTGGGCAGCGGGTTGATCATGTCGATTGCAACGCAGCGCTTTAAGCGCGAATTGCAAACACGAGATGGCTTCTTGCTGGTTGTGCTGGTGTGGTCGGCACTGCCGGCGTTTGCCATGCTACCGCTGTTGTTGCAGCTTCCGGAGCTTAATCTCAGTATGGCCTATTTTGAAGCGGCTTCGGGTTTGACCGCGACGGGCGGCACGGTATTGTCCGGTTTGGATACGTTGCCGCCATCCATCAATTTATGGCGCGGCGAAATGGTATGGCTTGGCGGTATGGGATTGATCGTATTGGCGGTCGCGATTTTGCCATTGCTGGGGGTGGGCGGGCGGCAATTGCTGAATGCCGAGATACCGGGGCCGATGAAGGAAAATAAGCTGACGCCGCGTATCGCCGAGACTGCAAAGGGGCTGTGGTCCATTTATGCGAGTCTGACACTAGTTTGTATTGTCGCTTATAAGTGGGCTGGCATGAATTGGTTCGATGCGGTGATGCACGCCTTCACGACTTTGGGATTGGGCGGTTTTTCTTCGCATGATGCGAGTTACGCTTACTGGAATTCGCCGCTCATCGAAGTGGTTGCGATCGTATTCATGTTGATTGCCGGGATAAATTTTGCCACGCATTTTCTGGTGTGGCGTGCTAAAAATCTGATCTTTTACCGGCATGATTCTGAGGTGGGATGGTATATCGTGATTGTGTTTGCGAGCTGCATGGGGCTGGCATTTTATCTATGGTTTTCCGGTATTTATGCAGAACCTCTGACCGCATTACGTTACGCCGCTTTTAACGTAGTTTCGGTGGCGACAACCACTGGCTACAGCAATACCGATTACAGCTTGTGGCCGATATTTGCTCCGCTTTGGATGTTGTTTTTATCTGGGTTTTGCACCTCCTCAGGTTCCACTGGGGGCGGCATTAAAATGATACGGGCGCGAATTTTATATCAGCAACTGTATCGTGAAATTATCACGATCATGCATCCGAGTGCTGTTATTCCGGCCAAATTGGGTAGAAGTGTGCTGGCAAATCGAGTCATTCTTGCGGTGCTGGTATTTCTGTTTGTGTATACGGCGAGTATCGTGTTGATGACGCTCGCTTTAACGCTTAGCGGATTGGATGTCATCACATCTTTTTCTGCAGCAGCGGCTTGTATTAATAATCTGGGACCAGGACTCGGCGATATCGGGCCGGCAACAACCTACGCATCACTGACGGACTTTCAAACATGGGTTTGCAGCTTTGCCATGTTGTTGGGTAGATTGGAGTTTTTTACAGTACTCGCTATATTCACGCCGGCATTCTGGAGGAAATAAATTCAATAGCGGTATGCTGATTTTATAAGCTGTTGCCAAATTTTCATAAGGAGCGTGGGTGGATAATACCGGTGTGTTGAAAGGTATCAAAGTCATGGTGATCGATGACAGTAATACAATCCGGAAAAGTGCTGAAATTTTTCTAAAACCTTTTGGTTGTCAGGTTATATTGGCGGAAGACGGATTTGAAGCGATGTCGAAAATTGTGGAAAACCAACCTGATATTATTTTTGTTGATATTACAATGCCGCGTTTGGATGGCTATCAAACGTGCAAGCTGATTAAGAATAATCCGATTTATCAATCGACTCCGGTAGTTATGCTATCCAGTAAGGATGGGTTATTTGATAAAGCCCGAGGCAGGATGGCAGGGTCGAATGATTATCTGACAAAGCCATTTACCGCAGAGGGTTTATTGAGCATAATACGAAGCTATACTTTGCAGTCAAATTGAGTAGCGTATTTGGGTGTTGAGAATGCGATTCGTATCTTCAATTGAGTTTAGTAAGAAGATTGAATTTGATTTGAATATATCTGAAGATTATTCTCTTAGTATTTGTATGCGAAGTAGAATCAGGCATTTAGTAAATAAGAAGCCCCTGAGGGATGGAGGGGATTTTATGACAAATGACTTGACTTTGGACCCCAAGGTCGACTAGCCTGAGAGGTGTGGTTAAATTAGGTTGCAGGAGAGGCTAATTTAGCTGCCGAGATCTAGCAGTACTAATTAATTAGTATTAGGAAGTAGAACGAGAAAGAAGAACGAGAAGTAGTTTTGATTAACAGTTAGGAGGTAGAAACATGGCAACAACCTATGGCACGTCAAGTGCATCAAGCGCAAGCTATGACATGTCGCTGTGGTACGACTCGAAGTACTACAAGCTGGGCATGTTAACAATGCTGTTGGTAGCGATATTCTGGATCTGGTACCAAAGGACGTTTGCATACTCACACGGTATGGACTCGATGGAACCGGAATTTGACAAGGTATGGATGGGACTGTGGCGCGTTCACATGACCCTGATGCCGCTGTTTGCGTTGGTAACCTGGGGCTGGATACTGAAGACCCGCGACACCAAAGAACAACTGGACAATCTGGACACCAAACTGGAAATTAAACGTTATTTCTACTGGATGATGTGGCTGGGTGTGTATCTGTTTGGTGTTTACTGGGGCGGTAGCTTCTTCACCGAGCAAGACGCATCGTGGCACCAAGTGATTATTCGTGACACCAGCTTCACACCAAGTCACGTAGTGGTGTTCTACGGCTCATTCCCGATGTACATCGTGTGTGGCGTAGCATCCTACCTGTACGCGATGACCCGTCTGCCGTTATACAGCCGCGGTACATCATTCCCGCTGGTTATGGCGATTGCCGGCCCGCTGATGATTCTGCCGAACGTTGGTTTGAACGAATGGGGTCACGCATTCTGGTTCATGGAAGAACTGTTTAGCGCGCCACTGCACTGGGGCTTTGTAATTCTGGGCTGGGCAGGTTTATTCTCGGGCGGTATTGCAGCACAAATCATCACCCGTTACTCGAACCTGACCGACGTAACCTGGAATGGTCAAAGCAGAGAGATTCTGAACAACAGAATCGTACCTTAATTCTTGAGGTTAATTCTTCCTGCCCGGCTGGGCGGGAAGGATAGAAGAATTTAAGAAAGATTAGCAGCAGTCATGAAAACGGCCGATAGGCTGACGACAAAAAGAAGCAAGGGAATCGTCAAGTTTTCATAATTTAATATCACACGAAATGAAGAAGGGAGGGTCTAGTGAGTAGAACAGACGAAATTTTAGCAGCGGCGAAGATGGTGCCGGAAGCGGTCAAGATGTCCAGATACATAGATGCGGTATATTTTCCGATTCTGTGTATATTGCTGGTAGGAACCTATCACATGCACTTCATGCTGTTAGCAGGAGACTGGGATTTCTGGTTGGATTGGAAAGACCGTCAATGGTGGCCGGTAGTGACACCGATTGTAGGTATCATGTACTGTGCAGCACTGATGTATTACCTGTGGGTAAACTATCGCCTGCCATTTGGCGCGACACTCTGTATCGTATGCCTGTTAGTAGGTGAATGGCTGACCCGTTACTGGGGCTTCTACTGGTGGTCACACTATCCGCTCAACTTTGTACTGCCATCGACCATGATTCCAGGTGCGTTGATGATGGATACGATTTTACTGTTGACGGGTAACTGGCTGATCACAGCCCTGTTAGGCGGCGGCTTCTTTGGTTTATTCTTCTACCCGGGCAACTGGCCGATTTTTGGCCCAACCCACTTACCGGTGGTTGTTGAAGGCGTATTGCTGTCAGTAGCTGACTACACAGGTTTTCTGTACGTACGTACGGGTACACCTGAATACGTTCGCCTGATTGAGCAAGGCTCACTGCGTACCTTTGGTGGTCACACCACAGTGATTGCAGCGTTCTTCGCAGCATTCGTATCCATGCTGATGTTCTGCGTATGGTGGTACTTCGGTAAACTGTACTGCACCGCTTTCTACTATGTTAAAGGCGAAAGAGGACGCATATCAATGAAGAACGACGTAACCGCGTTTGGTGAAAAAGGCTTTGCACAGGGGATTAGATAATGAACATAAGAAGCATATTTAAACTGGGCGTATTAGGCCTGTATGGAGCAGCGATTGGAGCGGCATCGCTGGCGATGACGCTGACGCTAGATGTTAAGACAGCAGCGGCACACGGTGAACGTTCACAAGAACCGTTCCTGCGTATGCGTAGTATTCAATGGTACGATTTGAAATGGCAACCGAAAGTCACCAAAGTCAACGACATTGCGACGATGACTGGTTTCTTTCACTTAGCGGAAGATTGGCCACGTGCGGTAGGTAAACCAACACGCGCCTTCTTTAACGTAGGTAGCCCAAGCCCGGTGTTTGTACGTTTAAGCACCAAACTGAACGGCGAACCGACGTTTATTTCAGGTCCTTTGGAAATTGGCCGTGACTATGCATTTGAAGTCAGACTGAAAGCCCGCATTCCAGGACGTCATCACATGCACGCGATGGTAAACATCAAAGACGCAGGTCCTATTGCAGGTCCAGCCTCATGGATGAACATCTCTGGCAGCTGGGATGACTTTACCAACCCAGTGACCACACTGACCGGTAAAACCATCGACCTGGAAACGTTCAACTTCAGCAACGGCTTATTCTGGCACATCGTATGGCTAGGCTTAGGCTGCTTCTGGATTGGCTACTTTGTAGCGAAACCGATGTTCCTGCCACGTAGCCGTGTACTGCTGGCGTATGGTGACGAATTATTGACCTCACCAACGGACAGAAAAGTAGGCCTTGCAGTAGCGATACTGACCTGCGCGATCGTCTGGGGCGGCTATCGTTACACCGAAAGCGTACACCCCTACACAGTACCGATCCAAGCGGGCGAATCGAAAGTGGCGCCGTTGCCGATTGCACCGAACCCTGTTGCAATCAAAGTAACGCATGCTAACTACGACGTACCAGGTCGTGCACTGCGTGTAACGATGGAAATCACCAACAACGGTGACTCAGCGGTCAACATTGGTGAATTCACGACAGCGGGCGTACGCTTTGTGAACGAACTGGGCCGCAAGCACCTGGATCCTGACTATCCAAGAGAACTGGTAGCGACCGGTTTGACGATGGATGATGACAAAGGCGTCCAACCTGGCGAAACCCGCGAAGTTAAGATGGAAGCTAAAGACGCGCTGTGGGAAGTACAACGTCTGATGGCACTGTTGGGTGACCCTGAGAGCCGTTTTGGCGGGTTGCTGATGACCTGGGATGAAGCAGGCAATCGTTATATCAACAGTATTGCAGGCGCGGTAATTCCAGTCTTTACCAAGCTGTAAGAGAAGTTAAGGTAACAACACCGGTACACCACTGTCGCAAGACAGCCGGTGTACCGGTTTTTTTATCGGTCAAAGAAATAAGTAAAAATTTAAGGCAGTAAAAGAATGCAGACACAAGAACTGGCAACATTAGATGCACTCATCCAAGAGGAGGATTTGTCGTGGTCAGGCAAATAGCACAAACGGGGATTGCGGTCTTGACACTTGTGATGGCGCTGTATACGAACACTGCTGGCGCACATGGCAAAGTAACCATGGAAGAAGACAGCTGTATGCGCCGGATCGGTGAAAACATGATTCACCTCAGCACCTATCAACCACAAGTAGACGAAGAAGGTCATTACTGCACGGAAATACCCAAAGCGGGTAATGCCATACTCGTGATAGATTTGGTAGATCCTGCGCTGCGCGAGATGCCGATAAGCCTGAAAGTTGTGCAAGGCAGCAAAGCAGGTGAAGGAGAAGCGGTCACAAATTTGCGTCCGGCGATGTATCAGGACGGCGTGATCAGCACGCAAAGTCAATTAGCGCAAGGGAAGTATCTGGTACAGATTACAGCGGAAGGCGTACCGCCGTTAAACTATGAATATCACTTGCGGGTAGAGATGATCAACTACGCGGAAGTATTCAGAGCCGCCATAGGACCGGCAGTCGGCCTATTGCTGACCACAATACTTGGGTATAAACTCACCCGCTCAAGACGCTTCAGAGACTGGCTGGCGACGCGTCGGTCGGACAAGAATTGAACAATCCGAAAGCAGAAAGAATATATTAGAGACTAATCATTTATCGACACAGGAAATGCAAACAATGTCAGCAAGACTAATAGATATAAAACAAGCGATACTCACGATAATACTCGCAACGGGCATGATATTCACCTCACAAGTACAAGCGCACGGTGGTTTGGCACTGGCGGATGACATGTGTGTGCTGACGGTAGGGCCATACCGGATGCACTTTACCGGCTATCAACCGCTATCTCAGGAAGAAGAATTCTGCGAAGACATACCGGAAACAGGCAAGACAGTGATAGCGCTGGACTATATACAAGAAGAATTGCGACCGCTGACGACGGAAGTACGGATAATCCGGGATACGGGATCGGAAGCGAATCTGGACGAAATCACGGTATTCCATTTACCGCCCAAAGTATATCCGTCGGCATCGATAGCGGTGGAGCATGTATTTCCGGAGAAGGGCAAGTTTGTAGGATTGGTGACGGTAACGGGCGGGGCGCAGGAATATGTATCGCGTTTTCCGTTCTCGGTAGGTGAAGGCCGTCCGACCCCGAAAGCGGCGATTATTGCACCGGTGGTACTGGTCATCGCCGTTGCTGCTTTCTTCTTCATGCGTAAGCGTAAGCCGAAAGCTGCTTGATAAGACATAGCAAGTCAAAAAATACAAAAAGCACAACAGGAAATTTCCTGTTGTGCTTTTTTTCTATCCAAAAATTAGAAATGCGCGCTGTTTGATCAACGGGTATCACTAGTTGATTCATCCATGCGATTGTAAAACCTTATACAACCGCGCCATCATTATCTAAAGGTTTCTTCTCAATCTTAACAAGATCTTCGCGTTTGACGCCTAGAAGCATGATGATTGAACTTCCGACCATAATCGACGAATAAATCCCGAACCAAATACCGATGGTCAATGCCAGCGCAAAGTAGTGAAGCACTTCACCGCCGAATAAAAGCATCGCGATGACGACCATCTGTGTGCTTCCATGAGTAATGACTGTGCGTGACATCGTTTGTGTAATGGCGCTATCGATGACTTCGGTAATGGATGCTTTGCGATATTTACGGAAATTCTCGCGAATGCGATCGAAAATAACGACCGACTCATTAACTGAGTAACCCAGTATGGCCAATATGGCGGCGAGTACCGTGAGCGAAAATTCCCATTGGAAAAAAGCAAAGCAGCCAACGATGATAACGACGTCATGCAAATTGGCAATAATACCCGATACGCCAAATTTCCACTCGAACCGTACTGCCAAGTAAGCAACGATACCCAGTGAAACAAATAGTAAGGCAAGCGCACCGTTTTCCAGCAATTCTGCTCCAACTTGCGGACCGACAAATTCCACCCGTTTCATTTCGACGGATGAGTCAACTTGTTTCAGCGCAGTCATTACAGTTTCCGATAACTGGGCACTGGAGATTTCAGGTTTGATCGGCAGACGTATGAGAACATCGCGAGAAGTGCCGAAATTCTGCACACTGGCGTCCGGCATCTCGAGACTGGCCAATACCCCCCTAACTTTCTCAAGATCGGCGGTTTGGCCGTAACTGACTTCCAATACGGTTCCGCCTGTAAAATCGACGCCGAGATTGAGTCCTTTTGTGGCAATAAAGAAAACAGATAGAGCAAATGTCACAATTGAAATGACAGCCCCGACCCGTCTCCATCGCATAAAGGGAATGTTACGATTAAATCTAAAAAATTCCATGATTTACTTTACTTCCTTATAAATCCGATCAATCAGCTTTTGGATTGCTTGGTATCAGATGATTTCCGCTTGTTTTTAGCCTTACCCGGCTTTCTTTCGCTCGATTCAGCTTGAACATCAAGATCAGTTTCTTGGATAACTTCAGTTTTAGCCTCAGGCTGTTCTGTAACTTTTTTCTGAATATCGATCGATTCTTCGCCTGCTTTGCTACGAGCTAATGCAGTTCTATGAGCAGTCTTATTTTGTTCCGGTATCCAGATTTTTCCAATCGGGACATAATCAAGTCTGCGACGACTTCCATAGACCAAATTGACTATGCCTCTTGTCACAAAAGTGGCGGTAAATACGGAAGTCATAATGCCTAAGCAAAGTACTACCGCAAATCCTTTTACCGGACCTGAACCAAAAGCAAACAACGCAATACCGGCAATGAGGGTGGTAATGTTGGAATCAACAATCGTACCGAAGGCACGCTCGAATCCGGCATGAATAGCCAATTGCGGAGAAGCGCCGGTGCGTAATTCGTCCCTAATCCGCTCATTGATCAGCACATTGGCATCAATCGCCATGCCGACCGTCAGGGCCAGTGCAGCCATTCCGGGGAGTGTCAGCGTAGCCTGCATGATGGATAATAAACCAACCAGCAGCAATAGATTCATGGCCAGTGCAACGACCGAGATCATGCCGAACGCCGTGTAGTAGATGGCAACGAAGATAGCGACACCCAAGAAACCATATAATGTCGAGTTAAAGCCCCGGGCAATATTCTCCGCGCCCAAGCTTGGTCCTACTGTGCGCTCTTCAATGATGTCCATCGGTGCTGCCAAAGCACCAGCACGCAGTAATAACGCAACATCGCGCGCTTCCTTGCTGGTCATGCGCCCGCTGATCTGCACGCGCCCGCCGCCGATTTCTTCACGAATGACCGGCGCGGTGATGACTTCCGCTTTATTTTTCTCAATCAGTAAAATGGCCATTCTTTTGCCGACATTATCTCGTGTTAATTGTTTGAAAATGCGCGATCCGCCATTGTCTAAATTGAGATGTACCGCAGGCTGATTGTCTTTATCAAAGCCAGGTTGCGCATCGGTGATATGTTCACCCGTCAACAATACTTGTTTTTTAACGAGTAATGGACTTCCCCCCCGCTCTTCATATAGTTCGGTACCCGCTGGCACCTTACCCCGCAACGCGGCATCGAGATCGTGTTCGTCATCGACCATGCGAACCTCCAGCGTAGCGGTGCGTCCGAGGATGTCTTTGGCTTTGGCGGTATCCTGCACGCCCGGCAATTGCACGATGACACGATCCACGCCGGCTTTCTGAATGATCGGCTCCGCAACCCCTAATTCATTGACGCGATTGCGCAGGGTTGTGATGTTCTGCAATACCGCCGAGTCTTGCATGCGGGCGATCGCTTCGGTTTTAATTGTTGCGATCAAGTGGTAGCGGCTATCGAGATTTTCTTCCTTCCAACCGAGATCCGGGTAATTCGACTTCAATTCGGTCTCGGCTTTTGCACGTGATTCGGCATCGCGGAATTTCAGAGTCAGTCTCTTAGCATGTTTCTCAAGTCCGGCATAGGAAATTTTTTGTTCGCGCAATTTGGCGCGTATATCCGCGCTGTAGCGATCCAGTGACTTGTCGAGCGCACCTTCCATATCGACCGCCAGCATGAAATGCACGCCGCCGCGCAAATCCAGCCCTAAATACATCGGCAAGGCGCCGAGATCGGTCAGCCACTGCGGAGAATTCGGCAGCAAATTCAGCGCGATTATATAGTCGCTGCCAAGTGCGGATTCCAGCAAATCTTTAGCTTTGATTTGGGTATCCGTATCGGCGAAACGTACCTTGACGCTTCCTTCTTCCAGAAGTGTTCCATCCGTTTCAAGATTGGCTTGCTTCAATGCGTCTTCGACTCGTTGCAACAAGGCGGTATCAGTGCTTGCGGAAATCCGTAAAGGAGAAATCTGTACTGCGGGCGATTCGCCGAAGAAATTCGGCAAAGTGTAAAGCAGGCCGAGTAACAGTGAAACCGCAATAATCAGGTATTGCCAAAGTGCGTAGCGGTTCATGTGTGTCAGTTAATAATTAATAGATGATAAAAGGTAAAAAAGAGGTGTCATGCCAGGCAGTGCAGTCAATACTTTTTCTTGCCTGCGCAGCTATTTTTTTGCGCTATGTTGTTCAGCTTCGGCATCCTTACCGGCTGAGTTTTCTGCTGTTTCCGCCTCATTATTTTCTAATGTGGCGGTTGTTTTGGTTATTTTGGATTTTTGTGTTTTACCTTTCGGTTCGATACTCTTCAATGTTCCTTTCGGCAGCAAAGTCTGCACCGAAGATTTCAGAACGGTGACTTCAGTGGCAGGCGCTATTTCGATAATGACATAATTCTCGCTGACATTGAGAACCTGCCCGAGGATACCGCCGTTCGTGATGACTTCGTCACCTCTTTGCAAACTATCCACCATTTGCTTTTGTTCTTTTGCGCGTTTGGCCTGTGGACGGATCAGCAGAAAATAAAATAACAACAATAATCCGAACATCGGCAGCAGACTCATCCAATCTGCAGTGTCTTGTGCCGACGAAGCGGCTTGGGCAAATGCATCATTAATCAGCATAAAACTCTCCCTTTTCTAAAAAGGCTACATATTAACATGATGATCCCTTATGCCAGAAATTCTTCTGCATATTCCTCAAATTGTTTGTTTTCGATTGCACTACGGATTTCTACCATTAGTTGCTGGTAGTAAAACAGATTGTGCACGGTGTTCAGGTGCGCGCCCAACATTTCATTGATGCGCTGCAAATGGTGCAGATAAGCGCGGCTGAAATGCCGGCAGGTATAGCAACCGCACTGCTCATCCGGCGGCGAGGTATCCAACCGGTAACGGCTGTTGCGCAATTTGAGGATGCCGTGGCGCGTATACAGCCAGCCGTTGCGGGCGTTGCGCGTCGGCAGCACGCAATCGAACATGTCAATGCCTTGCGCTACGGCATGCACAATATCCGCGGGCGTGCCGACGCCCATCAAATAACGCGGCTTATTGGCGGGCAACAGCGGTGCCGTATGTGTCAGGATGCGCTGCATGTCTGCCTTGGGTTCGCCCACGGATAATCCGCCGATCGCGTAGCCGTCAAAACCGATGGTCTGCAAACCGGCCAATGACTGGTCGCGCAGATGCTCGAACATGCCGCCTTGCACGATGCCGAATAACGCATTCGGGTTATCGTGATGCGCTTGTTTGGAACGTTCCGCCCAGCGCAGGCTGAGTTCCATGGATAACTGAGCAGTGGTTTCATCCGCCGGATAAGGCGTGCATTCATCAAAGATCATCACAATATCGGAATTGAGCGTGTGTTGAATCCGCATCGATTCTTCCGGCGATAAAAAACAGTTGTCGCCATTGACCGGCGATTTGAAGTGAACGCCTTGCTCGGTGATTTTGCGCAATTCACCCAAGCTGAAAACCTGGAAACCGCCCGAATCGGTCAATATCGGGCCGTGCCATCCCATGAAGTCATGCAATCCGTTATGCGCTTCGATAACTTCCAAGCCGGGGCGCAGCCACAAATGAAAGGTATTGCCCAGAATGATTTGTGCGCTCGTCGCTTGCAGCGCGGCGGGCGACATGCTTTTGACCGCGCCGTAAGTGCCCACCGGCATGAAAACCGGGGTCTCGACCGTACCGTGCGCGAGCGTTAATGTTCCTCGGCGAGCGGCTTTATCAGTTGAATGCAACTGAAATTTCATGACTTCCTCTCAATCAACATGGCATCTCCGTAACTGAAAAAACGATAGCGTTCATTAACCGCATGCTGATAAGCGCGCCGGATATTATCCATGCCGGCAAATGCCGAGACCAGCATCAGCAACGTCGAACATGGTAAGTGAAAGTTGGTCAGCAAGCGTTCGACCACTTGGAAACGATGGCCCGGCGTAATAAAAATCCGCGTATCGCCATAGCCTGCAACCAACTGACCCTGGTGCAGCGCTGCGCACGATTCCAGCGCCCGCAGCGAGGTGGTGCCGACAGCGAGAATGCGTCCGACCGATTGCTTGGCTTGTCGGATTGCATCCGCGGTGGCTTGGGGGATATGGTAGGTTTCGCGGTGCATGACGTGATCGGCGATATTGCTAACCCGCACCGGTTGAAATGTTCCTGCGCCGACATGTAAGGTGACATAAGTGATCATGACGCCCATCGCACGCAATTGATCCATCATGCCGGCGTCAAAATGCAATCCGGCCGTCGGCGCAGCGACAGCGCCCGCATTTCGCGCATAAACCGTTTGATAACGCGCTTCGTCTGCCGAAGTGGCCGGGCGGCCAATATACGGGGGTAACGGCAGTTGGCCGTAGCGTTCGAGCAATTCCGCAACCGTCTTTTCATGCTCGAAGCGTAAAGTATAAAATTCCAGCTCACGCGTGACCACGGTCGCCGGTATTGCATCCGCCAGCAGTAACGTTGAGTCCGGTTTGGGCGCATGGCTGGCGCGGATAACCGCTAAAACATGGCGATCATCGAGTATCCGTTCCACCATGACTTCCACTTTGCCGCCGCTATCCTTCTTCCCGAATAAGCGCGCTTTGATGACTTGAGTATCATTGAATACCATCACATCCCCAGCGCGCAGGTAATCAGGCAGATTGGAAAATATCGTATCCTGCCAGCGATTTTGATTGCTATCCAGATGGAGCAACCGGCTGCCGGTGCGATGTTCAGCGGGGAATTGTGCAATCAGTTCGGCGGGCAGGTGGAAATCAAAATCCTGAGTCTTCATGCCGGTATTATACCGGTAGCGGATGTTTTCCGCCCATGCGGCTTGCTGTACTTGCGCTTTTCAGTGATAATTGCGCCTTCTGTTTGTTCGAAAACAGGCGAAGTGTTTAGCCGAGATGGCGGAATTGGTAGACGCACGGGACTCAAAATCCCGCGATGGTGACATCATGGGGGTTCGATTCCCCCTCTCGGCACCACTCGAATAAATCAAGAAAATCACTGTGTATAAACTGTGCACTGCATGCAAACGATTCTTCGTTCTTATAATTTCCTGTAAACAGCGTAGTGTTGATCTTCGTGTAGCGTGCAATCGGCCTATACGCTCAAAGACTATTCATTCAACGCAAGCATTGATTTTGTAATCAATCTTTTTCTTATTTATCAAAGTATATTATTCATTATCCACAAATTCTGTGGATAACTTTGTGAATAATTGCTTGGCTTCAGTACTTAACCTGCATATTTCTAAGGATTTTTGTTGATCTGATTAATTATTTAACACAATAATTATGTGACACTTATCATATGGTTATGGGATACTTTTCATCCTGATACAAAATTGTGAGGAAGGATTTCTAGAATCTGATCGGATTGTGGATTATTTGAAATGTCAAGGAAAAACTGAATGGCTTGCCGGTGGAAAAGTGAGAATGCTGGCTGGTTAGGCCGGTAAAGAATCGATTTGTCCAATTGATAGCGTATTTAAATTGTCGAGTTAAAGGCATTCGCGGTGGTGGCTGCAATCAGCCGTCAGCGTTTTTTGCGTCACGTATCAGAGAAATTTTCTTTTCGAAACTTCAATATAAAGTCCAATATTAGCTTTATTCAAAGCATTCATGTAGGAATTTTTGAGTATAATAGTAAGAAAATGCCCTAAAATAATTTTTTAATATAATGATATATATGTATTATTTAATGTTTTGTGGAAAGTTAATCGGATAAATGGTTTAGGATTATTGAAAGCTGACAATGCTTATTTTTTTCTCCCAAGAAAAGACCGATTTACCGGATCACTATCAAGATCTGTTCGAAGTTTGCCATTTCAGTGATTTTTCCGGCTGGAAAAAAAATAAAATCACTCCTTCCGCATTCATCATCGCTGGAAAAGACCGGCAATATATTTCTTCAGTGCTTGGAAAAATACGCAGAGATGATGACGTTTTTGCATCATTGTGTTTCGCGGCCGACCCGGTTGCTCCATTCGATAGTTTATTATTGGATGGCCAATTGCCGCAGCCGCCGGTTTTACGGGAAGCGGTGAATCAAGTTGAGGATTTGCTGAAATCGCTGAAGAGTAATGAGACTTACATTACACGCCAAGGCCGATTAATCAAATATTTGTGGTTACGTCCGGATTTTATTCTGCAGCCGCACCATGAGTGGCAATATCCACGTTTTTACCGCTATCCGCTGCTGGAAGCACTGAGTCAGGATGGGGCCGACTCTTTCGAATGGCTGCGTAATCTCGCCAATAATAAAATAATCGAAGCTTTGACGATGGTTGACCGGCAGCGGGAATGCAGTTATTGCCGTTCGGCGCATTTGAGTTTTATCGATGTATGCCCGAATTGTCTGTCGATCGATATCAAATTGCAGGCTTCCTTGCATTGCTTTACTTGCGGTTGCGTCGATGTGCAGGATAGATTCATGCACAGCGGCACTATCGTGTGCCCTAAGTGCCATACGCATTTGCGGCATATCGGCAGCGACTATGACCGGCCGATCGAGAACTATCGCTGTCAATCGTGCAGTCAATCATTTGTGGAAGGCGATGTGCAGGTCCGTTGCGCGATGTGTGAAAAAGAAACGAAGCCCGGCGATCTCGTTCTGAATGAAGTGCATAGCTGGCGCTTGAGCGATAAAGGCAGGACGATTGCTTTTCGCGGCGAAGTATTCGATTTGTCTTCGGGTTTCGATCAACTCGATTTTATTTCTCGTGAATTATTTATTCACGATCTCGATTGGATGATGGTGACATCGCAACGTTATCTCAATGTGCATTTCAGCTTATTCGGTATCTATTTTGCCAATTTGCCGGATTTGGCGGAGCTGTTTAACCATGCGCGGTTGCTGCAAATGCTCGAATCCTTTGCGCAACGCTTGAGAAGCCTGCTGCGCACCCCCGATCTTTCCACGCGGACTTCCGAGAACATGTTGTGGCTGTTGCTGCCGAATACCGATGAACAAGGGCTACACGGCTTTCAAAAACGTATCGAAAGCAGTATGAAAACGCTGCTGGAAGAAAGTGAGCACAAACTGGATTTCCGTTTTATCGGGATTTCTTCGCGGAATATATCCGGTAAGGAGAATGCCCAGCTCCTATTGGCGCGTCTTGCGGGCGAGTTGTTATAGTTCATGGAAAGTCTGCAACTGGTCTGGACCTTTTTTCTTGTAACAACTTCGCGCTATCACGATTTGCAGTATATTTTCATGCTGATTCCATTCGTGTTGTTTTTTGAATTACCGCTGTATTTTCTCAATTGGATAAGTGTCTTCCGCTATCTGTTCAAGAAATCGGCGGAAGCGCCGGAGTCTCTTCCGTACCACCCCAAGGTGACTTGTGCGATCACCTGTTACGCGGAAGGAAAGGCGGTGCAAAGTACGGTGATTTCTTTGCTGGAGCAAGTCTATCCGGGGCATATTGAAATCATTGCGATGGTCGACGGTGTGCAAAAAAATCTGGCTACTTATCAAGCTTTGAAGGAACTTGCCTCGGTGGTTGCGAATTACACCAAGCGCTCGTTGATCATTGTTCCGAAAATTCAACGCGGCGGACGGGTCTCATCATTGAACGCCGGTTTGAGCCGGGCGCATGGTGAGATTTTTTTTGCGCTGGATGGCGATACTTCGTTCGATAATCAGATGGTGAGCGCTGCCGTGGCGCACTTCCGCAATCCCGGTATTGTGGCGGTTACTGGACCGATGCGTGTGCGCAATGCCCGGAGTACGCTCATTACCCGGCTGCAGAGTCTGGAGTACATGCTGACCATGCAAATTGGCAAGCTAGGATTTGCAAAGCTGAACGTCATCAATAACGTTCCCGGCGCATTCGGTATTTTCAGAAAATCGTTCATTCAAAAGATTGGCGGATGGAATACCGGTACGGCCGAAGATCTCGACTTGACACTGCGCATCAAGCAATACCATAAGCGTTATCCACATCTGCGGATTGAATTTGAACCCGGAGCGGTTTCCCATACCGACGCACCGGAGACTTTCAAGGATTTTCTCAAGCAACGCTTACGCTGGGATGGCGATCTTTGGTATATCTACTCGAATAAACACAAGTACGGAATCTCAGCAGCCATGATGGGGTGGAGCAATTTTATATTTCTGCTGTGGTACGGCATCTTGTTTCAAATCGTCATGCCTTTTTCGATCGTGATTTATACCGTCTATTTGGCGGTAAAACTGCCTCTCCATACTTTTCTGCTCAGCATGATATTGGTTTATATATTCTATTTATGCTTGATTACGCTGCAATATATTTTCTACCTTGCGCTGGTCTCGGATAGGAAATGGGAGGACTGCGAAGCTGCTTTAATTCTTCCGGTTTACCCGCTATTCCAGTTTATTTCGCGCATATGGAGCACTGTTGCGATTTTGAATCAGATACTCAACAAAGGTCATCTGGATTCCGCGATGGCACCCTTGTGGGTGCTTAAAAAAGGGAAGCAGTAAAATGCGTTGTTTCTTGCTTTTGTTAGTGCTGCTGACGGCCAACGCAACCGCAGAAGTGAGAACGCTGACCGAGTTTTATGCGAATCTTGACGAAGCGGCAACAGTTCTAAAGGCAAAAGCCGATTTGGACGCGCAACAATCGCAATTGCACGTGCAGGAAGCGCAGAAGGGCTGGGAAATATTCGGCGGGGTGTCCGCCGGTTATCAAAAAAGTCCTTTTGCCCGAGAGCCTTTCGGGCACTTCTTTGACCCGCTGGGCCGCATTGGCGTGCGTTATCCTTTGCTGGGCAGTGCGGAAAGACAGCAACGGGCGATTGATGACGCCGCAACCCAAGTGAAAATCGAAGGCATCCGGCTGGATTGGAGTAAACGGCTGGCGAAACTTTTTCTGGAAGAGAACTATGCCGCCTATTGGAGTGCAAGAAAGATGCTGGCTTTGACCGAATCTTACCTGCGCTTGCGCGACGACGGGATCACTAATGTCCTGAATAAACGCCGTGAGGCAGGTTTGTTATTTACGTCGGATTATCTCGAGTTCCTTTCCGCTTTTGATCGTGCGGAGCGGCTGAAAATAGAATTCGGCAACAATCGCGATCAAGCGTTAATCCGGTTGGGGTACCTGACGAATGCCAAAATTTCCCCTTTCGAACCGGTGAAGCCCGAGCTGCACGAAATTGCAGGCAACACACTCATGGACATCGAGCAGCTGGATCTGAAAATACTGCAAGCGCGCATAGAAAATATTCAAAACACCAAGGAAAAGGAAAATTGGCGCGGTATCGAGTCCGATGTCAACGCGACGGCTTTCGGTGGGCCGGCTATTCCGCATCCATCGCCGGAATCGATGCAGCTTGGTTATGGCGGATCTGTCGGTTTTAATTTCAGAATGCCGCTGGAGATTATGAGTCTGCGGAAAAATGAGGAATCCCGGTTAAATAGTCAATTGATCAGCCTGCGGGCGGATTACACCCATCGCGATCAGGAATTGCAGCATGAATTCCGCGCGCTCCTCAGCAGTTATCAACAATTGGCGCAGCAAATCAAATTTCAGCATACGCGCCTGGAAGCGGCGCGGGAATTGATGCGGGAACGGAATCTGCGTTTGCAGGTTATCGACGGCGATGTGATCGAGAAGTACTTGCAAGCGGTGAATACCTATTACCGGATTGCGATTGAGAATGTCGAAGCCGAATCGGAGCAATGGAAGCTGCATATCCGCTTGCGGCAATTTATTTCGTTGCTGGAAGCTCAGGGAAGAAATTCTCATCCGGAAATCAATGTGAGCGAACTGATGCAACCGTTGCAGCAGGCTGTGTCGTTTCTGGTCGGCGGCGAGAAGCAGGCAGGGCCGAAGCATGTTAATCAACTGGCTAGAGTGAATGCACAAGTTTCTCTCGGACGAGTGGCCGTGTATGTCTGGAATTTTGATCAATTAATGGCGCAACCGGGTTTGTGGGAGAAAAAACAGGTTGTCGAGATCGACCGCTTCCTGGTTTCCTTGGATGAACAGCAGATTTCCATGGCTGCGGCGAAGTCCGCGCGGCTGAAAAAATTTCTGACGGATGCGCACCGGCGCGGGAAAAAAGTTGAATTGCTGCTGGGCGATCCCGATTGGATTCTGCCCGCGCAACGCGGCAAGTTATTGCAGCTGGTCAAAAAATTGAGCGGTATCAATTTTGATGGTCTGCACCTCGATATCGAGCCGGACCAATTGGTGGCGGATTTATCCGGAAAAGAGCGGCTGGAAGCATTGCTCGAAACGGTGCGCCAGGTATCCGCTACTTCCCCGTGGCCGGTAGGTATCAGCATCCATCCACGCTATCTGACGCCAGCGGCATCATTCGATCTGTGTGTTCCGTGCGAGCTGAAAGCCAAAGGTGTCAACGAGATTACCGTCATGTATTACTCGACCAATCCGGCCAATATTGTTGCTGTGCTGAAGCCGGTCATGAACCAATACCCGGATCTCTCGTTCAGTCTGGCGCAAAGCCTGGAACGTGAGTTGGGTCCGGAAAACAGTTATGCGCACAAACCGCAAACCACTTTCCTCCAAGCAATGAAGCAATTGCAGGAGCAGCTTCGGGCGCCTAATTTTACCGGGCTTGTGATTCAATCATGGCAAGATTTGGGAAGCTATCTTCATGAAAATACGCTTTAATCAACCAGAAAATAAAGCTCCCGATGTCGATCGGGGATTACGTGTTCAATACAGCGCGGCCAAGCGATCTGCCAAGCCGTGGCGCTGGTACTTGATCATTGCGGTATCCAGCCTCCCGGTCGTTTATCTACTTGCGGTGATTGCCTGGGAAGTGATCAATATTGAAGCCAACGGCCGCATCCGGGTGCCCAATTTTACCGTGCGCACGGCTGTCGATGGTTATATTCAACAGTTATTTGTGGAGCCGCTGCAAACGGTTTCCGAAGGTGCGCGATTAGCTGAGTTGGTCAATACTGCATTATTCGATAACCGCGACCGGCTGCAAGTCGAGCTTGATGCGCTCGTGCAGGAGAAAAGAAAAATGCTGTTGCGGGCTGATCACTCCAGAGCGAGCGCAATGGAACTGCTGAGATTCGCCCAAGAGCAGAAAAATTTTTCCTCTCAGCGCTTGCGCCAGTACGAATCGCTATTCAAACAGGGTGCCGCAACGCAAGCGGAAGTTGCGTTAGCCCGGAGTCAGCATCATTCAGCGTTGGAAAATCTGGCGGCGCTGGAACGAGCGGAACGCCAGGAACGTGACCGGCAATATAGCCAGGAGCACGGTCAGTCGCCGGAAATACGCATGATCTCGAACCGGATCAACCAGTTGCAACTGGAGTTTGATAAGATTCAAGATCAAATTTACCAATTAACACTCGTTGCACCGGCGGGAAACGGGATGGTGGCGGAATTATTCGCGCAGCCTGGTGAATTTCTGGGCCGCGGCCAGCCTCTGCTGGAGATTATATATCCCGAAAAAGTGCATATCGATGCCTACATTCCGCCGAAATACCAGGATTATGCGGTGGTGGGTCAAACCGTTCAGGTTAAGTTTCCTAACGGCGAGAAAGCCAAGGCCAAAATAGTATCCGTTCCGGGTGTCATGCAAAAATCTTTTTCTGCGGAAATCAGTCCGCTGGAGACCGTTCAATTCGCGATATTGGCGCAAATGGAATTTGTCGGGAATGTCAAAAACCGGCTGATCAACGGGATGCCGGTGACGATCTATTTACAATGAGCAGGTCACTCTCGATATATAAACGCGTTTGATCCGGCAAGGCCAAAAATCATGGTCAAGCAAAAAGAAAATCAATTCAGCAGACACCGTGGCGTCAAGAAATTCGCTCAAGCGCATAAGCTATCGTCTTCTTAACCCTCCGCAATTTTCATTTATCCACATTTTTTGTGGATAACATTGTGCATAAGGTCCGGCTTTGATAATTAACTTAGCGGAGGATAAAGAGAATCCTCAGTCTGCTTAATTATTTAACAATTTTGTTATGCTTTAATTATCATGTGGTTATATGTTTGTTTGGTTTTTGTGAAGCAACCGTATAGGCGCTGCCGCGCGTGCCGGCTTGGTTTGCTGCAAAGTTGGATAAGTTGATCATTCATATCGTGTATGATCGCGCCTTTATTTTCTTCAGTTGTTCTTTGTTCGATCGGCAGTACTAAAATTTCTGAGATGTTATGCTGAATATTCAGTCGTTGACTTATTTGCAAGGCGGAACTCCATTACTGGAAAATTGCCATTTACAGATTTTTGGCAATCAGCGCGTGGGACTGGTCGGTAAAAACGGCTGTGGTAAATCCACGCTGTTCCGGCTGATTCGCGGGGTAATCAAACCAGATAGCGGCGAAGTTAGTTTGCAAGCCGGTAAAACCGTCGCATTCGTCGAACAGGAAATCGCCAATTCCGAGCAATCAGCCATTGAATTTGTCCTGGATGGCGATGTCGAGTTACGTCAACTGGAAAGAATTCTGGCACAAGCCGAGCACAATGCTGCCTGGTTTGAAGCGCAGCAGCGCTACGAAGCCATTGACGGTTATACCGCGCCAGCACGTGCGGCGCAGCTATTACGCGGATTGGGTTTTGCCAATGCCGCACTGGAGCGGGCGGTCAACCATTTTTCGGGCGGCTGGCGCATGCGTTTGAATTTGGCGCGCGCTTTGATGCATCGCGCCGATCTGCTGCTGCTTGACGAGCCGACCAATCACTTGGATCTGGAGGCGATTCTGTGGCTGGAACAATATCTGGCGCGTTATCCGGGCAGTCTGATCGTGGTGTCGCACGATCGCGAATTTCTCAATGTCTGCGTCAATCGCATCGCGCATATTCATAACCATCAAATCGACGGGTATAGCGGCAATTATGACGATTTCGAGCGTGCTCGCGCCGAGCGTCTGCTGCAACATACCCAAGCTTTGCAGCAGCAACAAAGGCAAATCGCGCATATGGAAGACTTTGTGCGCCGTTTCCGTGCCAAGGCGACCAAGGCCAAACAGGCGCAGAGCCGTATCAAGGCGCTGGAGCGCTTAACCCGGTTAGCGCCAGTGCAGGTTGAAGACGGACATTTTGCATTGCAGATTGAAGCGCCCGAACGCAGTCCCGATGTCTTATTGCGCGCCAGCAACATGAGCTTCGGTTACGGCGATCAACCGCTGTTCCAGCAGGTGAATCTGATCTTGCAAGCAGGGATGCGGATTGCACTGCTGGGGCCGAACGGCGCGGGGAAATCCACGTTGATCAAGCTGTTGGCCGGAGATATTCAGTCGGCCACCGGTTCGTTGGAATGGGCGCAAAATATCCGTATCGGCTACTTTGCGCAGCATCAGCTGGAAAATCTCGACGGCGCGGCGACGCCTTTAGAGCACATGCAGCAACTGGCGCCGGCGCAAACCGAGCTGGATCTGCGCAAATTTCTGGGGCGGTTCGGTTTGGGCGGGGATGGCGAGAATCGTCCGGTCGGTAGCTTCTCCGGCGGAGAAAAGAGCCGCTTGGCGCTGGCGTTATTGGCCTGGCAAAAACCCCATTTGCTGTTATTGGACGAGCCCACCAATCATCTGGATCTGGATATGCGCGATGCGTTGACGCTGGCATTGGAAGCTTATTCCGGCGCCGTGGTACTGGTATCGCACGATCGCAGCCTGGTGCGAGCCGTGGCGGATGAATTATGGCTGGTGGCGGATGGTCAGGCGCAGTTGCTGGACGGTGATTTGGAAGATTATAAAAGCTGGCTGGAAGCGCGCCGTTCCTGTGAAGCCGCAGAAACAAAGGCGGCGGTGCAAAAAACGCAACCCAAAGCAGCGTCAAAGCCGAACAAAAAAGCTTTGCTGTCCAAGCAATCCAAACTTGAAGCAGCTTTAACCATTGCACAAAAAGAATTGGCCGAAATAAGCCGTCGTTTGGCCGATCTGGCGACGTATACGAACTATCCGCGCGAGGAGATTGACCGGCTTAGTACGATGCATGCCACACTGGAGAAAAAAGTGGCCGAGCTGGAAGAAAACTGGCTGGAACTGGAAATGGCGCTGGAAGAATAAAAAAGTGAAACCGATGTGACGGCTATCCGCCGGTCCTAGACCTGCATGTTCATGATTTCCTGATAGGCGGTCACCAGTTTATTGCGGACTTGCACCATCGATTGAAAGGACACATTGGCTTTTTGCAATGAGATCATCACTTCATGTAAATCGACATTCGATTGGTCGCTGACAAATTGTTCGCTCAGCTTATCTGCGCTTTTCTGTGCCGCATTGACTTGATCCACAGCCACTTTTAGCTTTTCGCTGAAATCGACACCGGTAACTTCGTCCGTGCCCGCCGATTTTTTTACCCCGGAAGCAAGCGCCGACGTTGCTTGTAATTGCTGCAAAATGCTATCGATCCCGGATTTGTCCATGCTTTACTCCACTCTCAATTTTTGCTGTTGCTTGTAAAATTATAACTGTCTTAAAATTTTTCAAAATCGCACATGTCTGTTGTATGGGAAATCCGTGGTTAACTGGTCATGCGGTATTGTTGCAATTTATAGCGCAGGGTTCGTTCGGAGATGCCCAACTTCTTTACGGCCAATTTGCGCGAACCATTAACAGCGGCCAAAGTTTCCAGTATATGCTTGCGTTCGAGCGTCTTGATATCCTCGGAAGACGGTTCCGCAGCGGCTTCATTGGTTTCATCGGCTTGCCGGTTGGGATCAGCGTGCGGTAAATGAATATGTTCCGCATCGATGAGATCATCCGCCGCCAGAATAAGGGTGCGTTGCATGACGTTTTCCAATTCTCGGACATTACCCGGCCAGGAATAGCGCATTAACTTATCAATCGCGGCTTTTGTCATTGCACGAGCGGCATGGCCGGAACCGGCGGCTGCTTCCGCAAGTGCGCGCTGCGCCAAAGGTTCGATATCCAGCGGCCGTTCCCGCAGGGGAGGGATTTCGATCGGAAACACGTTGAGGCGGTAGTATAAATCTTCACGAAACCGGCCGCTTTTAACCGTCGCCATCATGTCGCGGTTAGAGGTTGCCAGCACGCGGATGTCCAATTTAATCGCTTTATGCCCGCCGACGCGTTCCACTTCCCTTTCCTGCAGCACGCGCAACAATTTGGCTTGCAGTTCCAGCGGCATTTCCGATACTTCATCCAGCAATAATGTGCCGCCCTGCGCTTGCTCGAACTTTCCGGGTTGCGCTTGCGCCGCGCCGGTGAATGCGCCTTTTTCGTAACCGAACAATGTGGCTTCCAGCAGATTTTCCGGAATGGCCGCGCAATTGATGGCGACAAACGGCTTGGCGGAACGTGCCGAATGCTGATGAATGAAGCGTGCGATGACTTCCTTGCCGCAACCGCTCTCACCGGTCAGCATGACCGTGGCCGGCGATTGGGCAACGCGCTTGGCCAGGGATAATAATGCCCGGGTGCGTGGATCTTTGGCGACCACTTTATCATCCTGTTCCGGTTGGGATAGAGCATGCCGTTGGACATGCGCGAGCAAATTATCCGGATCGAATGGTTTGAGCAAATAGTCGCACGCGCCAGTCTGCATGGCGGCTACCGCTTTTTCCACATCGCCGTAGGCGGTCATCAGCAATACCGGCAACTCCGCATCGAATGCCTTGATCTTCTTTAATAGCGTAAATCCGTCAACGGGTTTCATCTGGACATCGCTGACCACCATGCCGACTCGTGTTTGTTGCAGCAGAGTCATGGCATCATGGCCGTTGGCAGCCGCCAAAGCCTCGTAACCGGCCAGTTTCATCGTGGCGCAAACGGCTTCGCGTAAATCCTCATCGTCTTCCACCACCAGAATGGGTAAAGATTTCATATTTTTTCTCCTGTAGTTCTCGGCAGCCGTACCCTGAATTCGGTTCCTTCGCCCGGTGCTGAATGGATTTGCACATCACCGCCCATGGACTCGATGACACCGCGGACAATGGCTAAACCCAATCCCGTGCCCTCCGCGCGCGTGGTGAAAAAAGGCTCGAATAATCTTTCCTGCAATGCGGCATCGATACCGGGACCATCGTCGCGAACGCTCAGCATGATGTTTTTTTCCTGCAAACGGCAGGCGAGAACGATTTGTCCGCCCGCAGCAGAAGCTTGCATGGCATTTTCCAGCAAACTGATCATGGCGCCGCATAAAGCCTGATGATCCGTAATCATGGTTTCCGCCGCGCTGTGGTCAGCGACGGTGAATTGTAAATCGCGCTGCGCCATTTGCGGTTCGACAACTTGGCGCAACTCGGCTAATAAATCGCTGACGACCACAGGTTCCCGCCGTCTCGCCTCGCCTTTTACAAAACGGAGCATATCCTTGGTCAAATGCTCCAGATGATGCAGGCGCTCGATGGTTTTGGCGGCGAATTTCTTCCGTTCGGTGGAAGGGAGCGTATCGTTTCCCAGATGATTGGCGTACAGCAACGCGGTCGAGAGCGGTGTGCGCAGCTGATGTGCCAGGTTAGCCGCCATTTCGCCCATGGAAGTCAGGCGCTGGTTGCGCCGGATTAGCTCCTGCATGGCATACGCTTCGGTGATGTCGTTTACCAGCAGAATGCGTCTGCCGGCCGGATCGGTTGCACTGCTTTCGATGCGGATGCGCCGTGACCGCACTCTGTGTTCTTGCTTTAGCAGCCATTCATTGATGATCGCGGTCGGCGCTAAGCGCTCCTGGATGACTTGCTGCCAGGCCGAACCCAGCAGCGATTCGCCGAGGATGGCAATGGCCGCCGGATTGACTTGCTCGATACGTTCCTGCGCATCCAGAGCGATCACACCGCCGGGTAATGCATTTAACAACAGACTTAACTGCTGTGACAGATTTTCTTTTGCGCTTAGCTGTTTGTGCAATTCGCCATTGGCGAGTGCCAGCTGGCGTGTGAGTTGCGCCACTTGGTGTTGTAAATCCTGATAAACACCGGATAGCTGTTCCGATGCCTCGTTAAAAGCCGCAAACGCCAGCTTGAGCTGCTCCTGATCGGCCGATACCGGCTTAATTTTGCTGACCTTTTTACTTTGCACGAATTTAGATGACGGTGATTGGGGATGGTCGCTAGCTTACCACTGCACCCGGTTTCGACAATGCCGCAAATAAGGCGAGCAAAACTATTCTATTCACCCATTCAGATTTTATAGGTTTATAGATAATCATCGCATCAATAAAAATCCATTCCGTATGCAGGTGGCTGATGCCTGTTACGACAAGGCAATGAATAAATTGAAGGGTAATGGCGCAAGCGGCGTGCCCGGATGTTTTTACTCAACCGCCTTATATTGAATGGATTTTGGAAAAGAAATTTCGGATTTGTTATTGATAACGAATGGCCTATTGATTGGCAACCCAGAATTTAAGCAGGAGAAAAGCACGTGGCAACAGTACCGAGTGAATCCAATACAACAGCACCAGCTCCGTCGATGGGTCTGGGTCAGTTAAGTCAGTTACCCAATCAAAAAAAACTGGGATTGATTCTCTCGGCCGCGGCTGTTGTGGCGTTGCTGGTTGGCGCGTTGATGTGGAGTCAGACGCCGGAGTATCGCGCGCTCTACAACAATGTGCCGGATCAGGATGGCGCGGCCATCATCAGCGCTTTGCAGCAAATGAACGTGCCGTATAAATTTTCCGAAAGCGGTGGTGCAATTCTGGTGCCCGAAAAGCAAGTGCACGAAGTGCGCTTGCGTCTGGCGGGTCAGGGATTGCCGAAAGGCGGTCTGGCCGGATTTGAGTTAATGGAGAATCAAAAATTCGGCTCCAGCCAATTTCTCGAACAGGTTAACTACCAGCGCGCGCTGGAAGGTGAGTTGGCGCGCTCGATTCAGTCCTTGGCCGCCGTGCAAAGCGCGCGCGTGCATTTGGCGATGGCTAAGCCTTCGGTATTTTCGCGCGAGAAGCAGCAACCGAGTGTCTCGGTATTGTTGCATTTGCACCCGGGCAGGGTTTTGAGCGTCGAACAAGTCAGCGCGATTGTGCATCTAATGGCCAGCAGCGTGCCTAATCTGCCGGTAAAGAATGTGACGGTGGTGGATCAAAACGGCAATCTGCTCAGCACGCAGAACGATAAACAGGATGCCCGCTTTGACGCCAAGCAGTTGGAATATATACAGGAAATCGAAGAAAACTATATCCGCCGTATCGAGACTATTCTTATACCCATTACCGGCGCCGCCAATGTGCGCGCGCAAGTGACTGCGGATGTGGATTTTTCCCGGATTGAACGCGCCGAAGAAATTTACCGGCCAAACAATAGCGAGTCGGAAGCTGCCGCAATCCGCAGCCAGCAAACGCTCGAGGCGACTTCCACGGGCTCAAAGGCAGATGGCGGCATTCCGGGCGCGCTGACCAATCGTCCGCCTGAACCGGCAACGGCGCCGATTGAGGCGGGCGGTGAGAAGAAAGAAGGCGACGATAAAGCGGTACCGACTGACAAGAAAAAAGAGTCGACGATAAATTACGAAGTCGATAAAACGGTACAGCATGTACAGCAATCGACCGGCAATATCAAACGATTATCCGCTGCGGTGGTGGTGAATTACCGCAAGAAAGTGGATGAAAACGGAGAAGTGACGCATGAGCCGTTAACGGCTGAGGAAATTAAGGAAATCAACAACCTTGTGCGCGAAGCCATGGGTTATAGCGAGAAACGCGGGGACTCGCTCACGGTGACCAACAGTTTATTCACCCACAACGGCGAAACGGTGCTGGATGTGCCGCTCTGGAAAGATCCCGAAGTGATCCTGCTGGCCAAGGATATCGGCAAGCAATTGCTGATCGCGGCGGTGGTTTTGTTTTTCTTGTTGAAGATACTCAAGCCGTTCCTGAAAAGCTTGGCGCCGCCGCCACCGCTACCGGCAGTTGAACAGGAGAAACTGCCGGGCGCAGCAACGGCGCAAGGACATTTGCCGGGGCAGGTGGATGAGGCGGCCATTCAAGCGATTCAGAAATCGATATTTGATGAAAATCTCAAGCGCGCCAAGCAATTGGCTTTGGATGAGCCGGCGATTGTCGCCAATGTGGTAAAAGACTGGATGGCTAAAAATGGCTGATGAAGTTGATGGAATCAAAAAAAGCGCCATCTTGCTGATGACGCTGGGCGAACAGGAAGCGGCGTCGGTCATCAAGTTACTGGGTCCTAAGGAAGTGCAAAAACTGGGCGAGACGATGTCCACGTTGCAGAATATTTCACGCAATGAAATCGACAATATCCTGACGGAGTTTTGCAATGAAGCCGAAGGAAGAACCACGCTGGGGCAGGATTCGGCGGATTATATCCGCAAGGTGCTGACCAGCGCATTGGGCGATGAAAAGGCAGCCAATCTGATCGATCGTATTTTACAAGGCGGCGATACCAGCGGCATTGAAGGGTTGAAGTGGATGGACGCGCCTTCGGTGGCCGAACTGATCAAGAATGAGCATCCGCAGATTATCGCCACCATTCTGGTTCATTTGGAACGGGATCAGGCCAGTGAAATTTTAAGTCTGTTTTCCGAGCGGCTGCGCAACGATACGTTGTTACGCATTGCCACCCTGGACAGTATTCAGCCCGACGCGCTGCGCGAACTTAACGATGTACTGACAAAATTGCTATCGGGCAGCAATAGCATCCGCAAAGCGGCCATGGGCGGAGTCCGGGCCGCCGCGGAGATTCTCAACTTTGTGCCGACCGCGCAAGAAACCAGTGTCATTGAGAACGTCAAGCAGTACGACGAAGAATTGGCGCAAAAGATCATGGATGAAATGTTCGTCTTCGATAATCTGATCGACATCGATGATCACGGTATCCAATTGCTGTTGCGCGAAGTCCAGTCGGAATCTTTGATCATTGCGTTGAAAGGCGCGCAAGAAGAACTGCGCAAGAAAATTTTCAAGAATATGTCGCAGCGTGCTGCTGAAGCTTTGCGTGAAGATCTTGAAAGTAAAGGTCCGGTGCGGGTATCCGAAGTCGAAGCCGAGCAAAAAGAAATTCTCAAGATTGTGCGTCAATTGGCTGACGATGGACAGATTGTACTGGGCGGAAAGGGCGACGATGGCTTCATTTAACCGGTTGTTTTTTTATCCGATCAATTGAGTCAATGGTCAATAGCCGGGGCCGTTTAATACCGAACTAAAGATATATAGCGATGATGGCAAGTAATTTTGTTCCTAAAGAAAAACTCAGCGCGTATCGGCGCTGGGAAATGGATTCCTTTGAAACATCCGATGCGCCGCAAGAAATTCCAGAGGTCGAAGCGGAATCGAACGTAACGCCGGATGATCAGCCGCAGGCTGCTTTGCCGAGCGAAGAGGAAGTGGCGACCGTTTTTCAGAACGCAAAAGATAAAGGGTATGCGGCTGGTTTGCAAGAAGGTCATGCGACTGGATACGCGGAAGGCCGTGCCATTGCCGAGACCGAAGTCAAAGCCGAGGTTGCCCGCATCCAGGCATTATTGCTCAAATTGGATCAGGATCTGCAACAGATGGATCAGCAGGTGGCGGCCAGTTTGCTTGAACTGGCCATCGCACTGACGAAGAAAATGGTGACGGAAGCGTTGCAGCTGCAACCCGAGCTGATTGTGCCGATTGTGCAGGAAGCAATCCGCAATTTACCCCATGTGACGCAACATCCTCGCCTGTTCCTGCATCCCGAGGATGCAAAACTGGTGCTTGCGCATCTGAGCGAGCAATTGGAGCAGGATCATTGGTGCGTCCGTGAGGATGAACAGTTATCCCGCGGTGGGTGCCGTATCGAAGCGGGCGGCAGCGAAGTCAACGGCAGCATGGAAGTGCGCTGGCAACGGGTATTGTCAACCATAGGCCAGACCGACGGCTGGCTGGATAAGGCAGATCGGCATGACGCGTCATGAACAATGGGGCGGTTTCCTGAAAAACTGCACCCAGTTGATCGATCCCGCAAACCCTTTCCTGCTCAGTGGAACCATTACGCGTGTTTCCGGGTTGGTGATGGAAGCGGTCGGACTCAGATTGCCGGTCGGCAGCAGTTGCACCATTTCCTTATCGAACGGTTTTAGCGTTTCAGCCGAAGTGGTTGGATTTTCCGGGGAACGCTTGTTCCTCATGCCTTCCAGCGATGTTTACGGTTTGTCGCCTGGGGCCAAAGTAATTCCTGCGGAGCTGCCGGGTGAATTGCCCCGTCTGGGCAGCGTTTTGCACCCGCGCCGGCGTGCGGCCGATCGCGCCAAGCATGTTGCGGTCGGTCCGGAACTGCTGGGGCGTGTGCTGAATGGCGTCGGTGAACCGCTAGATCGTCTTGGACCCACCCGCGCCGAACATAGCGTGCCGTTATACAGTCGGCCTTATAACCCGCTGGAACGGGTTCCGGTGACTGAGCCGCTCGATGTCGGCGTACGTGCGATTAACACGCTGTTGACGGTCGGGCGCGGACAACGCATGGGTTTGTTTGCTGGTAGCGGGGTGGGTAAAAGCGTGCTGCTGGGTATGATGGCGCGCTACACCACAGCCGATGTCATTGTTGTGGGATTGATCGGTGAACGGGGGCGTGAGGTTAAGGAATTCATCGAAAATATTCTGGGAGAAGAAGGGCTCGCCCGCTCGGTGGTTGTCGCCGCACCGGCCGATACCTCGCCGCTGCTGCGCTTGCAAGGCGCGGCTTATGCCACGGCCATTGCCGAATATTTTCGCGATGCCGGCAAGCATGTATTGCTCATCATGGACTCGTTGACGCGCTATGCCATGGCGCAGCGGGAAATTGCGCTGGCAATCGGCGAACCTCCGGCGACTAAAGGTTATCCGCCTTCGGTGTTTGCCAAATTGCCGCAGTTGGTGGAGCGAGCCGGTAACGGCAATCAGAACAGCGGTTCGATCACGGCTTTTTATACCGTGCTGGCCGAAGGGGATGATCAGAACGATCCGATCGCCGACAGCGCGCGCGCCATTTTGGATGGCCACATTGTACTCACGCGGCGATTGGCCGAATCGGGACATTACCCGGCCATCGATATCGAAGCTTCGATCAGCCGGGTCATGACCAGCGTGGTGCCGCAAAAACAGACGGATATGGCGCGGCAATTTAAAAGCCTGTATTCGCGTTATCAGCGCAGCCACGATCTGATCAGCGTCGGCGCTTATGTCGCTGGAACGGATGCGGAGTTGGATCGGGCGATCAGACTGTATCCGTCGCTGGAGAAATTTTTACTGCAAAATATGTTTCAGCACGACAACTTTGCCGATAGCCTGGAGAAATTATCCAAGTTATTTGAAAACGAAGGGATTCGGTAATTAAGGAAAATCGATCATGGCAACGTCGTCGTCATTAAAAGTGCTGCTTGAATTGGCTCAGCAACAAGCGGATGCTTCCGCAAAGAATCTCGGAAAGTTGAATGCTCAGCAGCAGGAAGCGGAAAAGAAACTGAATTTGCTGTTGCAGTACCGCCATAGCTATCAGTCTCATTTGCAGAACTCTACGGAAAAGGGAATGGATCATATTGAGTGGCTCAATTTTATCGCTTTCATGGACAAGCTGGACGCCGCGATCACAGAGCAGCGCCAGGCAGTCTTATTTGCGCAAAATAAAAGAATGGCGGGTAACGATGAGTTTTTATCCCACCAGCGCAAACTGAAATCCTACGACACGCTGTCACAGCGTCAGCAACGTGCGGAGAATCAGAAACAACTACAACAAGAACAAAAAGCACTGGATGAGTTTGCCTTGAATTCCTTTCACCGCAAAGACGGCTAGCGATATCGCCGGCAATAGTTGGATTGGTATGGATATTGCTTTTTCACTGCTAGTATTATTAATCGTACGAGACCATAAGTTATGTTAAACATATCGATTGCACCTCAGATTCTATCACCGGCGGATAACACAGCAGCGGCGATGAGCTCTGGTTCGTCAGGAACCAAAGATACTGCTGCCGGAGATTTTGGTAAGGTTCTGGAGCGGGAAGTATCCGAAACCGCCAATAAGCAAGAGAAAAATGATACTGCAAGCGCGCAGGACCGGCCCGATAACGATGTATCCGCAAAAGACAAGGATACGGCCGATTCTTCAAAGGACGCTCCGGCGGATGGTTCCGGCAGTTTTATCCAGAATCTCTTGAGTGATACATCCTCTGTATTTAAAACGGTCCCCGCACTGCAAGCGATGGGTGCGATGGCCAATCCGGATGCAACGGGCGCAGCTTCCGTGCCGCCTCAAACGGCAACTACAGTATCTGCCGATATGCTCCAGCCGCAAGATAGCGGACAAATTGCCGGTGCGGTAATCCCGGCTGTCAATCAAATGTTGCAGCAAAGCCAGAATCCGGTCGATTCGGATACGCTCAATGTTAATTCCTCATCCAATAATTATTGGCAATTTCTGGGAACGGCAGATTCTGCCGCTTACGGCAAATTTGCACCTCCTGCTTCGGAACTGAGTGAGGATACTCAACTCGACAATGCCGTGCCGGTCTTTAAAACCCAGGAAGAACCATTGACATCACAATCATTCGGCTTGAATAACACCACAGCGGCAACTTTGCAGAATGCGGTTTCTCAAGAAGTTAAAGTCGATGCGCCCGTAGGTCAACATAAGTGGGGCGGCGAGTTTGCGCAAAAAGTTGTGTGGCTGAGCACACAGCAGCATCAGGTGGCGGAAATCCGTTTGAATCCTGCGCATTTAGGGCCTGTTGAAGTGATGTTGAGTATTACGCAAGACCAGGCGACGGCACAATTTGTGTCTCCTCATTCGGCGGTGCGTGACGCTATTCAGGAGGCTTTGCCGCGCTTAAGGGAGATGATGGCTGAGAATGGTATCCAACTGGGCAATGTGATGGTCAGCGCCGATTCGTTTCAGCAGGAAAATAAGCAGCAACAACCTTTTTATGCGGCAAGAAGCTCCGGTAGTATGAATGATGCTGGGCAGGAGGTTGCCGGTCAAATGCAAACGACCGCTGTGCCGGTCAGGCATCAAGGTCTCGTTAACACATATGCGTAATGGTTGACGGGGGGGTATCCTTGTTCTCGATGCAATAGTAATTTCGTAGGTAGCGCCGGTCATGCTGATAGTCTTGCCAGTGTGGCCGGCGAGCAAGCTCTCATTTCATTCTTTAGCCCGTTCGGGTAAGAATTAATTCAAACGATTGATCATGCCAAAGTCTTTCCTTTCAGCAACTTAAAACCAGAAGGTGTGCGCTGCGTTGCTATCCGTTCCAGTATCTGAAAATAGCGACATTATTTCAGTGTTATTTGTGGCATCGGTTTATTGTCGTGTCGACCATAATGAGCTCCATTCAATGAGGAGTTCGCAAAATGGCAAAAACGATGGAAGCACCGGCTGCTGCAGAAGGTAAGAAAGGCAAGAAGGGACTGATAATTACCCTGTTGATAGCAATCATCGCGATCGGCGCAGGCGCCGGTGGCGCATGGTATTTCATGAAAATGTCAGGGGACGAGGAAGCCGAGCCGGCAAAACCGAAACCGAAGCCAACGAAGTTTGTGGACTTGGATGTTTTTACCGTTAACTTGCAGCCCGAGGAAAACAATCAATATCTGCAAGTGGGATTGACGATAAAAGCCAGAGAGACCGAAGTCATTCAGGAAATTACCAAACAAATGCCGGATATTCGCAATCGCATCCTGATGTTGCTTTCCAGCAAGAAAGCAGTCGAGATTGCGGGCATTCAAGGAAAACAGTTATTGAGTCAGCAGATCGTTGACGAAATCAGGCAATCGCTCGGTTCGGAAGAGTTGCAAGACGATATCCGGGAAGTGTTATTTACATCATTCGTGATTCAGTAACCATTCATGGCTGAAGATTTTCTTTCACAAGACGAGGTCGATGCACTTCTCAAAGGCGCTACGGGTGAGAGCGATGAAGTGCAGGAGGAAGAGGATCGCGGGGGTGTCCGGCCCTACAATATCGCGACGCAGGAGCGCATTGTTCGTGGCCGGATGCCGACCTACGAGATCATCAATGAACGTTTTGCGCGTTTCTTCCGTATCGGCTTGTTCAATTTTATGCGCCGCACGGTGGATATCGCAGTTGGTCCGGTCAAAGTGATCAAGTTCAGTGAATTCGTGCGTAATCTGGTGGTGCCGACCAACCTTAACATGATTCATATGAAACCGCTGCGCGGCACGGCCTTGATGGTTTTCGATCCGAATTTGATTTTCCTGATTGTGGATAATCTGTTCGGTGGTGACGGACGCTATCACACGCGTGTGGAAGGAAGGGATTTTACCCAGACCGAGCAACGCATCATCCATCGGCTGCTCGAAGTGGTGTTTGAAGATTATGAAAAATCGTGGAAATCGGTGTATCCGATTAAATTTGAATACATCCGGTCGGAAATGAATCCGCAATTCGCCACGATTGCGACCCCGAACGAGGTTGTCGTTACCGTCACTTTCGATATCGATATGGGTAATCAAGGCGGCGAATTCCATGTCTGCATTCCTTATTCGATGATCGAACCCATTCGCGATACTTTGTACAGCGCGCTGCAAGGCGATCATCTGGAAGTCGATAAACGCTGGATCAAGTTGCTGTCGCAGCAAGTGCAAGGCGCTGAAGTCGAATTGATTGCGAACCTCGGGCAAACGAAAGTGACTTTTGAACAAATTCTCAGTATGCAAGCCGGAGATATTATCCCGCTGGAGATACCTAAATCCATAACCGCGCACATCGACGGAGTGCCGGTTATGGATTGCCGCTACGGCACGATGAATGGGCGCTATGCGCTGAGAGTCAACAGCATGATCTCGCCGTCAGAGTCTGAATAATTTATTGGAGAGTGGTGAAATGTCAGAGCCTACAGCAAACAATCAAACCGAGACTGACGACTGGGCTGCTGCAATGGCGGAACAGGCGGGTTCGCAAAATACTTCTGCGGGGCAAGAACCGGAAGTAGACGATTGGGCCGCTGCGATGGCGGAACAAGCGGCAGCCGATCAAAGTCCGTCCGCGGAAAAAAATAGTAATCCCTTGATGGGGACGCAGGCGGCAACCGCTTCGGTTTTTCAGGAATTCTCGAAAGACGGCGTGGCGAATAATACCCGCCATGATATCGACTTGATTCTCGATATTCCCGTGCAAATGACGGTTGAACTGGGGCGCACCAAGATTGCAATCAAGAATTTACTGCAACTGGCCCAGGGTTCGGTGGTGGAGCTGGACGGCATGGCCGGTGAGCCGATGGATGTGCTGGTCAATGGTTGTCTGATTGCGCAAGGTGAAGTCGTGGTGGTGAATGATAAATTCGGTATCCGCCTGACTGACATCATCACCCCCAGCGAACGTATCCGCAAACTTAACCGCTAGGACGCAGATATGCTAATTCGATTTTTGATTTTCTTAATGCTGGCGATAACCTATCCAGCTTCCGCGGAAACCGTAAAGCCAGGGTATGTGCCGCCCGCTCCGGTGATTTCCACGGAAAGCACGTTGCAGATGATCGGCGCATTGTTGTTGGTACTGGCGGTTATCGTGGGCGGCACTTGGCTATTGAAGCGTTTTGCTTTGCTGCCGACGGTAGCGTCGGGTGTGGTCAAGGTGGTTGCAGCCGCCGGTGTGGGACAGAGAGAACGGGTGGTCGTGGTCGAAATTGATCAGACCTGGCTGGTGCTCGGTGTTGCCCCCGGACGTGTCAACAAGTTGCACACGATGGATAAACCGTCAAGTGAGCCTGCGGCCAAAACGGATCATCCCCCGGTGGAAACATTCGCCGCGCAGCTTAATCAGAGTATGGAAAAAGATCATGTATAACAGGCCTGTATCGCTCGCTCGTTCATTGTGTCAATGCCACGCATTCCGAACGGTTCTTGAATATTGTTTAGGCAAATTGAACGGGCGTAATTTATTGCGGGCCATCGTATTATTTGCCAGTTTGGTCGCCTTGCCCGCCTTTGCGCAGAAATCCGGTTTTCCGGCCTTCACCAGTTCGCCCAACGCGGACGGCAGCGCAACCTATTCGCTCAGCATACAAACGCTGATTTTGTTGACGTCACTGACGTTTTTGCCGGCAGTGGTGCTCATGATGTCGAGCTTCACGCGCATCATCATTGTGCTGTCGCTGCTGCGATTGGCACTCGGTACGCAATCTTCCCCGCCGAATCAGGTGTTGCTGGGACTGGCGTTGTTTCTGACCTTCTTCATTATGTCGCCGGTCATTGATCGGGTGTACAACGAGGCGTATTTGCCGTTTTCGCAAGACAAGATCAATATCATGGAAGCGGCCGATAAAGCCAGCGTGCCGCTGAAAGCATTCATGTTGCACCAGACACGGGAAACCGATCTGGCGCTGTTTGTGCAAATTTCCGATAGTGAAGAAATCGAAAGCCGCGACAAGGTGCCGCTGAAAATCCTGGTGCCGGCGTATATCACCAGTGAGTTGAAAACCGCATTTCAGATCGGCTTCGTGATTTTTATCCCCTTTCTGATCATCGACTTGGTCGTGTCGAGTGTTTTGATGGCGATGGGTATGATGATGTTGTCGCCGATGATCATTTCACTGCCGTTTAAATTAATGTTGTTTGTTCTCGTCGATGGCTGGCACCTGATTATCGGTTCATTGACGCAAAGTTTCTATACCTGAAAGGAAATTCATTATGACTCCAGAAAGTGCGATGACGATCGGCCGGCAAGCGCTGGAAATCACCTTCATGATTTCCGCGCCGCTGTTGCTTTCGGCGCTGGCGACCGGTTTGCTGGTCAGTATCTTCCAAGCGGCGACGCAGATCAATGAAATGACGTTGTCGTTCATTCCGAAATTGCTGGTTATGTTTCTGGTCATGGTATTGGCCGGGCCCTGGATGATCACGCTGATGACCGATTATATGCAGCGCCTCTTTACCAGCATTCCTTGGCTGGCGCTTGGTTAATTCCGCAAAGTGCTCAGCGGCTTTTTTTACTGGAATTAAGTTGGCTGAGCACATAAATGGCCCGGTATCATGATCAGTATAACAACTGCGGAATTGAACACATTGCTGGCGGCATTTCTCTGGCCGCTCAGCAGAATACTGGCGCTGGTGGCGACGGCTCCTATTTTTGGAAATCCAAGCACGCCGATCAGAGTGAAACTGGGGCTGGCCATTGCCATCACTATCCTGGTTATGCCGCTGGTGGAGAAATCGTTGCCGCCGGTCGATCCCGCCTCGGGCGTCGGTTTAATTATCTTAATGCAGCAAGCGCTCATTGGCATCGCCATGGGGTTTGTCATGCGGATTGTTTTTGTCGCCGTGGAAATGGCGGGTGAATTGATTGGCTTGCAGATGGGGCTTGGTTTTGCGATTTTCTTCGATCCGCAGAATTCCGGTCAGATCGATATCGTCGGCCGTTTCCTGGGCGTGATCGCCACCCTGGCGTTTTTAGCCATCGACGGACACCTGATGATGATCGCCCTCATTTCGCAGAGTTTCGATACTTTGCCGGTGGGGCTGGAAGGATTGACGGGAGCGACATTGACTACACTGGTCAATTGGGGCAGTGAAATTTTTAAATCCGGCTTGCAATTATCACTTCCCGTTCTGACCGCGCTGTTGATCACTAACTTGGCTTTGGGGGTGCTGACACGCGTGGCGCCGCAGTTAAATATTTTCGCGGTAGGCTTTCCCTTGACGTTATCCATCGGCCTGTTTGTATTGGCGCTGAGCATGCCTTTTTACGCACCGATTCTGGAACATTTGGTGCATGACGGCTTGAATCTGATGATGGGGATTCTGAATATCAATAAAATCAATATGCCGTAGCCGTTTCTCTGTATTTTTCAGAGCAAATTCAGCTAGGTACTTAAGAAAAAATGCTTTTCGATTCTCAACGTATAAACAGGCAATTTTCCCCTTCTTTTTCAATGTAAATCATGGTTGCAAAGCTGCTAAAGTGACCATCTGTTGAGCGGGAAAATTGCTGACTTATTGATGTGAGCAAGACCCTAATAATGGCTGGCTTGGTTAATCATTTATGACATTTAAGACGCGTTTATTCAGTTCGCTGCGCAAGCTCTCATCTCAGCAAGATGAAGGGATCGCCGCGTCTGACGATGAATCGCAGCCGGACAGCGGTGCTGACCCCGGTCAGCAATTTGCATCGGCCGATGAGATCAAACAATTGCTTGATTCCGCTTTCCGCGACCGGTTAAATGCCGAGGATCAGGCGATCAAAGAAGCGCATAAGCGCATTGAAGCGGAAAATATCGCGAAAGTGGCTGCGGAAGCGCGTGCCCGTGCTGAAGCCAATGCCAGGATCGCAGCCGAGACAAGAATTCAATCCGAGGCGATTGCCACCGATCAGGCCCGGGCGCGAGCCAAAGTTGAAGCGCTGGCTATCCGGGAAGCCAATGCCCGCCGGGAATTGGAAATAAAAGCAAAGTTGTTGGCGGAAGAAAAGATCAAAGCTGAAAAGGCCTTGAATGCTTTATTGGAAGCAAAAATCAAAGCGGAAGCTTCGATTGTTGAAAAGATGCAGCGACGGATTGAGCAGGAGGCGGCTGCCTTAGATAAAGCGCATGCGGCGGCATTGAAAGAAGCCGAAGCGACCGAGGCCGCCCGGCATCGGATCAAAGCAGTGGAAGAAGCGCGTCTGGCAGAGCAAGTCAGGATTGAAACGGAAACCAGCGCAGCGGTACTGGCTCAGGCGCGAATTCAGGAAGTGCAGCGTGCGACGGCATTGGCTAGAGCGCAGGAGGAAACTGAGCGGCAGGCGATCGAAGAAGTGCAAATCCGCTTCCGGCTGGAAGCGCAAATGCTGGCGCAAGCCACCCGGCGTCTGGACGCCGAGAAGAAAGCCCGGGAGATAGAGGAGGAAAGGCTGCAAGCAGAAAGTGCCGCAGTGCAGGCAGCGATTGAGAAAGCCGAAGCGGAAGCCGCCGCAGCCGCAGAAGCCAGGAAAAGAACCGAGCTGGATTCACAGGCTGCTGTTGCAGCTCGCGATAGAGCCGATGCGGAAAAAGTGGCTGCGGAACTGGCCGAATCGATTCTGGCAAAGGAAAATGCGGCTGCAGATGCCATAAAAGCGCGACTGGCTGCCGAATCCGGGTTGCTGGAAGAAGCCAATCAGCGAATGCAAATCGAAGCGGATGCGCTGGCCGCAGCAGAAGCCGCTCTGCGTGCTGAAAAAGAAGCTAAGGCAATCGCCAGTGAGAAAAAGAAAGCGGAGGCCGCTGCTGTCAGAGAGCATCAAAAACACATGAAAGCCGATGAAGAAGCGATTAAGACAGCCGAAGCGCGCACCGCCGCTGAGAAGGTTGCACGTGAAGCGGCAAAAAGCCGGTTGGCGGCTGAGTTGCGGCTAAAAGCAGCAGCAGAGGCAAAAGCGCAAATGGATATCCTGGCGGGTGAAGAAATGAACAATAAGGCAGATTTGGAGCAACGATTGCTGGAAGATGCGGAAATACGCGCTAAAACGATTGCTGACGCAAGGCAGGCGGTGGCCGAGCGGCTAGAAATTGAGCAAAAAATCACAGGACTTGCCATTACCCGAGCACAAGCGAAGATTATTGCAACCAATAAAGCCAGAGCACAGCTCGAAGCGGAAAAAAGTGCAACGAGAATGGCGTTGGAAAAAGCCAGAAAAGAGTCGGCCGCACTTGTGGCCATGCAAGAGCGCATCGCACTGGAATCTAAAGCGTTAGAGGCTGCAACAGCACGGGAAGCTGTTGAAACAATGGCGAAAGAAGCTTTGTTTGTGCGCTCCCAAGCGGATAAGGAAGCTACTGCAGCCGCAACGGCAAGGATCCGGGCGGAAATTGCCGCAGCAGAATACTCCCGTAGCAAAATAGCTTCTATTACCAACCCCCAGCAGTCGAGTATTTTGTTGTCCAAAACGACTGTAACGACTGTAGAAAATCCGTCTTCCTATCGATCAAAACGCTGAATGTATTGAGTGCAGTGATGCTTTGAGATATTTTTCTCACTCAAGTACTTCTCAATAGCTTCTTTTTGCAGAAGCTGCTGATTTTATATCAGCATTCCCAAAATGCGTTATCCGCTATAATTCAAAAAACGCAAAAATGGTGTACAAAAAACAAGAAGTATGCGGATTGTTGTTTTGGTGCAACACCAGCATAATATTGCCTTGACAGGAAAAAGCACCTTATATAAGCTGCGGATTGGTCAAATATGACACACTTATATTGATTAAGCAATGTCAGCGGTAAGCGTTTGAATGAGAATTTTCAGCCAGCAAAGAATGTATTTATTTGAGATTAAAAATCAGTGCTGGTACGCTCAACCAGAATTCCTTGCTCATAGAGGCAAGATGACAAGTCCTATAACTTCGAGGGGAAGATCTTGAGTTCGACAATAACCAAGTTGAACGCTCCGCTAACGCAAGCGTTTGATTTTCAGCCTTCAAGCGAATTGCAGTTAATGCCGACGCCTACGCTCAATACACTAGCACAGCAGCTGGCGGGTTTTGATACTCTGACGAGTGCTTTGGAGTATGCAGCAGAAGGGGTAACAGGGTATAACTTTTATGATGCGAGAGGTAACTTACGTTCGATTCTGCCTTATGGTTTGCTTCGGCAGAATGCTCGCATAACAGCTCAGCGCTTGTTGGGTTTAAATTTACCTCGCGGCAGTAGAGTTGCGATCGTTGCGGATACTTCACCAGAGTTTGTCGAGTTGTTTTTTGCATGCCGCTATGCGGGATTGGTGCCTTTTGCAATGCCGATTCCTGTGAATCTTGGTAGTCATGCGATATATGTCCAGCAGTTGAAAGGTATGCTCGAAAGCAGTCAAGCGAGTATTGCGTTAGCTAATATTGATTATGTCGGTTTTTTGGAAGAAGCCGCTGCAGAAGTAGGGTACATAGCGTGGGTGGGGACTCCTGCAAAGCTAAGTGAACTGCCAGTACTAGATATTGAATTACAACCCAATCATCCTGACGAAACTGCGTATTTGCAATTCACTTCGGGGAGTACGCGTACCCCAAGAGGTGTGATTATTACTGAGCGGGCGTTGATGTGTAATCTGCAAGGCATAGTGCGTAACGGTTTGGAAATAAAGCCGGATGATCGCTCAGCGTCATGGCTGCCCTTTTATCATGATATGGGATTAGTTGGCTTGGTTCTGGCCCCTATGGTTACGCAGATTTCTGTTGATTATTTGGCAACACGTGATTTTGCAATTCGCCCGTTGCAATGGTTGCGCTTAATTAGCCGTAATCGTTGTACCGTCGCATTTAGCCAACCTTTTGGTCTTAAACTTTGTACTCTTCGTGTCAGAGAGTCTGATCTTAAGGAACTGGACTTAAGTAGCTGGCGAGCGGCTGGTATTGGTGCAGAAATGATTCGGCCTGAAACCCTGAGGAATTTTGCAGAGAAATTTGCATCAGCAGGTTTTGATGAAAATGCTTTTTTACCTTGCTATGGTCTTGCGGAATCAACGCTTGCGGTTACTTTTTCGAAGATTGGGGAAGGATGCAGAAGCATACAGATCGATAGTAAGACACTGATCGATAAGAGAATGGCCGCTAGACTGCAAGCTGATGGGCGTAAACAGAATGAGTTTGTGAATTGTGGTCGTCCGTTACCTGGGCACATTGTAAAGATAGTCGATGAGAATGGTCAGCAATTATCAGAAATGATGGTCGGTAGTGTTCTGGTGCATGGTGACAGTGTGATGACTGGCTACTATAATAATCTGGAAGAAACCAATAAAGCTCTTAAGCCGGGCAATTGGCTGGATACCGGTGATATTGGATTTTTGTTTGAAGGTGATTTATTTATCACTGGACGGCGTACTGATGTCATCATTGTGAATGGTCGGAATATTCGCGCACAAGATATTGAAGAATTAGCTGAACAGCAACCGGAAGTTAGATCGCGGGAAGCTTCTGCATTTGGAATTAATGATGAGGATGGTACTACAACAATCGTATTGGTTATTGAATGCAGGCTTACCTCTGTGGCAGAACGCCAATCGTTAATTATCAGATTGCAGCAGCTTGTTTATATGGCTTTTGGGGTCAATTGCGTAGTGGAGCTGGTGCCACCGCATACTTTACCTCGGACCTCATCTGGAAAACTTTCACGTTTTGCGGCCAGACAGGGTTATATTCAGAGAACAAACTTGACAGGTCAATTGTCTTTCGTAGAATCGGGTGACAGGTAACACACATAACAAAATTGTAGCCATAACAGGTGCTACTGGCTTCATTGGTCATGTGCTGGTGCAGAAACTGATTCAAAGTGGATGGATTGTTCGTGCATTAACTCGAGTTAACCGTTCGTCAAATAGCAAATATCTCCAGTGGATTCAAGGCGATTTAAATAATTTAACGGCGCTGCATCATTTGATCGATGATGCAGCGTTTGTTGTTCATGGGGCTGCAACAGTTAGAGGTAGTTCTTTTCAAGAGTTTGCAGACACTAATATTGAAGGCACTAAAAATCTTTTATGTGCCATAACTCAAAAAAAACAATCCCCGCGCTTTTTATTAATTTCGTCATTGGCTGCGCGTCAACCTGAACTGTCATGGTATGCGCAGAGTAAATACTTATCTGAGCGGATGCTCACTGAAAACTCAGAGTCATTGCAATGGACTATATTCCGGCCAACGGCTGTTTATGGACCTGGTGATAAAGAGATTAAGCCGCTCTTTCAGGCGATGCGGCGTGGTCTATTCCCTGTTGTCGGAAAAATGAGTAACCGGTTCGGGTTAATTCATGTTTATGATTTAGTAACCGCAATCGAAGCTTGGCTAACGGCAGAACAGAACATCCAAGGTGTTTTTGAACTAGATGATGGTACACCAGGCGGATACAGTTATCAGGGATTAACAGAATTGGCGCAACAGGTTTGGAAGCGACCAGTTCATTGCATCACGATTCCGGATCCGCTAATTCGCAGCATTGCTTCGGCAAATCTCTGGTTTGCTCGATTATTCCATTACTCGCCCATGCTGACCCCGGGAAAGGTAAATGAACTGCAACATCCTGATTGGGTATGTGATAATGCGTCCTTAATCCATCAACTTCCCGGATGGCATCCGAGTATCCGTTTACAAGATGTATTATCTGAAGTAATCTAACTTCAAAATTTAACCACGCCGAATTTAATTTATGACTGACAGTAATTACGATGAGATCATGCAGTTGCTCTGCGATCGCCTAAGTAGTTTAACCAATTCCAATACGCAGATTTCCCCCGAAACCAATCTAATCAGCCAATTATCGATCGATTCGATTAAACTTCTTAATCTGATCATGGAAGTAGAAGATGCTTTTGATATTTCAATTCCGATTAACGCTCTAGCCGATGTTCAAACTGTGCGTGAGTTGGTCGATTTAGTGCATAAAATTAAATCAGCGTCATAATGAATTTATTAGAGAAAATTGATGCAGCCGCTGCTGCAAGAAAGGCACTTTTGCCTAATGGCGTGGGCGCATTTGGTATTCCGATTGAAGAAGTTTATTCTGCTACTGAAGCGAGAATCGGCGATCGCCGCGTGCTTCTGCTGGGTACAAATAATTATCTGGGGCTAACTTTTGCCCCTGAGTGCATTCAGGCAGCGCATGAAGCCATAGATAAGGAGGGTACGGGAACCACAGGTTCGCGAATGGCGAATGGCAGCTATTTCGGTCATCGCGCGCTCGAAAAAGAATTCGCAGATTTTTATCAATGCAGTTCCAGCATTGTATTTACAACCGGTTATCAAGCCAACTTGGGTACGATTTCCGGTTTGGTCGGCCCAGGGGATACAGTATTGATCGATGGCGATTCGCATGCGAGTATTTATGATGGTTGTATTCTCAGCGGTGCGGATATCATTCGCTTCAAGCACAATGATGTAGTCGATATGGAAAAACGGCTGCGCCGCTTGGGTGATCGTGTTGAGACTACATTGGTTATCGCTGAAGGCATTTACAGTATGCTCGGCGATCAAGCGCCTTTAGCCGAGATCGTTAAATTAAAGAACGCCTATGGTTGCATTCTGTTGCTGGACGAGGCGCACTCGCTGGGCGTGCTGGGCGAAACCGGTCAAGGTCTTGTTGAAAAGACCGGCTTATTGCAAGAGGTCGATTTCATTACCGGTACTTTCAGTAAAAGCTTGTGCAGTATTGGCGGATTTTGTGTCAGCAACCACCCGCAGCTTGAACAGCTTCGCTACATCAGTCATCCCTATATTTTTACAGCATCACCCTCTCCCGCCACGATTGCATCGACCCGTGCGGCGTTGGAATTGTTGCGCAAGGGTAGCCACCTGCGCAAACAATTATGGAATAACTGCACGCAATTATATTCAGCGCTCAAGGAAGCCGGTTATGTTCTTGGCCCGGACCCTGGACCGGTCATCGCCGCTGTTGTGGATACGCCGCAACAAGCACTGTTGTTGTGGCAACAGTTACTCGAGCATAATATTTATGTGAATTTGATTTTGCCGCCCGCTGCGCCCGAGGGTAAATCACTAGTGCGATGCAGTGTGAATGCCGCCCATACCGGAGATCAGATCCGCTATGTGGGTGATACTTTTGCCAAGCTATACAGCGCAATCAGTTCGCATTCATAAGTTTCTGAAATTTCTTGATTGGGTAACTGCCGATTCGCATTCATCGGTCAAGAGAACTTCTAAGCGTATCGGGTTTTCTGGTAGGTAGCTAAATTTAGGCTTGTCTCATATTCAGGACACTTCTATGAAAATAGCGCAGATATTGGTCTTTGCACTTTTGTTTTTGTTGTTACAGAGCAATGTTCATGGGCTAAGTATTACGTACGAAGGATTTGAGTGCCGGAGTGCCGTCGATACGGAAGATCCGGCTCCGGATAGCGCAGCATCAGTACAAAGCAGGTTTGAGGTTATAGAAGATTCTGGTGGCGGAGTGTACCGGTTGAGCTTAACCGGTGGTATTCCCCGTTTTGTCGATAACGATCGTACTGTTTGTATCGATAAAGCCACTGCAATCGGGTATTCCGGAATTCCGGATATTGATGGTTTGCCGCAACCACTGGATTCAATTGATGCGACAGCTTATTTTAACGGTCAGGAGCTAATCATTGTCGTCAGTTCAATGAATACCGACTTGAGTGCAAGGAGATATCCGCTTTCGGTATTCAGTACCAGCCTCATCTTTGCGTTCACCAACACATTAATCTTCAGGTTTGATCCTCCAACATCCTCGTTCAGCTTAATCAAGCTGTTTCGTAACCGGGGATTTACACAAACTAACGGCTCGACAAACTCAATAACACCTTTTCTTGAAACGATTTTGCCGTCCTTTAACAAGGAAGCGCGAGATAAACCAAGGATTCTGACTCCACTCGCCGCTATCGAATATAAGCTGGGGAATTAATTTTTTTCAACAAAACAATTGATTGAGTTGATAAACCTTGGAATTGAAGCTCGGCTATGGTTTTTTTAGGGGTGATGGAATTAGGAAAGTGCTCCATTCTTTGCCGAGCAGGTACAGCGGATCGCCGGTGTAAACAATAGTCCAGTGAAATTTCCATCAAAATACAGCTACGCTTAGCGACAATTTATCGCAGTGACGCGATTGGCGCTTCCTAATTAACGTATTCGCATTGCGTTATGATCAGAAAAGTGTGATAGTTCACATCGCAACATGATAAGTTAGTCCGCATAACCATAAATAAAATCAAGAATGTTGCTGTAGCTTCGGGGACTAAATGGGTAAGGCAATGAAGTTAAATGAGTTTGTCATTGGAATGTGCGCTTGATGCAAATTTGATGACTTTTCAAGTTATATATTTTTACTATGGAGGGTAGCAATGAAATTTAGTAAGATTAGCAAATTAGTGGCTTATACTATTCTTTTGTTATCAGTCGGATTGTTGCTTGGCTGTAAGCCGATTTTTGAAAAGAAACCGCTTCCTAAAGAAAATAAAGATGCAGCGGCGGCACCTGCAGCAGCTCCAGCAGAGCCTGCACCGGCAGCAGCTCCAGCCCCAGCCGCTCCCGCTCCAGCAGCACCAGCCGCGACCTCAGCTGAACCGGCAGCCAAGGTTGAAGACGTTCAAAGTATACAAAGCATTGAATCAGCAGCCTCAGCTCAAGATGCGCAGCCAGCTGTAGCGGCACAACCCGATGATGGCGATGATGTGGTAAAAATGACACCGGCGATCATGCGCAAAGTGCAACAAGCGCTCGTAGACGCAGGATTTAATCCAGGACCAGTCGATGGTGTCAGTGGTGCTAAAACAGTTGCAGCTATCGAAAGTTTCCAAAAACAAAATAACATACCAGCTGGCAAAGTGACCAAGAGAACGCTACGCGCAATGGGTGTGGATTTCTAAATAGTCGTTGCGTTTTGTGATTTTTTGACGCACCAAGAATCATTGATTGATTCTTGGTGCAATTCACCAGGTAGAAATTTCCAATTTCAGGCTGTTTATCTCCCCTGTAATATTAATGCCCCTGCTTAATTCCCTTGGTTGATTAAAAATATTTGCTATCGAAAGATTCATGTTCTATAGTTGAAAGTAAAATCCGGTTTCATAGCTTTTTCAGGTAATTATCGATATTCTGATAGGGATACTATCCATAGTTGCTGGTTGCAATATCTGCTTTGGTGTTTAAGTCTTCAGCATATAAATGTGTTTCGTCATATAAAACAGACTGATTGCATACATAACAGTATTGTCCGGATAAGATTTGAGTTGATAATGCATTGGCTTTGTTAAATTAGCCCGATAGCATTAGTTATTAATTTGCTTGTGATGTATTTTTGGAGGTTTTGCTCATGGGAGTTCCATTACGTCAACAGATCGCGGTTGGCACTTATCTAATCAAACAAAAGTTAAAAGGAGTCAAGAAATACCCTCTGGTACTGATGCTGGAGCCTTTATTTCGCTGCAATCTGGCATGCGCCGGATGTGGAAAGATTGCGCATCCGGAAGATGTGCTCGATCAACGTCTTTCTTATGATGAGTGCATGCAGGCAGTCGATGAATGTGGTGCGCCGATGGTGTCAATACCTGGCGGTGAACCATTACTGCATAAGGAAATGCCGCAGATTGTCGCAGGCATCATTAAGCGCAAGAAATATGTTTATCTGTGCACAAACGCGCTGTTGCTGAAGAAGCGGATCGATGATTATACGCCGTCGCCCTATTTGACTTTCTCAATCCACTTGGATGGCATGCGGGAGCGCCATGATGCATCGGTTTGTCAGGATGGTGTCTTTGACCGTGCGGTTGAGGCGATAAAGCTGGCACTGGATAAAGGTTTCCGAGTGACAGTGAATTGCACGCTGTTTCAGGGTGAAACGCCAGAGGATGTCGCTGAATTTCTTGACTATGCTATGGAATTGGGGGTCGAGGCAGCAACAATTGCACCGGGCTTTAGTTACGAGAAAGCGCCGAAGCAAGATGTATTTATCAAAAGCCAGGATACCAAAATATTATTCCGCGGCATTTTTGAATTAGGCAAAAAATTAAAGCGGAAATGGCGGTTGAACCATTCCGCGTTATATCTGGATTACTTAGCTGGAAATCAGAACTATAAGTGCACTCCGTGGGGAAATCCGACACGTAATGTCTTCGGCTGGCAAAAACCTTGCTATTTACTGTCTGACGAGGGTTATGCAAAAACCTTTAAAGAGCTTCTCGAAGATACGCCATGGGAAAAATACGGCACGGCCAATAACCCAAAATGTGCGCAATGCATGGCGCATTGCGGATATGAAGCGACCGCAGTGGAAGACACGCTGCAGCATCCATGGAAAGCGCTGGTGACTTCGCTAAGAGGGCCCAAAACAACAGGTCCCATGGTGACTGAGCCTGCGCCAACATGGGCCGCTGAGGAAAACAAAACACCGAAAAAGCTATCCGATATTGCGGTAACGCTGATTGATAAATAGGCGAATATCAAATCGGAGTATTGATGCAGGCCAAAGAATGTGCTTGAAATAATGCTGGAATTTGTATTATACACAGCTGTTTTTGGTGTCATCTGCTGGGGGGCATTGATGCTGCTTCCGTGGTGTCCTTGGAGCACGCGTGAGAACATTGAAGCTCCGGCATTATTCGAATCCGCTGTCGATCTGAGCGATATTACCGTACTGATCCCGGCGCGCAATGAAGGCCCTTATATCGGTCATACGCTCGGTGGTGTCAAAGCACAAGGTGCTAATATACGTATTATCGTAATCGATGATCAATCAAGCGATGATACCGCTGAGCAAGCGGGACGTTGCGGCGCGCAGGTATTATCCGGTACCGCACCGCCTGCTGGGTGGAGTGGCAAATTATGGGCGCTGGAGCAGGGATTGCGGGAAGTTAAAACGCCCTATACCTTGTTGCTGGATGCCGATATCGAGCTGACTCCGGGGATTATCTTCGAACTGCAACGCAAAGCGCGTGATGAGAATCTGGCGCTGGTATCGTTGATGGCCGAGCCGCCCATGGATAACTTCATAGAACGTTTACTGATGCCGGCGTTTATATTTTTCTTTAAACTTTTGTACCCTTTCGGCTTGGCTAATAAACCGGAATCCCGCATTGCGGCAGCAGCGGGCGGATGTATTCTGGTGGAAACGCAAGCATTGCACGCCACCGGTGCTTTTGCCAATTTACACAATGCGCTGATTGACGATTGTACGTTAGCTGACCATATCAAACACGCTGGCTTTCGTACGTTCATCGGACTCAGTCATGCAGCGCGAAGTCATCGCGGTTATCAAACGCTAAAACCTATTTGGGAGATGGTGGCGCGGACTGCATTTACGCAATTAAAATATTCAGTGGTTTTACTGGCTATTTGCACTTTGATTATGACAGCTATGTTTTGGGCGGCACCGCTTGCATTTTTGCTGTCATCGGCCCAGGAAGCCTATATGGTCAGCGTAGCAGCGTGGCTGGCTATGTTCTTTACCTATGTGCCAACTTTAATTTATTATCACCGCTCGCCGCTCTGGAGTCTGGCGTTGCCCGTTATCGGCACGCTGTATCTTGCCATGACTTGGACATCGGCATTGCGCTACTGGCGCGGGGAACGCGCTCGTTGGAAAGATCGCCATTATGAAAGTAAAGCAAACTATTAAACTGATCGTATGGTCTTTGATTTTGCTGCTGCTATTGTCTGTTTCACCGGGATTTAGCGCGTCTGATCGAGGATCCGGAACACCTGAACAAGTGATCGGCCATTTACAATCTTCATTACTGCAAGTCATGCAGGAAGGTGAGAAATTGGGCTACGAGGGACGCTACAAATTTCTCGAACCTGTCATCGATCAATCACACGATATCGATTTGATCATCAAGACCATACTCGGCGCAACTTACTGGTCGCAGTTGGATAAAGCACAGCAAGACTTGATTGTCGATACTTTCCGGCAATTGAGTGTCGCCACATACGCCGGCCGGTTCACTCAATATGAAGGAGAGCAATTCAAGATCCTGGAGCAGCGCCCGTTGCCGCGTGAGCAAACGCTGGTGCGTAGTCAATTGACGAAGTCCGACGGCGGTGCGGTCAATTTTGATTATGTGCTGCATCAAACGGATGGAGGCTGGCGGATTGTCAATATCCTATTCGACGGCGTGAGCGATCTTGCCATAAAGCGAGGGGAATATCGTGCTGTGATGCAACGGGATGGCTTCCCGGCATTGATTCAGCTGCTGAAAGAGAAAATAGCGCTGGCGCAGCATAATCAATAGCAAATTTCTCTTGCCGATGCGAGGGGAAAAGAAAGACGCGGCTCAACGTTTCATTCCGCTTTTGTTGTGTCAATGCGAGTCAAAGCAGCCGCGAAGAAACCGTCCGTTTGATGAAGCTGCGGCGATAACTGTAGAAATTCTCCGGTATTCAACGGTATTTTTTGCTGCGCCAGTAATTCCGCACAATTCAGCAAGGTAAATTGCGGGTGCTCGGCCAGAAAACCGCTGATAATAGCTTGGTTTTCTTCCGGCAATAAACTGCACGTCGCATAGATCAGCCGTCCGCCGGGTTTCAGCAAGCCAGCCGCCGCAGACAGAATGGCTGCTTGTTTTGTTTTCAATTCTTCAATGCTCTGCGGGGACTGACGCCATTTCAAATCGGGATTGCGCCGCAGGGTACCGAGACCGCTGCAGGGCGCATCCACCAATACGCGATCTATTTTTCCGGTTAATCTTCTGACTTTGCTGTCATTTTCGTTGGCGATGAGTTGGGCATGCAAATTCGACAAGCCGGAGCGCTTAAAACGGGGTTTCAGGTTGTTCAATCTTTTTTCCGAGACATCAAAAGCATAAAGACGGCCTTTGGAATGCATCAAGGCCCCTAGCAACAATGACTTACCGCCAGCACCAGCGCAGAAATCGACCACCATTTCACCGCGTTTCGGCGCCAGCAAGTAACCGAGCAGCTGGCTGCCTTCATCCTGCACTTCTATTTTTCCCGATAAAAAGAGCGTATGGCGATTGATGGCGGGTTTCCCGCTCAGGCGGATACCGCAAGGAGAATAGGGCGTTGCTTGCGCTGCGATACCTTCTTGCTGGAAAGTTTCGAGTATTTCATCACGCTTGGCGAGCAGGGTATTAACACGCAGATCCAATGGCGCCGGCTGCTGCAAGGATAATCCCAGCTCCAGGATATCCTGATCCGGCATGCACGGCTGCAATTTTTCCACCAGCCATGCGGGAAATTCGGCGCGTATGGCCAATGGCAATGCATCCGGTTTACTGGCTTTGACTTCCACTAGCCACTTGGCTTCCGATTCACTGATCAGCGGAGTCAGTTCACGCAAATTCATACCTTGGAATTTGACTAGAAAAGCGAGTACCAAAGTGCGCGGTGTTACTTGTTTTGCTAAGCTTTCAAGAAAAAAACGGTGGCGTAAAATGCCAAAAACGGTTTCCGCGATGATTGCGCGGTCTTGCGCACCCAGCATGGGATTGTCTTGGAAGAAACGCCGCAAGATAGCATCGGCGGGGTACGCCAACGGCAGCACGGTACGCATGGCAGTAACGGCTGCATTCAGTTGAGGGTGAGTTAAATGCATTGAATCCGGTGTATGTGATGGATGGCAAGATTGATTAAGAATGCTCTGAGCTATTCAGCACTTCTTAATGTTCGGTTTTATAGCTGATATTGATTTCGGTTACCATTTTGTCGATTTCGCGGCCATTATCCTCCACCGAGACGATGCGTACGGGTAGCATATGATTGTTTAATGCCAACCATAATTTTCTCTTGAGCTTGGAGTGTTTTTCCTCCTGCCGGGTTAATGCCACGGTTTCCATTTTTCCGATCGGCGTATCGAGTATTTCTTTCGTGATGGTGTAGCGCGATAACTGCAAGGTATCGCCATTGGTGACGTGGCGTTCTACATGGTGTTTGGGGAGTCCGGTGAATATAAAATTGTACGACATGCTGAGACGATCCAACGTGCCGTCCGGCATTACTTCTTTCGCGTGGTGTCCTTGATGATGGAGCGTAATGACATGATTCTTCCAGTCGAATTCGGCCACACTGGCTTTTTTCTGGCCGCGCTTCTCATAAGCGCGCACCGGCCGTAGCCCCTGCTTGGTGATGAATCCTTCGCTGTGGCGTATGATGCTGTTGGGTTCGATGAGTTTGTACATGCCGGTGGCTTGCGCTTTGCTGTTGATCGAATAATGCGCTTTACCCTCGACGTGCTTGATCTCCATGACTTCATCGATTTCACCTTCGCCGATATCGGTCGTCACGGCGTACTTGATTTCGATGCGTGACGGCAGATCCGTTGCCATTACTGAGAAACTAAGCAGCCCTAGCAGAAAAAACAATGGAGTAAATTTCATTCCGGCAATCCTGGCGAATACAGTGCAGCAGCGCTAACGCTGGAGTCGATTACTTCAATCCGATTGCCGTCCAATCGAATGCGGTCTTCCATGAACCAGCGCACTGCCTGCGGATAGATGCGATGCTCTTGTTTCAAGACCCGGGCAGCCAGCGTTTCTTCGGTATCATCGGGTGCCACCGGGATGGCGGCTTGAATGACAATCGGGCCGTGATCCAGTTGAGCGGTGACAAAATGAACCGTGCAGCCGTGAATCTTGATGCCTTCCTGCAGTGCTCGCGCATGCGTTCCCAATCCGGGAAAGGCGGGCAACAAGGAAGGGTGGATATTCATCAGACGGTCTTGATAGCGTTGTACGAAGCGATCGCTTAGTATACGCATGAAGCCCGCCAGTGCAATCAGTTTTGGCTGGCAAGCATCAATTTTTTCCGCTAATGCCGCATCGAAACTTTGCCGGTCCGGGAATGCGCGATGGTCGAGAACGATGGTTTCGATACCATGTTGCCGCGCAATTTCCAGTCCCGATGCATGGGTGTTGTTGCTGATTACCGTAATGCGATCCAGCGGCAATTTTGCTTCCAGCAGCGCCTGCATATTGCTGCCGCGGCCGGAAATCAGAATGACCAAAGATTTCATGGATTATTGCCGGGAAATGGCGGCTTAAACCAGAACCGTTGCGGCTTGATTGGCCGCGCGCGGCTTGATTTCACCGATCCGCCAGGCAGTTTCTCCCGCTGCGCGCAAACTGTGCAGCGCATTTTCCGCATGCTCGGGGGCGACGACGACGACCATGCCGATACCGCAATTAAACACGCGCGCCATTTCATGATCGGTGACGTTGCCTCGTTGCTGCAGCCAACGGAACAACGGCGGCATTTCCCAGGCATCGCGGTGTAAAACTGCCGCAAGTTGACCGGGTAAAATACGCGGCACATTTTCCACCAAGCCGCCGCCGGTGATGTGTGCCAGCCCCTTGACCGGCAGTTGGTTGATCAGTGCTAGCAACGGTTTGACGTAAATGCGCGTCGGCGCCATGACGGCATTGGCGAGAGGCTGGCCGTGAAAATCTTCGGACAAGTCGGCGCGACTATGCTCAATAATTTTGCGGATCAGCGAATAACCGTTGGAATGCGCGCCACTGGAAGCGATCCCCAGCACCATATCACCCACTTGTATGGTGGCGCCGCTGATAATCCGCTCCTTCTCGACCACACCCACGGCAAATCCGGCCAGATCATACTCGTCGTGCGGATACATGCCCGGCATTTCCGCCGTTTCCCCGCCGATCAACGCACAACCGGCTTGTTCGCAACCCGCGGCGATGCCGCCGACCACCTGGGTTGCCGTTTCGACATGCAATTTGCCGCAAGCGAAGTAATCCAGGAAAAACAGCGGTTCGGCGCCTTGCACCAGAATATCGTTGACACTCATCGCCACCAAGTCGATGCCGATGGTGTCGTGGCGCTTGAGCTGGAACGCCAGCTTCAGTTTGGTGCCTACTCCATCGGTGCCGGATACCAGCACCGGGTTTTGGTATTTCTTGGAAATTTCAAACAAAGCGCCAAAGCCGCCGATGCCGGTGAGCACTTCGGGACGCAACGTGCGCTTGGCCAGCGGCTTGATGTTGTCGATCAGCCGATCTCCTGCGTCGATGTCGACCCCGGCATCGCGGTAGGATAATGGCGTTGTGGTATCCGGATGATCAGATCGTGATGAAGTCAAGTTGGATTCTCTTGCGGTTAAAAATAGATGCGGTTCACAAAGTGTGATTTTACCGCAAATGAGCGAAGCGAACGGCGCACACCGATAAAAATCTCCGCAGAATGATTGTGATGAACTTGGGAATTGCCCGAAATGGCTTTGTATTTTGTTATTTCACCGGTTTCACTTATACTCAAAAAGCGGTTGAAGTAAAAGATGTTCATTCAGTATGCAGTTATGTAACGGTAGATTGATCAACGTGCTTTTATGGGAGAATGAAAATGAAAACAATTCATGGCCGTGGCCTTGGCTGGCATAGAGACCTACCCGATATGCGGGACCACACACTGGAAACGGAAGCGGTGGCAAAAGTGCTGGCAAAGTCGTCACCTTTGAAAAAAGCGGCAAAATCCTTGCCCGCGTCGGTCGATTTGCGCAAATACTGCTCACCGATCGAAGATCAAGGACAGCTCGGTTCGTGTACCGCGAATGCCGGCGTGGGCATGGTCGAATATTATGAACGCCGCGCCTTTGGCAAACATATCGATGCATCGCGGTTGTTTTTGTACAAAGTCACCCGGCAGCTGCTCGGTTTCACCGGCGACGATGGCGCCTATCTGAGGGACACCATGAAAGCGCTGGTGTTGTTTGGCGTGCCGCCGGAAAAATACTGGCCCTACGACATCGCCCGCTTCAATGACGATCCCTCCGGTTTCTGCTTTTCATACGCGCAGAATTATCAGGCGATCAAGTATTACCGTCTCGATCCGCCCAATACCCCGACAGCAACCGTATTGAAAACTGTAAAAACAAGCCTGGCGGGAAACCTTCCCGCGATGTTCGGTTTTGCGGTTTACAGTTCGATGCCGCCCGGCGGCGATGGCAAGGGTGAGATTCCCTATCCTACCAGCGGTGATACCCTGGAAGGCGGCCACGCCGTGCTGGCAGTGGGCTATGACGATCAAAAGAAAATCGGCTCCACCAAGGGTGCGCTCCTGATCCGCAACTCATGGGGAACAGGCTGGGGTGATCATGGCTACGGATGGCTGCCGTATGCGTACATCGAGAACGGCTTGGCGGACGATTTCTGGTCGCTGGTGAAAGCGGAGTATGTCGATAGCGATTTGTTCAAATAGTGTTGCGTCAATCGGCTGCGGTCTGAGTGCTCGGTTCTTAGCATGCAGCCGCTGGTTATGAGCAAGATCGCATGCCGGCCGGCTTGTGATTCCCCCGTGGTTTCGCCACGGGGGGTGTTCATTTTTATTTCATGGTACTTACTAATACGATATTGACGATAAACATCAAAACGCCGAGTATCAGCCAATTTCTTCCGGCTTTTTTTGCAGCCGGACTGTCTTTTCTAAAATAAGTAAAGCCCATGGCGATACCGATCACCGGGAAAAGTATAGTGCCGATGATCACTGCCAGATTGACTCCCGCTGAAACTGCCAGTTTCTCTTCTGGGGAAGAGATTTCGCTTTCTTTCTCGTTCATAGTTCTGATCATTTCAAATAGTAAAAAAGCCGATGCAATCGAGACCGGTAATATACGGATCGGTTCGCTATAATAGCATCATAAATAACCCGGCATACCAGCAGCCGTGCTGAAGCCGGTCTATGGAATTGTAGTGAGTAAGCACCTGACTGCCAAAGGTTCATTTTTTACAAAATCCGGAAAATATTCCGGGACTTGTTCAATTTTTCTTCCAGCAAAATTTTGCCTCAGTAACGGTGTCACCCCGATGCATCATGACAATGATAAATAACACATTGATGGTGTATTTTTAGCAGCAAAAAAAAGCGGTGGAGTGGTATGATCTGCGCTTATTTTATTTGCTGTGGTATCAGTTTTTCATTCAGGAAATTCATAGATTTTAGCCGCCGGTTTTGCTGCCGGTGTTTTTAATGCAGAGGCCGTTCATGTCTTTCAGTATTACCGATTTGTTATCGCAGCATCGCACCGACAAATTTGATTTGCACGATCACTACCTGAATGCGCAGATGGTGCGGGTGCTGAAAACGATCGGCTATGATCGCAATTATGAGCGTGCTGTCGGGCAATATCTGTATGACGAGCAGGGTAACGAATATCTCGATTTGCTGAGCGGCTTCGGCGTGTATGCTTTTGGCCGCAATCATCCGGTCATCGTTAATGCGTTGAAAGAGGTATTGTCGCTGGAAATGCCGGATCTGGTGCAGATGGATGTTTCGATTCTGAGCGGTTTGCTAGCCAAGGAAATTTTGACCACGACACCGGATAATCTGGAACGCGCATTTTTCTGCAATTCCGGCACCGAAGCCGTGGAAGCGGCGATCAAGTTCGCGCGTTATTTTACCAAGCGCAATCGCATTATTTGCTGCGACCATGCCTATCATGGGTTGACAATGGGCGCGTTGTCGCTGAACGGCGAGCAGATTTTCAAGGACGGTTTCGGGCCGCTGCTGCAGGATTGCGGCTCGGTTCCGTTCAACGATCTGGCCGCTTTGGAACAAGCGCTCAGCGGTCGTAACGTCGCGGCGTTTGTGGTCGAGCCGATCCAGGGCAAGGGTGTCAATATTCCGGATGACAACTATCTGCCCGAAGTGGAACGGCTGTGCAAGAAATACGGCACGCTGTTTGTCGCCGATGAAATTCAAACCGGCTTGGGCCGCACCGGAAAATTCTGGGCAGTCGAACATTGGGGCGTGAAGCCCGATATGATTTGCATGGCCAAGGCGTTGTCCGGCGGGTTCGTTCCGGTCGGTGCGGTCGCCATGACGCAACCGATCATGGAAAGTGTGTTCAACCGCATGGACCGGGCGGTGGTGCACGGTTCCACGTTCTCCAAGAACAATATGGCGATGGCGGCGGGGTTGGCCAGTTTGGAAGTGATCAAAACCGAGAAGCTGGTCGAAAATAGCGCGAAAATCGGCGCGGATATCATCGGGCGGATCAATGCTCTGACCAATCAATATGAATTCCTGAAAGAAGCGCGCGGCAAAGGATCGATGATTGCAATCGAATTCAAATCGCCCGGCAGTTTCTCGTTAAAGACGGCGTGGATGATGCTGGAAGCCGCCAACAAAGGATTGTTCTGCCAGATGATCACGATTCCGTTGTTTAAAGAGCACAGAATCCTGACGCAAGTGGCCGGGCATGGCATGAATGTCATCAAGTTGCTGCCGCCATTGATTCTGTCGCAGAAAGATTGCGACCGCATCGTCGGCGCGTTGACCAAAACCATCGCCGATACCCATCAAGTACCGGGTTCGATCTGGGAGCTCGGCAAGAATCTCGCCAGTCACGCATTAAAAGCGAAAGCCGGGCAAAGTTAAGGTTGGGTATGAGCACGGAACATTCCGACGGCTTGCATTATCTGTGGTGGCTGGCGCTGGCGTGCGTGTCGGGCGGAGTGCTTTATCTGCTCAGTCCGATTCTGACGCCTTTTCTGCTGGCTGCGGTGATTGCGTATATTTGCAACCCGATCGTGACACGCATGGCGAGCCACAGATTGTCGCGCACAGTCGGCACGATTCTGGTGATGCTCTTGCTGTCCGGTATGTTTGTGGCATTGATTTTTATCATGGTGCCACTATTCGAGGAAGAAGCCAGGCGGCTGATGGATAAAATGCCGGTGTACCTGGATGTGTTGAAAAATCACGTGATGCCGTGGCTGGAAGCCCGGTTTAACATCAGCCTCCAGCCCGACATGAATGTGCTGAAACAAGCAATTTCGGAACACTGGCAAAGCGCCGGCGGGGTGGCGGCAAAAGTGCTGCCGTCACTGACCAGCGGCGGCATGGCAATCATGGAGTTTCTGGTCAATATGCTGCTGGTACCCGTTGTTCTGTTTTACCTGCTGCGCGATTGGGATATGTTGATCAAACTGATCGATGAAATGATTCCGCGTTATTGGCATCAACAAATTTCGGTATTGGCGCGTGAGACCGATCAAATTCTCGCGGAATTCCTGCGCGGCCAGCTAGCCGTCATCGTGTTGATGAGTATTTGCTATATTACCGGCCTGTGGCTGGCGGGATTGGAATTCGCATTACCGATCGGCTTGGTCGCCGGCATTCTGGTGTTTGTGCCGTACCTGGGTATGATTGTCGGCTTGACGCTGGCGACGCTGGCTGCGGTGATGCAATTTCAAGACTGGAGCGGAATCATTCCGGTATGGATTGTATTCGGTGCCGGTCAATTGCTCGAAGGCATGTTGTTTACCCCTTGGCTGGTTGGAGACCGTATCGGCTTGCATCCGGTGATGGTGATTTTCGCCTTGATGGCATTCGGTCAATTATTCGGTTTTTTCGGCATCCTGCTGGCGCTGCCGGTGAGTGCCATACTGCTGGTGTGGCTGCGTCATCTGCATCAACATTATCTGGTCAGCAATTTCTATAAATCATAGCCACTGCCGGTTTACAGTCCGGCGATTATCTTGAATCCCGATGATGCAACAATTGCTGCTCGACATTCTGCCGCCGTCACTGCCCACGCTGGAAAATTTTCAACCCGGAAAAAATGCCGAATTATTGTACATGCTGACCGGTATCGTGTCGGGACGGGAACAGGATCGTTTTGTTTATTTGTGGGGCAGTCCGGGCAGCGGTAAAAGCCATTTACTGCGAGCCAGTGTCGCCGCGTATACCCAAAGCAACCGGAAAGCGGTATATTGCTGCGTCCAAAACGGCAGCGAATTTGTGTTCGATAGCGGCATGGATTGCATTGCGATCGACGATGTCGACCGCCTGGATGCGGCGGGGCAGATTGCCTTGTTCAATGTGTATAACCGTTTGCGCGACGAAGGTCATGCATTCTTGCTGCTGAGCGGCGCGGTTGCGCCGGTGTATCTGGCGATGCGCCAGGATCTGGTGACGCGCTTGGGTTGGGGACTGGTGTTTCAAGTGCACGAATTAACCGAAGAAGAAAAAATCCAGGCGATGAAAATGCATGCCGCCGATCGTGGTTTTGCCATTCCGCAGGAAATTTGTCTTTATCTATTGCGGCACGGGCGGCGCGATTTGCCGTCGCTGATGATGACGCTGGACGCGCTGGACCGTTATTCGCTGGCGCAGCAGCGTCCGATTACCATTCCATTATTACGAGAATTATTACAGGTGGCTTCATGAATTTGGCATTATTTGATTTGGATAACACGTTGATCGCGGGCGATAGCGATTTTCAATGGGCGCAATTTCTGATCGAGAAAAAAGCCTTGGACCGGGAATTGCACGAAGCGAAAAATATCGAGTTTTACGAGCAATACAAAGCAGGTACGTTGGATATTCATGAATTTCTGAATTTTCAGCTCAAGCCGCTGGCGCGTCATCCGCGTGCGCAACTGGAAGCCTGGCGCAAGGAATTCATGGCGGAAAGGATCACGCCGCTGATCGCACCCGGTACGCGCCAATTGATCGAACGGCACATGCTCGATAATGACCTGTGCATCATCATCACCGCCACCAACAGTTTCGTCACCGCGCCAATCGCCCACGCACTCGGTATCGAACACTTGATCGCGACCGAACCGGAAGAAAAAAATGGCGAGTTCACTGGCCGCGTGACCGGCACGCCTTCGTTCCGCGAAGGCAAAATCGAACGGCTGGAAAAGTGGCTGGACGAGCACAATCTGACTTGGCTGTCGTTCCTGCGCAGCTGGTTTTACAGCGACTCGCTCAACGACTTACCACTGCTGAGCAAAGTCACCCATCCGGTCGCCGTCGACCCCGATCCGACATTGAAAAGCCACGCCGAGAGAAATAACTGGCCGGTTATTAGTTTGCGTTAATGGGATGAGTTGGCAATCGGAGGCTTAGAGAATGCTTTTTTATCCCGGATGACGCAGACTTTCCGGGCTACTTGCTGGTCGTGGCAAATGCGAAAATTTCACGCCAGTCGCTAAGTGTTTAGTTCCGCAAACAGATCAACGGTGCACGGTGGAACTAAGCAACTAACTACCCCATTCTGCGCAACGGACGTACAAATATTCCCGATTGGGAATATTTTCTCAAGTAAAATTGATTGAAGCATAATTTTTCCCGATCAGGAAAATTAACTTGCTCGGATGTGTGCTTTGTTTCATAATTTCCCGAACGGGAAAATCGACAAAGTGAGATTCATGATCCGCATCCACAGCACTCAATCGCTCGGGCTTGCCCTGCGCACAGCACGCAAGCAGCTTGGCCTGACACAGTCTCAGCTCGCTTTGGCAGCCGGTGTCGGGCTACGTTTCATTGTCGATCTCGAAGCGGGAAAGTCCACGTTGAGACTTGAGCAGGTCTTGCGGGTCATCGATGCCTTAGGCGGTGAAATCGTTCTTGCGGGCCTGCCGGAACAACAATCCGCGGTGATGAAGATAGACAGCGATGGCACATGAACTCGAGGTCTGGCTGTTTGCTTATCATGTCGGCACCTTGTCGCTGCAGGAGGGACGGCTCAGTTTCCACTATCTCGAAAACTGGCTGAATCGACCGGGAGCCATCGCGCTGTCTTGCTCGCTCCCCTTGCAAACGGATGTATTCGATGACATCCACACGCGCCCATTCTTTGCCGGTCTGCTCCCCGAAGGTCATCTGCGCCGCTTGATCGCACAGCAATTCCAGGTATCGGGTCAGAATGACTTTGCCTTGCTCGATCACATCGGCGGAGAGTGTGCCGGAGCCATTACTTTTCTGCCGCCTGGAACACCTCCTTCACCACTCGGGGATGATCGCGTTCAGTGGCTGAACGATGATGAGCTGGTTGACATCCTTGATGAATTGCCTCGCCGCCCGATGATGGCTGGCAAGGATGGCTTGCGGCAGTCATTGGCCGGTGTGCAGGATAAGCTGCCGGTTGTTTTTGACGGACAGCGCATTGGTCTGCCTCAAGGAGGGCAACCCAGCACCCATATCTTGAAGCCGCTCATCCAAGGCGTGGAAGATAGTGTTACCAATGAAGGCTTCTGCCTCGCCCTGGCTCGCGCCATGAAGCTGCAAGCCGCTCAAGCGCAAATCCGCGCCGTTGCCGGCCGCCGCTTTTTGCTGGTGGCGCGTTAGACCGGCAAACCGGCACGCAAGGCCGGGTAGCACGCCTGCATCAGGAGGATTTCTGTCAAGCGCTGGGCGTGGTGCCCGAGATGAAGTATCAAAACGAAGGGGGCCCCGATCTCGCCGCGTGCTTCAGCCTGTTGCGTCATGTTACCCGGCCTAGCGCACCGCAAGTACTGTACCTGCTCGATTACGTGGTGTTCAACGCCTTGATCGGTAATCATGACGCGCATGCCAAGAACTTCTCCTTGCTTTATACCGGCAAGTTTCCGGTACTGGCACCGTTGTACGACACCCTGTCGACGGCGGTGTACCAGACCCTCACACCCAAGATGGCGATGAAGATCGGCAGCAAATACAAGTTCAGTGAGGTGCAGGCTCATCACTGGGATCAGTTCGCCGAGAGCGCTGGTTTGAGCCGGGCTCAAACCCGCAAGCGCATTCTGGAACTGGCGCAGAGCCTGCCGAAGACGGCCCGCCAGCTTCAATCGCAAAAAGAGCTTGGATTCACTGAAAGTCCCTTGGTCGAGCAGATTATTACCCTGATAGAGCAGCGAGCCGCGCTGACAATACGTCGGCTCACCGAGCCGCAAGGAGACGCATAGACTCGATGGGCGCAGATTCGATTCTTATTTGGGGGGGTGAACCGACTTGGAATGACATAAAAAGGTTCAGGTCGCGAATGCAGAAATAGTTCTTGATGCAACGCCTCTGTTTTATTCGAAGAGCAAAGATTACAATTGTTATTTCTCTTCCCGACCTCATGCCGGAAGAAACAACTGGCCGGTTATTAGTTTGCGTTGATCGAATAGATTGGCAATTGGCGGTTTAAAAAACGCCTTTGTCTGATTGATAAGAGGAAATGGTTTGAGGTCAAAGATGTGATTCTGTGTCGTTCGGATTGCTTGATTCTTTATTCTACAATTCGATTGAGCCAGTAACCGGGCTTTCTGCTTTGATGCATCACAGCAATCACATAGATTTTTTCGTTTGATTGCCTGTAAATTACCGCGAATGGAAAACGAGTCAGAATATAACGCTGAAACCCTTTGCTGAATTGGGGCCATACGGCAGGGAGTTCGGCGATAGCTTCATAGGCGTTTTCAAGTTCATTGATGAAATCACCACCCAGTCCTTTTGCTTGCGATTCATACCAGACGACCGATTCATGGATGTCGCGCGCAACTTCAGGATGGAAGTAAACGTTCGTCACAACTCACGTTTCAATTTCAGCTTGATTTCTTCCCAGCTAACCGGTTCCACCGCACCGGATTCAAGTTGCGCGAACCGGCGTTCTGCGATTTGAATCCACGCCTCATCGACATGCTCCTCGTTGGCATCATCCAAACTTGAAATCAGGCAATGCGCGAGCGTCGCTTTTTCATGGGGCGACAACGTCTTGATATTTTCCAGAATCCATTTCATCTTATCGGGCATGATAAACTCTCCGAAACCTTTATTAATATGCAGTTTATCATTGAAAGACGAATTGGATTCCAGTATTAATGTCTGGGAAATTTATCCTGGATGACGCTGGCTTATCCGAGCATGTTAAGCCTATAAGGAGGCGAGGTAATTGAAGAAAGAGATCAAGTTCTTTGTCTCTTATGTGTAAGAAATCTCAGGGTTGTTTACAGAGAGGTTGATTGAAATAAGCGTTGAGTATTTCATAAGGGGTTGCGTTATACAAACTCTTATGGGGTTTGACGGTGTTGTAGAAGTTAATGAAACGGACAAGTTGAATACGTCGGTCAGCAGTGTCTTTAAAACAGAATTTGTTGTGCCACATGTCCATGAGCGTGCGGATCACGCGCTCAGCTTTCCCGTTGGTTTGAGGACGATTGACACGAGTAAACTTCTGACCGATACCGTGTTGCCTGCAAGCTTTGACAAAAGCATGATCGTCAGTTCCTTTAAATTCCGTGCCGTTATCGGAATAAGTGCAATCGATTTGATAAGGACATTGGGCAACAGTAGCGATGAGAAAGCAAGCGGCGCTGTATTGAGTTTTATCGGGGAAGATATCGGCATATAATTCCCTGGAGAAATCATCGATGGCCACAAACAGGTACTCGCGAGGTTCATTGGCAGACTGTCCTTTCAATAATGGAAGCCGCTTGGTATCGAGGTGAACGAGCTCGCCCGGATAAGATTTGTTATAGCGCTTCGCTTCACGCTTGAGACGTTCCTGGATGGTTTGCTCTACTTTAGCCAAACGTTTGAGGCCATACTGCAGTGTCTTGAAGCGCTGATTGGTACTGCTACGCGGAGTAAATTCCTGGAGTCTGGCTCGTTTCAGTACGTCATAAATCGTTGGCCGGCTGACGTGAAAGTATTCTGCCAGCTGAACTACCTTCCACAGCCGGGTTTGATACAGCCGCCAGATTTCCTGACGATCCAATAATGTTAAACGAGTGCGTTTGTGTATGTTCATCTACAGTATTCTCCTGAATACTGTAAACAACGCTAGAAATTCTTACATCTTATGCACACAGTAACAAGGATCTGGCTAATAGTTTTCTTGAAAAACTAAGAGAGATGCTCGCACCATCGAAAAAGCATGAATATGTTATTTGGCATGACACTGGACTGGAAGTTGGTGAAGAATGGGAAAAACAAATACTAGAGGCAATAGATAATTGTGATTTTGGTCTGCTGCTTGTTAGTCCCGGGTTTCTCGCATCCAAGTTCATTTCGGAGAAGGAATTGCCTGTTTTTGTGTCAGGGAAAAAGCCCTCGATACCAGTAATGCTGCAACCCATCGATTTTTCAAAGCATGATCTTAAAGGTCTAGAGAAGAGTCAAATCTTCCGATTGGACTTCGAAGGTTTTAAGGAGCCTAGGGCATATGGCGAGTGTAGGAAGCAAAGAAGAGACACATTTGTTCTTGAGCTTTTTCGTGCAATTGAAGATAGATTGGCATAAATAAGTCGCTTTTTTGGATCAAACTACGCTTCATTTGCACTGCACAGCTTTGAGTTAGACCATAACGCATATGGAGTGGATATGCGCATCTCACGCATCTTGCAGGCAAAGAAGCGCACTCTAGCATCACTCATCCGCAAAAAGTGTGTTTTAGGCTATCGGCGAATTTTTCAGCACTTCCCTAATCTTCCCGCCTTAACTGCGGAAACAAAATAACATCTCTGATGCTCGGGCTGTCGGTCAACAGCATGACCAGCCGGTCGATGCCGATGCCTTCTCCGGCGGTCGGTGGCAGGCCGTATTCCAACGCGCGGATGTAGTCCGCGTCGTAGTGCATGGCTTCGTTATCGCCGGCATCCTTGGCTTTGGCCTGCTCCAGAAAGCGTGCGGCCTGGTCTTCCGGGTCGTTTAGTTCTGAGAAACCATTGGCGATTTCGCGTCCGGCGATGTAGAGTTCGAAGCGGTCGGTGATTTCGGTGTTGTTGTCGTTGCGCCGCGCCAAGGGTGAGACTTCCGCCGGATAGTCGACGATGAATGTCGGTTCGAACAGCAGATGCTCCGTGGTTTCGTCGAATAGCGATAGTTGCAAGCCGCCGATGCCATCTTTCGGGTTAAAGTGTATGTTCAATGCTTGCAATTTTTTCACCAGAAAATCGCGGTCATTCAGTTGCGCATCAGTGTATTCCGGATGGAATTTCCGGATGGCTGCGGTGATGGTCAGGCGGGCAAACGGTTTCGCCAAATCCATGGTTTTACCCTGATATGTGACTTCGGTGGTGCCCAGCACTTTTTGCGCGATTTGCGCCAGCATTTTCTCGGTGAAGTCCATCAGATAAGTAAAATCCTGGTAAGCCTCGTAGAACTCCACCATGGTGAATTCCGGATTATGCCGCGTGGAAATGCCTTCGTTGCGGAAATTGCGGTTGATCTCAAACACCTTTTCCATGCCGCCGACCACCAGCCGTTTCAGGTAAAGCTCCGGCGCGATGCGCAAGTACAACGCCATATCCAGCGCGTTGTGGTGCGTGGAAAACGGCCGCGCCGAAGCACCGCCGGGAATCGGGTGCATCATTGGGGTTTCGACTTCCAGGTAGTTCCGCGCCACAAAAAATTCGCGCATGGCCTGAATAATTTTCGAGCGCACGGTAAACACCTTGCGCGCCTCTTCATTGGTGATTAAATCTAAATAACGCTGGCGGTATTTTTGTTCTTGATCGGACAAACCATGAAATTTTTCCGGCAACGGGCGCAGCGATTTGGTCAGTAATTGCAAATCCGTGACGCGGATCGACAGTTCATTAGTTTTGGTTTTGAACAACGTACCCTGCGCGCCAAAAATATCGCCCAAGTCATGATGCTTGAACGCCGCGTGCACGTCTGCGCCGGTGAGATCGTCCGAAATGTACAGTTGAATCCGTCCGCTCATATCCTGGATCGTGGCGAAACTGGCCTTGCCCATGACGCGCTTCAACATCATCCGTCCTGCCACTTTGACCGCAACCGGAGATTCTTCCAGTTGCTCCTTAGTTAAATCATCGTATTGCCGGTGCAGATCCGCCGCTACATGTTCGCGCCGGAAGGTATTCGGGAAAGCGTTGCCTGCTTGCCGCCATTCAGCCAATTTGGCGCGGCGTTCGGCGATAATTTGGTTTTCATCTTGAGGAGTGGCTGATGGATTTTCCTGGGTCATATTCTTGTTTATGAAGGTTGGAATCGATTTAATCGGTTGATTTGCATTTGGGCGCACATTATACGCTGCGCACGGAAATTTCGTGACCGTTGGGTGTTTCTAAATTTTAAGTCATATACCGGATGGGGGCGGAGAATGTCATTGCGCGACTTCAACCCGGTTGCGGCCTTTATGTTTGGCCTGATACAGCGCTTCGTCGGCGCGCTGTATCAGCAAATGTTCATCCAACCCAGCTTCGTTCGCGGCGATGGCCACACCCAGGCTGATCGTTACCGGGACCGATGTTTGGCTGGCGTTGATTGCTTCAGCGGCAATAGCGACGCGGAATCTTTCCGCAGCTTTGATCGCGCCTTCCTGGTTATACGGCGAGATAATCGCCAGAAATTCTTCGCCGCCGTAGCGCCCGATATATTCATGAGAGCGGGCGGATCGCATCAAGCGGCAGGCGATTTCGCACAGCACGGCATCGCCGATGAGGTGGCCGCAGGTGTCGTTGATGGTTTTGAAGCGATCGATGTCGATCATGATCACGGCGATACCGAAGCCGCCGCGCTTGGCGCGCAAAATTTGTTTGTGCAAGATATCGAAAATGGCGGGACGGTTGAGCAAACCGGTCAGCGCATCGTGCGTGACGCGCTCTTCCAGTGATTTCTTTTGCGCGATGAGCAGTTTGTTGAGCTTGATGCCTTTGTAGAGTTGCGTTTTCTCGATAATGACAGCGAGCTGGCTGGCGATTTGCAGCGATAAATCCTTATGCAGATTTTGATACGAATTCTTTTGGCGGCAGGAAAAGAAAATAAAGCCGACCGGTTTACCGGCGGCGATCAACGGGCAAATGAGGCAAGAACGGATGCCCTCCTTGGCAATGGCTTGCGCCAGCCGGGATTCCGCATATTTTTGCAAATGCACGTTTAGATCGTCGATGATCTGCATTTGATCGAGGCCGATGAGTGTATGCAAACTACGGTCGGATACCGGAATCGACAGGCCGGTGATTAATTCCTGTTTGTCGTAGCTGGCGCGCGACCAGTGCAGTTTCAGCTTGCTGCCGTCGTTCTCCAGTAAAGCCAGGCTGATCCGGTCGTAAGGCAAATGTTCCTGGAAGGATTCATAAATGTGATTCAGCACATCGATCAACTGCAAATTGAGGTTGCACTCGACCATGATCTGGTACAGAGATTGGTTTCTTTCAGCTTGTTTTTGCAGGTACGAGGACAACGCTTTGAGCGATTTGCCCAGATGGCCGATGTCGTCGTCACCCACTGGGATATCCGCTGGGAAATCACCGCGCGCCATCGCTTCAGCTGCTTTACGCAAAGCCAGGATTCGGTCATTTTTTTTCATTCTTTTACCAACCCTACTTAAATAGTGACACGCTTCAGATCAAAACATTCCGGTATCCGTTTTATATCGACTGACGCAACAGGGGCTTCAAGTTTGAGTAATTCACAGTGTAATTAATTTGTTGGAATAAATATAACGTATTCAGCAAGCGAATAGTTGGATATTATCAACGAAAATATTTTTCCGTAAATTGCCGGTAATGCAAGCTATGGAGCGCGTAGTCAGTGCTAAAATCCCCGGATAAATATCGAAAACCTGAATACAAAGTGATCGCAACATGATTGGAATTTTACTTCTCACGCACGAAGACTTGGGCGAGCATCTGATCCGCTGTGCCAGCCATGTCGTCGGTATGAAACCGCCGCAGTTGATGGCGCTGGGCGTTTTTATCCAGGACGATCCCGATGTTTTGCTGGTCAAGGCGCGCGATATGATCCAGCAACTGGACAGCGGTGACGGCGTGCTGGTATTGAGCGATATGTTCGGCGCGACGCCGTGCAATATCGCCTGTCGTCTGGCGCAGCCGGGCAAGGTCGAATGTCTGGCCGGCGCCAATTTGCCGATGCTGGTGCGGGTGTTGACCTATCGTAACGAACCGCTTGCAGCCGTGATCGAGAAAGGATTGAGCGGCGGCCAGCGCGGGGTGGTGCAAATCAATGCGGAGTCTTCCCATGCAAATTAAAGAGGTCGAAATTGTCAACAGACTGGGGCTGCACGCGCGTGCATCGGCCAAGCTGACCAAACTGGCCAGTCAATTCAAGTGCGAAGTCTGGGCGACGCGCAATAACCGCCGAGTGAATGCGAAAAGCATCATGGGCGTGATGACGCTGGCGGCCAACAAAGGCTCGCGCATACAACTCGAAACCAACGGCGATGACGAGATTGATGCGATGACGGCACTGGTGGCGCTGGTCGAAGATTATTTTGGTGAGGGCGAATGAGCTTTATTCTGCAAGGCATCGGAGTATCGGAAGGCATCGCCATCGGCCATGCGCATCTGGCCGCACCGGCCGCATTGGAGGTGATGCATTACCTGATTCCCAAGCATCAGGTGGATAAGGAAATCGCCCGGCTCGACAGCGCTTTTGCCGTGGTGCGCAAGGAGTTTGAAGCGCTGCAAAAATCCGTTGCCGACGGGCATGCGCGCGCCGAGTTCAGCGCGTTCCTGGATTTGCACTTGATGATTCTGGACGATCCGACGCTCTCGGAAGCGACGCACAGCATGATTGCGCAGACGCTGTGTAACGCGGAATGGGCGCTGACGCAACAGATGCAGGTGTTGCTGGCGCAGTTCGAGGAAATTGAGGACGCCTATTTGCGCGAACGTAAAGCCGACGTCGTTCAGGTAGTCGAGCGCATACTCAAGGCGATGCTGGGGCATCCCGGTTATTTACCGGTGGCGTCGCGGCTGACCGGCGACAGCATTCTGGTGGCGCATGACTTGAGTCCGGCCGATGTGATGCAGTACAAGCAGCACCAATTCACAGCTTTTCTGACCGACTTGGGCAGCCAAACGTCGCATACCGCGATTGTGGCGCGCAGTCTCAACATTCCTTCGATCGTGGCGCTGCATCACGCGCATCAACTGATTATCGAGAATGACTACCTGATCGTCGACGGCACGCAAGGCATTATCATCGTCAATCCGGACAAATACGTTCTCGACGAGTACCGCCTGCGGCAAAGCCAGCTCGAGCTGGAAAGGAAAAAGCTGCAACGCATCAAAAGCATCGCCGCGATGACGCTGGACGGCACGCTGGTCGATTTGCACGCCAACATCGAACTGCCGGAAGACATCGTGCAGGTGCAGGAAAACGGCGCGACCGGCATCGGCCTGTTCCGCAGCGAATTCTTATTTTTGAACCGTGACGATCTGCCGGGCGAGGACGAGCAATTCGAAGCGTACCGCACCGTTGCCGTCAAAATGCACAAGCAGCCGGTGACTATCCGCACGTTCGATCTGGGTGCGGACAAAAACCTGAAAGGCAGCGAACAAGTGGCGGCTAATCCCGCGCTGGGGTTGCGTGCAATCCGCCTGAGCCTGGCGGAACCGAAAATGTTTCACACGCAGTTGCGCGCGATTTTGCGCGCTTCCAAGCACGGCGACGTGCGCATTCTGGTGCCGATGCTGTCCAATGCGGCGGAAATCGATCAGACGCTGGTGCATATCGAATACGCCAAACAGACCTTGCGCGACGACAAAATCGATTTCAACGAGCATATCAAGGTCGGCGGCATGATCGAGATTCCGGCGGCGGCGCTGAGCTTGGAATTGTTCATGCGCAAACTGGATTTTTTGTCGATCGGCACCAACGATCTGATTCAATACACGCTGGCGGTCGATCGCATCGACGATACTGTGGCGCATCTGTACGATCCTTTGCATCCGGCGATTCTGTGGCTGGTGTCGCATATCATTCAGAGCGCCAACCGCGCCAAAGTGCCGGTATCGATCTGCGGGGAAATGGCGGGTGACAAACAATTTACCCGGCTGCTGTTGGGATTCGGCTTGCAGCAGTTTTCCATGTACCCGGCGCAGCTGTTGACAGTCAAAAACCAGATATTGAAAAGCCATCTGCCCGACATCGTTCCACTGACACAAAAAATTCTCAAAGCCGATCACCCGGAAAAGATCGCCACACTGTTGGCTAAGTTGAATGATTGAAAACTCTCTGGCGTGTTGAATTGGAGTTTTTCAATAGCCTGCTAGTGTACGCGGTTTTTTTGGCGATATAATGAAGCCGATATATTGCGTTATTTCATCCGGATTCTTCTAATTTCTATACATGCAAGATTCAAAATCAGTCGGTGTGGTAACACCGCAGTACGTGCAGATCGATAAGCCATTGCAGTTGAAAAGCGGATTGTCGCTGGAGAGCTATCACCTGGTGTATGAGACCTACGGGCGGTTGAATGCTGCGCGTTCCAACGCGATCTTGATTTGCCATGCGCTTTCCGGCAACCACCATGTGGCCGGCGTATATGCCGAGAATGAAAAGAGCGTCGGCTGGTGGGACAATATGGTTGGTCCCGGCAAGCCTATCGATACTGATCGTTTTTTTGTCATCGGTGTGAACAATCCGGGCGGCTGTCACGGCTCCACCGGCCCGGCCAGTATCGATCCGCGCACCGGTAAGCAGTACGGCGCGAGCTTTCCGGTGGTGACGGTGGAAGACTGGGTTGAGGCGCAAGCGCAATTGGCCGAGCATTTAGGCATCGAGCAATTTGCCGCCATCGTCGGCGGCAGCCTGGGCGGCATGCAGGCGATGCAGTGGACGCTCGACTATCCGGAAAAAGTGCGTCATGCGCTGGTGGTCGCCGCCGCGCCGAAATTGACCGCGCAGAATATCGCGTTTAACGATGTGGCGCGCCAGGCGATCATGACCGATCAGGAGTTTTACGGCGGTAATTTTTATGCTTACGACACGTTGCCGCGCCGCGGCTTGCGCCTGGCGCGCATGCTCGGGCATATCACCTATCTGTCCGACGATTCGATGGCGGCGAAATTCGGCCGCAGTTTGCGCAAGGGCGAGCTGTCTTTCGGTTTCGATGTGGAGTTTGAAATCGAATCGTATCTGCGCTATCAAGGCGATAAGTTCGCCGATTTGTTCGATGCCAACAGCTATCTGCTGATGACCAAGGCGCTGGATTACTTCGATCCCGCCGCGTCGTACGACGGCGATTTGAGCGCGGCGTTCCGGGCTGCCAAGGCGAATTTCCTGGTGATTTCGTTTACTTCGGATTGGCGTTTCTCGCCGCAGCGTTCGCGGGAGATCGTCAAAGCGTTGTTGGATAACGAACTCAACGTGAGTTACGCGGAAATCAACTCCAGCCACGGTCACGACTCGTTCCTGATGGAACCGTCCGGTTATCATCAACTGGTGCGAGCGTATATGGACAATATTGCGATCTAACTAAAAACATGACGGATAACTCGACACCTTCACCCCTGGCATTACGTCCGGATTTCGCCGCCATCGCGGCATGGATCAAACCCGGCGCGAAAATACTCGATCTGGGCTGCGGCGACGGTTCGTTGCTGCGCTATTTGCGCGACACGCGCAATGTGTTCGGTTACGGCGTGGAAATCGACGAAGCCAATCTGCTCAGTTGTTTTCGCAACGGCATCAACGTGATACAGAATGACCTGGAAGCCGGATTATCCAGCTTCGAATCGGATTCGTTCGATTATGTGATTTTGTCGCAAACCCTTCAGGCGATGCGGCATACCGAAGGCATCATCGAGGAAATGCTGCGCGTCGGTAAGGAAGGCATCGTTTCCTTTCCCAATTTCGGTAACTGGAAAAACCGCGTGCAAGTGATTTCCGGCCGTATGCCGGTGTCGGAAACGCTGCCGTACCGTTGGTACAACACACCCAATATTCATCTCTGCACCCTGAGCGATTTCGAAGACCTGTGCCGGCAATGCAACGCGCGCATTCTGGAGCGCAAGGTGATGAGCAATCATTACCGTCCGGTTAATTTTCTGCCGAATCTGCGCGGCATGCTGGCGTTTTACCGCTTTGAACGGCGTATGTAATTTTTGACTTTGTTGGCGGCTGGTTCCGCCATTCACGGCGTTGTATTTCCGCCCTGTACCTTGCCGGTTCCCATTTGTTCAAGCGCTTCGAGTTCCGCTGCGGAAAACCCCGCTTGTTGTCTCGCTTCATAGTGGAAAGGGCCGCAAATCTGCCCGGGAAAATAGTGTCCGACCAATTCGTGAAATGTCCGCGCGGCGTCGAGTCCGCGCTGCTGGCATAAGTACTGGAACCAGTGCGATCCGATCGCGACATGCCCGATCTCATCGCGCAAAATAATCTCCAGCACTGTCACCGTTTTCTCATCGTCCGCCTGACGTAATCGTTCGATCATGCCGGGCGCGACATCCAATCCTCTGGCTTCCAATACACGCGGTACCAGCGCCATGCGTACCAAAGGATCGAACGCCGTGCGCACCGCCATATCCCACAAACCGTTATGCGCCGGGAATTCACCGTAATCGCTGCCGAGTTCGTTCAATCGCCGTCGTAACAATTGGAAGTGATACGCTTCCTCGGCGGCCACTTTGATCCAATCTGCATAAAACTGCCGCGGCAGGTTACGAAAACGGTACACCGCATCCCACGCCAAATTGATGGCGTTAAATTCGATATGCGTGATGGCATGGATCAGTGCCGCTAATCCCTCGTGAGTGCTCATGCGGCGCTTAGGCACATCGCCCGGCGCAACCAAAACGGGTTTGTCAGGGCGTCCCGGTTCGAGGATGGGCTCGGGTTCATCGCATGACGTCACCGTTAATAATCCATCTTGCCAGGCTTGTGCGGTTTGTGCGGTCAGCCGCAACTTTTCTTCGGCCGTGCAGGCCATGAGGCAGTCCTGGGCGGCGTCAAACAAGGATTCCATGCCGGCTTTTCGAGAGCTGTGTGAGAAAAAGAAATCGGATTTAAGCAAAAACGCTATTATATCTTTGCGCAGTAGGCCGGAAAAAATTATATGAGACGGAAGCACAAATTAAATGAGACGCGCCGGATTATATGAGATTCCGGCATGTTTAAACTTATTTAAAATTCCGGTGCTTTAATTTTCGGGATATCGTTGACCGTGATGATCATCTTGCCTTTGATCGTTTTAGCCAGTTCGGCCAGCCGGTCGTATTGATCCAATCCAAAGTCGACGACGGGCTGTGGCTCACAGGTTTAGTCTGTGGGTTACGACGGCCGGGTTATATGTTATCCCGGATAGCGATCCCAGATCTCCCACGGGCCGACACGCATCATATTGGGGTTCGCGCCATTGGAGTATAGGTTTACACCCAGGCGGTTAATAGGCAATCCTTCCGGATCAGACAGTCTGCCGCCAGCGTAATCGCAGATGGTTATCTTCTGCTCGCCGTCAGGTTGCACAGTAACCCACCATCTGCCGGTAGTTAAATCGTCTTTATCTTGAGGCGGATTGTAAAACCACTCGAAAGTATTCCATCCGGCAAACGCTGATGGAGCAAGAAAGTTAGTATGTTGTTGAGGACTTTGCCAAAGTTGCACAGTAGGATAGCCCGGAATCCCGCCAACCCCAACACCATTAGCGTTACTGTCCACAGTGCCTATATAATAAAGACCGTTATTACCCTTAACGACTTCGATTTTTAGCCGAAAGACACCGAAGAATTTACCTTCCCAACCGCCTGATTTTGCCCACAGAAGCTCGATGTAATTAGTTAGAGCCAGATTAGAAACGATATTAGGGTCAAGATACAACCTTATCTTGTAGTAATGAGTTTTTAAATTCGTGGCCGGGGGCGTGGTCGGGCTGGCGTTAGGTCTATCAATAACCAAATTGCATTGAGGAGTATTGGCACCGTCACGCTGGGTAAGCTCAAAGTAAAGCTCATTGCTATAATCATTAGGGCCGATAGGAGACGCCAAATCGCCCTTAATCCAGGCAGTGACAGCGTTTTCATCCATCAATCCGGCTTTGTTAGGAAGCTTATAAATCGATAGAGTGGCCAAAGGGCCGAATATGTTATATAAACTATCTGGAATCTTCCTTGCCGTAAAATCCTCGATAGCAGGTGTAGTAATAAGGTACTTATACCCACTATTTTGTAACGAAGGGAATACCGAACCACCGGAGAGTTCGCCTCTAACAACACCACTCCCCCAGACCGTCATAAAATCAGGCCCTGGCGTGACTGCAACTTTTTTAACTTTACCGTGGCGCGCACTGACTAGCATATTAGTTCCTTACTATCTCGACCATTAAAAACAAAAGATCGTACGAATCTCCCGCCGACTTAGCAGGCAACGCCACATTGACATACATACCGCCTAATGCATCGGTATTGATATTGCTTGTTTTTTCCAGCAAACCGCCATTTGTGGAACTGCCTTGATTGTCGGGATTTGCATAGCTTGTTCTGTAACTGGTTTTACTGCCGAAAGTAATTATTGGACAAAAATCCAGTGTATGGCCGTCCGTATTTGCAAAACTTCCGGCCCAGGCACTAGGATCGGATGAAACCACGTTATTCGTTGTGCCCAAATATAAATTAGGACTGAGTGATCCAGTAGTGCCATGTTTTTTTATCTGCCCCATTATTCTTATCACGCTATTCTGATTTAGCATGTATTGAGGGATATTAATTGTGCCGTGAGGAAATGGCGTTGATGCAGACAAAGACGCGGTTCCCAGTGAACAAGTTGGGGCCGCATCGGTACCAAAAACCTGAGAGTAGATAACCGCTCTGTTAGTTACCCATCTGCCAACTGCATGCATGTACACAAACCAAGCTTTATAAGCAGTTACAAATATACATAAGCCATCATTAACTGATGATTTCGGGATTGCTTGCAGTGCGGCCCAGTCTGCAACCGAGTTGGTTTGCGGCACGGCTAAACCAGTATCTGGATCGGTCAATCCAACCGGAACGCCGCCGGAATAAATCCAGCGCGGTACTTTAAGAGCATTCAACATCGCGGCTATACTAAATTGTCCCGTTTAACTCTCCCATGTAATCGAATCGATCTCTTCTGCCGTTGCGGCTGCTGCCACTGCGGCTTTTTTGGTTTCCAGCGTTTCATCGGCGTCATAGCCACGGTCGGATATCGCGCGGCCGAGCGCTTGCAGGTCTGCGTATGTCATAGTGTGTTTTGCTCCGGCGGCATCGCGCCAGTAGGCATTGGCCCGGACGCTGCCGGGTGACAGCACTTGCGCGAGCAGGGCGCGCGCGTCTGTGTCTGTTTTCCAGGTTTGCCCGGCGTGCGTGATGTCGGAGTATTCCAACGCCAGGCGCGCGGCTTCGAGTTCGGCTATTTTTGCGGCGCGTTTTGCTGGCAGCATGTATTGATTGCCGGTGCTATTCGGTGTCCATGCGCCGTTGTCGTATGTCCATCCGCCGGCAACATAAAATTCCGGCAGGCCGTCGACTTCAAGGATTTCCAGCAGCGTCACATCCAGGTTCTTGCACGTCCAACCATCGCCGGTCACCATTGTGTCGCCGAGCGCGAGCACGGGCGCTGCAAACAGCACCGCATGATCAGATCTGCGCCGGACGATTTTGATAGCCATTTACGCGGCGATCTCCACTGTTTTCACGCTGAGGTACGTGTCCTTGTTGCGGCACACCTCGATGACGTGCGCGCTATCTAACGCGGCGCAGGCAACGCGATTGTTGGACGCTTCTATTTTCTCCTCGATTTTTTCCGCAATTTCGCCGGCGATGATCTGGTCATCATCGGTGATCTTGATCTTCATGCCGTCTGTTCCCAGGCTGCCACCTCCTGTCCAGGTGGCATAAAGGTTATTGGCGTCGAGTTTGGCCGCATCGAGATCCAGCGAACCATTCGCGCCCACGCGGATCAATTTATTGCGCAGCAGCACTGGCGACGATCCGGAGATATCGACCAGCGAAATCATCAAATCAGCATAAGTGCGGTCGACGGCGGTGACGACCACGGCGCGAGTTGTGCTCATCACCACCAGGCCGAATTGCAGCGCGGGCGATGTACCGGGCATACCAGACAAATCGAGCACGCTGCCGGATGGCGCCGGGGTTGATCCGGTAATCGTCTGCAACCGCAGTTGCACCCGGTTTCCGGAGTTGTTACGGAACGCCACCACGGCTTTGGTGCTGCTCACTTTGCCCGCGCGCATGTGCGTTGCAGCGCAGTTTGTGCCGTCCGCCGCGACTTCCGCGCTCTCGTTGACTGCGCTGGATACAATATCGAGCACGCGCATTTTTGGCGTCGTGCCGCTTGAGCCTTGATAAACCGCGAGCAATTGCGTGGAGGATTGCGCGCACACCGCCGTGCCGCTGCCGCCGGTGGTGGCGTCGATCTGTTTGGCCGTGCCCGGCGTAAACGTGGTGCTGGTGGTGATATCGAGCACCACGGCTTTGGTTTCGCCGGTTGATTTTTTATAAACCACCGTCGCCTGGCTGCCGGTTTGCGCGGCAATGCTGATGTCTTTGCACGCATCGGCAACGACTTGCGCCGGGGATCCGGAGGATGAGCCGTAGTTGAGCACCACAGCATTCAAATAGGTGGTTGATTCGTTGCGGAACGCGCAAATCGCTTGCGTCGCGCCCAGCATTGCCACGGCAACAAACCGGGAATCGACAGCATTGAGCACCTCGGCGTTGCTGCCGGTGTAAATATCCGGCACCGGCGCGCCGCTGGCTTGCCATACCCCAGCGGATGAACCGGTATCCGAGCAATGCAGCGCGATGACCTGGCCGGGCAAAAGGTAACAGATAAAGCCGCCGCCGTTTTTATGCACCGAAACCCGGTAAGTCCCTGCGTTTTTAAGCACAAACACCGGAGTGCCCTTGGTCAGCGTGCTGGCGGCTGGCATGATGACCTTTTTGCCCGCTGCGGTCATGGCGATGATCTGCAAGCGTCCGCTGCTCGATGTCAGCGTGATGTCAACGGCGCTGCTGGTTGTATCCGCGCCGCCGTTGCCAGTTCTGATACGCGGCACCCAATTGGCTGGATCGAGTGCCGGGTCGGTTGTTCTGCTTCCCGAGCCTTTGTTGCGGTAATCTTGATGATCTGTCGGAGACCAGCGTACGTCGCCATCCGCGAATGTGCCGGACACCCACATTGCATTCGGCAGCGCCGCCACGGCGGCTTCCGCATCGAGCGCGTATTGTTCGACTTGCGCGCCGAGGGCATTGAGGGCCGAGCCATAGGGGTTAAGATTCCCCAGCGCCGCGTACCAGGCCGCATTGAATTCGCTTTCGGTCATCGTTAATTCGTTCGGCATAGTGCCGAAAAGCGGAACGGTTATGCTCATTAAATACCCCTGATTTTTACACTCAGTGAAGATTGTTTATGGTTGTCCGTTGAAATCTTGAAACGCTGGTACGGCCCGATCATCGTGTGCATTTGCTCATATGCAGAAATCGTTGGCATCGCCGACCAAACGATGGCTTTCCCGTTGCCAAGCTCTTTGAATTGCAGCGCGCGGTTGATCCGATTGGAATCGATCACGATGGGCAGCTCAAGCCCCGGCATGTTCGGCACCGGCTCAAAATTGGCCCGGCCAGCCTCGTATGTGATTGGCGAATAGTTTTCATCCTCAAGCGCCGTGTTCCACTCAACCTCGCCCAGATCGATCGCTATGCCGGTCGCAAAGCGCTCAACTTCGCAAACACCGCTAGGATGCGTGAGGCGCAGCGTGATAACCGGGTCGCCAACCGGCGGCACGTCGAACGTTGCAAACACTTTGTCGTAAATGAAGGGGGTGAATATTATTTCGTAAGGCGTTACTGCATAGCGCGCCAATAGATTTTTGCTGATCTGGAACACCACATCGCCGCCTATGCCGTTCTGTACCGTCAGTTCCACGTTTGCCGCCTTCAGACCAAGCAGCATGATCGAATTGATGCATCGGCCTGGACGTATCACGGTAGTGGCCGGAGAACCGCCCACGCTTGGCAATCCGCGATTCCACTCGAACATACGCCAGCGGTTGGTGTAGCTTTTCAGAATCCACCACTCGTTAGAAATTGCGGGCAGTGTCGGCGGCGCGTGATTTGTGTTGCCGGATTGCAGCGACTCATATACCAGGTGGCTATTCGCCGTAATTACGCTTACCTTGTCAAATTCCGCATAAGTCGGCACGGGGCTCCATGCAGGCTCGGATGCGGACGGCTCGACAATCGAGCTGCTTACCAGCATCGCATCCGTAATATCAATCGGGATCATGGCTTTGACGTAACGCTTTGTCATGTCCCCGTCCTCAACACGATTTTTCCATTTGAAATCGTCGTTACTGCGTCCAGCTTATCGGACACACGCTTGTTATATGTCGTAGTTTCTTCTATCTTTCCGATTAGAGTTTTCAACTGCTCAACCACATCCGCATTGCTCAACAGCTTGGTCAGATCGTTATTGCTGGTAATTCTGCTCGGGCCGGTCGATTCCAGTTCCGGGCCGTTTTCGCCAACGATGCGCATGCCGCCGCGATGAAAACCGCCTTTTGCAAAGCGTGGAATGTCCGGGTTATCGCTAAAAAACTTGTCCGCTTCGGCTTGGGTAAATCGTCCGGTGGCAACGATCTGCGCCGATGACACGCCATATTTGCCCGCGTCTCTGGCGATTTCGTCCGGGGTGTGCGCGGTTTTGAAATAATCGATAATCTGCTGGTTGCTGATGTCCGGATTGCCCAGCGAACCGCCGCTGATCGCACCGCCACCGGCCGCCATGCTGGCCGCGTTGAATTTGCCGATTGCGTCCGCCAGTGAAGCAATGCCGGTATTGATGCCGTTCAGCGCATCGATCTGCGCTTGGCCCTGCGTCAGCAAGTTATCCAGCCGCGCGGTTTCGGCTTCAAAACCGGCGGTCAAGCGGTCGCGCTGCGCTTCCAATGCTGCCAGGCTGCGTTCATCGAGCGTGAGCTGATCGTCGGTCATTTTGCCCAAGCTGGCCACCAGATTGGCCGTTTTGGCTTGTTCGCGCGCATATTCAAAGCTGCCGGTGAATCCCGGCGCGCCTTTGCCCAATGTGCCCAGCGCTTCGCGCAGGCTATCGGCTTCCGGCAGCGCGCCACCGGCGCGCGCGGCGGAGATGGCGTCCTGAATTTGCTGTTTTGCGGCATCGCGGCTCATTGGCCGGATCTGGCTGACGGTGGCTTTGAGCGCATCGGACAGGGTGCGCAGTTTGCCGACCGATTGGGTTACATCCTCAATGCGGCCGTTGACGGTTTTAAGCGCGTCGTTATATTGCTGCGTGATTTTTGTTTTTTCCACTTCGACGGCTTTTTGCAATCCTGCGAATGCCGCGCCGGTCAGGTTTGCAGTTTCGGTGCGCACTTGCGCAAATGCCGGGGCCAGCGTTAACAGCGCTTGCAATGTTTCTTCGGTGATTCCGTTAACCTGCCCGAACGATTGCACAAGTCCACGGAATTGATCGCGCGTTAAATCGGTTGATAAACCGAGGCGTTTTAATTCATCATTAACTTTGCCTTGTACCGGTGCCAGGCGCTCGGCTTCGGTCAGGAAATTGTCGGCGAAAAAAGCCACTTTCTGATTCAACACATCCAAACCGCCCGCCGCATCGACAAACGCGGTACGGCCCTGATACGTGCCGCCATTAATCATCGCCTTCGCATCGGCGGAAGATTTACCCAGCAACAATTCAGCGCCGCTGACCAGTGCGTTGAATTCAGCGCCCAGGCGGCTGATTGTTTGGATTGATGTTTCGCCGCGTTTAGAGAATTCATCCACCGTTGGCAATAGCTTGCGCACCATTGCATCGGTCATGCTCTCGATTTCCTTGCCGATTTGTTCTTCCGTTAACGCCTTGCCTTTTTCCGATACCAAATTGATCTGGTAATGAAAATCCTTCAGCGCATCGGTGCTTAAACCCAGATCGCCGCCGACTTGCTTTAATGCGGTTGATGTTTGTTTTGCAGTATCGTTAAAAACACCGAATATTTCCTTGGATGCTTTCGATAAACCTTCCGCGAATGCGCCAAGCTGCTTTTGATTGTCAGTCCAAACGTCTCCGGTGACCGCATCGACACGCGCGAAATCCGTTTTATTGCTGCGGAACAAGCCGCCTTTTGCCACAAAGCGCGTTTGCAGCATGCCGGATTCAAAACCTTCCATCCCAATCGAACCGGTTAGCGATGTTTCTTTTTGTTTCAATGGCCCACGGCCAAACAGTGCATTGATCAGCGGGATGATCGGCATCATGTCGCCCAAGATGGGGATATCGCCGATTTTGTTCATAACATTACCAAACCCGCCGCCCAGCCTTTTGTCACCGGCCAGCATTTTCAAGCCTTGCGTAGCCGCGAAAGCGATGGCTAAAGGCCCGGCCGCAGCAGCCAGCCCAGCACTTAACCCGGCTCCAGCTGCCGCCATACCGCCAAATTCCGCACCAGCTCCAAGCGCTGTTCCAGCACCGCCAAGGTAATTCAGCCCACCCGCACCAAACACACCGGCCGTTGCCGCACCGCTAGCTCCGGCACCGAATGACGAGAATCCAAGTGCAGACGCGCCGCGCCCAATCAGCGAGCCGATATTCAGGCCATTTGATAAAAGATTCGAGCCGCTGCTGATGATGTTGCCAGCCCCGGCCGCATTGGCGGTACCGGCACCCAGCACACCGCTGAGCGATGCCCCGATATTGATGATCCACTTGCGCACGGTGAGCTGATACAACACATCGATAATCGCCACCTTGATCGATTCGCCGATGGACTGCATCGCGGATTTGCCGTGCGCGGCGAATTGCACAAATGCCGTTTTGGCAGTCTGCTCGACACCGCCCCACAATTGGTTCCACTCGGCTGCCGATTTTCTGGCTGCTTCCTCAGCCGCGCGCGCCGCATCCTGTTCGGCTTTTTCGATGGCCTTGATGCCTTCCATGCGCTCTTTTTCCGCAGCCATCAGTTCTTCTTGTTGCTGCGTCGCCATCGCCCAGGCTTGCGCCGATGCCATGATTTCTTGCGCCAGCTCTTCGGTCGGCGCTTTTGCGGCCTCCGTGGCTGCCACGAGCATTTTTTTCTGGATGGCGTTCAGGCCGATTTGCTCGGTTTCTAGCTTTAGGGCAGCGATGGTGCGGTTTGCGCCATCAATCGATTGTTGATAAGCGCGTTTCTCCGCTTCCGCGCGCGCATTGGCTGCCGCGATGGCGCGTTTGCTGGCTTCTTCGGCGGCTTTAGCGGCTTCCTCGTCGGCCTTTTTCTTGGCAATCGCCGCGATCTCAGCTTGCTGCGCCGCTTTCTGCCGCGCCAATCCTTCATCGGCAAGCGCTTGCTGGGCCGGATCGGCCGCTGCCGCCGGTGCATTGCTTTTGGCGATCATGTCCGGCGTTTTCAGGCCGATGGTGAAAAATGCCAGACGGTCGAGCCAGTCTCCGGACTCGATAACCTGCCGCATGTCTTTCAGGTAACCTGTCCATGAACCCAATACGATATCGACACCGCTTTTAACGGTATCCGTGCCGCCAACGGTTTTGAGCAGATCATCCCAGGCCATGCTGGCATCACGCGATGATTGGGTGATTCCCTGGTTCATCGATTCAGCGACGCCGTCGAGCCCTTGCTCTTTCATGGTTTTCAGGATCAGCGTGATGGCTTCGGCTTGTCGGCCGGTTTCCACCAGATCCTTAATCATGTCTTTTTGTGTCTCAGAAAAAGACACACCCGAGCGTTTCAGCGCCGTTAATCCTTCGTCCGGGCTTTCCAACGCTTTACCGAGTTGCAACACCGCCGATTTAAGATCGGTTTGCATGACCGCTGCCAAATTCGCGGATGTTTCCAGCGCCTCGCCGAAGCTGTTGCGCGAAATGTTGCGGAAAGTCAGCAAAACAGCCATCGAATCGCGCAGCGCGTCATCGTCGATGCCCAGCTTGTCCTTCATGCTGTCGGCCATTTCGTCCAGATTGGCTTTGGTCAACCCTGCCGCGTGACGGGTGCTATTCAGCACAGCTCCAAGCCGCAAGTGCGACTGCTCCGCCTGACCGGCTGCGGTAATCGATGCTTTTAGCCCGGCAACCAGTGCAGTACCGACGGCAACACCGGCCGCCGCCGCACGGGTTCTGAGATCGTCCAGCGCTACCTGTTGATTTTCGTACGATGTAATCGCCCGGTTGCTCGCTTCCACCGAGGCGCGCTGGGCTTGTGTCATCTCCATTTGTGCCGCGTCATACGCGCGCACTTGCGCGGATGTCATGCCGAGCGTATCAGCCTGGCGTTTCAGGTTTGCGGTAAAACGCTCAGCGGAAGAAGCCGCTTCGTTGTTTGCGCGCTTGGCGGTTTCGCCGAGTTGATTCAGTGCATCCTTTGATGCACGCGCCTCACCAACCAGACCTTTTCCGTCCGCCGTGATTTTTACGCCAACTTCGAGGTTTTTTGACATTTTTAGGCTTTACGATTGAGGATAGGGAGTGCCGCATCTTCCATGATTTCCAGCTTTGCCAATATTTCCGGACGGTCTTTTTTCTTGATGCCCAGCATTTTTAGCGTGCTCTCTATCGCAGGGCGATCCAGGCCGTCGTACACACCGGCAAAGCGATCAACGCGCCAGCAACGGCGCAGCCGCACAAAAACCATGACCGCTTGCCAGTTTTCCGGGAAAACCCCGAAGAGCTCGGTTTCATCGTCGTTTTCGTCGTCATCATCGCCTTGCTCCCGTTTTGCTATTGCTTCTTGCCACTCCGGCGGATCGGCGGCGCGGGGATCCATCTCCCGCTCCATCCGCACCGGCCTTGCTGCCCACCACCGGGCGGCGTCCTTTAGTTTTTTGCTGCTGCGGCCTTGTTGCCGTGCATGCACCAGATGTAGGATCTGACGATGCCGTTTCGTACGTACGGAATCGCTATTAGCTTTTCGCGGTTTTCGTCATTGAATTCGAGATGGTTTCCGTCCTCGTCAAAAACATCATCACCCCAGCCTGTCAGCACACGCCGCGCAAGACCGATATCTTTTTCAGCGCTTTCTTCCGCATAAAATGCGTCATATTCCTTTTGGCTGATCAGCTCGAATTGCGCGGTGAATTGCTGTTCTTTGGTTTCACCGCCGTCTTGCGGAACGTTAATCGTGATCGGCCAATTGATCTTTCTTGTTTTTTCGATTTTGAACATATTGATCTCCTTGGTTATTTGGGTTTGGGCGCACGCAACGCGCCCCAACGTTTTGCCCGGATGGGGGCGCAATCGCCCCCATTGGCGGTGCCGCCGGGTGGTTATTGGGTTGCGTACGTCAATTCGTTGCTGCCTGCATCGGTTGCGGGCAAGTAAATGGCATCCATTGCCAGCATGATCATGTTGTCGCCCTCGCTGGTGCGCGGGTTGGTCAGTTGCACGTTGCTTGCGGCGAGAATGGCTTTATTGCCAACCACGGTACCGTGCGTCATTGCCAGTGCGCCTGTGGTGCCCGCCCGGCAGATGGCATAAAAATCTTTCACGTCGGTTTTGGGCAGCAAGATTGCAACTTGGCCGGTAACCTGGCCGTCGACAAAATGCATTTGCTCCGAGTTCGGCCGGTTTTTATAAACGTTCTGAGCACCGCGATTGATCGTCAGCGATTCGAGCGCGGCTGCGTAGCCGTGGAGCGAGAAGGTGGTATTCGCCTTGGTAACAGCGACTGGTTTTTTGAATGCCGTGTAATCAGGCGTGCCACCCAGTGCCGCAACGCCGATTGCTCCAACCAACCCTTCTACAGTGACGTGGATGTACGCAATACCTCCCGCTGTGTATCGCCATTCGCAATTGCCGCGAACACCGAGCGCTATGTGTTGCACGCCGTCCCAGTTGAAATAGAATGTGGCCGATTCTTCACCGTCGGATATGATTCCGTATGTTACGGGCCCGGTTGTTGGCGTAACCGTTTCAGACATGGCGCAGATGCGCAGCAGCTTACCGTAAGCCGGTATCCCAACAACCGTACCCGCGCCGGAAACCTCGATGTCAAACTCCATTTTCACGGTGTCGCCGACATTAATCTTTTCCCGTGCGGCGAAGTACGGCCGGGCCGTGTTGCGCTCGGCGTATTTGATGTCTAATGGCACTATCGTGAAATTTGAAACCAACACATCATCAGTACCGATTGCAGGTGTTGCGTCGGTGCCGTAAGTGGTTTCTATTTTGACTGCCAAAAATTTCTTATTCGCTTTCATTGGCTAATGCCTCCCCTTGGGGTTGTTCGGTTTCCGGTTGTTCGGCCGGGCTGGCACTATCCGCCCCTACGGCCGGGCCTTCGATGCGGATGCGTTTACCGGTGGCCTGGTCAATAATGTAACTGCCGCCCATACCGTGCCATTCATCGACCTGCAAGGCTGGCGGGGTTCCCGCGTCCGGTACCGGTACCTCTGTTTTGTCGTTGGTTTTTTTCTTGACCATCACACGCTCCTGATTAAATGGGAAGTTACGAATTCTTCGCGCCGCCACAGCACGGCTTTGCTCATTTTGATGAGGCGGCCGGAGCGCTTTTCGATTGGATTAAATTCGTTGTCCGGACTCCAGGCGTGCAGCGCATTCAGTATCGCTGTGCGAATCGTGCGCATATCCGCCCCGGCATGCTGTCCGCGTGAATCCCTGAAATTCATTGTTGCGATCGCGACAACGAACCTGACCTTGTTCTGCTGGGACACAACCATCGTTCCGGTTGTGTTTTCGCTGGCATCATCACCTGCTTCAAACACATACGCCGACGGCGTTTGCTTAAGATCAGCCTCCGCGACGGCCAGCTCCGCCGAGCCGCCGACAAATTTCAGCGTCGGGACTTCGGTTTTCAGCCGTGCGATGATCCATTCCGGGTCAAACAGGGTTATCACGGCCAGTTCTCCGTCTCACCGAATGCGGATGTGCCTGATTCAAACGCCACACCGCCGCTGTTCTGGGATGTGCTGCCTACCGCCAGATCCAGATCGCCTTTCGCTACCGCTTGCAAAAATTCGATTGCCACGCTGTTCCTGTCCGCCACGCTTTCCGGCGCTTCGTTGCCGTGGAGCAGGTAGCGGGCGATGTCGCAGCCGATCCGCTTTAGCACCGCCGGTACCGTGGCCAGGGGCAGCGTGTAGCGCGTGCCAAGGTAAGCGTCCATCGTTCCAGTAGCGTCATCGATGGCGGCACCGAGCACGGTGGCGTCTATTTCGCCGGTTTGCTCGCGGTCGGTCAGTTGGATCAGCTCCTCCTCACCGTACCGGTCGATCATGTCCTGTTGCGTGCAGTAGGCCATCGCTATTCCGCTTTGGTTTTGGTTTTGCTGTCTTTTTTGCCGGTTTTAGATGCGTCGGAACCGGCGCCATTGGTCTGATTGTTGTCCGGAGAGCCGCCGCCGTCATCGACCAGATCTGGCGATTTTTCCGGTACCGCTTCAATCGCGCCGATCTTGATCAGCGGCGCGGCGTCTTCATCGCTCATATCGAGCAATTCACCCGGTACGCGCTTGCGGCCGCCGTGGTTAAGATAATCGATTAACACTTTGTACATTCTGGTCTGCTCCGGTTGGTTTGTTTTTAGGGCGCATGCGATGCGCCCCCCCATGGGTTGATTGCCGGGTTATGCGATGGCGTTGATGACTAGGAAACCGGCGTCGGCACCTGCAATTACGGGCGATACACTGTCCGTGCAGGGGTAGAGCCATGATCTATAGCCGTTGTCGTAATAAGCCGCCTCGGAGACCGGATAGCCGGACAGTTGATAGGTGTAGCCATAGCTCGGCGCGCCCATGTCGGCCACGGAACCGGTGTTGGTGTACGCAAGAATTACATCCTTGCCCCAGACATCTTGCATGTTGCCGTCGGCATCCTGATAAACGCCTTTGCCGATAACCACATTTTCGACTTCGAACAATCCGGCCAGAATTTCCGGCGTTGCCGAATCGCGCCCGGTGTATTTGATGCGCTCCAATACTTTTGGATGGTTTTTGACTTTCCGGAACACTTTCGACGGCAGCAGTATCGTGTTCGGGTCAACACCTACTTTTGCCCGTACCGCCTCTTTGTAGTCGTCGACATCGCGGATCGGATCGGATGTGCCGGAATAATCAGACCACTGGGCGGTGCTAGATAGCGTTATTTTATTGCTCGATGCGTATGTCCCGGCCGTGCGCGCAATGGTTGCCTGATCTATTTCAAGCCGCTGCAGGATAATGTTGCGGGCGAAATTAACCGCGCCGGTTGCCAGATTGATGCTCGGCGCTTGATTGGCGGCTTCTTGCAGATGCTCGACAGGCACCAATCCGCTGATCGAATGATCGGTCAGCGCATACGGCTTGCCGGTGTAACCGAATTGCGCAACCGCAACCTTCGATCCCGGCGCGCGCGCCGTGTTGTAAAGCCGGAAAGATTCCTTGCCGAATTCGATGATGTTGCCGCCGCGCAAACCGACAGGCACAACCGGGAACAATGCATTGCCGACGAATGCGGGGTTTTTATAACCGCGCGCGATCTGCGTGAGAACGGGATCGGCGACTAAAGGGGCTGCCATCTGGGACATTTTGGTACTCCTAATTAATTAAAAATCCATTCGGGCGCATGCCATGCGCCCCTACGTGGTTACGCTGCCGGGAGCACCAATATTTCGATGCGCTGTCCGGCACCGGTTGATTCCTGCAATGCGATACCGGTTGCCGTGCCCGTGTCATAAGTCAATGCGCGACCATCCGCGCCGGATTTGACCTTTGTTCCTTTCGATATCGAGCCGCCCGCCTCGATGATGGCCGTACCGTAAGTGTCGACGGTCATCGATGCACCATTTGCGGCGGTCATGCGCGACACGCCGATTGCGGCCGCCCCGGCGGATGACACTTGCGCGCCCGCCGGGGTCACGAAACGCTCGGCCGTTACCGCGCCGGATGCGGTCATGGTGAGCGGTAAAAGTGGGGTGAATTGCATGGTTGTCTCCTGAGTTTATTGATCGATACGGATGGTTATGCGGTACGCTCGACTGCCGCCACGGCCGTCAGGTACTCGGTGCCGGGATGCTGCTCGATGTACGCAAGTGCTTTGTCATGCAACGCGGCGGCTTTGGGGTCGACATCGAACCCCTGCGGAACATTGACTATTGCGCGCTGTTTGCCGGTTTTGCCGTCGTCCGCCGAGCGTTCGCCAAAATCGACGATTTTCGGGAAACTGGATAAAGCGGCCTTGAATTTGTCGACGGTCAGTTGCGCTGTGTTGCCCCCCTCGCTGAATTCGAGCGGTTTTTCCTGCGCCGCGATCAGATCCAGCGCAGCCACGGCCACAGCCCTAGCAACAGGCAATAGACGTCCGTCGTCGACCAGTTTGTCGCAAAAGGCTTCATGCGAGTCATGTCTGGCGGCGCGCTCGCGGTCGGCCAATGCCGTCTGTGCAGCAGCGGCCTGTTCCTGATAATTCGCGGATTGTGTCTCAAGCGCTGCTTTCTCGGCTTCCAGTGCTGCAATTTTCTTAGTAAGGTTTTTGAG